>NZ_JASGDU010000039.1:0-2576 GCF_047607065.1 Aeromicrobium sp.
ATGGCGGTGGTTATCGTGGCTCTGGCGGCTCTGGTGGAGGCTCAAGCGGAGAGGGCGGCGGCGGTGGCGGCGGCGGCTCTGGTGGCCAGGGCGGGCAGCCGGGGGGCAGTGAGGGTCAAGGCGGCGCGGGGGGTGCTGGTGGCGCGGGCGGTGCCGGTGGAGCTGGTGGCGCAGGGGGCAAAGGTGGTGATGCCGGCGACGTGATGTGCAAGCTATTTCCGAACGTCCTGGCTTGCGCCACCTTCGGGAATGCCCCTACGTCTGACGGCATTAACCGGACTACCCGGAGCGCTCTATACACGCCTGAATATGTGATGGCTGGCACTGGTGCTTGCCCCGTTGATCCGACTGTTACGGTCGGTGGGCAGGCTATCAGCCTCGGCTTCTTCTCCAAAACGTGCGGTTATCTTGTGGATTATGTTCGTCCTATGGCGATTGTTCTGGCATCGTTCTTTGCTTTGATGATCGGCATAGGTGGTTTCAAGGGGGGTGATTGATGCCGCTCGTTGCATGGTTGCTTGGGATGGTTTCTTCCCTGGTTGGCCGGGTGCTTCTCGCACTTGGCATGTCAGTGGTGACCATCGTGGGATTTGAGGCTGCAATCGGTACCCTCAAAAACGCGGTATCAGGCGGCGCGAATGCGCTCCCTGTTGATGTTCTGAATCTCTTTCTTCTGGCTGGTGGTGGTGCCGCCATTAATATCATTTTTGGTGCCATCAGTTTCCGTGTCACGCTGTGGGTAATCCAGAAGTCAACTAAGGTTCTTGGGGTTAGCGCATGATTACCCTCATTACCGGCGCCCCTGGTAGCGGCAAAACCCTTTATTGCGTCGATAAAATCATTCGCCCCGTCATCGGCAAGCGGGTGACCGGCGTCGATGAGAATGGTGAGCCTGCTGCTTATGATCGGGTGGTTTATTCAAACATCAACGGTCTGCTTTTAGAGCATGAGCTTGTCGATGCGGCTTGGCTTGAGAATTTGGCCGACAACAAGCGTCCTGGTGCCTTCGTCGTCTTCGATGAGGTGCAGCGTGTTTGGCCGAATCGTCCTGCAGGCAGCAAGAAACCGGCCGCTGTCGAGTATTTGGAAACTCACCGGCATGACGGTATCGACGTTGTGCTCATGACTCAGAACCCGCAGCTTCTTGATCCTGCTGTTCGGAAACTCGTTGGCCGTCACCTGCATATGCGTCGTGTCGGTGGCATCGGCGCGGCCATCGTGTATGAGTGGGACGCTTGCTCCGATACCCTGCGGTTCAAAAGCGCTTTCACCAAAACCCCTTACCGCTACAGCGGCTCGGCCCAAAAGCTGTATAAATCCGCGCGGGTTCACACAAAGCAAACCCGCAAGCTGCCCTTTGCGGTCTGGATGCTCTTTGGGGGTCTGGCGGCTGCGGCCTACATGTGGCCGCATGTCTTCGGTCGCCTCGGTGCTGATCGCGTCGTGCCTGGGGCATCTGCCGTCGCCGGCTCGCCTGGTGCGCCTGCGTCGGCCGCGTTGTCAAGCGCTCTGCAACCTGGTGCGCCTCGCCCGCTCACGGTCGCCGAATATCACGAGTCCCTGCGCCCGCGTTCTATGAGCCTGCCGCATACCGCGCCGCGTTATGACGAGCTGACGCGGCCGACTCGTGTTCCCTACCCTGCGGCCTGCGTTTCCAGTAAATCCAAGGGATGCCTGTGCTTCGATCAGGACGGCGGCCGTATGTGGCTTCCTGAGCCCATTTGCCTTCGCATCATCGAGCATGGCCTGTTCCTGGACTTCGAGCCTGGTCGTCTGGCGCAGGGTCGGCAAGGTGCGCTGCTCTCTGCGAATTCTGTTCACTGGACGACAAACGGGGGGCCCCTGAACGGAGCGAATGCGCAGTGGCCCTCAGGGCAGGGGGCAGGGGTATCGGGGCAGCATGCCCCGATGTCAGCCGATCCTGGTCACGTGCCCGGCATTACCGCCTCTGACATTGCCCGCCTGAGTCGTGCCGATCACGGCCGGAACGTCTTTGCCCGCTCTGCGGCTGCGGAGCCTGCTGCGGCCGTTTCAGAGGGTTCTGGCGGTGTCCCTGCGGCTCGCGCTCGCCGGCCCGCCGGATAGCGGAGCGCGGCGAGGCCGGCGAGCGAAGCGAGCCTAGATTTATCTCTAGAACACTTTAGGACAGATACAGAAACCGCCGTCCCCAAAAGGTGAGGCCCGCAGCAACTGGACATTGCTCGGGCCTCGGTGACGGCACACATGCGGGGTGTGCAGTGCTGAGAATTATTGATGGAACGCCCTACCTGGGCAAGACGGCGGATTGGGTCAAGGTACGCGCCTATGACCTGGGCAATGGTCACTTGGAAGTCTCAGGCTACCGTCCTATCGTTTGGGAAGAAGCCGATTGGGAACCTCTGGCGATCAAGATGGCCATCGAAGCCATCGAACTTGCAAAGGGGGAACGTGATGAAGAGGAACATCGTGAGCTTATGGCCCGCAAAGCCGCGCAGCGGGCCAAAAAGCGCGTTAGGCGGCTTTGCAAGGTCATGGGCGTGAATACCCTGCTCACCCTCACCTATCGGGCCTGTGAGACTGATCTGGCCCGTTGCAAG
>NZ_JASGDU010000040.1:0-63638 GCF_047607065.1 Aeromicrobium sp.
CCGACCGAGGCCATCAACGGACGCCTCGAACACCTGCGTGGTTCGGCCCTGGGATTTCGCAACCTCACCAACTATGTCGCCCGCAGCCTACTCGAGACCGGCGGCTTCAGACCCCAACTACACCCTCGATTGTGAAGAGCCCGTTTACAGCAGGCCGGCGTCGTGGACGCAGATGGCGACCTGGACCCGATTGGAGACTTCCAGCTTGCCGAAGATGTGCGCGATGTGGGCCTTGACCGTGGCCAGGCTCATGTGCAGCCGTTCGGCGATCTCGGCATTGGACGCCCCCTGTCCCACGGCGACGGCTACCTCGAGTTCGCGTTCGGTGAGATCGGCGACCCGGCGGCGGGCCGCATCGGCTCTGGCGTCGGGCACCGCGTCGGTCACCTGACGGATCAGTTGCGCCGTGATCGCCGGTGACAGGATCGGCTCGCCGCCGACCACACGGGTCACTGCGTCGACGATGTCGGCCGGGGGAGTGTCCTTCAGCAGGAAGCCGTGCGCCCCGGCCGCCAGCGCGCGCACGACATAGTCGTCGGCGTCGAAGGTGGTCAGGACGATGACCTTCGGCGCGCGCGGCAGCGCGAGGAGGCGGGTCGTCGCCTCGATGCCGTCGAGAACCGGCATGCGGATGTCCATGAGCACCACGTCGATACCGCCGCCCGCGACGGCGGTCACGGCATCGAACCCGTTCTCGGCTTCCCCGGCGATGAGAACCGACTCACTGCCGCCCAGGATCAGGCCCAGCCCCGCCCGCACCAGTGGATCATCATCGACCAGCAGGACGCGGACCGGGCCGTCAGTGCGGGCGCTCATGCGGGCCACGGTAGCCAGACTGCCAGCACGAAGTTCCGGTCGGCCGTCACCTCGCGGGTGAGCCGTCCGCCGGCCAACTCGACCCGTTCGCGCAGGCCGATCAGCCCCAGGCCCGAAGTCGGCAGGTCGCTGCCGGGCCGGCCGAGCGGCATCTTGTTGCGCACCGTGACCACCAGTTCCTCCCCAGGCATGCCTCGGAGTTCGACCGACGCCGCAGTGTGGGTAGCGTGCTTGCGCACATTGGTCAGGCCCTCCTGCACGACCCGGTAGGCCGTCCGGCCGACCGAAGGCGGCACTAGCGAGGTGTTGACGGCGATGTCGCCGGAAACGCGCAGGCCGCTCGCGCGGGCCTCCTCAATGAGTCCGGCGATGGCCGCCGCGTCGGGCTGGGGCCGGTCCGGTGCTGCGTCGCGGGGATCGTCGCGCAGTAGCCCGAGTACCTCCCGCAGCTCCACCAGCGCCTGGTGGGCGTTGGCGTGGATGAGGGCCGCGGTCTCGCGCACCTGGTCGGCCGGAAGATCCTGACGATAGGCGAGCGCCCCGGCATGCATCGTCACCGTGGAGATCCGATGGGCCAGCACGTCATGCATTTCGCGGGCGATGCGGGTGCGCTCGCCGATGCGAGCCTGGGCGACACGTGCGGACTGTTCGGCTTCGGCGGTCTCGGCCCGCTCGCGCAACGTCGCCAGCAACTCGCGGCGCGATCCGGTGTACATGCCCCACGCGACAGTGATGGAGATGATGGCGATCAGCACCGGGGCGACGACCAGCAGATCGCCGGGGGCGTAGAGCGGAGAAGAACGCAGGCTGAATACTCCCGCAACCACCGCGACGACTCCGGCGGGGATGATCGCGCGCCAGCGCCGTCGCGTCGCCAACGAGAACAGTGCCAGCGTGGCCGGACCGCCAGCGGTGTAGGAGACGGCCGTGAGGAGGTTCGTCACGAAGGCGACAGACGTCGGCCATCGCCGGCGCCACACCACCAGGATCAGCGTCGTCATTCCGACAGCGAGATCGAGCCAGAACCACCAGCGCGCGTGATCCCATTGCCAGAACGCGATCTCGGTCCATCCGGCTGCGCTGAGCAGCAGTACTAACGAGAAACGCCAGATGTGCCCCCACCGGGAGATCGGCGGGGCTGCCGATCCTGGTGGCCGACTGGCGCGGGGCTGTTCGCTCACGGGCGTCAGCCTAGGAGACCGTGCCGGTGTGCGGCAGCGGTCGAAGGGCTGCGGCGGCCTCATACTTTCGGCGGGCAGCTCTGGCCCGGCGACCGATGCAGACTCCCCTGATCTCGGGCAGGCTGGGCGGCATGATTACCGTTGAGCACCTCTCCAAGACTTATGGGGCTTTCCGTGCCGTCGACGATGTCTCCTTCAGTTGCCGCCCGGGCGCGGTGACCGGATTCCTCGGTCCGAACGGCGCGGGCAAGTCCACGACGATGCGCATCATGGCCGGTTTGACGACGGCCGACGCGGGCAGTGCCACCATCGGCGGCATCGCCTACCGAGACATCCCGAACCCCGGAACCCAGGTGGGCGTCCTCTTGGACGCCTCGGCCCAGCACGCCGGCCGCACCGGACGGGAGATCCTCACCCTGAGCGCCCTGACGATGGGCCTGCCGATGTCGCGTGTCGACGCGATGCTCGATCTCGTCAGCCTGACGGAAGTGGAGTCCAAGCGACGGGTCCGTAACTACTCCCTGGGCATGCGCCAGCGGCTCGGCCTCGCCAACGCACTGCTCGGCGATCCGAAGATCCTCATCCTCGACGAGCCGGCCAACGGCCTGGACCCGGCGGGCATCCACTGGATGCGTAGCCTGCTGCGGGCCTACGCCGATCAGGGCGGCACGGTGTTGCTGTCGTCGCACCTGCTGCACGAGATCGAGATCATCGCCGACGAGTTGATCGTCATCGGCAACGGCCGGATCGTGGCCCAGGGCACCAAGGCCGAGCTGCTGCAGGGGGCCGGTGCCTATGTGCAGGCTGTCGACAACGCGGCGCTGTCCGGTGCGCTGACTCAGGCCGGGTACTCCGTGGCACCGAGCGGCAGTGGACTGCGGGTCGAGGCCGAACCGGAGCAGATCGGCCAGGTCGCCGCCGCTCGTGGCCTGGCGCTCATCGAACTGCGGCCCGCCGACGGCGCGGGTCTGGAAGAGATGTTCTTGCATTTGACCGCCGACACGCAGCGTGAAGGCGTCGTGACCCCCGGAGGTGTCGCATGACCACCGCAAACCCCACCGCCCCTGTCGAGATCCAGACCCAGCGGCCGGGCGTGCCGTTCTTCCGCCTGGTCAAAGTCGAACTGCGCAAGATGTTCGACACCCGCTCGGGCTTCTGGCTGATGGTCAGCATCGGCATCATCACGTTGCTGGCTGTCGTGCTGGTCATCGCGTTCGTCCCGGACGAATCCTTCTCTTACGGGGTCATCGGCATGTCGTTCGGGACCCCGATGGCCGTACTGTTGCCGATCATCGCTGCCCTCGCCGTGACGTCGGAATGGAGCCAGCGCTCCGGTCTTGTCACTTTCACCTTGGCTCCGCACCGCGGGGCCGTCATCGGGGCTAAGGCAGCTGCGGCGATCATCGTGGGCATCGTGTCGGTGCTCATCGCGTTCGCTCTTGGAGCGTTCGGCAACATCGTGGGCGCGGCGCTGAAGGGCATCGACCCGGTGTGGGACACCGACCCGGAGACGGTCGTGCTGATCCTCCTGGCCAATGTCCTCGGCCTGCTGATCGGCTTCATGTTCGGCGTGTTATTACGCAACTCCGCTGCCGCCGTCGTGGCCTATCTCGTCTATTCCTTCGTCCTGCCGGGTATTTTCGGGGTTCTGGCGGCGCTGCAGGAGTGGTTCCGCGACCTGCAGCCGTGGGTCGACTTCGGCAACGCGCAGACACCGCTCTTCGAGGGCAACCTGACCGGGGAGCAGTGGGCACAGCTGGCGACCTCGGGTGCGCTCTGGTTCGTCTTGCCGATGGCCCTGGGACTGTGGGCGGTCCTACGTGCCGAGGTGAAGTGAGGCATCCTCGGTGAGGTAGGCCAGAATGGCGGCATGCGAAAGCGTGTCGCCATTCTGGGTTCCACCGGCTCCATCGGCACCCAGGCCCTCGACGTCGTGCAGGCGGCACCGGAGCGTTTCGAGGTCGTCGCCCTGGCCGCCGGGGGAGGGAACCCCGACCTGCTGGCCCGCCAGGCCATCGCGCACGAGGTGGAGACGGTCGCGGTCGCGCACGCCACCGCCGCCCAAGACGTGCAGCTCGCCCTCTACGCCGAGGCGCAGCGTCGCGGCTGGGAACGCGGTGACCACCGCGTTCCGCGACTGCTGGCCGGCCCGGACGCTGCGGCTGAAGTCGCCCGCACGCCCTGTGACGTGGTCCTCAACGGCATGACCGGTGCTGTCGGCCTGCTGCCGACTCTCGCGGCACTGGAAGCCGGAACGACGGTGGCACTCGCCAACAAGGAATCCCTCATCGTCGGCGGCGATCTCGTCCTCTCCGCCGCCCGTCCCGGCCAGCTCGTGCCGGTCGACTCGGAGCATTCCGCCCTGGCTCAGGCGCTGCGCGGCGAGGACCCGGCCGACATCCGCCGGCTGCTCGTCACCGCCAGCGGCGGCCCGTTCCGCGGCCGGTGCCGCGCCGACCTCGCCGACGTGACCCCGGAACAGGCGATGGCGCACCCCACCTGGGACATGGGTCCGGTCATCACCATCAACTCCGCCACTCTCGTCAACAAGGGCCTGGAGGTCATCGAGGCGCACCTGCTGTTCGGCGTCGACTTCGACCGCATCGATGTCGTGGTCCACCCCGGATCGGTGGTTCACAGCATGGTGGAGTTCGTCGACGGCTCGACCGTGGTGCAGGCGTCCCCGCCGGACATGCGCCTGCCCATCGCCCTCGGGCTGGCGTGGCCGCAGCGTGTGCCCGGAGCCGCTCGTGGCTGCGACTGGACGACGCCGACGCAGTGGAAGTTCGAGCCGCTCGACGACGAGGCCTTCCCCGCCGTGCAGGTGGCGCGGCGCGCGGGCCGCTTCGGCCGGACGGCCCCGGCGGTCTTCAACGCCGCCAACGAGGTCTGCGTGGACGCCTTCGTCGCCGGGGATTTGGGCTTCCTCGGCATTGTGGACACGGTGTCGGCCGTCGTCGAGGACCACCTCGCCGACCCGGACACCCTCGGCGACCTGACGCTCCAGCGTGTGCTGGCCGTCGACGCATGGGCGCGCGAGCAGGCGGCCACGAGGATCGAACAGACCAGGGGAGGCACTCGATGACCGCAGTGATCTACGCCCTGGGCGTCGCCGCCTTCCTGCTCGGTGTCGCGATCTCCATCGCCCTGCACGAGTGCGGCCACATGATCCCGGCGAAGCGGTTCGGGGTGAAGGTCACCCAGTTCTTCGTCGGCTTCGGCTCGACCGTCTGGTCGACGCGCTGCGGCGAGACCGAATACGGGCTGAAGGCCATCCCGCTCGGCGGTTATGTGAAGCTGGTCGGCATGCTGCCGCCGGCACCCGGCGACGACCCGCACGCCCTGCGTTCCACCGATACCGGGCTGTTCACCCAGCTGGTCAGCGATGCCCGCGCGGCCGAGTACGAGACGATCACCAAGGCCGACGAGCCGCGGCTGTTCTACCGGCTGCCCTGGTACAAGAAGGTCGTTGTCATGGCCGGCGGCCCGCTGGTCAACGTGGTCATCGCGGCGGTGTTGTTCGGGGTCGTCTTCATGGGATTCGGCGTGGAGCAGCCGTCCACCTCGATTGCCACGGTCTCGGACTGCGCGATCAGCGACGCCGAGGCCGGCCGGACCTGCACCGACGCCGATCCGATCACCCCCGCCAAGCAGATCGGCCTGCAGCCCGGCGACGAGATCGTTGCCTTCGGCGGCACGAAGGTCGACGATTGGACCGCGCTGACCCGGCTGATCCGCGACAACGGCGGCGACCCGACGACCATCACCTACATCCGTGACGGCCGGGAGCAGACCGTCGACGTGACCCCCTCGGTCGTCGAACGGCTGGCCATCGACGATCCCGAGCGCGTCGAGGACGTCGGCTTCCTCGGGGTCTCGCCGGAGTGGACGCGGCAGCGTCAGGGGCCGCTGGTCGTCGGCGAGGCCATGTGGGAGACGACGAAGGAGACCGGCGAGGCCATCGCGCATCTGCCGGTGCGCATGATCGACGTGGTCAAGGCGGCCTTCGGGCAGGACCGGCCGCAGGACAGTCCGATCAGCATCGTCGGGGCGAGCCGGGTCGCCGGCGAGCTGGTGACGGTGGACGAGCCGACGTGGGCCGAGCGCGCCCAGCGGGTGCTGCTGCTACTGGCGAACCTCAACCTGTTCCTGGCGATGTTCAACTTCGTGCCGCTGCTGCCGCTGGACGGCGGTCACATCGCCGGTGCGCTGTGGGAGGGGCTGCGCTCGCGCTGGGCCAGGTGGCGTGGCAAGCCGGACCCCGGCCCGGTTGACGTTGCCCGCATGCTGCCGGTGGCTTACGTTGTGGGTGCGGTGCTCATCGTGATGAGCGTCGTCCTCATCTACGCCGATATCGTCAACCCCGTCAGCGTCACCTGAACCGGTGCCCTACGTCTGCGGGGCCGGGGGACGGCGGCGGTAGCGGGCCAGGAAGTCGGCTTTGACATCGGCATAGGTGCCGTCGGCCAGGCTCGCCCGGATGCGGTCGACCAGCGAGACGATGAAGCGCTCGTTGTGGATCGTGCCCAGCGTCGAGGCCACGTATTCGCCGGTCTTGTACAGGTGGTGCAGATAGGCGCGCGAGTAGTGGCCACAGGTATAACAGTCGCACTCGGGGTCGATGGGGCCGAAGTCTCGCTTGTTGGCGGCGACCTTGAGGTTGAAGGTACCCGTGCGGGTGTACAGCCGCGAGGTGCGTGCCACCCGTGAGGGGTTGACGCAGTCGAAGGTGTCGCAGCCGGACTCGATGGCAGTGAACAGGTCCTCCGGCTCGCCGATCCCGAGCAGGTGACGCGGTTTGTCGTCGGGCAGCTCGTCGGTGACCCATGCGGTGATCGCCCCGAGGTTCTCCTTCTCGATGGCTCCGCCGATGCCGAAGCCGTCGAAGCCGAGGGGCACGAGGTCCTGGGCGGCCTTGCGGCGCAGGTCCTCGTACTGGGCACCCTGGACGACCCCGAACAGCGCCTGGCGCGGCTTGCCGGCGCGCTCGGCGCTGAGCCGGCGGTGCTCGGTGACGCACCGCATCGCCCAGGCCTGGGTACGCCGCAGGGAGTCCTCCTGATAGCCGCGCGTGTTCATCAAGGTGGTCAGCTCGTCGAAGGCGAAGATGATGTCCGCGCCGAGCTGGTGCTGGATGCGCATCGACACCTCGGGAGTGAACCGGTGGGTGGATCCGTCGATGTGGCTCTTGAACGTCACGCCGTCGTCATCGACGCGGGCGAGCCGGTCTTTGCCGGGGGCGATGACGTCGTCGGAGGTGACGCGCTGGGCGTCCATGGCGAGGGTCTTCTTGAAGCCGGCACCCAGGCTAAGCACCTGGAAACCGCCGGAATCGGTGAACGTCGGCCCGGGCCAGTTCATAAAGGCGCCGAGTCCGCCGGCTTCATCGATCAGGTCGGCACCGGGCTGAAGGTAGAGGTGATAGGCGTTGGCGAGCAGGGCCTGCGCGCCGAGTTCGGCCATCGTCTCGGGCAGCACGGCCTTGACCGTCGCGCGCGTGCCGACCGGGATGAACGCCGGGGTCGCGATGGTGCCGTGCGGGGTGATGATGACGCCGGTTCGGGCGCGTGAATCTGGGGCCTGCGTGACGACGTCGAACATCGGGCCATTCAATCAGGCAGGCCGGCGAGCAGGAGATCGACGGCGGGCCACAGCGCTGCGGCGGTGATGGCGAGCAGGAGCAGGTTCCAAACGCCGGCTGGGAGGTGGGTCAGGTGCGCGAGTATGTCGGCGTCGGTGGTGCCGGAGCGGTGCCGGTGCCTATGCAGCCACAACTCCACGACGGTCCGGGGCGAGGCCAAGAGCCAGAACCAGGCGGCGGTCTCGACCAGGCGTGCCTGCCAGAGCGCATCGGCACCGTAGGCCGTCGCCCCGACGGCGGCTCCCGCGACGGCGACGACCAGGAGGCCGAAGGGGTTCCGGATGAAGACGAGGGTTACGGCCAGCAGGCCGAGCGCAACCCAGAGTGCTTCGCTCGCCCATCGCGCGTGGACGGCACCGATCAGTGCCAGGCCGACGCCCGAGGGGGCGAGGTGCCCGGCTGCGGCGGTCGCCACCATGCCCGGTCCTCGTGGCTTGCCGCGCGAGACGGTCAGGCCGGAGGTGTCGGCGTGCAGCCGGATACCGGACAGCCGTCGCCCGGTGAGTACCGCGACGCCCGCGTGCCCTAACTCGTGGACGAGGGTGACGGCGTGGCGGGTGCCCTGCCACAGCGGCCCGGCTGCAACGGCGAGCAGGGCGATCAGCGCAGGTCCGAAGTGGATCACATCGCCCAGGATGCCCGAGTCGTCGGTGCGGAAACTGTCAGTGCCCGGTGGAAGAGTCGTCGGCATGGAACTTCTCATCGGGTTGGGGGTCGGTCTCGTGGTGGGGCTGGTGGTCGGCTTCGCGCTGAGCGCCTCGCGTGCGGCAGCCGCACGGGCGACTGCCGAGGCGCTGCGTGAGCGGGTGCGCGAGCGATCAGGCACCGACGCCGCCGAGGAGCGGGTGCTGCGGGCGCTGGCTCCCGTTCAGGAGACACTGCGCACGATGCAGCACACGGTTGGCGAGATCGAACGGCAGCGTCATGCCCAGCACGGGCAACTCGCCGAGCAATTGCGCCATACCCAGGCCACCGCCGAGCGCTCGCGCGAAGCCGCCGAGGCTCTGGCGTCGGCCATGAGCAACAACGCTGCGCGCGGCGTGTGGGGCGAGACGCAGCTGCGCACCCTGGTCGAGTCGGCGGGGCTGGTACACCGGGTCGACTTCGACACGCAGACCACGATGACGGCCGAGAGCGGACCGCGTCGGCCCGACATGGTGCTGCACCTGCCGGGCGGCAAGGCGATGGCGGTCGATGCGAAGGTGCCGATTGCCGCTTTCCTGCAGGCGCAGGGGGAAGGAGCCGCCGAGCGGGACCGGCTGCTCGCCGAGCATGCCAAGGCCGTGCGCGGGCATGTGGACGCGCTGGCCGCCAAGCAGTATTGGACCGGTCTGGAGACCAGCCCGGAGTTCACCGTGGCGTTCATCCCGAGCGAGCCGGTGCTCGCCGCCGCGCTCGAACGCGATCCGTCGCTGCTGGAACACGCCTTCGCGCGGCGGGTCGTGCTGGCCTCGCCTGTCAGTCTGTGGGCGGTGCTCAAGACGGTGGCGCTCACCTGGCAGCAGGAGGTGCTCAGCGACGACGCCCGCACCCTGTTCGCGCTGAGCCGCGAGCTGTACGGGCGGCTGGCCACCTTGGGCGAACACGCCGACCGGCTGCGGCGCTCACTCGCCTCCAGCGTGGAGCACTACAACCGCTTCGTCACCTCACTGGAATCACGGGTGCTGGTCACCGCACGCAAGCTCGACACCCTCGACGAGGCTCGCCTGCTGCCCCAGCCGGAACTCATCGACACCGACCCCAAGCCGCTCGTCCAGCCCGAGTTCGACTGGCCGGCCGGTCAGGCGAGGGCCTGATCGAGGTCGGCGAGGAGGTCGTCGATGTCCTCGATGCCTACCGAGAGCCGCACCAGATCGTCGGGGACCTCCAAGGCAGATCCGGCTGTGGAGGCGTGCGTCATGGCACCGGGATGCTCGATCAGCGACTCGATGCCGCCGAGGCTTTCGGCGAGGGTGAACACCCGGACCCGGCGGCACAGGTCCAGGGCCGCCTCGCGGCCGCCGGCAAGCCGGATCGAGATCATCGCCCCGAAGCGCCGCATCTGGCGCGCGGCGACCTCGTGGCACGGGTGCTCGGCCAGACCGGGATACAGCACCTGGCTGATCTTGGCGTGGCTGCTCAGCGCGTCGACCACGGCCTCGGCGTTGGTGCAGTGCTGCTCCATCCGCACCGCGAGGGTCTTGATGCCGCGCAGGGTCAGATACGCGTCGAAGGGGCCGGGGACGGCTCCCGCGCCGTTCTGCAGGAAGGCGAATCCCTCGGCCAGCTCGGCATCGTCGGTGAGCAGGGCACCGCCGACGATGTCGGAGTGCCCGCCCAGGTACTTCGTCGTCGAATGGAGGACGACATCGGCACCGAGCGCCAGCGGCTGCTGCAGATACGGCGAGGCGAAGGTATTGTCGACGACCAGGCGCGCGCCGGCCTCGTGTGTCAGATCGGCCAGGGCGGCGATATCGCCGATGGACAGCAGCGGGTTGGTGGGGGTCTCGATCCAGACGACTTTCGTCGCCGGGGTGATCGCCGTGCGCACCGCATCGGGGTCACCGACCGGTGCGGGGGTGTAAGAGACGCCCCACTGGCTGAAAACCTTGTCGATCAGCCGGAAAGTGCCGCCGTAGGCGTCGTCGGGGATCACCAGGTGGTCGCCGGGCCGCAGCAGGGCGCGCAGGGCCGTGTCTGTCGCGGCCATGCCCGAGGCGAACGCGCGGCCGTATCCTGCGCCCTCCAGCGCGGCGAGCGCACCTTCGAGGGCCGTGCGGGTCGGATTGCCGGTGCGCCCGTACTCATAGCCGCCGCGCAGCCCGCCAACACCGTCCTGAGCGAAGGTCGAACTGGCCACGATCGGCGGATTGACGGCACCGTGGCCCGGATCGGGGCTGTAACCGGCGTGGATCGCGCGAGTGGCGAAGCCCCCTGTCTCGTTCGAGGTTGTGTCGTTCATACGTGTACTCCCAGCAGGTCGTGGCGGGTCAGGACGCCGAGGGGTTTGCCGTCCTCGATGACCATCACCGCATCGTTGGCGCTCAGCAGCGCTTGCGCGGCATCGAGACTCTCCCCTGAGCCGAGCAGCGGCAGTGGCGGCTCCATGTGCTCGGCGACGGCGTCGGTCAGGTGTGCGCGACCCTCGTAGACCGCGCTGAGCAGGGCGCGCTCGCTCACGCTGCCGGCAACCTCGCCGATGACGACCGGCGGCTCGGGACCGACAACGGGCATCTGCGAGACGCCGTACTCGTGCAGGATGCTGATGGCATCGCGGATCGTCTCTTGCGGGTGAGTATGCACCAGGGCCGGCATTGTGCCGGACCGGCGCCGCAGCACCTCGCCGACTGTCGGGCGTCCGCCGGATGACGGATCGAGCGGTTCGCGCAGGAAGCCGTAGGAACTCATCCAGTCGTCGTTGAAGATCTTCGACAGATAGCCGCGCCCACCGTCGGGCAACAGCACGACGACGACGGCGTCGGGGCCTTCGCGTTCGGCGATCTGCCGGGCGGCGACGACCGCCATGCCGCACGATCCGCCGACCAGCAGGCCCTCCTCGCGGGCTAGTCGCCGGGTCATGTCGAAGGAGTCTGCGTCGCTGACGGCGATGATCTCATCGGGGAGGTCCGGGTCGTAGGCGCTCGGCCAGAAGTCTTCGCCGACGCCTTCGACGAGGTACGGTCTGCCGGTGCCGCCGGAGTAGACCGACCCCTCCGGATCGACACCGACCACCTTCACCGCTCCGCCGGAGACCTCTTTGAGATAGCGGCCGGCACCGGTGATGGTGCCGCCAGTGCCGATGCCGGCCACGAAGTGCGTGATCGCCCCGTCGGTGTCGGCCCAGATCTCCGGGCCGGTGCTCTCGTAGTGCGACTGCGGCCCGGCCGGATTGGAGTATTGATCGGGCTTCCAGCCGCCCTCGGTCTCGCGGACGAGCCGGTCCGAGACGTTGTAATAACTGTCCGGGTGCTCCGGCGGGACGGCAGTCGGGCACACGACCACCTCGGCACCGTAGGCCATGAGCGTGTTGCGCTTGTCGAGGCTTACCTTGTCCGGGCAGACGAAGATGCAGCGATAGCCGCGTTGTTGTGCCACGATGGCCAGTCCGACACCGGTGTTGCCGGAGGTCGGCTCGATGATCGTGCCACCCGGTTTCAGTGCGCCGGAGGCCTCGGCCGCGTTGATCATCTTGACCGCGATGCGGTCCTTGGAGCTGCCGCCGGGGTTGAGGTATTCGATCTTCGCCGCGACCAGCCCGGCACCGGGGCCGACCACACGGTTCAGGCGCACGAGGGGAGTGCCCCCGATCAGGTCGACGACGTGAGGTGCGATCCGCATGGCTCCATCATGCCCGCACCGCAGGAGCCGGCTCTCGGCGCTCACCGGTCGGGGCCACGAGCACCCACAGCACCAGTAGCGCGACCACGCCGATGACGATGGCGACGAGGCCGGTCAGGTTCGCCCGGAGGATGGACGCCGTCGCCACCAGGGCCACGAGCGCCACCCAGATCGAGGTGACGATGCCGTGCGCGTGCCGGGCGAGGGCGTCCCACACCAGCAGGTTGACGATCGACAGGATCGACCCGCCGAGCACGAACAGCCACAGGCGACCGGCCATCTCGGCGTACTGGTGACCGCCGACGGCCACCAGGGCCAGGTCGGGCAGGAGAGCGGTGGCGACGGTGGCCGCGAGTCCGAGCGCGGCGACCCCGGCGACGGCCAGGTGCCGCGACCGGGCGGTCGCGTCGCGGGCGAGAAGGGGGAACACGACGATGGTGATGAACTGCGGGAAGAACACCGCCGCCTTCGACAGGATCAGCCCCGCGCCGTAGAGACCCGAATCGTGCGGGGAGAGCAGGAAGCGGGCCAGCAGCGCATCGGCGTTGCTCAGGGCGTAGTAGGCGAGCAGGGCATGAGAGCCGAGAACCGTCTCACGGACGAACGGGCGGCGGCTCGTGGTGCGCCCGTCGGCGGCCCGGCCGCGCAGTTGGGGAAGACCCGCGATCACCGGCGCCCAGGCGCCCACGGCGAAGCCGAGCATGGCGGAGGTGACAGAAGGCTCGATGAGCAGTGCGAACAATCCGCAGCCGAGGCGGCCGAGTCCGTTGGCGAGGTAGATCGTGGCCAGAGCGCTCCATCTTTCGGCACCTTGGGCGACGCCGGCCATGGCACCCATCAGTGTGAGCGGCACGAGGGTCGCCCCGGTCAGCACAGCAGGCCAGAGGGAGTCGAGGTTCAGCGGTGCGGCGAGCGCCGCCGTGACCGCCGCGCAGGACAGACCAGTGGCGGCGGCGATGGCAACGGCGACTCGAGCCACGGTGCCGATGGTGGCGGCCTGGTCTTCGGGTGCGACAGCCATGCGCCGGGCGGTGACGGCCTGCAAGCCGAGGCACACCACGGTGCCGATCTGCAAGATGCCGAGCAGAGCGGTGACCGCGCCGAGGTCGCGGGGGACGAGCAGCCGGGCGGCAGCGACGGTCATCGCGTAGACGGCGAGGTTCGCGCCGATCATGCCGGCGGCGACCTGAGTGCTCCCCGACAGCACCGTTCCCGCGCGTTTCACGGGCCTACGGTAGGCGACCGGCCGGTCAGGGCGACGGTCCGCACCGATACGCGCGATCTCGAGGGAAGCGCCTCCGAATGGACTCGTGCCGCTCATTGTCCCCCGCAAGCGGGAGGTGCCCCCAGTGCGGAGCGAGGAACGAGCGGAGCCTCGAAATGAGCGGCGGTTCTGGTCCCTCCGAGGCTCGGCCGCAGGCGGCCTCGCACCTCATGGACCGGCAGGCAGCACACAACCCGAATAAATCAGCACTTCTCTAGGCTGGGCGCGTGAGCCGGAGGCGTCTGCACGATCTGATCGTCACGCAGTGGTGCGTGCTGCTGGCCCTCGTCGTCGCACTGCCCTGGCGGGGGCCGGGCTATGTCCTGAGTTACGACATGCTCTGGCTGCCGCGATGGGACCTGAGCCGCGACGACCTGTGGGGCATGGGCACGGCCGTTCCGCGGGCGGTGCCGTCCGACGGCGTGATCGCGGTGCTGTCGCAGGTGATCGACCCGGTGCTGCTGCAGCGTGGTGTGCTGATCGCGGCCCTGGCGCTGGGCGGTATCGGTGCGGCACGGCTGATCGACGACGCCGCGCTCGGCGTACGGCTGGTCGCCGGCACCTACGCACTGTGGAACCCGTTCGTCGCCGAACGCCTGCTTCTGGGCCAGTGGCCGGTGCTGGTGGCGCTGGCATGCCTGCCGTGGATCGTCGTGGCGGTGCGTGACGAGGACGAACCGCGCATCGCCCTGCTGACGCTCGCTCTCGCCGGGACGGCGCTGAGTGCCGCTACCGGGATCATGGGCCTGCTGGTCGCCCTCGTCGCGGGCTGGCGCTCGGGGGTGTTGCGGACCGTCCTGCTCGCCGCGCTGGTCAATGCGCCGTGGGTCGTGGCGACCGTGTCCCGTCTGGAGCCGGTGGTCAGCGACCCGCGCGGCGTCGACGCCTTCGCGGTGCAGCCCGAAGGTCCGCTCGGCCGGTTCGGGGCGTTGGCTGCGCTGGGAGGTGTCTGGAATGCCGAGGTAGTACCGGGGTCGCGCCTGGTCTGGACGGCGACGCTGCTGGTTGCGGTGATGTGGGCGCTGATCCTGGCTGGCCTCCTCGCCTGGTGGCAGCGGGACCGCGACGGACTGCTGGCACTCGGCGCGCTGGCCGTCCTCGGATATGCGCTGGCGGCCTGGGGATGGGTGGCACCGGGGAGCCTGCGCCGCCTGATCGAATGGCAGGGGGCCGTCGCGCTCTTCCGTGATGGAACGCGCTACCTCGCGCTTGCCGTGCCCTTCCACGCGCTCGCGCTCGGTTACGGAGCGGGCCGGGTCGGCACCTGGATCGCTTCGGCGGCCGGATGGGCGCGCGCGGGCGCGGTGGCGGCCGGCCTGGCCGTCGCGTTGCCGCTGGCGGCCCTGCCGGACCTCGCCTACGGGGTGGGCGGGCGCTTGGAGCCGGTGACCTATCCCGATGGCTGGCAGTCGGCGGCTGCGCAGGTGCGCGCGAGCGAGGTCGCCGGTGATCTGTTGGTGCTGCCGTTCCACCCCTACCGCGCGCCGGCATGGAATGACGGTCGCACGGTCATCGACCCGGCAGGCCGCTATTTCTCGCGCGAGAGCGTTGTCAGTGATGCCCTGACGGTCTCCGGCGTGACCTTGGAGGCCGAGGATCCACGGGTCCGCGAGATCGATGACATCCTGGCCGACCCTGCGGCGACCCCGGCCGATCTGGCACGGGAGGGCATCGGTCTGGTGCTGTTGGACACTGAGGCACCGGGCGGCCAGGGCCAGCCGGCCGCCCTGTCCGGGGCGCGCGATCTGGGCCGCTTCGGAACCTGGCAGATGTGGGCCGTCGACGGCGCGCGCAAGGTCACTGTGGCGAGTGAGGTGCGCACGGCGGTCACCGTGGCGTGGTGCCTGGCCGCAACTGCGGTCGGCCTCGCCCTGCTGGCAGTGCTATTCGGATTAGTCGGCCGGATTCGCCGGGTTCTGAGCCGCCAGCGGTGACCCCGGTGCTTGGTACCGTGATCTGGTTCTGAGGGAGGGAAATATGACATTCAGCAGCAGGGCTGTGGCGGTGGCGGCGTTCATCGCCGGGGTCGGCCTGGCCGGAGCGGCCGCTTACGGAGTCGGCCAGTCGGTGCAGACCGGTTCGGCCGGAGCAGGCGAAGACGGCGGCACCGACACGGTGAAGACGGTGGACTACGGCTCTAACTGAGGTCGTTCTACGCATCAAGGCCGGTTCCGGGAATCCCCGGAACCGGCCTTCGTTTCCTGTGGACCTTCCGCAGGTAGGTGGAGCCGGTCATTGAGGTGCGAGCTTGCGAGCCTCGAAATGACCCCACGGCAGGCTGCAAGTTCCTCGCACCTCAGGGGCCGCCTCGCTCGTACCTCTCCCAGCGGACCGACCGGCGGAATCTCTTTTTCTCTGTGTCGTCCGCGAGGGTTAGCGGGTTGCCGCCGTGGCGATGACCTCGGCGAAGAGGGACTGTGAGGCCTCCCACGACAGCGAGGCGGCCTTGGTGCGGGCGCCCTCGCCGAGGAAGCGACGCCAAGCCTCGTCACCGAGGATCTCGTCGACGGCGCGGGTCAGCTCTTCGGGCGTGTCGACGAGGACCCCGGTGCTCTTGTGGTCGATGGACTCCGTCGTACCCCCGGCCGACGAGTAAGCCACCGTCGGCGTGCCGTGCCATCCCGCCTCGCCGACGACCAGGCCCCAGCCTTCCTTGAGCGACGGCATGACCATGACCCACGCCTCCGCCAGCAGCCGGTGCTTGGTGGCCTCGTCGACGAACCCGTGGAACTGGATGCGGCCGGCGACGCCGCGGGCCTCGGCGTGCTCGCGCAGCCGAGTGTTCCACCAGCCGTCTCCAGCGATGTCCAGGGTGAGGTCCGGGTAGCGGCCGGCCAGGTCGGCGAGCGCGTCGATGGCGTGCTCGACCTGCTTGTGCGGCACCAGGCGGCCGAGCACGCACATCCGGGGGCTGGGGCTGTGCGGTGCGCTCGGACCGGGAGCCGGGGTGGTGCCGTTGTGGACGATCTCGATGCGGTCACGTCCGACGCCGAGGTCGATCAGCTCCAGCCGGGTGGCCTGCGAGACGGTCACGTACTTCGATCTCCGGTACAGGCGCGGAGCGAGGCGGCTCTCGATCCACCAGCCGATCCGCCCGACGAGACCGGGATAGACCACCGGCCACTGTTCGCGGTGGACGTGATGCAGCAACACGACCACCGGTTTGCGAGTCGCCCAACGGGTGAAGAACGGCAGGCCGTTCTGGACATCGACGACCACATCGACCGGTCCGTAGCGGCCGCACAATAGCCGGACGAACAGGTGCGCATAGACGCCGAACTTCGCGCCGTTGCGGCGAAAGCGCACCCCGTCGACGGTCTCGTCAGAAGCGGCACCGGGAAAGGCCGCAGCGGCGATGGTGACGCGGTGGCCTCGCTCGGCCAGCCCGCGCGCCATCTGCTCGACGTAGAACTCCGAGCCGCCGCCCTCGGGGTGGCGCGTGTCGCGCCAATTGCAGAACAGGATGTGCATGTCGACATCGCCGGATCGCTCCGGCGTCCTCCCTCGCTGTGACGCGAAGAGTCCCTCAACTCCTCGCCCGCAGCACCCATCGGCGCAGCGTGCCCCGACGGTAACACCGCGATGGTCCACCCCCGGACTATCGTGCGGACATGCCTGGGCCACGAAGCGCCGAGCCGGTGAGCGCGCTTCGGCGGTTCCGTCTCGCGGTCGGCTGCTTGGTGCTGACGGCGCTGGCCTTCGTGCAGCAGCCGGGCAGGACCCTGGCCGACACGAAGCTCGACCTGGTGGTCGATCCAGGCGGCTTCCTGCAGCGTGCGCTGACGATGTGGGATGCGACCGGCTTCGGCGGGCAGGTGCAGAACCAGGCGTACGGCTACCTGTTCCCGATGGGGCCGTTCTTTGGCATCGGGCACCTGCTGGACCTCGAACCGTGGGTGATCCAGCGGCTGTGGTGGGCGCTGCTGTGGAGCGTGGCCTTCGTGGGAGCAGCGCAGGTCTGCCGCGCCCTCGGGATCGGATCGCCGCGGCTGCACCTGCTGGCCGGATTCCTGTACGCATTGTCGCCGCGGGTGCTGACGATCATGGGGGTCAACTCCATCGAGGCCTGGCCGGCGTCGCTGGCGCCGTGGGTGCTGCTGCCGTTGGTGTTCGGGGCCGGTGGTGACCGGCCGCGGCTGCGGGCCGCGCAGAGCGCGGTGGCGGTCGGCTGTGTCGGCGGCGTCAATGCGGTGGCGACGGCGGCAGTGCTGCCGCTGGCGACCCTCTGGCTGCTGACCGCGCCGCCCGGCCCGGCGCGGCGCACCCTGCTGCGCTGGTGGCCGCCGCTCGTCCTGGTGATGACCGCATGGTGGTGGGGTCCGCTGGTGCTGCTGGGGCGCTACAGCCCGCCCTTCCTCGACCGGATCGAGAGTTCCGCGACGACGACGGCGTCCGCCACGGTCTTCGACGCCTTACGAGGCACGAGCAACTGGGTGCCGCGCTCCACCTGGACCTACGAGGCCGGGCGCGACCTGCTGACTTGGCCGGTCGTGGCCGTCGCGCTGACGTTCGTGGCGGCCGTCGGGCTGGCCGGTCTGGCCCGCCGTGACATGCCGCACCGTCGTTTCGTCGTGCGCGGTCTCCTCGCCGGGATCGTACTGACGACCCTGGGCCACACGGCCGGGGTGGCCGGCTGGGTGGCCCCGGCGGTGCAGGACCTGTTGGACGGCCCGCTCGCCCCGATGCGCAACATCCACAAGTTCGACCCGGTGGTGCGCCTTCCGCTGGTCCTGGGGCTGGTGCATGCGCTCTCGGTGGCCGCCGGTCGTATCGGTGATCTCGACGACGCGGTGGCCCGGCGGTGGTGGACGCGGGGTGCCGGATTGGTGACGCTGACGATGGTCGGGCTGGCCGTCACGCCGCTCTGGGCGGCCCGGATTGCCGGGCCGGGCGGTTACGCGGAGATCCCGCCGTACTGGGTTCAGGCCGCCGAGTGGCTCGGCGACCGGCCGGAGGCGACGACGCTGGTCACCCCGGCCTCGCGGTTCGGCGACTACCTGTGGGGGAGCACCGGCGACGAGGTGCTGCAGCCGCTGGCCTCGTCGGCGTGGACGGCGCGGCCCGTGGTGCCGCTGACGCCGGACGGAACCGTGCGGCTGCTGGACACCCTGGGCGACGTCCTGGCCAGCGGGCGGGCCGAGACCGGCCTGGCGACGACCCTCGACCGGGCCGGGATCGATCGGGTCCTGCTGCGCTTCGACCTGGCGCTCGCCGCCGATCCGACGCGGGCGGAGGCGGCCTGGCAGACGCTGCGCAGCAGTCCGGGCATGGACCTGGCGGCGTCCTTCGGTCCGCTGATCGGCGGCCCGTCGAGCCTGGATATCGACGGGGTGCGGACATTCGTCGACGACGGCTGGCGCACACGGCACCCGGCCATCGCGGTCTTCGAGGTGCACCGCGACGAGCTGCGGACGGTCTCCGCGCCAGTGGACGAGGTGCCGGTGATCGTCGGCGGAGCGGACACGGTCGCGGCGCTGGACGGCCTCGGCCTGGTCGAGCCGGGGCCGACGCTGCTGTACGGCGACCGGATCGAGGGTGCGACCGGGCCGCTGACGCTCACCGACGGGTTGCGGCGCGGCGAGGTCGACTTCGCCCAGGTCGACCGGAACCGCTCGGCCTCGCTGAGCGCGGGTGAGCCGTACGCCGCCGACCGTGCGGCCCACGACTTCCTGACCGAGGCCGACGAGGCGTCGCTGGCGATACCCGAGTTGATCGGTGCGGAGTCCCTGACCGCTTCGTCATCGCGGGCGTGGGTGAACGGCTGGGGGCCGGTGTCGCCGTCGGCCCTGCCGTGGTCGGCCTTCGACGGCGAACCGCGAACCGCCTGGCAGGTAGTCGGGCCGGAAGGCAGCATCGAGCTGGACCTGGGAGCCGCGCGCGCACTCGGCCAGGTGTCGCTGCGCGCCGGGCTGCCGCCGGGCATGACGCAGCAGGTCACCGTCCACACCTCGACCGGCGAGGTCCATCGCACGCTCCGAGGTGACGAAACGGCAGTGATCGCCGTCGGCACCGTGGACCGGCTGCGCATCGAGGTCAGCCGGGCCGGCGGCGATGCACGGCTGTCGGAGGTGGCCTCGGACGCACTCGAGGTGTCGCGGCCGCTAACGCTGCCCGCCGTCGCCCACGCCGATCAGATCGTCGTGGGCCTGGACGGCGGCGAGCGTCCGTCATGCCTCGACATCGCCGGTGCCGCGCACTGCCGGTCGGGGGCAGCCGAGCCGGGCGAAGACGCTTATGCGATCGACCGGAGGTTGGATCTTCAGCGCTCGGGCGGCATGTATGCGCCTGCGGTGACGACCGTCGCGGTGGCCGGAGACGCCCTGGACGCCCTCCTGCAGACCGGTTCGCCGATGCAGGTGCGGGCTAGTTCGACCCTGAGCGACGATCCGAGAACGGGGACTTCGCGCATGATCGACTCGCGCCCTGAGACCGGATGGATTGCGCAGAGCGGAGACACCGCTCCCACCGTGTCGGTCTCGTGGTCGTCACCGCAGACCGTCTCCGCCTTGCGCCTGACGACCGCCGACTCGCTGCCGGCGTCGTCGGTGGCGCGGGTGCGTGCCACCGACGACGCCGGGCGCACGGTCGAGGCCGTTGTGCACGACGGCTTGGCGATTCTGCCCGAGACGACGACGTCGCGCCTGGAGCTGGAACTCATCTCCGCGCTCGATGCCGCCGACGCCGACGGGGTGCTACCGGTCGGTGTTAGTGAACTTCAGATCGACGGCACGCCGCAGGCAGCGCTCGCGGGGCCGACCGACGAGGTGCGGTCGTGGGGATGCGGCACGGGGCCGGAGCTGGTCGTCGACGGGGTTCAGGTGCCGACGGCGCTCGTCGCCGCGCCGCTGGACCTGCTGGACGGGCAGCGGGTACGCGCCGAGTCGTGCGGTGCGACCGAGGTCGCGTTGCCTGCAGGTCCGTCGCGGCTGACAGTACGGGCCTCCGCAGTGGCGCAGGCAGGCCAGTTGGTGCTGACCGAGACCGACGCCCAGGTCAGCGATGTGGCCTCATCGTCGTCCTCGGAGGGAACCCTGGTGACCGAGCTGCACAACGTCAATCCGGGCTGGGTCGGCACCGTCGACGGCGCTGCGGTACCGGCGGTCGCCGTCGGCGGCTGGCAGCAGGGCTGGGTCCTTCCCGACGATGCGCGGCCCGACGATCTCAGTACGCGATTCGCCCCGGCCGGCACCTATCGCGCGATGCTGGTGCTCGGGGGGATCGTCGCCTTTCTCGTCGCCGTGTTGACCGCCGCAGTGTCGCTGCGACAGTCCACTACCGCGAGTGTCGGCGTGGCGACGGAGGCAGGTTCGCGCTGGGCGGCGCGGCCGGTGCTGGTGATCGCCTCCGGCGTGACGCTGGCCGTGGTCGGGGGCGCTCCGGGGTTGCTGGCGGGCGGTGTCGCGCTGATCCTCGTCAGCTGCGGCCGGCGTGGCCGGGCGGTTGTGGCAGCGTGTGTGCCGCTGGCGCTCGCGGCTGGAGGTCTCATCGTCGTTCGCGGCTCCGAGTCCCTCCTTCTGACCCCTGCGGCGGCTCAGTGGTGCGCGGTTGTCTCGACTGCGGCGCTGGTGGCGCTCGTCGCCGAACCCCGGTGGCCGAAGCGGTTGGCCGGTCGCTCGACGCAGCGGTAGAGCAGTTCGCTGACGACCAGGCTCGCGGCCAGGGTGAGGGCGAACAGCAGCGGCCAGGATACGTCGAACTGGCGTAGGTCGAACAGCGCCATGACCCCGATGAGCACGAGCAGGTGGCAGCAGAACAGTGCGTACGACGTGTGCCCGAGGTGGCGGACGAGGCGATGCACGAGCAGGGAGGTCTCACACGGCGCGAGGACGCACGGCGCGACGACCAGGAGCGCCGTGAGGCCGTAGCCGAGGTGACGGACGAGTGCGCCGGCCGTGTCGGGCTGGAGCAGTCCGACCGGTCCGCCCAGCGGTGTGGCGACGATCAGCAGCACCGCCGACGCTGCGATCCAGCAGGTGAGGCGGGCGCGCGCGAGGGTCACCGTGACCTGGGTCAGGCGGGCGGGGTTCGTCGTACCGGCGTCGCTGGCCAGCACGGCGAGCAGCAACCCGGCGGCGAACCAGGTGAGGTACGACGGCAGTTGGTGGCGGGCGATCTCGGCTGCGGGGGAGTCGAGCCACCAGGTGAGGGTCACGTAGGCGATGCTCGCGGCGGCGATCAGGCCGAGGCAGGCCAGCAGCCGGTCGAATCGCCCGCCCGCCACGCGAGCCAGCAGCCAGCCGAGCAGGGGCAGGGCGAGGTAGAAGCAGACCTCGACGGTCAGGCTCCACATCTGCGTCAGACCCTCGGGCAGACGGGCACCGGTCGCATAGTCGGTGAGGCTCAGGTTGCGCAGCCACGTGCCGGGGCCTGCGCTGCGGTTCTGCGGGACCAGGGTCAGCGCGGCGACGACTACGAGCAGGTAGACCGGCCAGATGCGCAAGACGCGCTTGCGGTAGTAGCGCCGGACCGGCTCGACGGGGGTGCCGCGCAGCGCCCGTTCGATGTGCGGCCGGCCGAGCAGGAATCCGGACAGGACGAAGAAGACCGCCACGCCGACCTCCAGCCGGTGAGCGAGAGCGCCGATCAGGCCGTCGTCGTAGGCACCCGCCCAGAACCCCGTGTGCGTCGCCACGACCGCGACCGCCGCGACGGCTCGTAGCCCGTCCAGTTCGGCGTAGACGCGCGGCTGGTTCATGTCCCGATCCTCACACGCCCCGGTGTCGCCGTGCGGGCCTAGACTCGCGGGCATGGATGACGCCGATCTGCTGGGCCGTTTCATCGACGCATCACCGTCGCCGTTCCACGCCTGCGCGACGGCTGCGGCGACGCTGGCCGAAGCCGGATGGGTGGAGGTCGCCGAGCGCGACCCCTGGCCGAGCGAGCCGGGCCGGTATCTCGTGCGCCGTAGCGGTTCGCTGGCCGCCTGGTCGACCGAGGCCGCCACCGGCCCGGCCGACCCCTTTCGCATCGTCGGCGCTCACACCGACAGCCCGAACCTGCGGCTCAAGCAGCATCACGACCGCCGCTTCGACAACGTCGCGGTGCTCGCGCTCGAACCCTACGGCGGCCCTCTCCTGACCACCTGGTTCGACCGGGACCTCGGCATCGCCGGGCGTCTCGGCCTGCGCGACGGCAGTGAACGGCTCGTCCACGTCGACGAACCGGTCGTGCGAGTGCCGAACCTGGCGATCCACCTCGACCGCGACGCCGCGAACGCGCCGGACCGGCAGCGTCATCTCGACGCGATCTGGGCCGTGGCGGGTGCCGACGAGCCGTTCCTCACCTGGCTCGGCCGCCGCGAGGGCTTCGACCCGGCCGACGTCCTCGGCTTCGAGCTGATGACGACCGACACGCTGCCGAGCGTTCGCGTGGGCGCGCGCGGCGAGTTGCTGTCGGCACCGCGCCTAGACAATCAGGCCACCTGCTTCGCCGGGGTCAGGGCGCTCATCGACGCCGCGCCGGCCGACGGCTTGCGGCCGGTTCTCGTCCTGTTCGACCACGAGGAGGTCGGCAGCACGTCGGAGCGCGGTGCCCAGTCCGATCTGCTGGCCACCGTGATCGAGCGGACGGTCCTGGCGGCCGGGGGAGGCCGCGACGAGGTACACCGGGCGGTCGCCGGATCGGTCTGTGCCTCCGGGGACATGGCCCACGCCACCCACCCGAACCACGCCGACCGGCACGAGCCGCTGCACCGGGTCGCGCTCGGCGGGGGTCCGGTACTCAAGGTCAACCAGAACCTCCGTTACGCCACCGACACCCGCGGGACAGTGGCCTTCGCGCGTGCCTGCGAGCAGGCGGAGGTGCCGCTGCAGCGCTATGTGCACCGTGCCGACCTGCCGTGCGGGTCGACCATCGGGCCGATGAGTGCGGCGCGCACCGGGATCACCACCGTGGACGTCGGCGCGGCGCAACTGGCGATGCATTCGGCCCGCGAACTGATGGCCGCCGCCGACGTCGCCTCGTATGTGGCGGCGCTCACGGCCTTCCTCGCTCCGGCGTGAGTCCGGCGGCGGATTCACCGACGCGGGAGGCCGGGGCCGCCGTGGGCACTGGGGAGCCGGTCGCGTAGGCTTGATCGGGTGTCGGACGCCTGTGTCCGCATGCCTTTCATCCCTACTATCCAATCCATCGGAGCCCACCGGCTATGACTTCTGGTATCGCAACGCCTGCCACCGCGCCGCAGGTTGCGGTCAACGACATCGGCACCGAGGAAGACTTCCTCGCGGCCATCGACAAGACCATCAAGTACTTCAACGACGGCGACATCGTCGACGGCACGATCGTCAAGGTCGACCGTGACGAGGTTCTCCTCGACATCGGTTACAAGACCGAAGGCGTCATCCCCTCCCGCGAGCTGAGCATCAAGCACGACGTCGACCCCAACGAGGTCGTCTCCGTCGGCGACGCGGTCGAGGCCCTCGTCCTCCAGAAGGAGGACAAGGAAGGCCGTCTGATCCTGTCCAAGAAGCGTGCGCAGTACGAGCGCGCCTGGGGCGACATCGAGAAGATCAAGGAGTCCGACGGCGTCGTCGAGGGCACCGTCATCGAGGTCGTCAAGGGCGGCCTCATCATGGACATCGGCCTGCGTGGCTTCCTACCCGCCTCGCTCGTGGAGATGCGCCGCGTCCGTGACCTCGATCCCTACATCGGCCAGAAGCTCGAGGCCAAGATCATCGAGCTGGACAAGAACCGCAACAACGTGGTCCTGTCGCGCCGTGCCTGGCTGGAGCAGACCCAGTCGGCCGTGCGCCAGAAGTTCCTCGACGAGCTCAAGAAGGGCCAGGTCCGCAAGGGCGTCATCAGCTCGATCGTCAACTTCGGTGCCTTCGTCGATCTCGGCGGTGTCGACGGCCTGGTGCACGTCTCGGAACTGTCTTGGAAGCACATCGACCACCCGAACGAGGTCGTCCAGGTCGGCGACGAGGTCACCGTCGAGGTGCTCGATGTCGATCTCGACCGCGAGCGCGTGTCGCTGTCGCTCAAGGCGACGCAGGAGGATCCGTGGCAGCACTTCGCCCGGACCCACCAGATCGGCCAGATCGTTCCGGGCAAGGTCACCAAGCTCGTCCCGTTCGGCGCGTTCGTGCGCGTCGAGGAGGGCATCGAGGGCCTGGTCCACATCTCGGAGCTGGCCGAGCGTCACGTCGAGATCCCCGAGCAGGTCGTCCAGATCGGCGATCAGGTCATGGTCAAGATCATCGACATCGACCTGGAGCGTCGCCGCATCTCGCTGTCGCTGAAGCAGGCCAACGAGACCGAGGCCGCCGTCGCCGACGACTTCGACCCGACCCTCTACGGCATGACCTCGTCCTACGACGAGGACGGCAACTACATCTACCCCGAGGGCTTCGATCCGGAGACCGGCGAGTGGCAGGAGGGCTTCGAGGAGGCCCGTGCCACCTGGGAGCGTCAGTACGCCGAGGCGCACGAGCGCTGGGAGGCGCACAAGAAGCAGATCGCCGAGGCCGAGAAGGCCAACGCGGAGGCGGGCGAGGCGAGCAACTACTCCTCCGATGCTCCCGAGGCCGGGCCGGACGGCGGTTCGCTGGCGTCCGACGAGGCGTTGCAGGCGCTGCGCGAGAAGCTCACCGGCGGCGAGTGAGTCACGCCGCCGCCTGAGTCAGGCTCTCGATTCGAACCCGGTCACCGCACGCGGTGGCCGGGTTCGAACATGTCCGGGGTGTGGCTGGGCGGGGGCGGGGTGAAGCCGCGGTCGTCGGTGCCCAGGGTGCGGACGAGTTCGAGGATCGACAGCAGGGCGAGGAAGCCGATGGCGGCGAGAAGAATCATGGCAGTAATTCTTCACACCTGTCGTTTCTGCCAACAGTGGCAGAAACGACAGGTGGCATCGAAAAACTGCCATAGCTGTGCCATGCTGGTCTCATGAGTATTCAGCGTGTCGTCGCCGTCGTCCAGGACGGGGCTGAGCCGTTCGGGCTGGGTGCGATCTGCGAGGTGTGGGCCGAGCCGTATCACCCCGACGACGACAATCCGGTCTTCGATTTCACGGTGTGCACCGAGCATCCCGGTGTCGTGACCGGCCGCGCGGGTTTCGATCTCGTCGTGGAGCACGGGCTGGAGGCGATGGCCGACGCCGATCTGGTGTGTATTTCGCCGAAACACGACTTCGATCATCATGCGCCCGCAGTCGTCGAGGCGGTGCGGGAGGCGCACGAGCGGGGCGCGTGGATCTTCGCGCACTGTTCCAGCAGCTTCCTATTGGGGCAGGCCGGGCTGCTCGACGGACGGCGTTGCACGACGCATTGGCGCTACGCCGAACAGCTGCAGCGCGCCTTTCCGAAGGCCCTGGTCGATCCCGATGTGCTCTACGTCGAGGACGATCGCATCGTCACCGGTGCCGGCTCGGCGGCCGGGATCGACGCGGCGCTACACCTGCTGCGGCGTCACTTCGGGGCGAAGGTGGCGGCGACGGCGGCCCGGCGCATCGTGGTTCCGCCGCACCGCGACGGAGGGCAGGCGCAGTTCGTGCGCGCTCCGGTCCGCGAGCACGAGGCCGAGACGCTGGCACCGCTGCTGGCCTGGATCAGCGGGCATCTGGACGAGTCGCTGACCGTGGAACGCCTGGCCCGTCGCGCCCACATGTCGCCGCGCACCTTCGCGCGCC
The DNA here is from genome assembly GCF_047607065.1 of Aeromicrobium sp. Lineage (GTDB taxonomy): Bacteria > Actinomycetota > Actinomycetes > Propionibacteriales > Nocardioidaceae > Aeromicrobium. Next base: position 25,845 of record NZ_JASGDU010000040.1, read on the forward strand.
GTTTCCGCGACGAGACCGGCACCACCCCGCTGCAGTGGATCACCAATCAGCGGGTCGCGCTCGCCGAGGAGCTGCTGGAGAACAGCGATCTCGGGGTGGAGCAGATCGCCCAGCGCGCGGGCTTCGGCAACGGCGCGACCCTGCGCCATCACTTCACCCGGGTTCGCGGGATCGCCCCGCTGGCCTACCGCCGGCGCTTCACCTGCATCGAATCGGCCTAGAGGATGCGCGGATAGGCGGCACTCCGGTCATTGTCCCTCGCAAGCGGGAGGTGCCCCCAGTGCGAGCTTGCGATCCGGGTCCTGAGGTGCGAGGAGCTTGCGACGAGCCTCGAAGGGCGCACCTCAGCCAGCGGGACCTGCTGGCGGAACTTCTACGTCAACTCCCCGCGCTTGACCTTGCCGGTGGCCGTGCGGGGGAGGGCGTCGTAGCGTAGGTACTCCTTGGGGCGTTTGGGTGGGGCGAGCAGGTGCTCGGCGGCGGTCCGGAGGTCGTCGTCGGTGGCTTCACCGACGACGGCGGCGCAGACGCGCTGCCCCCATTCGTCGTCGGGCTGGGCGAAGACCGCGATGTCGCGGACGCCGGGCAGGCTGCCGAGGACGTCCTCGACCTCGGCCGGATAGACGTTCACCCCGCCGGTGATGATGAGGTCGGTGCGGCGGGCGTCGAGGAAGACCCTGCCCTCGGCGTCGACCCGCCCCAGGTCGCCGACCGTGAACGACGGGCCGTGCGGCGAGTCGCGCCAGGCTTCGCGGGTCTTGTCCGTGTCGCGCCAATACTCGAAACGCGCCCACGGCGGCACGGCGCACCAGATCTGGTCGTCTGAGTCGGTCCAGATCCTCCGGCCGGGGCGGGCGCGGCCCAGCGTGCCGGGGTTCGCGATCCATTCCGGTGCCGGACACGCGGTGAACTGGCCCTCCGTCGACCCGTAGAACTCCCATACGACGTCTTCGCCGAACACCTCGTGCGCGCGCCGTCGTGTGGGCGTCGGACAGGCGGCCCCGGCGTGCGCGACCAGCCGGAAAGAGTCGGTGACCAGCGGCTCGCCCACCTCATCGGCCCAGGCGAACAGCCGTTGAAGATGGGCGGGCACGCAGAACATCGTCGTCGGGGCGAGCGTCCGCATGGCCTCGGCGACCGGTGCGGGAGCGAACGGCACGACGGCCACCGAGCCGCCAGCCAGCAGGGTACCCATGGCGAATCGCAAGGGTGCCGAGTGATACAGCGGCGAGACGGCCAGGTTGATGTCAGTCGCCCGGAAGCCCCACAGCTCGCGCTCTTCGAGCACCGCCGCTCGCGCGTCATCGGGACCGAGCCAGCCCGACCAGACGCCCTTGGGCCGCCCCGTCGTGCCGGAGGTGAAGTGCATCGGCCGGCAGCGTGGATATGCCTCCAGCTCGCGTTCGCCGCCGCCGGCGAGCTGGTCCAGGATCAGTGGATCGTCGACCACCAGGGCCGGTTCTACCTGGTCGAGGATGTCGGCGCGCTCGCGCGGGGTCAGTCGCGGATCGAGCGGCACCGGGACGAGGCCGCTGCGTGTCGCGGCAAGTACGAGGTCGACGGTCGCGGCGCTCCCGGCAGTGAGCAGGGCCACCCGGTCGCCGTCGCGCAGCCCGGCCTCCCGTAGTCCCGCAGCTATGCGGCGTTGGCGGCGCACACTGCCTGCAGTGTCGTGAACCGGTGACATCCTTCACAACCTTCCGCCGTTTTGTCCGTTTGGCCCACTGTGACCCGGCACTCGTGAGACCATGGGCAATGAGGGGCGTCCGAGCCGTGGGCCGGTGCGTGCCTCGTAGTGTGTCAGCGAGATGTGAGGCGGTTCGACGGTGGGTTCACCCGGCAAGCGACGGGCGGACGTTCGAGCGACCCGGAGTCGCCGGGCCGAGGCGGCGACAGGCGTTAGTTTCTGGCAGCGACAGTTGCGCGCGGTCGTGCTGCCCACGGTCGGCGTCGGGGCCATCGCGGTCGCTGCGGCTGCGGCGGTGACGCAGCCGGGTCCGAACGATCCCCAGCCTCAGCGAGTGACGGTGGCCCAGAGCGAGGTCAGCCGTGCCGGCGAGCGACCGGTGCTCGCCCCGCAGGCGAGCGTGGCCCAGCAGGTCTCGGGCGTGCTGTGGGTCGCCGACGATGCCGAGGTCCGATCCGACGCCGCAGCCGATGCCCCCGTGCTCGCCCAGGTGAGCGAAGGCAGCCAGGTGGTCGTCACCGGCGTCGTCGAGGGGGAGTGGACGCAGGTGCTCCACAACGACGTTCTGCGCTGGGTGGCCACGGCCTCGCTGTCGGCCTCCGAGCCGCTGGGCACGGCCGCATGCCCCTCCGGCTCAGGTGTCGAGAAGGGCCTGCAGCCCGACACCGTCAAGGTGCACCGCGCGGTGTGTGCGAAGTTCCCGCAGATCAAGACCTACGGCGGCGTGGCGGCACGCAGCGGGGCCTCAGGGCATCCGACCGGCCGCGCCCTCGACATCATGGTGAGCGGTTCGCTCGGCGATGAGATCGCCCAGTACGTCATCGACCACGCCGCCGAGCTGGGTGCCAGCCAGGTCATCTGGGAGCAGCGCATCTGGGAGCCCGGTTCGGGCTGGAGCGGTATGTCCGACCGCGGCAGCAAGACCGCCAACCACTTCGATCACGTCCACGTGACGACCTACGGCGACAAGGCCACGGGCTGACCGTGGCGGCAGTTCGCGTCGGCCTGACCGGAGGCATCGGCTCGGGCAAGAGCACCGTGAGCGCACTGCTGCGCGGGCACGGTGCGGACGTGATCGACTACGACCAGCTCGCCCGCGAGGTCGTCGAGCCGGGCAGGTCCGCACTAGCTGCCATCGCGGAGCAGTTCGGACCGGGGGTCATCGCCGCCGACGGTTCGCTGGAGCGCCCGGCGCTCGGCGCGATCGTCTTCGCCGACGAGCAGGCCCGCCGCGACCTGGAGGCCATCACGCATCCGGCCATCCGCGACCTCGCCGCACGACGCGAGGCCGCAGCCGGACCGGAGGCCATCGTCGTGCATGACAACCCGCTGCTGATCGAGATGGGCGCGCACACGGCCTGTGACGTCGTCGTGGTCGTCGACCTACCGGTGCCGCAGCAGATCGAACGGCTCGTCCGCGACCGCAGTATGACCCCGGCGGACGCGCAGGCACGCATCGACGCGCAGGCCTCGCGGGAGGAGCGAGCCGCCGTCGCCGATGTGCTCATCGACAACAGCGGCTCCCTCGACGACCTCACCACGGCGGTCGAACGCCTGTGGCGCTCGTTGGAGCAGACCCGCGCCTCGGTGTCCTGAAACGGCTCTGCCTCAGGCGGCCAGCTCGGGATCGGCGATGCGGCGGAGCGCGGCGATGGCCTCGCGTTCGAGCTGGCGGACCCGCTCGGCGCTGATCCCGTGCCGCTTGCCGATGTCGGCCAGCTTCTGCTGACGGCCGTCCAGCAGGCCGAAGCGCGAACGCACGATGTCGGCCTCGCGCTCGCCCAGGTGGTCGATCAGCGAGCCGAGCATCAATCGGCTCTGGTCCGACAGGACGCTCTCGTCGGGGCCGGGGGCCTGTTCGCGGGCGATGAGATCGCCGAGCGAGGTATCGCCGTCTTCGTCGATGGGCGTGTCCAGGCTCACGTGGTCGCGGCCCCAGGTCATCAGATCGATGACGCGCTCCACGTCCATGTCGAGAACCATGGCGATCTCGGCCGGTTCGGGGTCGTAGCCGAGTTCGCGTTCCAGGTTGCGGCGCGCGGCGGTGACCTGGTTCAACTCCTCGACGACGTGGACCGGCAGCCGGACGACGCGGGCCTGCTGTGCGATGCCGCGGGTGATGGCCTGGCGGACCCACCAGGTCGCATAGGTCGAGAACTTGAAGCCCTTGGTGTAGTCGAACTTCTCGACCGCCCGGATCAGTCCGGTGTTGCCCTCCTGGACGAGATCGAGCATCGGCATGGCCGAACGGCCGTATTTGCGCGCGATGGAGACGACGAGCCGCAGGTTGGCCTGGATGAACTCCTGCAGCGCACGCTCGCCCTCGGCGGCGATCCATTCAAGTTCCTCGCGCGTGGCGCGTTTGGGCGCACCGCCCTTGGCGCGGCCCACCCGGCCGGTGTCGAGCAGATGCCGGGCGACGAGGCCGGCCTCGATGGTCTTGCTGAGTTCGACCTCGCGCTCGGCGTCCAGCAGGGGGGTGCGGGCGATCTCGGCGAGGTACATGCCGACGCTGTCCTTGCCTTCGGTCTCATCGATCCGCGTCGCGGTGTTCGTGCTCATGGCGCCTCCCGGTGGTGGTCTGTACCGGGTCAACGTGCGAGTTCGGCGCAGGATTCCGCTCTCAGTGGCTTCTTAGGGCCTCGCGGGGGCCTGGGCGGTGTCGATGATCCAGGCGAGTTCGAAGGCCCGCTCGCGCCAGGCGTTGTAGCGGCCGCTGACGCCACCGTGCCCGGCGTGCATCTCGGTCTTGAGCAGGATCGGTGCGTCGCCGGTCGTCGTGGCCCGCAGGCGGGAGACCCACTTGGCCGGCTCGACCACGCTGACGCGGGTGTCGTGCAGGCTGGTGACGGCGAGGATTGCCGGGTAGGGGACCGCGCGCACGTTCTCGTACGGCGTGTAGGACTTCATGTAGGCGTACACGCCGGGATCGTGCAAGGGATCGCCCCATTCGTCCCATTCGATCACCGTCAGCGGCATGGACGGATCGAGGATCGTCGTCAGTGCGTCGACGAACGGCACGGCCGCGAGCACGCCACGGAACGCCTCGGGCGCGAGGTTGACCACCGCACCCATGAGCAGCCCGCCGGCGCTGCCGCCCTCGGCGATCAGGCGGTCGTGGCTCGTCCATTCCTCGGCCACGAGGTGCCGTGCGGCGGCCACGAAGTCGGTGAAGGAGTTGGTCTTGTGGCCGAGTTTGCCGTTCTCGTACCAGGAGCGGCCGAGTTCGCCGCCGCCGCGCACATGGGCGACGGCGAAGACGAAGCCGCGGTCGAGCAGCGACAGCCGGGCCACCGACATCGCCGGGTCGATGCTGATCTCGTAGGCACCGTAGCCGTACAGCAGCGCCGGGGCGGTGCCGTCGCGCGGGGTGTCGGCGCGGGCCACGACCGACACCGGGATGCGGGTGCCGTCCTCGGCGGTGGCCCAGGTGCGGTGTTGGACGTAGTCGGCCGGGTCGTAGCCGCCGAGGACTTCGGCCTGCTTGCGCAGGTGGGTCTCGAAGGTGTCCGGATCGAGGTCGAGCACCGCCGAGGGCGTGACGAACGAGCCGACGCCGATGCGCACGAGCGGCTGGTCCCACTCGGCGTTGGCACCGAGGCCGCAGGAGAACAACTCCTCGTCGAAGGGCACCTCGCGCATCGGTCCGAAGCCGTCGGGACCGATGGCCAGGACGCCGAGGCGGGTCAGCGCGTCGCGGCGATAGGAGACGAACAGATGCCGGGCGAAGACCTCCACGTCGTCCAGGCGCAGCGCCGGATCGGCGGCGACGACCACGCGCCCGGCATCACGCGCCTGTTGCAGCGGCGCGGCCAGGACCGCATCGAGGTCGACCGCCGTCAACTCGAAGTCCGGCGCGCCCTCGTTGTGCAGCATCAGCAGGACATCGGTGTCGCCCACGATGGCGTGCTCGACGGAGTATTCGATGCCGGTGCGCCGCTGCATGACCACCGAGAACTCGCCCTCGGGGTCGTCGGCGCGCAGGAGCCGGGACTCGCTGGTGATCTTTGACGACGAGCCGATGACGAGGAAGCGCTCGGACTGGGTGCGCCCGATGCCGGTGAAGAAGCGCTCGTCGGTCTCCTCGTGGACCACGACGTCATCGGTGACGGGGCTGCCGAGCCGGTGCCGCCACACGAGGTACGGACGCCACGTGTCGTCGACCGTTGTATAGAACACGTGGGTCCCGCCGGCCGACCAGGTGGCCCCGCCGCTCGTGCCGGGGATCTCGTCGGGCAGGTCGGTGCCGGTGCGCAGGTCGCGGAAGCGGATCGTGTAGCGCTCGTCGCCGATGGTGTCGACGGAGTAGGCCAGCAGCGTGTCGTCGTCGCTCAGCGCGAAGGCACCGAGGGAGAAGAAGTCGTGCCCTTCGGCCAGGACGTTGGAGTCGAGCAGCACCTGCTCGCCCGGTGCCTCGGTGCCCGGTTCGATGACCGGGGGAGTCCAGTCGCCCGGCTGGGCGGGGCAGCGGCTGCGGATCGCATACGACAGCCCTTCGACCGTGCGGCTGAAGTACCACCAGTCGCCGCGGCGCACTGGCACCGAGAGGTCGGTCTCGCGGGTGCGGGACTTGATCTCGCCGAAGATCGTCTCCCGCAGGCCGGCCAGATGGGCGGTCCGGGCGTCGGTGTAGGCGTTCTCGGCCTCGAGCAGCGCCAGGACCTCGGGGTTATCGGTGTCGCGCAGCCATTCGTAGTCGTCGGTGAACTCGTCGCCGTGGTGGCGACGGATCGTGGGGCGGACCGGGGCGACGGGCGGCTCGGGGATCACCTGGGCGAGGCTACCGGTCCGGGCCAGCATCCGGCTGTAGGTGCGATCCGACGGGCGTCGTCGACGGCGGCCATAGGGGCACCGTACGCCCGCTCACAGACACAGGCGGCGCTCGCACGTGAGGAGCACCCGGCGAAAGACATGGGCGAAGATCGGCAGGGCCACATGCTGCACGATGGCGTCGGGAACGAATGGCATCCGTACTGCGGTGGTCCACTCGACACGGGTTCCGGCCTCGGCCGACGTGCAGGTGACCCGGCCTCCCTCGTGCCGTGCCGGCGGGAAGGATCGCGTGACGAGGTAGTCGAAGTGGCCCGCAGCTGCGGCGTGCGGACGCTGGTAGGCGGTGATGTGTTCGGTGAAGTGGCCGATGAGCCAGGTCACCACACGGATCGCCCCCGTTCCGTAGGGTGCCTCGAGGCCTTCTCTGGCCAGGCGTGATCGCAGGACGATCCGGGAGGACTCGGTGAAGTGGGAGGCATCGCTGACCCAGTCGAAAACCTCGTCGACCGGTGCGGGGATCGTGCGGGTGACGGTGATGGCGGCCATGTCAGATCGGGTCCGTTCGCGTGAGGCGGCGAGGTTCATGGATCGCCGCGAGTTTGTCTGGATTGCGGATCGCGTAGTAGCGCTGAATCAGCCCGCCTGAGACCTCGAACACGAGCACGGTGTCGAGTCTTCCTTCGCGGTACAGGAGCACCCCCGGCAGCCCGTTGCAGTTCATCACCTGTAGGTCGGGGTCCATCGGGTTGGTACGGGCGATGCCGATCGAGAACCGTGCCACGGCCTCGCGGCCCACCACCGGACGCCGGGCTGCGGACATCTTGCCGCCGCCGTCGGACATCTGCACGACATCGGGTGCGAGCACCTCCATGAGTCGGTTCACGTCGCCGCTGATGGTGGCCCACAGGAAGGCACCGACGACCTCGCGCACCTCCTCGCTGTCCGGCTCGAAACGCTGGCGCCGGGCCGTGACATGCGAGCGTGCCCGGTGGGCGATCTGCCGGACCGCCGCCTCGGACTTGTCGACGATCCGGGCGATCTCGGTGAACCGGTAGCCGAACACCTCGTGCAGCACGAAAACCGCCCGCTCGGCCGGACTGAGGGACTCCAGAACCAGCAGCATCGCCAGCGACACCGATTCGGCAAGGAGCACGTCGTCGGCGATGTCGGGCACGGTCTGGACCGGCTCGGGCAGCCAGTTGCCGATGTAGTCCTCGCGCCGCCGCTGAACCGTACGGAGGTGGTTCAGCGCCATCCGGGTGACGATGCGGACGAGGTAGGCGCGGGGGTTCTCGACGGTGGACAGATCGACGTCGGCCCAGCGCACCCAGGCCTCCTGGAGCACGTCTTCGGCGTCGGCGACCGTGCCCAGCATCTCGTAGGCGACGGTGAACAGCAGCGGCCGGTGGTCGGTGAACGCTTCGGCGGCGGTCCGCGATTCAGTCACGGTCGCCTCCTCGCGCGTCGAAGCGGAGACGGGCGAGCGTGCCGCGGCAGACGGCCTCCTTGGCGAGCGCGCCCGCGCGGCCGGTGAGTGCCGGGCCGCGCGGGGTGTCGTCGCGGCGAACAGGTTGGACGAGTCCGTCGGCGCGGCCGAGCGAGACGCACTGAGCAGTGAACGCGACCCGGATCGGCTCCGGGGCACGTCCGTCGATCCGCCGCAGTACGGTGTCAGCGGCCGCGACGCCGAGCGGGAAGGCAGCCTGGCAACTCGGCCGCAGACCCCCGGCGAGGCGACTCGGGGGAGCGGCGGCATCCCCGGTGGCGGCGATCCGAGGATCGTCGATGCAGGTCAGCGTATTGTCGGTCAGGATCCGGCCGAGGTCGTCGACCGGCAGGCCGCTGTCGGAGGCCAGGCTCGGGGCGCGCTCGCCGGTCGCCCAGACGAGGCAGCCGGAGTCCGGGGTCTCGGTAACGACCTCGACGCCGAGTCGGTCGAAGGTCCGTGCGATACGGCGGCGCGCTCGGTCCGGCAGCCCGGCAGCCACCTGGCGGGCCGCGAGCCGGACGGCGAGACGGGGATGCGCCTCGGCGATCTCGGTGACGGCCTCGATGCCGGTGAGTCCGCCACCGACAACGGTGACCGTGGAGCCGGGGTCGAGCAAGTGCAGCCGGTCGCGCAGCGCGCGGGCGCGGGCGAGGTCGCCGACGGCATAGCCCTCCGGGGTGTCCAGCGCCTGCGGAATGCCACCGACCGCGACGATGCAGTGGTCGAAGGCGATGTCACTGCCCCCTTCGAGCCGGACGCGGCCGTCAACGATCCGTTCGGCCGCCGCGATCCGCAGACGCACCTCCGGCCGCAGCAGGTCCTGTAGCGGCTCCGTCGCATCGTGGCCGGTTGCGGCCATCTGGTGCAGGCGGATGCGCTCGACGAAGACCTCGCGTGGGTTGACGAGGGTCACGCGGACACGGTCGCCCCCGCGCCGAGCAAGCCGGTTGGCGGCCGTGACACCGGCATAGCCTGCGCCGATCACGACGATGTGGTCGGTGCTCATACATGGATCTCCTGTCGTTGGTGTCCATGTGACACCGACCAGGGCCGAAGTGTGACATCACGTGCCGACTGCGCTGCGGTGGGACAGGGACGGGTCGTCGACGGGGAAGGTCTTGATCGGGCCGGAGGGGGTCTGCCGGGTCTCGAAGCGCACGGTGACCAGGCCGCTGCCGGTGCCCCACACCCAGCCGTCGCCGTGCTCGCCATGATGGACGTCCTGGCCCGGATACCAGCCGCGACGACGGTGCTCGCGGCGCGCCGACGGCTCCGGAGGCGTCGCGTCGTCGGCGTCGTCGGCCGTGAACAGGTCGTCTTGGACCCAGTCGGCCAGGCCGCTGACTCCCACGCCGAGCAGGCGCAGGCCGCCGCCGATGTCCTCGCTGTCGAGCAGTCGCCGCGCCGTCGCGGCGAGCACCCGAGGGTTGTCGGTGGGACCGGCGAGCGTCGTGGAGCGGGTGTGCGTCTCGAAGTCGTGATAGCGGACCTTGAGGGTGACGGTGCGCCCGGACAGGCCGTGTCTGCGCATGCGCCCGGCGACCTGACGGGCCATCTGCTCGGCGATGCCGCCGAGTTCGGCGCGGTCGACCAGATTGGTCTCGAAGGTGTCCTCGACGCTGACCGACTTGGTCTCCCGGTCAGCCTCGATCGGCCGGTTGTCCTCGGCCCGCGCCAGCCGGTACAGCGAGGCCGCCGACGAGGTGCCCAGGTGCGCGGCCAGCTCGTCGACCGAGAAGCGGCGCAGGTCCTCGACCGTCTCGACCCCGAGGCGTCGCAGCCGGTCGGTGGTGGCCGGGCCGACGCCGGGGATGGCGCGCACCGGCATCGGGCCGAGCAGCGCGGCCTCGGTGCCCGGCTCCACGATGAAGACGCCGTCGGGCTTGTTGATCTCGCTGGCGATCTTCGCCATGAGCTTGCTGGAGGCCACACCGACCGAGGCGGTCAGGCCGTCGGTCAGCCGGGTCACATCGGCCCGCAGCTCGGCGACGAGGTCGCCGAGCTGGTCCGGGTCGAAGCCGTCACCTGCGGCGAGGTCCACGAAGGCCTCGTCCAGCGACATCGGCTGGACCAGCGGCGATAGTTCGCGCAGCCGGGCCATGACGATGCCGCTGGCGTCGCGGTAGGCGTCGAAGCGCCCGCAGAGGTAGGCGGCGTGGGGGCAGCGGGCGCGGGCCTCGGTGGTGCTCATGGCCGAGCGGATGCCGAAGCGGCGGGCCTCGTAGGAGGCCGTGGCGACCACGCCGCGCGCCCCGACGCCGCCCACGACGACCGGTTTGCCGCGCAGGGAGGGCTTGTCGCGCTGCTCGACCGAGGCGTAGAAGGCATCGAGATCCAGGTGCAGGATCGAGGCCGTCGCACGCATAGGCCCATCGTGCCAGTCGGTACGGACGCTTCAGCGGCCATCGGAGGCGATGCGGAGCTTTTCCACAGATTCCAAATGCCAGCGTTTTCTTCGTCCACAGGCCCCGAACGCGGGGGAGCGCAACGGCCGGTCGCGGGCGAGGGTCGGGGCATGACTCATTTCGCCACTGACACCTCGCTGCCCGTCTTCACCGCCCACGATGTCGGCGATGTCCTCGCCGCAGTGCCGACCTTTTTCGGCTTCACGCCGGCGGACTCCTTCGTGGCGCTCGCCGCTTCGGGGCCGCGCCACCGCTTCGGCTTCCGGATGCGCTTCGATCTCGTCGACGGCATCGACGTGGGCCACGCGGCCGCACTCGTGGCCCATCACCTCGGCCGTAACAGGGCCGACGGCGCGATCCTGCTCGCCTTGACGCCGCACCGTCGCCTGGGCGAGGCCATGTGCCGGGCCGCCCTGGCGGCGCTGCCGGCGCAGATCGAGCCGGTCGTCGTCGCGTGGGCCGACGGCACGCACTACTGGGAGCCGGTGCCCGGCTTCCCGGCCGAGGGGATCGGCTACGAGATGTCGCCGCATCACCTCGCCGTGGTCCAGGCGGTCATGGCCGGCCAGGAGATCGTGGCCGACCGGGAGACGCTCGCGGCGCGCTTTGCGGGCTGCTCCGGATCGGTCGCCGCAGCGATGTCGGCGGTCGTCGGCGAGGAGTTGCCGCGTGTGGTGAGCGCCTTCGGGGCGTGTGCGACCGACGACGATCTGGTCGGCACGGCGCTGGCCGATCTCGATCCGATCTTCGCGGTGGCGCTGGCCGACGGCGAGCGCCTGTCGGACCGCCAGGTCGCGGTGGCCTCGTTGTGGCTCGCGTCGGCGGCCGTGCGTGACGAGGTGTGCTCGCGCATCGATCGTGACCATGCCCGTGACTGGCTGCGCCTCATGGTCGATCTCGCCGGCCGCGTCGTGCCGCCCTTCGAGCCTTCGGTACTGAGCCTTGCGGGATTCGCGGCCTGGATGGTCGGAGACGGTGCCCAGGCGTTGATCGCCTTGGATCGTGCGATCCGTGCCGATCCGGATCACCGCCTGACCCGGTTGCTGCGGGAGGTCGTCGCGCGGGGCATCTCGCCCGACGAGTACCAGCGCCGGTGTGCCGGTGACGCCGGCCTTGTCTCGGCATGGCAGACTGGTTCCAGAGGTTGACCAGAGCTCTCTTTGTTGCGCCCTTGAACCGCCCGAGAGGTGAATCGTGCCGGTGAATCCTGCGGCTTCAGCCGTCAAGAAGGTGAGTCGGCTGATCCCGAAGGGCCGTAAGGATGCCGACGGAACGCCAACCACCACCCCGTCCAGCTCGACACCGGAAGACACCGTGACGAAAACCCCCTCCGCTTCGCCTGCGAGCACCACCACCAAGGCCGCGACCGCGAAGAAGGTGCCCGCCAAGAAGGCTCCGGCAAAGAAGGCCGCCCCCGCCGCAAAGAAGGCCGCCGCGAAGAAGGTGCCCGCCAAGAAGTCTCCGGCCAAGAAGGCCGCAGCGGTGGAGGAGTCGGTGTCGGTGGAGATCACCGAGACCGAGGTCGTCCTCACCCAGGGCGAGGTCATCGTCGACAAGGATGGCAAGAAGGTCCTGCCGGACATCTCCGACGAGGAGTTCGTCAAGGACGTCAAGAACGATCCGACGCTCAAGGAGGACGAGCAGTCCGCGTTTACGCTGAGCGCGGCCGACGAGTCCGACGAGCCGGTCCAGCAGGTCATGGTCGCCGGTGCCACCGCCGACCCGGTCAAGGACTACCTCAAGCAGATCGGCAAAGTCTCGCTGCTGACCGCCGGTGAGGAGGTCGAACTCGCCAAGCGGATCGAGGCCGGCCTGTTCGCCGAGGAGAAGCTGGCCGCAGGCGGTCGCATCTCGGAGAAGATGCGCGAGGAGCTGAACTGGATCGTCGCCGACGGTCGCCGTGCCAAGAACCACCTGCTCGAGGCCAACCTGCGTCTGGTCGTCTCGCTGGCCAAGCGGTACACGGGCCGCGGCATGCTGTTCCTGGACCTGATCCAGGAGGGCAACCTCGGCCTGATCCGTGCGGTCGAGAAGTTCGACTACACCAAGGGCTTCAAGTTCTCGACGTATGCGACGTGGTGGATCCGCCAGGCGATCACCCGCGCGATGGCCGACCAGGCGCGTACGATCCGCATCCCGGTGCACATGGTCGAGGTCATCAACAAGCTCGCTCGTGTGCAGCGTCAGATGCTGCAGGACCTCGGCCGTGAGCCGACTCCGGAGGAGCTGGCCAAGGAACTCGACATGACCCCCGAGAAGGTCGTCGAGGTGCAGAAGTACGGCCGCGAGCCGATCAGCCTGCACACGCCGCTCGGCGAGGACGGCGACAGCGAGTTCGGCGACCTGATCGAGGACTCCGAGGCGATCGTCCCGGCCGACGCGGTCTCGTTCACGCTGTTGCAGGAGCAGTTGCACGCGGTGCTCGACACGCTCAGCGAGCGCGAGTCGGGTGTGGTCTCGATGCGTTTCGGCCTGACCGACGGCCAGCCCAAGACGCTCGACGAGATCGGCAAGGTCTACGGCGTCACCCGTGAGCGCATCCGCCAGATCGAGTCCAAGACGATGAGCAAGCTGCGTCACCCGTCCCGCTCGCAGGTCCTGCGCGACTACCTGGACTGATCCTCTCGTCAGGTCCCTGAGGTGCGAGCTTGCGAGCCTCGAAGGGACCTGACGACGGCGCGCTGTCGGGGTCATTTCGAGGTGTGCTGCGCGGGTCCTGAGGTGCCGCGAGGAACGAGCGGCCTCGAAGGGCGCACCTCAATGACCGGGTAAGGACGCCGAGGCACCCCGGTCCGTCACGGACCGGGGTGCCTCGATATCGGTGCGTCAGACCTCGCCGTCGGCGGCAGTCGCCGGGGTCGCGGCCAGGCGGCCGGACTCGTCGTGGATGGTCGCCTCGAGGTCGCGCAGCTTCTCCTCGTGGGCGCGCGCGTGGTGGGCGCAGAACAGCAGTTCCAGTCCGCTGGCGAGTTCGACGCGGACGTAGGCCTGCGCTCCGCACCGGTCGCAGCGGTCGGTGGCGTTGAGCGTGGGACGTTCTGCAAGTGCCGTCACGATGACCTACTTCCTGTCTCGGTGGGGAGCGGCGCTCCCGCAAGCCTCCAACATCCAACCATGAACGGGCATTCCATATGCCCGCCAGTGACCTACCTCACGTCGCTCTCCTCTGTGATATCGCGTCGCGGCGTCCGGTGAGTCGTGCCACGGGGGAAAGGCGTGTCGGGGCCGGTTCGTGTCGGTGGGCGTCGATACGCTGGCGAGGCCGCAGTCAGACCGAGGAGGATCCCCATCAGTACCTACGACGCCCGCAATCTGCTCGTCCTCGAAGGTCTCGAGGCGGTGCGCAAGCGTCCGGGTATGTACATCGGGTCCACCGACACCCGCGGCCTCATGCACTGTCTCTGGGAGATCATCGACAACGCCGTCGATGAGGCGCTGGCGGGCTTCGGCGAGCGCATCGAGGTCATCTTGCATGCCGACGGCTCGGTCGAGGTGCGCGACAACGCCCGCGGCATCCCGGTCGACATCGAGCCGAAGACCGGGCTGACCGGAGTCGAGGTCGTCTTCACCAAACTGCACGCCGGCGGCAAGTTCGGCGGCGGGGCGTACAACGCCTCCGGCGGACTGCACGGCGTGGGTGCGTCGGTCGTCAACGCGCTGTCGGAGCGGCTGCAGGTGGAGGTCGACAAGGGCGGGGCCACCTGGGCGATGGCGTTTCGCCGGGGCGAGGCCGAAGGCCCTCTGACCAAGGTCGGCAAGGTCGCCAAGGCGCGCACCGGCACGCGGGTGCGCTACTGGGCCGACCCGCAGATCTTCATCAAGGGTGCGGCGTTCTCGCGCGAGGATCTCGTCCGGAGGGCACGGCAGACCTCCTTCCTCGTGCCCGGCCTGGAGATCGTCATCCGCGACGAGCGCGGCGAGGAGGTCGTCGAGGAGTCCTTCAAGCATGACGGTGGTATCGCGGAGTTCGTGGAGTTCCTGGCACCCGACGAGCCGGTCACGACCGTCCTGCGGCTCCAGGGGGAGGGATCGTTCACCGAGACCGTGCCCATGCTCGACGACGCCGGTCACATGACCCCGCAGGACGTCGACCGCACGCTCGGCGTCGACATCGCGCTGCGCTGGGGCACGGGTTACGAGACCGATGTGCGCTCTTTCGTCAACATCATCGCCACCCCCAAGGGCGGCACCCACATCCAGGGCTTCGAGCGCGGCCTGACCCGCACCGTCAACGAGGTGCTGCGCACGACGCGCCTGCTCAAATCCGGCGACCCCGACATCATCAAGGACGACGCGCTGGAGGGTCTGACGGCGGTCGTCACCGTGCGGTTGGCCGAGCCGCAGTTCGAGGGACAGACCAAGGAGGTGCTGGGTACGCCCGCCGTCACCCGCATCGTCCAGAAGGTCGTGGCATCGCAGCTGAAGGACTTCCTCACCTCCACTAAGACCGCAGAGCGCGCGGCGGCGCGCCTGGTCATGGAGAAGGTCGTCGGTGCCTCCCGCACGCGCCTGCTCGCACGCCAGCAGCGTGACACGCAGCGGCGCAAGAACGCCCTCGAATCCAGCGCCCTGCCGGCCAAGTTGGCCGACTGCCGCAGCACCGACCTGGACCGCACTGAGCTGTTCATCGTCGAGGGCGACTCCGCCCTGGGCACCGCCAAGAGTGCGCGCGACTCGGCCTTTCAGGCGCTGCTGCCGATCCGCGGCAAGATCCTCAACGTTCAGAAGGCATCCGTCGGCGACATGCTCAAGAACGCCGAGTGTTCCTCGATCATCCAGGTCGTCGGTGCCGGCTCCGGCCGCACCTTCGACCTCGACGCCGCGCGATACGGCCGCATCATCTTCATGGCCGACGCCGACTCCGACGGCGCACACATCCGCTGCCTGCTCGCCACGCTGTTCTTCCGGTACATGCGCCCGCTCGTGGAGGCCGGGCGGGTGTACTCGGCCGTGCCTCCGCTGCACCGCATCGAACTGTCACAGCCCAAGAAGGGGCAGCCGAAATACCGCTACACCTACACCGACGACGAACTGCAGCGGGCGCTGGCCGAACTGCGCAAGAAGAACGTCTCCTGGAAGGACCCGGTGCAGCGCTACAAGGGCCTTGGCGAGATGGACGCCGACCAGTTGGCCGAGACCACGATGGACCCGCGCCACCGCACGCTGCGCCGCCTGACCGTCGACGACGCCGAGGAAGCCAGCGAGGTCTTTGAACTGCTCATGGGTGCCGAGGTGGCCCCGCGCAAGGAGTTCCTCGTCCAGGGTGCCTACGAACTCGACCGGGACCGCATCGACGTGTGAGGGCTTCGCCCGCGGATGGAACTCGGTCCCTGAGGTGCGAGCGAAGCGAGCCTCGAAGGGACCTGCGGGCGCAGGTTCGAGGCTTCGGCCGCAAGCGGCCTACGCACCTCACAGCGCCTATCCGCGCACGTTCTCAGGAGAAGTCGGCCTGGGCCTTCTGGGCCATCTCCAGGAAGGAGCGGTTGCTGGCGAGCTTGGCGGTGAGGTCCTTGACCTTCTTGGCATCGCCGGCGGCCTCGGCCTTGGTCAGCGCCTCCTCGGTCTCGGTGATGGCGCGCTCCAGCTTGCCGATCATGTCGTCGGCGCGGGCGGATTTCTCCGGATCGGTGCGCTTCCACTCCCGGTCCCCGGCCGAACGGATCGCCTGCTCGACCTTGCGCAGCCGGCCCTCCAGCTCCTGGATACGGGCGCGCGGCACCTTGCCGGCGGCTTCCCACCGGTCGGCGATGTCGTGCCAGGATTTGCGCGCGGCCTCCAGATCGGTGATCGGCAGGAGCGCCTCGGCCTCGACGAGGATCTGCTCCTTGACCACGGCATTCGCCTCGAACTCCGCATCGAGGGCCTGATTGGCTTCGTCCCGTGCAGCGAAGAAGACGTCCTGAGCGGCGCGGAACCGCTTCCACAGCTTGTCCTCGACGTGACGCGGTGCGGCACCGGCGGCCTTCCAGCGCGCCATGAGGTCGCGGTAGGCACCCGCCGTGGCACCCCAGTCGGTCGAGGTCGAGAGCGCCTCGGCCTCGGCGATGAGCTTCTCCTTGGCCTTCTTGGCCTCGGCCCGCTTGCTGTCCTGTTCGGCGAAGAACGTCTTGCGCTGACGCATGAAAGCCGTGCGGGCGGCACTGAAGCGATGCCACAGCGCATCGTCGGCCGACTTCGACAGGCGCGGTAGCGCCTTCCACTCGTCGAGCAGGGCGCTGAGCCGTTCGCCGCCCTTGCGGTAGTCGTGACCGGCCGCGATGGCCTCGGCTTCGCCGACGATGGCGGTCTTGCGCTCCCCGGCTGCGGCGACCTCCGCCTCGCGCGCCGCCTTGCGCTCCTCGCGCGCCTTCTCGATCTGCGGTGCCAGCGCCGTCAGGCGGGCCTCCAGGGAGGCCAGGTCGCCGAGGGCCGCCGCACCGGTGACGTTCTCGCGGGCCTTGTCGAGCGCCTTCACCGCATCCGAGGGCGACAGGGCACCGGAGGCGAGGCGCTTCTCCAACAACTCGACCTCGGTCTCCAAGGCGGCGAAGCGGCGCTCGTAGAAGGCGATGGCCTCGGCCGGTTCGGAGCCGGTGGCCCACTGGCCGATGAAGCGTTCGCCGTCGGCGGTACGCAGATGGACGTTGCCCTCGTCATCGACGCGGCCCCAGGGATGCTCAGCGGCGGTGGTCATGGCCGACAGTCTAGGAGGATGCGTCCGCAGAGACGACCGGCGCACTCGCGTAACCTGTCCGACGTGCTGCTCACGTCCTTCCCCGCCGGTCCGCTCCAGGCGAACTGCTATCTCGTCGCCCGTGAGGCCGGAGCGGGGTGTGCGGTCGTCGATCCAGGGATGGGAGCTATCGACGGCGTCCGCGCCGTGGCCGCCGAGCACGACCTGACGCCGCAAGCCGTGCTCATCACCCACGGGCACTTCGACCACTTGTGGTGCGCGCAGGACGTCGCGCGCGAGTGGGACTGTCCGGTGTGGATCCATCCGGCCGACCGGCACCTGTTGAGCGACCCGATGGCTGCGATCTCGAACGAGTCCGCCGCGATGTTGCGCGCCCAGCTCGACCTCGGCGATCTGCCGGAGTTCACCGAGCCGGCGGACGTGCGCGATGCCGTCGACGGGGCGCGCTTCACGGTCGACGGCATCGAGTTCACCGTCGATCACGTTCCGGGGCACACGCCGGGGACGTTGTTCTACCGGATCGACTACCCAGACGCCGAGGATGTCTCCCAGGTGATGTTCTCCGGCGACTTCCTCTTCGCCGGGTCCATCGGCCGGACCGATCTGGTCGGCGGATCGCACTCGCGCATGATCGACAGCCTGCGCGAGCGGGTGCTCCCGCTACGCGACGACGTCGTGGTGCTGCCCGGCCACGGCCCGCAGACTTCCATCGGCCGCGAGCGCGTCACCAACCCGTATCTGGCCCAGCTTGTCGATGAGCACCGTATCGAAGGGAGCGACCTCTGATGGCGAAGCTCTCCGGCTTCCCCGAGTATTCGCCGCGCGAGCGCATCGTCGAGCAGGCCGTCCTCGACCACCTGCGGGCGACATTCGAGCTGCACGGCTTCGCCTCGGTCGAGACCCGCGCGGTCGAGCCGCTGGAGGTACTGCTGCGCAAGGGCGAGATCGACAAGGAGGTCTACGGCGTGCGCCGGCTGGCCGGCGACGGCGATGCCGACCTGGCCTTGCACTTCGACCTCACCGTCCCGTTCGCGCGGTACGTGACCGAGAACGCCGGCACCCTCGACTTCCCATTCCGCCGCTACCAGATCCAGAAGGTCTGGCGCGGGGAACGGCCGCAGCAGGGGCGCTTCCGCGAGTTCACGCAGGCCGACATCGACATCGTCGGGCGCGACACGCTGCCGTTCCATGCCGACGTCGAGGTCGCGCAGGTCATGGCCGAAGCGCTGGGCGGGCTGATGGGTCTCGTCGGCGGCGCGGGGGCGACGCTGCAGATCTCCAACCGCAAGGTGCTGGAGGGCTTCTACCTCGGCCTCGGGCTGGCCGAGCCCGCCGCAGTCATGCAGGTAGTCGACAAACTCGACAAGGTCAGTGCCGACAAGGTCCGGTCGATGCTGGCCGACATCGGCGTCGGCGAGGAGCAGGCCAGCGCGGTGCTCGCGCTGGCCGAGATCGTCACGACCGACACCTCGTTCGTCCAGCGCGTCGAAGCGCTCGGCGTCGAGCACGAGCTGCTGGCCGAGGGACTCGGCGAGCTGGCCGAGGTGGTCGGCTCGCTGGCCACGCCCGCGGGGGTCACCGTCACTGCCGACCTGCGCATCGCGCGCGGTCTGGACTACTACACCGGGACCGTCTTCGAGACCCGGCTGGCCGGCTACGAGAGCCTCGGTTCGATCTGCTCGGGCGGCCGTTACGAGAAGCTGGCCTCCGACAACCGCAGCACGTATCCGGGGGTGGGCATCTCGCTCGGCGTTTCCCGGTTCCTGGCCGCCCTCCTGGCCGACGGGCTGAGCGCCACCCGGTCGGTGCCGTCGGCGGTGCTGGTCGCGGTCACCGACGAGCAGCACCGCAGCGAGGCCGCCGAGGCCGCCCGTGCGCTGCGCGCTCGCGGCATCGCCAGCGAGATCGCGCCGAGTGCGGCGAAGTTCGGCAAGCAGATCCGTCACGCCGAGCGCCGCGGCATCCCCTTCGTCTGGTTCCCGGGCGACCCGCACACCGTCAAGGACATCCGCAGTGGCGAGCAGGTCGAGGCCGATCCCTCGGCCTGGACGCCGCCGGCCGGCGACCTGCGACCGCAGGTGCTCGCCACCCCTTCGTCATCGACACCCTCCGAGGAGAAGCAGTGATCCGCAACGCCACCGCCGCAAACCTGAACGCCGAGAGCATCGGCCGGCAGGTCACGCTCGCCGGATGGGTGGCCCGTCGCCGCGACCACGGTGGCGTGGCCTTCATCGACCTGCGCGAGGCCAGCGGCGTCGTGCAGGTGGTGGTGCGCGAGGACGTCGCCCACCAGTTGCGCGCCGAATACTGCCTCAAGGTCACCGGCACCGTGGAGCGCCGGCCGGAGGGCAACGAGAACCCGGCGATCCCGACCGGCGAGATCGAGGTCATCGCCGACGAGGTCGAGATCCTCAACGCCTCCGCGCCGCTGCCGTTCCCCATCGACGATGCTGCGTCACACGGGTCGGGCGAGGTCGGCGAGGAAGTCCGTCTCAAGCACCGCTACCTCGACCTGCGCCGCTCCGGCCCAGCCGCCGCGATTCGCCTGCGCTCCCAGGTCAACGCCGCCGCCCGCGCGGTGCTGGCCCGGCACGAGTTCGTCGAGGTGGAGACGCCGACGCTGACCCGCTCGACGCCCGAGGGTGCCCGCGACTTCCTCGTCCCGGCGCGGCTGCGTCCGGGCAGCTGGTACGCGCTGCCGCAGAGTCCGCAGCTGTTCAAGCAGCTGCTCATGGTCGGCGGCGTCGAGCGGTACTACCAGATCGCGCGCTGCTACCGCGACGAGGACTTCCGTGCCGACCGGCAGCCGGAGTTCACCCAGCTCGACATCGAGATGAGCTTCGTCGAGGCCGACGACGTCATGGCGCTGGCCGAGGAGATCTACGTCGAGCTGTGGAAACTCATCGGCGTCGACCTGCCCACGCCGTTCCCGCGCATCACCTACGCCGAGGCGATGGACAAGTACGGCTCGGACAAGCCCGACCTGCGCCTCGACCTGGAGTTGGTCGAGCTGACCGAGTACTTCACGGACACGCCGTTCCGGGTCTTCAAGGCCCCCTACGTCGGCGCGGTCGTGCACCCCGGCGGCGGCTCGCAGGCCCGCCGCACGCTCGACGCCTGGCAGGAGTGGGCGAAGCAGCGCGGTGCGCGCGGCCTCGCCTACGTGCTGGTCGGCGAGGACGGCACGCTTGGCGGCCCGGTCGCCAAGAACCTGTCCGACGCCGAGCGTGAGGGCCTGGTCGAGGCCGTCGGCGCGAAGCCCGGCGACGCGATCTACTTCGCCGCCGGAGCGCCCAAGGCCATGCGTCAGTTGCTCGGAGCCGCGCGGTTGGAGATCGGTCGCCGCGAGGGCCTGATCGACGAGTCGGCCTGGGCGTTCTGCTGGGTCGTTGACTGGCCGATGTTCGAGCCGGTCGACGAGCTGGACGCCGGCGATGTCGCGGTCGGCGGCGGCGAGTGGACGGCCGTGCATCACGCCTTCACCGCGCCGCAGGACCCGGCCACGCTCGCCACGCCCGGAGCCTCGCTGGCGCAGGCCTACGACATCGTCTGCAACGGCAACGAGATCGGCGGCGGTTCGATCCGTATCCACGCAGGCGACGTGCAGAAGCAGGTGTTCGCGATCATGGGCATTGACGAGACGCAGGCCACCGAGAAGTTCGGCTTCCTGCTCGACGCCTTCACCTACGGCGCACCGCCGCACGGCGGCATCGCCTTCGGCTGGGACCGCACGTGCGCCCTCCTATCAGGGGTGGACTCGATCCGTGAGGTCATCGCCTTCCCGAAGTCCGGCGGCGGCTACGACCCGCTGACCGCAGCGCCCGCGCCGATCACGCCCGGGCAGCGCGCCGAGGCCGGCGTCGACGCCACCCCCAAGACGAGCCGGACTTCTGAAGAGGTGCCGGTCTCCGAGGGGTGAGGTCGCGAACAGCTTCACCTCGAGGAGCGATCCCGGTCATGTTCGGCTGTCGTATGCGGGATGTCGGCGTCGGTCGATAGGCTCCGGGGGTGAGCGACGGCCTGTTCGAGATGCCTGCCGGTCCACGGCGAGATTCCGGCGGCTCGCTGGCCGGCAACCCGACGTCGAGCGCGCCGCTGGCGGTGCGGATGCGGCCGCAGACCATCGACGAACTGGTCGGCCAGCAGCATCTGCTTGCGCCCGGATCGCCGCTGCGCCAGGTGATCGAGGGCGATCAGCCGTTGACGATCCTCCTGTGGGGGCCGCCCGGCACCGGTAAGACCACGCTGGCGAGTCTCATCAGTAACCACACCGACCGCCGCTTCGTGGAGGTCTCGGCGGTCAGCGCGGGCGTCAAGGAGGTGCGCGAGGTGATCGCCGGGGCGCGGCAGGCGCTCGCCAACAGCGGCCGTGAGACGGTCCTGTTCGTCGATGAGGTGCACCGTTTCAGCAAGGCTCAGCAGGATGCGCTGCTGCCGGGCGTCGAGAACCGCTGGGTGAGCCTCGTCGCGGCCACCACGGAGAACCCGCACTTCAGTGTCATCTCACCATTACTGAGCCGGTCGCTGCTGCTGACCCTGGAGAGCCTCACCGACGACGACATCGCCACGCTGCTCGACCGTGCGGTCGGCGACGAGCGCGGCCTGGGCGGCACGGTGAGCGTGACCGAGGAGGCGCGCGACCACCTCGTGCGGCTCTCCGGTGGTGATGCGCGGCGGGCACTGACCTATCTGGAGGCAGCGGCCGGGGCGGCGCAGGCGCAGGGCAAGACCGAGATCGACGTGGAGGCCGCAGCGCTGGCGGTCGACAAAGCTGCGGTCCGCTACGACCGGCAGGGCGATCAGCACTACGACGTGGCCAGTGCGCTCATCAAGAGTGTGCGCGGCTCCGATGTCGACGCGGCGCTGCACTACCTGGCACGCATGGCCGAGGCGGGGGAGGACCCTCGGTTCATCGCTCGGCGTTTGATGATCTCGGCGAGTGAGGACATCGGTATGGCCGACCCGACCGCGCTGCCGACCGTCGTAGCCGCAGCGCAGGCGGTGGCGATGATCGGCTGGCCGGAGTCGCGCATCATCCTCGCCCAGGCGGTGATCCACCTGGCGCTCGCTCCGAAGTCGAACGCCGTGGTCGTGGCCATCGGCGCGGCCCAGGCCGATGTGACTGCGGGCAAGGCCGGTGCAGTGCCGCCGGCGCTGCGCGATGCCCATTATTCGGGCGCGAAGAAGCTCGGCCACGGTCACGACTACCGCTACGCCCACGACGACCCGCGTGGCGTGGTCGGGCAGCAGTACGCTCCGGACGAGGTCGACGGGACCGAGTACTACGCGCCGTCACGGCACGGCTTCGAGGGGAGCCTGCGCGAGCGCCTGGCCAAACTGCGCGCCATCCTGCGGGATCGCTGAACGGCGGGCGAAGCGCCCGCAGCCGGGTCACGCTCAACCAGGCAAAAACAACCGGACGCGCCCGTGGCCTTACGATGTCTTGGCCATGACCGACCTGCCTACGGCCTACCTCGACCACGCGGCCACCACGCCGATGGTGCCCGAGGCGATGGCCGCGTTGCGCGAGCAGATGGAGCGGACCGGCAATCCGTCTTCGCTGCACGGCTCGGGCCGCACGGCGCGGCGGGTCGTGGAGGAGTCGCGCGAACTGATTGCCGAGCGTCTCGGCGCGCGCCCCAGCGAGGTGATCTTTACCTCCGGCGGTACCGAAGCCAACAACCTCGCGATTAAGGGCCTGTTCTGGTCGCGCCGCGCTCAAGACCCGGCGCGCACCCGCTTGATCTTTAGTGCCATCGAGCACCATGCCCTGCTCGATCCTGTGCTATGGCTCGGCAAGCAGCAGGACGCCGGGGTCGTCACCACTGCTGTCGACCGTCACGGTGTGATTCGCGTCGATGAGTTGCAGGCTGCTGTCGAAGCCGACCCCGCGAGCGTCGCCGCGATCACCACGATGTGGGCCAATAACGAGATGGGGTCAGTGCAACCGATTGACGAGGTCGTTGCGCTGGCCCGTCAGCACGCAATCCCGGTGCATAGCGACGCGGTTCAAGCGGCCGGACATGTGCCCATTGACTTCGCGGCCAGCGGCCTCGATGCCATGACGGTCACCGCGCATAAACTCGGCGGCCCCGTCGGCGTCGGCGCTCTCGTCGCGGTGCGTGAGCTGGACCTGATGCCGCTGCTTCATGGTGGCGGCCAGGAGCGCGACGTGCGTTCGGGAACGCTCAGTGCGCCGCTCATCGCCGCCTTCGCAGCGGCCGTCGACCTCGCGGTGCGTCGCCGCGAGGCCGAGGCCGCGCGGCTGGAGGTGTTGCGGACGCGCCTGATAGACGGTATTGCGACGCTGCTGCCCGCTGCGGCCGTCAACGGTCCAGGCAGCCCGGCGGCCCGGCTGCCGCACATCGCCCACGTCACATTCCCTGGTTGTGACGGTGACGCGATGCTCATGCTCTTCGATGCCCACGGTGTCGAGGTCTCCACCGGCTCGGCCTGCACGGCGGGTGTGCCGCAGCCGAGCCATGTGCTGCTCGCGATGGGCTATGACGAGGAGGCGGCCAGCAGTTCACTGCGGTTCAGCCTCGGCCATACCACGACGGAGGCCGACATCGACCGTGCTCTGGCGGTGTTGCCGGAGGTCCATCAGCGCGCCCAGGCCGCTCGCACCGTGAGGCAGCGTCGATGAGCCGGCTCATCGCGGCGATGTCGGGCGGGGTCGACTCGGCCGTGGCCGCCGCGCGCGCGGTCGATGCCGGGCATGAGGTCACCGGGGTGCATCTGGCGCTGAGCCGTAACCCGCGGTCGTACCGCTCGGGTGCCCGCGGCTGCTGCTCCATCGAGGACTCGATGGATGCACGTCGCGCCGCCGACGCCATCGGCATCCCGTTCTACGTCTGGGATATGAGCGAGGAGTTCGCCGACGAGGTGGTCGAGGACTTCATCGCCGAGTATGAGGCCGGGCGTACTCCCAACCCCTGTCTGCGCTGCAACGAGAAGATCAAGTTCGCCGCAGTGCTGGACCGGGCGCTCGCGCTGGGCTTCGACGGCGTGGTCACCGGGCATTACGCGCAGGTACGCGAGGGTGGCGGCGGCCTGGTGGAGATGCACCGCGCGGTCGACATGGCCAAGGATCAGTCGTATGTGCTCGGTGTGCTGACGCAGGACCAACTGCGGCGCTCGTACTTCCCGCTCGGCGGATCGACCAAGCCCGATGTTCGGCTCGAGGCCGAGGCGCGCGGCATCCAGGTCGCGAGCAAGCCCGACAGCCACGACATCTGCTTCGTCGCCGACGGCGACAACGCCGGCTGGCTCACCGAAAAGCTGGGACCGAAGCCAGGAGTGATTGTGGACGAGTCCGGCCAGGTGTTGCGCGAGCACGACGGTGCCTACGCGTTCACCATCGGCCAGCGGCGCGGCCTGCGGCTCGGCGTTCCCGCCGACGACGGCAAGCCGCGCTTCGTGCTCGACATCGAGCCGGTGTCCGGCACGGTCACTGTCGGCCCGCGCGAGCGGCTGCTGGTCGACGCGCTCGACGGGATCAAGCCGCTGTGGTGCACCGACGTGCCGACGGGGGAGTTGGACTGCACGGTGCAGTTGCGCGCCCACGGTAAGGAGCACCGCGCGCGGGTCCGGGTCGAAGCCGACGGCGTGCGGGTGGAGTTGCTCGACCCCGCCGAGGGTATCGCGCCCGGCCAGGCCTGCGTGATTTACGAGGGCACTCGGGTTGTCGGGTCGGCCACCATCGCCCGGACGCATGCGGCCGCGGCCGATTCTCACCTCCCTGTCTGAGGAGCGAAGGAGAAACGACTTCTCCCCGCAAGCGGGAGGGGGCACCACCTCGCAGGCGGTGCTTCGTCGTCATCGACGGGGGGTCAGACGGGACCGTTCAGCCCTCCCGTCTGCGCCGACGGGGTCCTGGGTTACGTCATGCGCGAGGACGGTTCGGGTCTTGCTGAGTGAGTGAACTGGCGTCGATGAGGTTTCTGCTTCACCTCTCGGTGTGGCGGGTGGGTCCGTTGAACGACCGCTCAAGTGTGTGCCTGGGAGCGTTGGGACAATGGTCCCCATGCGTGCCACAGGGATCGGATCTATGCCGGGCGACGACCTGGCAGGGTGGGCGAGATTCGTACTGGGGGAGATGGACCTCGCGTTCGTCCCCGAACTCCCGGCCCGTGGCGCGCACGCGGGCATGATCGGGCGTTCCCTGGCGGTGCTTGACGGGATGGACGCCGACCTGCAGCCGGCCGGATGGCGCGTCGGAGTCGGGTCGGGCGTCGACCACCGGCGGGCGCGCTCTCTGCTCGCCCAGGACCTCGATGCGGTCGAGGAGATCGGCCACGACTACGACGGCGTGCTCAAGCAGCAGGTCGCCGGTCCGTGGACGCTCGCGGCGACTGTCGAGACGCCGCGCGGCGAGAAGGTCCTGGCCGATCACGGTGCCCGGCGGGACCTGGCCGCCTGCCTCGCCGCTGGGCTAGCCGAGCAGATTGCCGACCTGCGGCGGCGCTTCGGCCGTGCCGCCGAGTTCATCGTCCAGATCGACGAACCTGCGCTGTCGGCCGTGCTGGCCGCCGCGATCCCGACGTCCAGCGGGTTCGGCCGCTACCGCACCATCGACGTCCCGGAGGCCGACGCTCACCTGCGTCTTGTCGCCGAGACCGCGCGAGAGGCGGGGGCCACGCCGGTCGTGCACTGCTGCGCGCCCGATGTTCCGGTCGCCCTGCTGCGCGGCGCGGGCTTCGCGGCCGTTGCCTTCGACCTCTCGCTGGTCGGCCCCGGCGACGCCTGGGCCGAGGCCGTCGAGCAGGGCCTGGGCCTGTGGCCGGGTTCGACCGACGCTCGCCGGATTGAGGAGTTCCTCGGCCGACTCGGCTTCGATATCGGCAGCGTCGGCAACCGGCTCGTCGTGACCCCGCCCTGCGGCCTCGCCGGTCGTACCCCCGCCGAGGCCCGCCGTGACCTGGAAGCCGCCCGCTCGGCCGCCCGTTCCCTCAGGAAAGGCTGATTTATTCGGGTTGTGTGCCGCCTGCCGGTCCCTGAGGTGCGAGCGCAGCGCACCTCGAAGGGACCAGAACCGTAGCTCATTTCGAGGCTCCGCTCGTTCCTCGCTACACACCTCAATGAGCGGCATCGACCTCTACATCAGCACGTCCCTAAACTGACTCAGGTGAGCGACAGTGCCGACGACACGACTCCTGCCACCCTCGCCGAGGCGCGCGCCGAGGCAGCCGAACTGATCGAGAAGATCGAGCAGGCCCGCGACGCCTACTACGGCCAGGACGCCTCGCTCGTCGACGATGCCACGTACGACGCCTGGATGCGCCGCCTGGAGGACGTCGAGGCGCGATTCCCCGAGCTTCAGGGCCAGGATTCGCCGACCCGGACCGTCGGTGCCCCCGCGCACTCCGACCTTGCGCCGGTCGAGCACGCCGAGCGCATGCTGAGCCTCGACAACGTTTTTTCCGCCGAGGAACTGTCGGCCTGGTGTGCCAAGACCCGCGAGGCCGCCGGGCGTGACGTCGCCTGGCTCACCGAGGCGAAGATCGACGGCCTGGCCATCGCGCTGCGCTATGAGCACGGCCGCCTCGTCACCGCCGCCACGCGCGGCGACGGCCGGGTCGGGGAGGAGGTCACCGTGAACGCGGTCTGCCTGCCCGGCGTGCCCCGGCAACTCGCCGGCGAGGGCCACCCGCCGCTGGTCGAGGTGCGCGGCGAGGTGTTCATCGCCGTGGCGGCGTTCGAGCGGCTCAACGCCTTCCAGGCCGAGCTGCGTGACCGCGTGATCGCCGAGGCGACTGAGCGCGGCGTCGATGCCGACAAGGCTGCCGCCAGTGCGGCGCGCCGCTTTCCCGCCTTCGCCAACCCTCGTAACGCCGCCAGCGGCGGCCTGCGCCAGCTGCTGCACAAGAAGGAAGGCCTGGAGCGCGAGGCCGGGCAGAAACGGCTGGAGTCGCTGTCGCTGTTCGTCCACGGCATCGGTGCCTGGGACAACCCCCCGGTTGCCGCGCAGAGCGAGGTCTACGAGTTGCTGGCCTCCTGGGGCCTGCCGACCAGCCCGCACACGCGGGTCCTGCCCGACGCCGCCGCCGTGGTGACGCGCGTCGAGGAGTTGGGGGCCGGCCGGCAGGCCATCGAGCACGAGATCGACGGGGTTGTGGTCAAGGTCGACGAGCTTGCTCTGCATCCCGAACTGGGCGAGACCAGCCGCGCCCCCCGTTGGGCCATCGCCTACAAATACCCGCCAGAGGAGGTCCACACGCGGCTCCTGGACATCGTCGTCTCCGTCGGGCGCACCGGCCGGGCCACCCCATTCGCGGTGATGGAGCCGGTGCGGGTCGCCGGCAGTGTCGTGCGCCAGGCGACCCTGCACAACAAGGACGTCGTGCGCGAGAAGGGCGTGCTCATTGGTGACACCATCGTGCTGCGCAAGGCCGGCGACGTCATCCCCGAAGTGCTCGGGCCGGTCGTCGAGCGCCGTGACGGCAGCGAGCGCGAGTTCGTCATGCCGGCCGGCTGCCCCGAGTGCGGCACCGAACTGCGCCCCATGAAAGAGGGCGACATCGACCTGCGCTGCCCCAACGCGCGCGCCTGCCCGGCCCAGGTGCGCGGCCGGGTCGAGCACATCGGCTCGCGCGGCGGCCTCGACATCGAGGGTCTCGGCGAGGTGTCGGCGACCGCGCTGACCCAGCCGCTGCGCCCCGCGACGCCGCCCCTGGTCACCGAGGCGGGACTGTTCTCGCTGCGGCCTGAGGACCTGTTCGGCATCGACCTGGAGGTCCGCGATCCGGAGACCGGATTGCCGAAGACCGACGACGCCGGGGCCACGACTATTCGTTCGCCCTTCCGCCGCCAGCGAAAGAAGGAGGACCCGCCGTTCGATCCCGACGGGCCGTTCGACGGCGACGAGACGCACATCCTGTCATCGGCGGCCTTCACGCTGCTCGACGAGCTCGACAAGGCCAAGACCAAGGATCTGTGGCGCCAGCTCGTCTCGCTCAACATCCGCCACGTCGGGCCGGTCGCCGCCCGTGCCCTCGCCCAGCACTTCGGCTCGCTGGCGGCCATCGCGGAGGCGAGCGTCGAGGAACTGTCTGCGGTCGACGGGGTCGGCGGCATCATCGCCGAGTCCTTCAAAGCCTGGCTGGAGGTCGACTGGCACCGCGAGATCATCGACGCCTGGCGTGCTGCCGGGGTGCGGTTTGCGATTCCTGACCATCCGGGGCCGGGTGCGGCGGCGCAGGCCGGGGGAGTCCTCGACGGGCTGACCATCGTCGTGACCGGATCGCTGGAGGGGCACACCCGCGACTCGGTGAAGGAGGCGATCGCCTCGCGCGGGGGCAAGGCGGCCGGCTCGGTGAGCAAGAAGACCGACTACGTGGTCGTGGGGGCCAATGCCGGCTCGAAGGCGGCCAAGGCCGAGGAGTTGGGCATCCGCATCCTCGACGAGGCCGACTTCGACCGACTGCTCGCCGAGGGACCCGCCGGGTTGGAGTGAGAGGTGGCCCGGAGGTCCGGCCTGGTAAAAGCCCGTCCGGGGTGACAAGTGGTGCCGAGGGGGCGGGGGAGCCATGATGTTCATATGAGTATGAGCGAGTCCGCTGCCCCACAGCCGCTACGTGGAACCGGGGTCATCCTCACGGTCGTCGCGCTCGCGTTCGTCGTGTCGGTCATCCACTACATCGACAACTACGTGAACTACGACGACTACCCGGTGCCGCCGGCGGACTCCTCGCTGCCGGTGGTCACCGACACGCTGATCGCCGCCGGTTGGTTTGTTTTCACGGCGTTCGGCGTTGTGGCGGTGGTCAGCCTGCTGCGCCGCCGCGTCATACCCACGGCCGTCGGTCTGGCCTTCTACTCGGTCAGCGGTCTCATCGGGATCGGCCACTACACGGTCCCTGGGTCCACGGACATGCCCTGGTGGCGTCAGGCCCATGTCGTCGCCGACATCGGCCTCGGGGCGGCTCTCCTGATACTTGCCTGGCTGGTGTTCTCGTGGAATCGTCCCAGGGTCGGCGCGGTGGAGGTACGAGGCTAGTAGTGTCGGACTATGCCTGTCGACGTGATCGTGCTGGCCGCTGCTGCGGTCGTCGCAGTCATTGCCCTCACAGCGGCGGTGGTCACCGTGCGGTCGGCCCGTCAGAGCGCCCGCGACCGCGCGGCGGTGGCAGAACTGCTGAAACGAGCTGAAGAGGAACGTGACCTGACGCCTGCTCCCTTCGAGGCTCACACGTTCGCACCGCAGGGGGTGACCTCCGCCGATCTCGTCCTCGATGCGCGACCCCTCGCCGAGCTGAGTCCGGCGCATGTGGTCGACGGCAAGGTGATCGTCGTGCCGACGCAGCAGCAACTCGTCGCCACGGTGCTCAGCCGTCCGACGACCCGACTCGCCGTGTGGGCGACCGGGCTGGCCTACGCGCTGCGGGCCGAATCGCGCGACCGCATCGCGGCGCTGATGCGACGCGAGTTCACCCGCCGCCGTCGTGAACGCCAGCGAGCCGCCCGCCGGGCCGCACGGGCACCCCTGCCGACCGTCCCCCGGAGTGCCATTCCCCGCGCCATCGCGGAGGCCGACCGATGATGGGCCGCGCCGCCTGGTTCGTCGCCGGCACCGCCGCCGGGGTGTACGCCTCGGTCAAGGCCCGCCGTGCCGCCTACCGGCTCTCCGTGCCGGGCGTCGCCGATCAGGCCGCCGCGCTCGGCCTGGGCTGGCGCGAGTTCAAAGCCGAGGTCGCCGACGGTGCCCGAGCCAAGCAGCGCGAGGTCGTCGCCGACCTGTACCGTCGCGCTGCACTGCCCCTCGAACCCGACCCGAGCGCGACCGGACCCTCGCCCGCGCTACCCCGTACCACCGACAAGGACCTCATCTGATGGAGACCGCCGAGATCCGGCGCCGATTCCTCGCCCACTTCGAGGCCGCCGGGCATACCGTCGTCCCGTCGGCCCCGCTGCTGTTCGACGATCCCAACCTGCTGTTCGTCAACGCCGGCATGGTGCCGTTCAAGCCGTACTTCCTCGGCCAGGAGACGCCGCCGTACCAGCGCGCCACCAGCGTCCAGAAGTGCGTGCGGACCCTCGACATCGAGGAAGTCGGCAAGACCACCCGGCACGGCACGTTCTTCCAGATGAACGGCAACTTCTCCTTCGGCGACTACTTCAAGGAAGGTGCCATCGAGCACGCCTGGCGGCTCATCACCGGCTCCGTGGCCGACGGCGGCCTCGGCTTCGCCCCCGACACCATCTGGGTCACCGTCCTGCACAGCGACGACGAGGCGCGCGAGCTGTGGAAGAAGGTCGCCGGGCTGCCCGACGAGCGCATCCAGAACCGCGGCCTGCTCGATAACTACTGGAACATGGGTGTCCCCGGCCCGGGCGGTCCCTGCTCGGAGATTTACGTCGACCGCGGTGCCGAGTTCGGTCCCGACGGCGGACCCGTCGTCGACGAGGACCGCTTCCTGGAGATCTGGAACCTCGTGTTCATGCAGGAGGAGCTGTCGCAGGTCCGCGCCAAGGACGACTTCGACATCGCCGGCCCCCTGCCGGCCAAGAACATCGACACCGGCATGGGCCTGGAGCGCGTCGCCTACCTGCTGCAGGGCAAGGGCAACCTCTACGAGATCGACGAGGTCTTCCCGGTCATCGAGCGCGCTCAGGAGTTGACCGGCCGCCGCTACGGTGCCGATCCGGCCGACGACGTGCGTTTCCGGGTCATCGCCGACCACGTCCGCTCGGGCCTCATGCTCATGGGCGACGGCGTCACCCCCGGCAACGAGACCCGCGGCTACGTGCTGCGGCGGCTGCTGCGTCGCGCGGTGCGCTCGATGCGCCTGCTCGGTTACGACGACCCCGCGCTCCCGGCGCTGCTGCCGGTCAGCAAGGACCGGATGAAGGCGAGCTACCCCGAACTGGAGGCCGACTTCGCCCGCATCAGCCAGATTGCGTACGCCGAGGAGGACGCCTTCCGCCAGACCCTCGGCAAGGGCACGCAGATCTTCGACCTGGCCGCCGAGGAGACGAAGAGGTCCGGTGCCACGGTCCTGGCCGGGGACAAAGCCTTCCAGCTGCACGACACCTACGGCTTCCCCATCGACCTGACCCTGGAGATGGCCGCCGAGCAGGGCTTGGCCGTCGACGCCGACGGTTTCCGCGCCCTCATGGCCGAACAGAAGGCCCGCGCGAAGGCCGACGCGAAGGCCAAGAAGGGCGTTCACGCCGACACCACCGCCTACCGCGACGCGCTCGACACGCACGGCCCGACCGACTGGCAGGCATACACGACGCTCACCACCGAGTCGCGCGTCCTCGCGCTGCTGGCCGAGGGTGCCGCGACGCCCGCGCTCGGTGCCGGCCAGGTCGGCGAGGTCGTGCTCGACCGCACCCCGTTCTACGCCGAGTCCGGCGGTCAGAACGCCGACGCCGGCCACCTGCGATGGGACGGCGGCGCCGCCGAGGTCCTCGACGTGCAGCGGCCGATCAAGGGCCTCGTCGTCCACCAGGTGCGCATCACCGGCGGTGAACTGACGCTCGACACGACCCTGGAGGCCCAGGTCGACCCCGAGTGGCGCACCGGCGCACGGCAGGCGCACTCGGGCACCCACGTCGTCCACGCGGCGCTGCGCGAAGTGCTCGGCCCCACCGCCTTGCAATCCGGCTCGTACAACCGGCCCGGCTATCTGCGGCTCGACTTCGGCTGGGGCAGCGCCCTGTCGCCCGAGCAGCTGCACGAGGTCGAGACCGTCTCGAACCGCGCGCTGCGCGAGGACCTGCCGGTCAGTGCCTCGCTGATGACGCTCGCCGAGGCCAAATCGGCCGGAGCGCTGGCGCTGTTCGGCGAGACCTACGGCGAGCAGGTCCGCGTCGTCGAGATCGGCGGCCCGTGGTCGCGCGAGTTGTGCGGCGGCACACACGTCGACCACTCCTCGCAGATCGGCACCGTCGTCGTCACGTCGGACTCTTCGGTCGGTGCCGGCAACCGGCGCATCGAGGCGCTGGTCGGCATCGAGGGCTTCGCCTACCTGGCCCGCGAGCGCGATCTCGTGACGCAGGTTTCCGGGCTGCTGAAGGTCAAGGCCGAGGACATCCCCGGCCGTGTCGGCGACCTGGTCGAACGGCTCAAGGCGACCGAGCGGGAACTCGAGAAGATCAAGGCCGCCGAACTGCTCGCCGGGGCCGCAGGCCTGGCCGGTCAGGGCAAGAACCTCGGCGGAGTCACCGTCGTCGCGGCCCGGGTCGACGGGGTAGCCGGCGGAGACCTGCGCACCTTGGCCCTCGACGTGCGGGGTCGTCTCGGCGACGAGCGGCCCGCCGTCGTCGCGCTGTTCGGGGTCGTCGGTGACAAACCCTCGGTCGTGATCGCCCTCAGCCCCTCGGCGGTCGACGCGGGCCTGAAGGCCGGCGACCTGGTGCGCGCGGCGGGAGAGAAGATCGGCGGCCGCGGCGGCGGCAAGGCCGACATCGCCCAGGGCGGCGGAAGTGACGCAGGCGGCGTCGAGGCGGCGATTGCGGTGGTCGAAGCGGCCGTCGCTGGAGCGTGATCGCGGCGTGCGTCGCGGACGCCGGCTCGGCATCGATATCGGTGCGGCCCGCATCGGCGTGGCGACCTGCGATCCGGACGGCCTGATCGCCACCCCGGTCGAGACCGTCGCGGCCGGCGACGGGGCCGTGAGCCGGATCGTGGCCCTGGCCGAGGAGTACGACGCCATCGAGCTGGTCGTCGGCTTGCCCTACTCGTTGTCGGGGCGCGAAGGACAGGCGGCGGCCACGGTCCGCTCGGTGGCGCAGGTGCTGGCCGAGGCGGCCGGCCGGCCGGTGCGGCTGGTCGACGAACGACTCAGCACCGTCACGGCCTCCCAGCAGTTGCGCGCCGGCGGGACGAAGGCCAAACGCCAGCGTCCGGTCATCGATCAGGCCGCAGCCGTGGTGATCTTGCAGAATGCTCTGGAGGGCGAACGCCTGCGGGGGACGCCGCCCGGCCACCTGATCGAGCATCACCCGACGAGCACCGGAGGACAAGTATGAGCGGTCTCGAACTGGTCAACGGAGGGGAGCCGCCGCGTCTGCGGCCGGGCCGGCGTCGTGCGGTGAAGAAGAAGCGCGTCTGGCCGCGCATCCTGGTCGCCTTCGTCGTCCTGGCGGTGCTGGCCGGCGGCGGTTGGTGGCTGTACGGTATCGCCGTCGAGCGGTTCGGCCCGCCGCCGGACTACAGCGGCAACGGTTCGGGCGAGGTCGTCATCCAGGTAGAGTCCGGCTCGAACTGGCAGAAGCTGTCGCACGTGCTGGAGGACGAGGGCGTCGTCAAGTCCTCCGAGGCGTTCTACGAAGAAGCCCTGAACGACCCCGAGAAGCACATGCTCAAGGCCGGCTCTTATCTCATGCGCCAGAAGATGTCGGCCGCAGCGGCTTACCGCGCGCTGACCACCGAGATCGTTCCCGCCGACAACACGGTCACGGTTGCCGAGGGCGCGCGTGTGGGCCAGGTCGTCGAGGCGATCACTGCCGCGACCGAGATCCCCGAAGCCGACCTGCTGGCAGCCCTCGACGATCCGGCGACGATCGGACTCCCCGAGGTCGCCAACGGCAATGCGGAGGGGTACCTCTTCCCGGCAACCTATGTCGTCGAACCGGAGGAGACG
Source organism: Aeromicrobium sp. (assembly GCF_047607065.1). Classification (GTDB taxonomy): domain Bacteria; phylum Actinomycetota; class Actinomycetes; order Propionibacteriales; family Nocardioidaceae; genus Aeromicrobium. The sequence goes on from NZ_JASGDU010000040.1 coordinate 59,464, forward strand.
GCGGTGTCGCTGCTGTCGAAGATGGTGAGCAAGACCGCCGAGGTCACGGCCTCGCTCGATATCGAGGACCGCGCTGCGGCGCTCGGTTACACGACCGAGGAGATCCTCACAGTCGCGAGCATCCTGGAATACGAGGCGAAACTCGACGAGGATTATGCGAAGGTGGCGCGGGTCCTGTACAACCGGCTCGACATCGACATGCCGCTGCAACTGGATTCGACCGTTTCCTACGTGAGCGAGCGAGAAGGCGATGTATGGACGACCTCCGAGGAGCGGGCCAACCCGTCGGAGTACAACACGTACCAGCACACGGGCCTGCCTCCGGGGCCGATTGGCTCGCCGGGGGAGAAGACCATCGAGGCCGCGCTCAATCCGGCCGACGGCGACTGGCTGTACTTCGTCGCGGTCAACATGGAGACCGGTGAGACCAAGTACGCCACGACCTATGCCGAGCACGAGCGCAATGCCGAGGAAGCCCGTGAGTACTGCCGCAATTCGGATATCTGCTGATGCCCGCGGCGTACGGGCGGTGCGCGGTCCTCGGCAGCCCGATTGCCCATTCGTTGTCACCAGTCATGCATCGGGCAGCGTACGGGGAGTTGGGGATCGGCTGGACCTACGAGGCCCTCGACGTCACCGAGGACGCCCTGGCCGGGTTCCTCGACGGTGTGGACGATTCGTGGCGGGGCTTGTCGGTCACCGCTCCGCTCAAGCGTCGGCTGGTCTCGTTGATGGACGAGATCAGCGAGGACGTCGAGGCGCTGGGCGTGGCGAATACGGTGCTGCTGGACGAGCGGCGCGGCAGGGTCGGCTTCAACACTGATGTCCCCGGCGGCCTGAACGCCCTGCGTGAGGCGGGGGTTGAGGCGGTGGCGAGTGCGCGCATCCTCGGCGGCGGGGCCACGGCGGCGTCGATGGCGCTGACGCTGTCGCGCCTCGGCGTACGGCGGCTGGAGGTCGCGGTGCGGGACGTGGCTCGAGCGAGCGATGTGCTTGCCGTCGCGGAGGCGCAGGAGGTAGCGGCTTCGGCGGTGACGCTGGACGGCTCCGACCGTGGCCTGGTGGACGTGCTGGTCTCCACCATTCCCGCCGGGGCGGTCGATCCGTCGTGGGCGGCTTCGGCGGGGGCCGTGTTCGACGTGATCTACGACCCGTGGCCGACGCCGTTGGCCTCGGCGGCGTTAGAGCACAACATTCCCGTCGTCAACGGCCTGGACTTGCTGGCGCACCAGGCGGCCCTGCAGGTGCACCTGATGACCGGCGGCACCGTGGCCGCCTCCCTGCTCCGCGCCGCCGCGCTGCGCGAACTAGCCGGGCGACCTGACGGGAGGAACCGGTAGGTTACGGGCGGTGATCGGCCGTCGGGGGTCCTGAATACAGGCGCATGAGGTCCCGGCGGAGACGAGGTGTGCGGACCTGCTTGCGGAGGCGAGCCAGGGTCTCCTCGCTGCCGATGGCCATGTGCAGCGTGCTGAGGAGATGGTCGCGGGTCCGCATCGCTTCGCGGCTCTCATTCGGGTCGAGCGCGCTGATCCGGGCGAGAAGTTTCTCCACGCCGCGATGGTCGGCCGTCGGCCGGGGCCGTGATTCGGCGACAGCGGCGGCCACGAGACAGTGCAGTTCATCGGCCTCGGGGAGCGTCCCAGCAGCGTCCCCGCCGAACAGTGCCAGCAGGTCGTCGTAGCCGTGGGCGGGTGGCTCGAAGGCATGCCGCAGGAAGCCGTCACCGATCCGCCTGTCGCCGCAGACTCCGGCCGCCTCACGCCACCCCGCGCGTATCGCGACACCGGCGACGAGTTGCGCTTTCAGCCGCCGCATTTGGGCGGTGTCCAGGCGGGCGGCGTAGTGCTTCCAGTTCCGAAAGAACGCGGCGGCGTCGCCGTGGGCCGCGTGGTACCGAGCGACCTCGCGCCATCCGACGTGGCCGTCCCGTGACGCGATGATGGCCGCGACTTTCTCGGCCGCCACCGCGTCACCGGCTGTCAGATGCGCCTCGAGGATGCGGAGGAGGAGGTGGCGAACCACGAGGTCGTGGTCCGTGTTCGCCGCACCCGTCGTCTCGACGGCCTTCACCAGGCGTTCGCCGTCTGCCGTCGTGAGGATCCCGTGTGACAGCAGGAGCAACACCACTGCCGGCAGGCCTCGGCTCGCCATGATCCGATGTCCGCCACCGGCCGACAAGGGTACGTAGATCCCGAGGTAGGCCGATGAGGGCACATAGGTCCCTGGGGATAGCTGGGCGTTCGAGAGCAGGCGCTGCCGGGCGGCCTCGTGGTCTGCGGGAAGTGCGTCCTCCAGCCGGGCGATCAGCGGGCGAAGCGCTGCCGGTACCGGGTACGGAGGAGAGCAGAAGGCTTCCTGATCGGTCGGCGACCAGGGGAACGTCAGCGCCCGGATCGCGGTCTCGAGAACGCTGAGATCTGCGGCAGCGGCGATCTCGCCGTTATCGCTGCGGCGCTCGTTGATGGAGGGCAGGTCGTCCTGACGATCCCGCTTGGTGCCGAAGATCAGTCGTCTCATTGCCATCCTTCGCGTCTCGTTTTCGCGCTCGGCCGTCGCTGGGGCTGCCCCTGGTGAGCACCGCGCACTCAGGCTGCCCTGATGCCACCATAGGCTTCTGTCGAACGCCGATCCCGCGCCGGATCGCGGTCCAGGGAGTGATCGGTAGAGTCCGTCCCAACCCACTCTGAGCGGGACGGGATCATGGATATTCGCGCTGGCTCGTGCCAGGTGTGCTCGGCGTGCTGTCTGTACGCCATCGCTGACCCGAGGGTCGTGGTGGTCGCCGAAGCGGACTGGGTGGTCATTCGCCACTGTCGTGTCTGTGGCGCGTATTGGGACATGCAGCCCGCCAGTTACCCGGTGGTGATGACGTACGAGGAGGCGCTGAAACGGGTCCCCGATCTCCAAGGATGGGCGGAGCGCTGACGGCTTCGATACGCGGTGGAGCCGAAGCCACCGTGTCGCACTAGCCCGTTAGGGAATCGCTGATCTATAGGCCATCGGTGGGTGAGCGAGCCTGGGGAGGGGCGTAGGGACCTGTTTCGTGCTGCTGCCTTGCTGCCCTGCGTCCGCCTTTCGGGACTGTAGGGCCGATTGCGGGCAGGCTGGCGCTACGCCGTCGCCGGGGTGAGGGCGACGGCACGGGCCCGCATCACCCAGTTCGCGGAAGCGAACAGCACGTGGAGGTGGTTGAGGTTCTTCGCCATGCCGCGGTATCGGGTCTTGGTGAACCCGAAGTCGCGTTTCACGATCAGGAACGGATGCTCGACCTTCGCGCGCATGCCTGCCTTGCGTGACTCCAGATCCCGGTCGAGGTCGGGCATCGACTTGAGTGCGCCCTTGCGTGCCGCGATCCTCCACTCAACCTTGCTCAGGTGATCGTCGCCGGCGATCTCTGGCCGCTTGGCTGCGCCTTGGTAGCCGTAGTCGGCGTAGACGGTCTCGTCGTCATCACGCACCAGGTGGTGTGCTTGGTCGAGGTCGTGCACGTTCGCGGAGGTCGCGGTCACGTTGTGGGTATACCCGGTGCCCGCGTCGACCCCGATGTGGGCCTTCATTCCGAAGTACCACTGGTTGCCCTTGCGGGTCTGGTGCATCTCCGGGTCACGGGTGCCGGTCGCGTTCTTCGTCGAGGACGGTGCCGCGATGATGGTCGCGTCGATGATCGAGCCGCCACGCATGATCCAGCCCTCGGCCTCGAAGATCTCGTTCTGTGCCGCGAACAACGCCTCGCCGAGCTTGTGCTCCTCGAGAAGGTGCCGGAAGTGCAACAAGGTCGTGGCGTCGGGGACCTGCTCGACCGCGAAGTCGAGCCGCATGAACCGACGCATCGCATAGGAGTCGTAGATTGCGTCCTCGACACCCTCATCGGACAAGTTGAACCACGCCTGCAGCAGATACATCCGCAACATCGACTCGATCGGCTTGGCCTTACGGCCCCGCTTGCCCGGACGGTCGGCGTAGTAGTGCGGCTCAATCAGACCGACCCACACGTGCCACGGGATCGTGGCGTCCATCGTGTCGAGGAACTGCTCACGCTTGGAGGTCCGTCGCCGGTTGCCGTACTCGACATCAGTGAAGGAGGGCTGGTCGCTGTCCACGACCCCATGATTTCGCGATCCCAGCCGCCAGGCCACCCGCCGAGCCGGGTCGCCGCAAAGATCAGCACTTCC
>NZ_JASGDU010000041.1:0-21554 GCF_047607065.1 Aeromicrobium sp.
CCGCAGGTGCGGCGGCAGGCGCGGTCACCAGCGGCGCGGTCGGGGCCGGCGCGCTCGGCAGCGGCGCTCCGGCAGCCGGGCCGCCGGCCTGCACGTTGGAGAACACCTTCTTGACCGTCCCGCCGATCTTCTCCGTACCGATCAGCCCGACGGCGATGAGCAGCGCCGCGAGAATGACGCCCAGCCACGTGTCGGTGTTCACGTCTCCCTCGTAGTCCGAGGTCGCGAACCCGGCGCTGCCCTCGTCGATAATGGCGACGATGATGGCGAGCACCGTGACCAGCGCGGCATAGGCACCCACCGCGATCAGCGGCAGCGTCTTCGGACCCTCGGAGGAGGCAGTGACCAGCCCCAGGGCCGCGACCACCGCCGCCAGCAGCGAGAAGATGATCGTCACGATCACCGGCGCGGCGAAGTCATCGGACTCGACACCGAAATACACCGCGCCCAGCAGGTGCAGGAACGCCGCGAGCGCCAGCACGAGGAAACCGATACGCGCCGCACCGGCCAGCGAGACCGGATGAGCGGCACCGCCGGTGGCCCGCGAGGCACCCGGCGACAGGGCGGCCCCGGCCGCACCGATCAGCAGGAAGGCCCCGAAACCGGGAAACTGGATCGTCTCGACCCCATACGGAAGCGTGAGGAAACCGAGCAGTTGCGTCGCGTTCTGGCCGTCGATGTGGAACATGCCCAGCACCATGAGCAGCAGGCCCAGCGCGGCGATCAGCGCGATGCCCGCCGGCTTGGACAGCAGCGCCGGCACCGCGACCACCAACAGCAGGGCCGCGTAGACCACGGCACCGATGACGAAGATCACGATGGGTCCGGCCTCGGTGCCCTGCTTGTCGAGGTCGTCGATGAACAGCAGGCTCGACAACAGCGCGAAGAAGGCACTCAGCGCCACCAGGCCACCGGTCACGTAGACCCAGACGCGATCGCTCGGCGCCAGGGACGCCGGGGGCAACTCGTGACGGCGCGGCTGCGCGACCAGCAGGGCCGCGACCAGGCCGATGCCGACACCGACACCGACCACTCGCTCGTCGGCCAGGTCGAGGATCAGGACCACCAGCACGCTGATGAAGTACGGGATCGAGGCGAACAACCGGATGAGTCCGTTGTTGCGCACCTGCCAGGCCTGGCCGAAAACGCCCAGCCGGCCTAGGTAGGTGGCCAGCAACGACAGCGCCGCCAGGGCCGTGGCAACGTCCACGAACCACAGGCTCGCGCCCCACTTCAACTCGTAGTCGCCCGCGTTCCAGTCGTAGAACAGCGCGGTGATGAGCAGAGTCAGCGCCGCGACGTCACGCAAGACATCAGTGAGCGGAATGCCCGAGAACGGGTTCGCTACCTGCTGGGGTGCGGCGGCGGGCTGAGGGGACGGAGGACTGTACGAACTCATGCGCAGCACAATAGCCCGAGCGGACCAGCCCGTCAGATCGTGTCCAGGCCGCCCGTACTCTTGAGCCGGCGGGGCGCATCCGGCAGCGGTGTTGCCGCGACGGGCAGCCGCTCATCGCCCGGCAACCAGCCTCCGTAGACGTCGACCATCTCGACGACACGCCCGTCGAAGGGCGTCACCGTCAGCACCCAGGCGTGGTCCTCGGCATCGTCCTCGCCCGCGAAGGCCTCACGGCGCAGGCCGGTCGCATAGCCCTCGGCTTGCAGGGCCTTGACGATCTCGGTCGCGTCGTCGGCCTCGTCGAAGAAGATCTCACTCATGGCGGCTTCAGCCCCCGATGACGGCCAGCGCCTCGTCGCGGACACGGGCCATGACCTGCTCGTCGACGCCCTCGACGTTGAGCCGCAGCAGCGGCTCGGTGTTGGACGCGCGGACGTTGAACCACCAGGTGTCGGCCGAGACGGTCAGCCCGTCGAGGCGGTCCTGGTCGTGGTCGGCGAAGGCCCGCGACAGTTCCTCGATCACTGCGGCGGCATCGGTCACGGTGCTGTTGATCTCACCGGAGGCCGCATAGCGGGTGAACTCGGCCATGAGCGCCGAGACCGGCCCGTCGGTCTGCGCCAGGGCGCCCATGACGTGCAGGGCGGCCAGCATGCCCGAGTCGGCGAGGTAGAAGTCGCGGAAGTAGAAGTGCCCGGAGTGCTCACCGCCGAAGACCGCGCCGGTCCGCGCCATCTCGGCCTTGATGAGCGAGTGGCCGACGGGGGTCCTCACGGGCGTCCCGCCACGCTCGGCCACGATCTCCGGTACGGCCTTGGAGCAGATGACGTTGTGCAAGATGGTGGCACCCGGCTGCTCGGCCAGGTAGCGAGTACCGATGAGCGCGGTGATGGCCGACGGCGCAACGGGTTCCCCCGTCTCGTCCACGACGAAACACCGGTCGGCGTCGCCGTCGAAAGCGAGGCCGAGGTCAGCACCGCGCTCGCGGACGGTCGCCTGCAGGTCGACCAGGGTAGAGGCGTCCAGCGGGTTGGCCTCGTGGTTCGGGAAGGTGCCGTCCAGCTCGAAGTACAGCGGAATCACCTCGAGATCGAGACGGTCGAGCACGGCGCTGGCGGTGTGCCCGGCCATGCCGTTGCCCGCATCGACCACGACCTTCAGCCGCCGGTTGCCCTCGACCGGGGCCAGCGACACAACCAGCGCCGCGTAGTCGTCGAGGAAATCGCGCTCGGTGAGTGTGCCGCGCGGCTCCCCGGCCGGCTGGCCCAGCAGCTCGCCGGCGGCCTCGGCAATCGCCGACAGGCCCGTGTCGAAGCCGATGGGCCGCGCGCCGGCCCGGCACACCTTGAACCCGTTGTATCCGGCCGGGTTGTGGCTCGCCGTGACCATGACGCCGGGAAGGTCGAGCACCCCCGACGCTGCGTACAGCATGTCGGTCGAGGCCAGGCCGATCAACACGACGTCACCGCCCTCGACGCGGATGCCGTCGGCGATGGCCCCGGCGAGTTCGGGCGAGGACTCGCGCATATCGTGCCCGACGACAACCGATCCGCCGCCGTCGCGCACGCCGACCTCAGCGGCGTAGGCCCGCCCGAAAGCAAGGGCCAGCTCGGCGTCCAACTGGTCGGGCGTCGTGCCGCGCACGTCATAGGCCTTGGTCACGGAAGCAAAACGGGGGCGCATGGTCCTCCAGCGGTCGGCGATGAGACGTCGGTCACGAGCCTACCGGCGGAACGATCCGCGGGCGCGGGCGCTGCTCCACGTGCCGCCCGCCCTCACGCCCGGCCTCCCGCACCGCATCGGCGAGCGCGAGCAGGTCGTCGCGCGACGGCTCGCTGCGCGACGGATCGACTGCCAAGCGCACGACGTTCCATCCCTGCGGCACCGACAGCCGTCCGGCGTGCTCGGCACACAGGTCGTAGGTGTGCGGCTCCGGCGCGGTGGCGAGCGGGCCGATGACGGCGGTCTGATCGGCGTAAACATAGGTGAGGGTCGCAGTCGCGGCGTGGGGACAGGCAGCGCGGGTACAGCGTCGGGCACTCACCCGAGCGAGACTACCCCTCCAGCTCCCCCTGCGCGGCGATTAGGCTCGCGTCGTGACCTCACCGCCGGCCGATCCGCGCCGTTTCGTCGGCCCGGGCCTCGAACCGGTCATCACCGGCCCGCGACCAGGACTCACCCGCGACCGTCGTGGGCGGGGACGCCGCGGGCCGATGGCGCTGCCCGGTCCGCTGTCGCCGTCGAGCGTGCCGCGTCACCGCAGTCCGCGCGACGAGTTCGACGCCCTGGTCGGCGAGATCGTTCGGGCGCTGGAGCCGCACTTCGCCCGCGAGAGCGAGCCGGTCGACATCGTCGTCGAAGAGGCTCCACTGCTGCCGCTCGACTGGAGTGAGCCGGTGCCCGTCTCGGTCGTGGCCGATCAGGTCAGCCCGACCCAACTGGTGCTCTACCGGCTGCCGCTGGCCCGCTCGGCACGGTCCGCCCGGCGTCCGGACGTGGCTGACGCGGTGTGGGAGGCGGTGCTCGACGGCCTGGCGCAGGTCTGGCAGGTGCCGCCGGAATCTCTCGACCCTCGCAGCAGGTGACCCACGCTCAGAAGCCGGGCTGGACGTGCGGGCCGAGGGCCGATAACGGCGCTTCTGACAACTGCATCAGCGCAATGAGGTTCTCGACCCGGTAGACCGCCGTGCCGTGCACGGGTGCCTTCGCCGTGACCACGACATAGGCGATATCGGGCGAGCCGAACGCCTCGGTAGCGGCCAGATCGACGCTCGTCAACACCTTCGAGCCGACCTCCACGCTCGTCGAGGCCACCGACGTCATCGCTGCGTCGAAGGCCTCCATCTCCACTGTGGCAGTACCGGACTCGGCCAGTAGCTGCAGCACCGGTCGCATCGCACCGGCACCGGTCGCCACCGGCACGACGATGGGACCGGACCACGCCTGCCCACCGGTCGCGTAGGCGAAGTCCTTGTCCGAGGACATGACCCGCACGACCGGCAGCACCGGCACGTCCGAGGTCACTCGGAAAGCCGTCGCCTCCGTACCCGATGACGCCGGAAGCGGCAGCACCGCGACGGTTCCGGCCGGGACCTGAAGGCTGTCGAGGCCTTCGGGCACGAAGTCGCTTTCGGTACCGCTCTGGTGGACAGTCACCGTAGCGGCGCTCGATCCAGGATTGGCCACCAGCAGCGTGCGCGTGCCGGCTGCCGCCACACCAGGCAACACCGTCTCACGCGCGGGAACGCCCGAGGACGGCACGATCTCCGAACCCGACAGCACCGAACCGGACACGTCGACGAAGGCCGCCGTAATGGCACCGCGATTGCGGACCACGCGGATCGCCACATCGTCGGTGCCTACGGCGAACTCGCTGACCGGGATGGTCGTGGTCTGACCCGGCTCCACCACGACGTTGTCGTCCTTGATCGCCTCGATGGGGCCAGCAGGACCCCACATCTGGATGTCGACGCTGCCCGGCACGTCGGCGACATTGGTGAGCACGAGGGCCGACGGACGCCGCGGCGACGTGCCCGCGCCGAGATACCAGGTCTCGTCGGAGACACGGGGGCATTCGGTCACCACCAGCCCGCCTCCCGACGACAGCCGACCGGCCGCGAAGGCCACGCCTCCCTTGCCCTCTTCACGGATGACCACTGAGTCACCAGTGGCCGCGCTCGCCTGCCATTGAGAGGGGTCCAGGTCGGTCCGGGTGTTCTCGCCGCCGGTCGTGGCCGTCGCCGATACCGAATCGGCCGCCTCGACCTGCCCCGTCGAAGCCGTCAGACCGCCGGCTGTCGGGCAGGCCGACACCGACGAGACCACGGCAATGTCGCGCGGAGCGGTGTCCGGCGGCTGCGCGGGTCCGAGCAATACCCCTGCCACGAGGAGCACCACGACCAGCGCGGGGATCGCCAGCACCGAGAGGGTCTGTAAGCGCATGCTGGTGGTCTTCTGCCGCCTGCGGCTCATTCGTCGCCCTCCTCGGCCTCGTCGTACGGCTCCGGTTCGGGGCGGCGGCGCACGGGCGCGGTGAGCACCAGGGCGAGCAGCCAGACCGCCGCCTGCACCGGACCCACACCCCAGCGCCACCACGGCGTGCCACGCGACGGCTCGCCGAGCGTGCCGTCGACGGCCCATACGCGCGAGGTCGGGCTCTCGCTGCCGCCGGGTTGCATCGACGGGGCCGCATCGATGCGGGCGGCCAGTTCATCGTCGGCCTGCGGCATGTAAACCGCGCTGATCCCGGCGTCCAGCAACGTGGTCACGTCGTCGCTCGACGGCGAACTCAGCAGCCGGTCGACGGCGACGTCCACCTCGCGTGAGACCGCAGTGCTGCGCGACATGGCCTCCTCACCGAGTTCGTCGCCACCCGCAGTGACGATCTCGTAGTTCACCCCGTGCTCCAGGTCGCCCCGGAGCACCAAGGTCGACCCGTCGCGCTGGGCCATGTAGGCCGGGACGAGGCTGTCAGGGCCGTCGTGCAGGGGGTCTCCCGTGCCGCGCGCCAGCCAGTGACCTGCCGCCAGGACCGGGAAGACCAGGGCCACCGCCACCACGCCGAGCCGCAGCCGCCGGGGCAGGAACTCCAACTCCTCGGAGGCGAACAACGCTGCGGTGAGCATCGCGCCGAGGAACAGCCCGGCGGGCACCGCGAGCGTCGGGGCGAGGCCGGCGGCCCCGTTGGGAGTCCGATAGGTGACGAGATAGCCGAGTACCGCGAAGGCGACGCCGATGGCACCGACCCCCCACGCCCAGAGCACCTGCGGGCGGGTGAGCTTCGGCACGAGGGCGGCGAAGCCGATGAGCACCGCCGTCACGCCGATCCACCACGGAGCTGCGCCCGGACCGGCACCGCCGACGAGCAGCGACCCCAGCAGGTGCCGGTCGGCGCTCACGGCGCGGCCGGCGTCCCACCACAGCGCCCACGGGCGCAGCGCGCGCTGGATCAGCCACGGGCCGAGCAAGACGGCGGCGACACCCGCAGCGATCACGAAGCCCTTGACCAGCCCCGTCCAGTCCTCGCGCTGGCGCGTGGAAACGAGCACCACCGCGATCCCGACGAGCGACATCGCCAGGAGCACCGGCGCGAAGGCGGCACCAACGGCGATCCAGATGCCCAGGCGCAGGCCGGTCTGCCAGTGCGGCACCGACACCACCTGCACGATGACGTTGACGATGATCGGCAACACGATGAGGCCGACCACGGTACCGATGCGCCCCTGGTCGATGGCACCACCGGCGGCGACCACGAGTCCGTAGGAAAGCGCGCAGGCGATCCGCGCAGGCCGGTGGTCGCTGAGCAGGCGTCCGAGGCGGTGCGCGGTCAGCCCGGCCAGCACCGGACCGAGCACGAGAACGACCCAGACCAGCAGTTCCGGGGCGAACCACAGCGGCGTCCCGGCCAGCGCCAGGACGAGCACATACGGCGGCGCGACCGCGTGGGTCGGCAGGCCGAGATCACCTCCGCCGCGCACGACGAGGTCCCACCACCCGGCGACGGTCTCGGGGCTGGGCAACAGCGCGCCACCGGACAGCCCCGGCGAGAGGCCGCGACCGGCGAGTAGCGCCAGCACGGTGAACGCCAGGGTTGCCGTCATCCAGGGGCGGCGACGCCACAGCGACGGACCGGACTCGACCTCGATCTCCTCGCCGTCCTCGGTGTTCTCGAAGTAGGTCCGGCGGCCGGAGGTCTCGACCGTCTCAGGGCGCACCACAGCCTGCACGGTCTCGACGAAGACGTCCCAACTGTGCTGGTAGGGCAGCCACCACGGCGGGAAGAGGTGCGCGATGTCCTCGTGCGGCTGCCGGGCGTTCTCCTGACGCCGCTGGCGTGCCTGCCGGAGCCGGCCCGGATGCAGGTACACCGAGCGCAGCGCCAGCAGCTCGTCGGCGGCACCTTCGGGGTAGCGGCCGATCAGGTGGCCGACGAAGCGCAGCAGAGAGCCGAAGAACAGCCGCACGTACTGCCACGGGAAACGGCGCGAGGAGGTGTTGGCCAAGACGGTGAACATCTTCGCCCGGCGCGGCTCGAAGTGCGGCGGATCGCCCGCGCCTCGCTCGCGCAGCCGGCGGCGGCTCGCCTCGGCGTGGAAGATGACCGCCTGCGGTGCGGTGCGGACGCGGTATCCGGCCCGGTTGACCCGCCAGCCGAAGTCGAGGTCGTCGGCGAACAGCGGCAGCTCGGCGTCGAAGCCGTCCAGCTCGTCCCACACGTCGCGGCGCACGAGCATCCCGGCGGTATTGACCGCGAGCACATCCTCGGCCCAGTCGTGCTGGCCGGCATCGGGTTCGCCGGTCTCCAGGCCCGTCTCGCGCGAGGCCGTGCCGGTGATGCTCAGGCCGACCTCGACGAGCCGGCGCATCGAGGGCCATTCGCGGATCTTCGGCCCGACGACGGCAATGTCGGGTGCCGAAGTCGCTTCGTCCAGCAGGCCTGCGAGGGTGCCCGGCGTCACCGCGACGTCGTCGTGCAGCAGCCAGATCCAGTCCGACGGCGGCAGTTCGGCCAGTCCGAGCTTGACCGCCGCACCGAAGCCGGTGCCCGAGGGCGCGTAGGTGATGCGCTCGGCACCAAAGGAGCGGCGCAGGAGTTCGGCCGAGCCGTCGGTCGAGCTGACGTCGACGGCATGCCAGGCGGTCGGCGCGTGCGTCAGGCCCGCCAACGCCGACAGCGCCTTGGGCAGCCAGGTGTCTCCGTCGTGGGAGACGAGCACCGCTGCGACCGTCGGAGGCGCGCTCCGCCAGGCAGGTTCAGGACGCTCATGATTCACGAACGTTGACCCTACTCGACCTGTGGGAAGGCCGCCGCGCCCCGCTCAGGCGCGCTTCTTCAGCTTGCGCCGCTCACGCTCGGACAGCCCGCCCCAGATGCCGAAGCGTTCGTCGTGCTGCAGGGCGTAGTCGAGGCATTCGCTGCGCACCTCGCACGTGAGGCACACGCGCTTGGCCTCGCGCGTCGAGCCGCCCTTCTCGGGAAAGAACGCCTCCGGGTCGGTCTGGGCACACAGAGCGCGCTCCTGCCAGAGAAGCTCCTCGGTGTCGCCCACGGGAAAGGGCCCCGGATCGAATGACATAGGTGTGATTACAGTCGTTCTTTTCTCACACGTCAACCTGAAAGTGGCATATTTCGCCACCGGGCGGCGTGTCGGACCCGCATTACGGCACGATGGGACCCATGCGACTCGCCTTGTTGTCTGGATCACCCGGCACCGGATTGGCCTTCCAGCTGGCCGAGCGGTGCGAGTTGACGGTCATCGCACCGACCACCCGCGACTCGTGGTCCGACGGCCTGAAACGGTGCCCCGATCTCGATGCGTTCCTCACCGACCCGGCCGAGGAGCCGACCTACGGGGTGGCGCAGGCGCTGGAGGATCTGGACTTCGGGGCGGCCTGGTACCGGGCACCCGACAACGTCGTCGCCCTGCGCATCATGCGCACCGAGCTGCTGCACGCCGATTTCACCTTGACCCAGGCGGTCGCGGCACTGGCCGAGAGGCGACAGCTGGCCTTTACGCTGCTGCCGCTGAGCGATGACCGCGGCGAGATGCGCGTCGTCGTCAGTGACGAGGGCGAGGGCCACCGGGCGGTCCACATCGACGAATACCGCGCAGGCCTGCCGGTCGGCGAGATGCCGGAGGCGGCCGTCGTGGCCCTGACCTGGTCGGTCACCGACGAGGTGGTGGCGGCGGTGGAGGCCTCCGACGAGACCACGGTGGCCGTGGTCGGGACCGATCCGACGATCACCCACGCCATCGAGGCCATCGCCGAACGAGTGCCGAAAGCGCGCTTCGTGGACGTGACCGAGGCCGGCGTGGCCGAGGTGCTGCGAGCCGTGACCGCCCCACGATGACCACCCTGGCCGGCCTGGCCGAACGGGTTGCGCGCCCGTCGGCACCGCTGGTGACCTATTACGACCTCGGCACCGGCGAGCGGGTCGAGTTGAGCGGCACGACCTGCGCCAACTGGGTCGCCAAGACCGCCAACTTCCTGCTCGACGACCTGGACGCCGAGAACGGCACCCGCCTGCGGATCGGCCTGCCCTCGCACTGGTTGCGTATCATCTGGCTGCTGTCGGCCTGGCAGATCGGCGCGGTCGTCACCGACCGGGACGCCGACATCGCCGTGACCGGACCCGACCTCGACGCCGACGAGCCGCGGCGGGTCGCCTCGGCACTGCTGCCGTTCGGCGTGCGTTTCCCCGAGCCGCCGGAGGGCTTCGTCGATCTCGGGGCAGCGGTCCCCGGCCAGCCCGACATCTTCCTGGGCTTGGAGACGCCTGATCCGTCCGACACCGCCGTCGACCTGGCCGGCTGGACCGCGTCGCACCGCGACCTGCTGGCCGTTCCCGGAGACGACCGGCGCCTGGTCCTCGCCGGCGGCGATCTGGCGCGGGACGCCCGCCTGCTCGTGGCGGCCTGCCTCGGCGGCGGTTCGCTCGTGCTGACCCGCAACGGCACCGACGCCGACCTCGACAAGATCGCCGCCCAAGAACACGCCGTCACCTGAAGTAATCCGCCAACCGGACCGGTCCGCGAGGTGCGCCCTTCGAGGCTGAGCCGGTCATTGAGGTGCGAGCCTGCGAGCCTCGAAATGACCCACCATGGCAGGCTTCGTCCTTCGAGGCTCCTCGTTCCTCGTCGCACCTCAGGGACCGAGATTCACCTACTGGCGCGCGCCCTCAGCAGGTCTCGGCGAGGTCGTCGGTGGCGTTGGCCAGAGTCGGGTCGGCGGCCGCCTCGTCATCGGACTGCGGCGGCTCGGGGACGACCGGGGTCAGCGCCTCGAACGCCGTCACGCGACGCTCCTCGCCCTCGGCGGCCGCGATGGCATCGCCGACCATGCTGCGCACCGCCGGGAAATCCGGGTCCGAGGTGTCGACGGCGGGCGGCACCACCGAGACCGTCGACACCGGCCGCTGTCGCGCCTCCAACGCCAGCTCGGCGAACAGGTCCAGCTCCGAGGCCGGGATGTCCGTGGACAGCAGCGCCGCACTCGAATCGGCGATCTCCTGCACGTTGAGCAACACCTTCTGCGGGCTGAGCTGCGACAGCATCGCGTTCATGACGCACTTCTGCCGCCCCATACGTGCGAAGTCGTTGTCGAGCTTGCGGCTGCGGGCGTACCAGAGCGCCTCGGAGCCACTGAGCGTCTGCTCACCCTCCTCGATCCAGCCCTGGATCTTCTCGTTGATCCCTCCGATGGGGGTGCGTTGCTTGACGTCGATGGTGACACCGCCTACAGCGTCGATGAGCTGCGCGAAGCCCTCCATGTTGATCGTCACGTGGTAGCTGATCGTCAACCCGGTGATCTCCTCGACGGCCTGCGTGGTTGCCAGGATGCCGGGGTCGGCCACGTCGCCGAACAGGTCGGCATGGTCGTTGGCCCAGGTGTTGACGCCGTTGAGCATGCAGTGTTCGCAGTCGAAGCCGTCGGGGAACTCCTCGTGCATGACGCTACCCTCCGGGAAGGGCACCTTCTGCAGGTTGCGCGGCAGGCTCACGATGACGGTGCGGCCGGTCTCGGCGTCGACGCTGGCGACGCTGATCGAGTCCGGGCGCATGCCCTCCCGCCCGGCACCGGAGTCGCCGCCGAGCAGCAGGATGTTGTAGCGGCCGTCACTGGCCTCGGCGACCTCGGTGGCGTCGAAGACCGAATCGATGAGCCGGTTCTGGGCGGCGAGCACATTCGCGGCGAACAGCAGCGCACCGGTGATGCTGAAGCACAGCACGCCGTTGATCGCCGTGAGCAACAACCTCCGGCGCTGAGGGAGACGTAGAGGGGCACCGAGCCGCCAGGCATCCAGCAGCAGCAGCACCCAGGCGATCGCCAGCGCGATGAGCGTCCAGCGGGCGAGCGTCAGGAGCCGCTGATCGAGGACCAGGCTGAGGAACAGCGAGCGCGACAGAACGGCGACGAGCCCGCCGGCGATAAGCAGGAGGAGCAAGACCAGCCAGGTCCGCACCACGATGCACCCGATCCGGCGGTTGCCCGCGACCAGTTGCGCCGAGCCGGGGACCACGAGGGTCATCGCCGTCAGGGTCAACGCGCGGCGGAACTGCACGCGATGGGATGCCCAGGCCGCGGAACGTCGCCCCGGCGGCGTGCGGCGAGCCGCCGAACCGGTGCTCGGGCGTTCGTCAGGCATGTGGTCCTCAGGTGGGGAAGGTGCTGAGCGCGACCAGTTGACCATGAAGTCTCCACCTTTACTTGAGGGCACGCCGAGGCGGGCGCGAGATTTTCGGCACTCACCGCTACCGTCGTGTCATGCCTCAGCAGCCCCACGACGGGTCGTACGACTGGCTCTACGGCGATCAGAAGCCGTCGGCACCCCCATCGGCTCCGCGCACCCCGGCACCCGCACCGCCGTCGCCGCTGCCGCCGCCGAACCTGCCTCCGCCGACCCGGCGCGCCGCCACTCCCACCGGCGGCGACCCCGGCTCCCGGCGGCGCTGGTGGATCCGCATCCCGGTGATCGCCGTGGCCGCCTGGCTGCTCTTCCTCGTCGTGGTGCCGTTCTGGGCGCTGCGCACGACCTCTCGCGTCGATGCCGCTCCCGACGGAGACCGGCCCGCCGACCAGCCGGGCACGACCTACCTCCTGGTCGGTTCGGACAGCAGGGCCGGCCTGACCGCCGAGCAGCAGGCCGAATACGCCACGGGGACCGACGGCGGCGGCAACGGGCGCACGGACACGATCATGCTGCTGCACGTCGGCGACGGCCCGGCGCTGCTGCTGTCGGTGCCGCGCGACTCCATCGTCGATGTCCCGGGCTACGGCTCGACCAAGATCAACGCGGCGTACTCCTACGGCGGCCCGCAGTTGCTCGTTCAGACCGTCGAGCAGAACACCGGCATCCGCATCGACGGCTATGTCGAGATCGGCTTCGGCGGCCTGGTGAACGTCGTCGACGCCGTCGGCGGTGTCGAGATCTGCCCGGCCGAGGCGATCAGCGACCCCGATGCGGGCCTGAATCTGCAGGCCGGCTGTCAGGAGGCCGACGGTGCGACCGCGCTCGGCTACTCCCGTTCACGGCACACCTACGCGACGCAGGACATCCAGCGCGTACAGGCCCAGCGCGAAGTGATCGGCTCGCTCGCCTCACGGCTCAAGAGTCCGGCCAGCATCCTCAACCCCTTCCGTTATCTGGCGATCAACAAAGGTGCAGCGTCCTCACTCACCATCGGCGACGACGTGAGCACGATCGACCTACTGCGGTTCGCTCAGGGCCTGAACTCGGCGATGGGCGAGGGAGGGCTGAACTGCACGGTGCCGCTCAAGGACTTCTCGGTGCGCTGGGACAGCGAACGCGCCGGGCAGATGTTCGACTTCATCATCCAGGACGCCACCGGCAGCATCGGCACCCTCTGCACCCCCGACGGCCTTCCCGCGAAGTAGGAGGTTCGCCGGTAGGACCCGCTGGCTGAGGTGCGAGCGAGGAACGAGCGAGCCTCGAAGCCTGCCGCAGGTGGGCCATTTCACCCTTCGAGGCTCGTCGCAAGCTCCTCGCACCTCAGGGTGCGGCACTCAGCCGAGGGCGGCGGCGATCCGGGGGGCGATGGCGGCGAGCGCGTGGCCCCGGTGGCTGATGCGGTCCTTCTCAGCCGGGTCCAGCTCTGCGGTCGACACGTCGTAGCCGGTAGCGGCGAACAGCGGGTCGTAGCCGAAACCGCCTCCGCCGTGCTCGGTACGCAGGATGCGTCCGGGCATCTCGCCCTGCTCGACGATCTCGGTGCCGTCCGGCAGGCACAGGGCGATCACGCACACGAAGCGCGCCGCGCGCCGCGCGTCGGGTACGTCGGCGATCTGCGCCAGCAGCAAAGCGTTGTTCGCGCGGTCCTTGTCCGGTCCGGTAACACCGGACCAGCGCGCCGACAGAACGCCCGGCATCCCGTTCAGCGCGTCGACGCACAGGCCCGAGTCGTCGGCGAGCGCAGGAAGTCCCGTGGCGGCCACGCAGGCGCGCGCCTTCAGCAGCGCGTTGCCCGCGAACGTCGGCTCGGTCTCGGCCGGCTCGTCGTAGGCAGCGACATCGGCCAACCCGAGCACCTCCAGACCAGGCACCAGAGGAGTGACGATGCGGCGCAGCTCGGCGAGCTTCTTGACGTTGTTGGACGCCAAGACAACCGACCGGCTCATCGCGTTGCGGTCCCAGCCAGAGCCTCGTTCTGCAGCCGGGTCAGCTCGGCGCATCCGGCGGCCGCCAGCTCCAGCAGCGCATCGAGTTCGGCCTTGTCGAAGGGCGCGCCCTCGGCGGTGCCCTGCACCTCGACGAAAGCCCCCGAGCCGGTCATCACGACGTTCATGTCGGTCTCGGCACGCACGTCCTCGACATAGGGCAGGTCCAGCATCGGGACGCCGTCGATGATGCCGACACTCACTGCGGCAATGGAGTCGCGCAGCGGCTCGCCGCTGGTCGCCCCGGCGTTCGCCAGGTGCGCCACGGCATCGGCCAGCGCGATGTAGGCACCGGTGATCGCGGCTGTGCGCGTGCCGCCGTCGGCCTGCAGCACGTCGCAGTCGATCGTGATGGTGTTCTCGCCGAGCGCGGTGGTGTCGATGGCGGCCCGCAACGAGCGGCCCACGAGCCGAGAGATCTCGTGGGTGCGGCCGCCGACGCGGCCTTTGACCGACTCGCGCGAGGACCGGTCGTGGGTGGCCTGCGGCAGCATCGCATACTCGGCCGTCACCCAACCGCGCCCCTGCCCCTTGAGCCAGCGCGGCACGCCTTCGACGGCCGAGGCCGCACAGAGCACGCGCGTCCGGCCGAACTCGATCAGGCAGGACCCCTGGGCGTGGTCGAGCCATCCGCGCTGGATACGGATGTCACGGAGCTGGTCGACGGCGCGGCCGTCCTCACGAGTCGTCATGCCACCACCCTATCGAGCCGCACAGCACCGGAATCGCGCCGCGAGGACGCTCAGAACTCGAAGACGTCGCCGGGCTTGACGATGACGTAGGGGTCGTCGTAGACCGCACGCAGGTCCGATTCGACCTCGCCGGCATCGGTCCAGTCCGGAATGTGGGTGATGAGCAGCAGCCCGACACCCGCAGCCTTCGCGCAGGCACCCGCCTCGGCACCGGTCAGATGCAGGTCAAGCGGGTTGACCGCCGACTCGACGAAGGACGCCTCGCACAAGAAAACGTCCGCGCCGGCAGCCAGGGCGTCGAGCGCGGGCGTCGGCCCGGTGTCGCCGGAGTACACCAGCACCGCATCGCCTGCCTCGATGCGCATCGCATAGGCCGGGACGGGGTGCTTGACCGCAGCGACGCGGATCGTGAACGGGCCGACCTGCTGGTCCGGCTCGTCCTCCCAGATGCCGAACGTCAGCGCGTCCAGCGGCGGCTCTCCCCCGACGCCGCCTGCGGCCGCCAGGTACTCCTCGCCGCCGCGCGGCGCGATGACGCGGATCCGGTCGTAGGCACCCTGCGGGTGGTACTTCGCCAGCACGACCAGACTCACCAGGTCGATGCAGTGATCGGGGTGCAGGTGGCTCAGCGCGACCGCGTCGATGGAACGCGGGTCGAGGTACCGATGCAGCTGCCCGAGTGAGCCGTTGCCCATGTCGAGCACGAGCCGCCAGGTGCGCCCCTCATGATCGGCCTCGAGCAGATAGCAGCTGGCCGCCGAGTCCGGCCCCGGATAGGAACCGGCACAACCGACGATCGTGAGCTTCATGCGCTGACCTCTTCCGTGTGCCGCTGGGACATGGACCCGACGCCTGGGTATGGACCGAGACTAGAACCCTTCACACCGTCGGTGAAACACCCCCGTCATATACGGCGAGGCGCGCGCCTACAACGGAAGTTTCGATTGTGGCGGCGCGTGCGTCGGATCGACGCCGTCGAACAGGCTGGATACCGATTCACCTGCATGAATGCGCGCGATGGCCTCGGCGAACAGCGGTGCCACCGAGCGGATCTGCAACTGCGGCCAGCTAGCCGGCGCCGGAACAGTGTCGGTGGTGACGACCTCGCTGATCGCCGCGTGATCGCGCAGTCGCTCGACGGCATTGCCGGTGAACAGGCCGTGTGTGCACGCCACCGATATGTCGCTCACACCCTCGGCCTGGAGCATCGCCACCAGTTCGACAATAGACCCGCCGGTGGCGATTTCGTCATCGAGAACGATGACCTTCTTCCCGTGGACGTCACCCACGATGGCGTCGATGACGACCTTGTCGTCGGCCTTACGCTGTTTGCTGCCCGCAGCGACCGGCAGCCCCAGGAGGCGGGCGAACTGCGAGGCGGTCTTGGCGTTGCCGAAGTCCGGCGAGACGACGACGGTATCGGTGAGGTCGCGCCCACGGTAGTGATCGGCGAGTTCGCCGATGGCCGTGAGGTGGTCCAGCGGCATGGCGAAGAAACCGTGGACCTGCGGTGCGTGCAGCGTCATGGTGACGACCCGGTTGACGCCTGCGGTGGCGAGCATGTCGGCGACCAGCTTGCCGCCGATGGAGATACGCGAGGCGTCCTTCTTGTCCGAGCGCGCATAGGCGTAGTGCGGCATGACGACGGTCACGGACGCCGCCGAAGCACCGCGTGCGGCGTCGACCATGAGCAGCAGCTCCATCAGGTGATCCTGTGTGGGCGGAACGAGCGGCTGCACGATGTAGACGTCACGCTGGCGGCAGTTGGCCAGCAGTTGCACCTGGAGGCAGTCGTTGCTGAAGCGCATGGTCTGCGACGGGGACAGCACGATGCCCAGATGACTGCAGACGCTGGTGGCGAGTTCGCGGTGGGCACTGCCGGAGAACACGACGATCTGGCTCACCGTTGAAGGCTAGCCGAACGACCACCCGCGCCTCCCGTCCCCTCCCGGCAGCGGAGGTCTCAGGCCCAGAGCTGGCCCTCGAGGGCGTCCTCGGCCTCGTCGAGGGTGCCCTCGTAGGCACCGGTCGACAGGTATTTCCAGCCGCCGTCGGCCACGACGAAAACGATATCGGCGCTCTCGCCGGCCTTGAGCGACTTGGCCGCCTGGGCGAGCGCGGCGTGCAGGATCGCGCCGGTAGAGATGCCCGCGAAGATCCCCTCGGAGTCGATCAACTCGCGCACCCGGCGCACCGCGTCGCGCGGGCCGACGCTGAAGCGCGCGTCGATGAGCGACTCGTCGTACAACTCGGGCACGAACCCCTCGTCCATGTTGCGCAGGCCGTAGACGAGTTCGCCGTAGCGCGGTTCGGCGGCGACGATGCGCACGTCGGGCTTGTGCTCGCGGAAGAAGCGGCCGACGCCCATGAGGGTCCCGGTGGTACCGAGGCCGCCGACGAAATGAGTGACCTCGGGCAGATCGGCGAGGATCTCCGGTGCCGTGCCGCGATAGTGTGCTCCGGCATTGGCGGGGTTGCCGTACTGGTAGAGCATGATCCAGTCAGGGTGCTCGGCAGCCAGAGCCTTGGCGACCCGCACGGCCTCGTTGGAGCCGCCCGCAGCCGGCGAGGGGATGATCTGTGCGCCCCACATGCGCAGCAGTTGGCGGCGCTCCTCGGAGGTGTTCTCCGGCATGACGCAGATCATGCGGTAGCCGCGCAGTTTGGCGACCATGGCCATCGAGATGCCGGTGTTGCCGCTGGTCGGCTCGAGGATCGTGCAGCCGGGCGTCAGCCGCCCCTCGGCCTCGGCAGTGAGGATCATCTTGAGCGCGGCGCGGTCCTTGATGGAACCGGTGGGGTTCTGGTCCTCCAGCTTGGCCCACAACCGCACCTCCGCCGACGGCGACAGCGCCGGCAGCCCTACGAGCGGGGTGCTGCCGACGCTGTCGATGAGATTCGCGTAGCGCGTCACGGAGTCAGGAGGCTTCCGGTCCCTGAGGTTCCCCGACGAAGGAGGGGCCTCGAAGGGTGGAACCGGCCTTGTTGGTCACTTCGAGGCTCGTCGCAAGCTCCTCGCGCCTCAACGACCGAGAACCGCCGGCGACTGCGGGCAAGATGACGACGGTATCGCCGTCGGACAACTCGGTCTCCAGCGCGCCGGTGAAGCGGATGTCCTCGTCGTTGACGTAGATGTTGACGAATCGACGCACCGCACCGTCGTCGACCAAGCGCTCCTTGAGGCCCGGATGTGCGCCCTCGAGCGTGTCGATCAGCTCGGCCACCGACGAACCGGCCGACTCGACGGCCCGCTCACCTCCGGTGTAGGAGCGCAGGATCGTGGGGATGCGGACCTCGATGGCCATCAGAGTTCTGCCTTCTGCTCGGGGGTGGCTGCATCGTCATAACGCTCGACGACCGTGACTTCTTCCTCGGTGACTTCGCCGTCGACAATCCGGTAGGAGCGGAAGTCGACCGAGCCGGACTCGTGCGCTCCGTCGCGCGTGCTGACGAGCACGTAGTGGGCGTTCGGCTCGGAGGCGAGACTGATGTCGGTGCGCGAGGGATAGGCCTCGGTCGCGGTGTGGGAGTGGTAGATGACGACCGGCTCCTCGTCGCGCTCGTCCATCTCACGGTACAGGCGCAGGAGGTCGCCGGAGTCGAACTCGTAGAACGTCGGCGACATGGCCGCGTTGAGCATGGGGACGAAGCGCGTCGGCCGGTCCGAACCATAGGCCCCCGCGACGACCCCGCAGGCTTCGTCGGGGTGGTCCCGACGGGCGTGCGCGATGATCGCGTCGCGGATCTCCCGCTCGATGGTCAACACGGGGCCAGAGTCTATCGGCGGGCGCGCAGGCCCCGCAGGCCCGTCCACGACGCGGAAACCCTGCCCGAGTCGGCAGGTCGGCGCTCAGAAGGTGCTGACGAGGGACTCCTGGACGTAGCCGAGCCATTCGTAGACCTCGCCCATCGCGCGCCGGCCCTCGTCACTCGTGTGCATCGCGAGGTCGGCGTCCTCCTCGGTCTCGATGCCCAGGCGCACCGCCAGCGCCAGGCGGATGTCGGTCAGCGACTTCAGCCACGACATCGCCGCCTCCGGACCGAGTTCGACATCGACATCGCCCTGGCCCGCGATGTCCCCCGCGTCCGGATCGAACCCGCCGACGACGAGCGCGGCAATGACCGCCTCGGCATTGCTGACCTTCGCGGCGGTCAGCGACTGCTCGGTGTAGCGGCGGAACTCGCCCGACTCGTCAGGATCGTCGGCATAGGCATCCGGCAGCAGGCGGCGCAGCACCGGATCCTCCGGCGGCAGCGACGGCCCGTTGAGGCCCAGTTGCGCGGCCAGCGGGTCCGCGTCGGCGACCGCCTCGCCGTGCCGGTCACGCAGCAGCTCGACCATCTGACGGGCGAGGCTGGCCAGCAGCGCCGCCTCACGGGGGTCGAAGACGGCGGTGACCCGGCCCTTGCGGCGGCGCCGGAAGCCGATCACGCCTCGTCCTTGCCGACGGTCGCCCACAGGCCGTAGTCGTGCATCGCCTGCACGTGACGCTCCATCTCCTCGCGCCCGCCGCTGGACACGACGGCCCGGCCCTCGTGATGCACGGCCATCATCAGCGAGTTCGCCTTCTCCTCGGGGTAGCCGAAGTAGGTCCGAAAGACGAAGGCGACGTAACTCATCAGGTTGACCGGGTCGTTCCACACGATCGTCACCCAGGGGCGGTCCGCCACGACATCGAAGGCGATGCCGGTGTCGGCGTGCTCCACGGGAGCGGTCTTGGTCACCGCCCCATTGTGACCCATCTCCCGCCGTACCGACCGAGGCACCGTTCACGGCGGGAGCCGGACTCTACGCGCGCACGGCCCAGCGGCGGATCAGGTCGATGCGCTGCTGCAGGGTCTCGACCGACGCCGAGGCGGCGACGCTGCCGCCGGTGGCCTCGCGCAGCCGGGTGTGGATGACGCCGTGCGGCTCCCCGGTGCGGTGGTGCCAGGCACCAACCAGGCCGTTCAGCTCCCGGCGCAACTCGCTGCGCCGCTCGTGGAGGATCGCCTCGGCCGAGGCGGCCTCGCGCGGTGAGGCCTTGCGCGACTTCGCCCGGCGGCTCTGCCTCAGGACCTCGGCGACCTGATCGGGTTCGAGCAGGCCGGGAATACCGAGCAGGTCGAGTTCCTCACCGTCGGCGGCAACCTCCTCGTAGCCGAACTCACCGCCGTCGTAGAGCACCTTGTCGAAGGACGCCTCGCTGCCGAGCGCCTGGTACTGATTCTGCAACTCGGCCGATCCGGCCTCGGCCTGCTGCGCACGGGCCAGCATCTCGGCCTCGGCGGCGAATAGGTCGTCTTCGTCGTCGACCGGCCGGCCGATCACGTGATCGCGCTGCGTCTCCAGGTCGCTGGCGTGGGCGAGCAGGCCCGGAACCGACGGCAGGAAGATCGTCGCGGTCTCCCCGCGCCGCCGGGCGCGCACGAACCGGCCGACGGCCTGGGCGAAGAACAGCGGTGTCGAGATGGTCGTGGCGTACACGCCGACGGCGAGCCGCGGGATGTCCACGCCCTCGCTGACCATGCGGACCGCGACCATCCACGGCTCCATGCCTGCGGAGAACTCCGCGATCCGCTGACTCGATCCGGCCTCGTCGGACAGCACGAGGCACGGCTCCTCGCCGGTGATCTCGGCAAGGGTCCGGGCATAAGCGCGGGCCGAATCCTGATCGGAGGCGATGACGAGTCCCCCGGCGTCGGGCACGTCGCGGCGCACCTCGGTCAGCCGCCGGTGCGCCGCGGTCAGCACCGCCGGGATCCACGATCCCTTCGGGTCGAGCGCCGTGCGCAGCGCCTGGGCCGTGGCGTCCTTGGTCATCGGCTCGCCGAGCCGCGCCTGGATCTCATCGCCCGCACGGGTGCGCCAGTGCAGGTCGCCGGAGTAGGCCATGAACAGCACCGGGCGCACCACACCGTCGCGCAGCGCACTGCCGTAGCCGTAGGAGTGGTCCGCGACGCTCGTCAGCGTGCCGTCGTCGGCCGGGGCGTAGGTGACGAAGGGGATGAAGGAGTCGTCGGACCGGAACGGCGTGCCGGTCAGGCACAACCGCCGGGTGGCCGGCTCGCACGCCTCGCGCACCGCGTCGCCCCACGTGTACGCATCGCCCGCGTGGTGTACCTCGTCGAGGATGACGAAAGTCCTGCGGTGCTCGATGCGTACGCGGTAGGCCGTCGGATTGACCGCCAGGCCCGCGTAGGTGACCGCGAAGCCGCGGAAGTCGGGGCCGAGCTGGCCCCCGGCGGCGAGCGCGGGATCGAGCGCGATGCCCACGCCCGCGGCGGCCTGCGCCCACTGCACCTTGAGGTGCTCGGTCGGGGCGACCACGACAACGCGCTCGATGACGCCGCGGTGCAGCAGGTCGGCGGCGAGGGTCAGCGCGAAGGTCGTCTTACCGGCGCCGGGCGTCGCGACCGCCATGAAGTCCCGCGGCTGACGCCGGGTGTACTCCTCGAAGGCGGCTCGCTGCCAGGCCCGCAGTCGGGTGCTACTCACCTGAACCCGGGGTGTCGTCGCCGCCCTCGCTCAGGGACTCCCAGATCTCCTTGCACTCCGGGCAGACGGGGAAGCGCTGCGGATCGCGGCTCGGCACCCAGACCTTGCCGCACAGGGCGACCACCGGGGTTCCCATGACCATCGCCTCGGTCAGGATGTCCTTGGGCACGTAGTGGCTGAACCGCTCGTGATCGCCGTCCTCGGTGCGCAGGTCGGTGCGCTCGTCGTGAACGGTCTGCGTCCCGGTGCCCAAGAATCCCACCCCGACATCTTAGAACGTGCGCGGATAGTTCCCGCCGGCTGAGGTGCGTAGGCCGCTTGCGGCCGGAGCCTCGAAGCCTGCCGTGGTGGGTCCCTTCGAGGCTCGCAAGCGGATCCTGAGGTGCGACGAGGAACGAGGAGCCTCGAAGGGCGCACCTCAGGGACCAGATTCCGCCTATCTGCGGAATCTCATACGCCCCGCCGCGGCCTCGGGGGAGGCGGTCAGTTCTCGCTGGGGTCCTCCGGCAGGGTGGACCAGAAGGACAGATCGTCGCCCTGACGGCGCACGACCTCGCGCCATATACCCTCCGGATGCAGGCTCAGCAGGTCGGACGGTCGGGCCGGCACCACGAGCCACGATCCTTCTGCCACTTCCTCCTCCAGCTGGCCCGCCGACCACCCGGCGTATCCGGCGTAGACCCGCAGCCCGGCCAGGGCCTGCGGCGCGGGCGAGGGTCCGTCGAGGTCGACCAGGCCGACCACCCCGACCATCGGCTGCCAGCCGGACGGCGGCGCGGCGCTGGCCGGCAGCACGCCGACGGCCAGC
>NZ_JASGDU010000042.1:0-22926 GCF_047607065.1 Aeromicrobium sp.
CCGGAGATGACGACCTTCAACTCGGCCATATCCCGCTCGGTCAGCTTGACGGCGTTGATGAGCGCCGCGAGGGTCACCACAGCGGTGCCGTGCTGGTCGTCGTGGAAGACCGGGATATCGAGGCGTTCGATCAGCCGCTGCTCGATCTCGAAGCACCGCGGTGCCGAGATGTCCTCCAGGTTGATGCCGCCGAAGGACGGAGCCAGCCGAATCACCGTGTCCACGATCTCGTCGACGTCTGTGGTGTCGAGGGCAATGGGGATGGAGTCGACGCCGCCGAACTGCTTGAACAAGATGGCCTTGCCCTCCATCACCGGCATCGCGGCGGCCGGGCCGATGTCGCCCAGGCCGAGGACGGCGGTGCCGTCGGTGACAACGGCGACAGTGTTGGAGACCCAGGTGTAGTCGTGCGACAGTTCCGGATCGGCGTGGATCGCCTCACAGACGCGCGCCACGCCCGGCGTGTAGGACTGCGACAGGTCGTCCTTGTCTTTCAGCGGGACGGTCGCGGCAATCTCCATCTTGCCGCCGCGGTGCAGCGAAAAGACCGGATCTTCGGGGTCGAGGTCGGGGCTTGTCATATCGATGTCAGTGGCATCCATGGGTCAGGGACTCGGCTCTACGAAACTCAGGCGGAAAGGGGCGGGGTCGTATCCCGCCCATCATCGAGCAGGTGCGACATGAAGAAGGGGGTCGAACGGCCGCTCGGCGCTCAGAAAGGTCGTGCCTGGGCGGGGTGAACGGCGCGGGACGCCATCGGGGCAGGTCATGCCCATCGGCCATCGTCTCACGGGCCCTCAGGCGGCGTCGGAGGAGGTCGCCTCGGCGGCGCTCTCGCGGGCGAGCATCGCGCGGTTCACCGCCGGGGCCAGCACGCAGGCAAGGACGGCCACCGCTGTGGCGGCCAGGATCCACGGCAGACCGCTGACGGCCAGAGCGTCGGCGTCGACTCCGCGCAAACTCCAGGCGATACCGAGCTGGACCAGCTGGCTGGCCACGATGGGACCGCGCGCACCGGCGCGCCCGCGCACCAGCAGCACTGCGGCCGCGAGTTGCGCGCCGCCGTACAGCAGCAGGAACAGTGCAGAGCCAACACCGACGGCGATGCGGCCCCCGTCGAGCGAGGCGAGGTCGGCGAGCGCGAGGCCGATCACGGCCAACGCCTCGACGCCCACCAGCACGGCAGCGATCAGCAACAGGCGGCGCACGGCCGCAGGCCACGAATATTCCACCGCGCCAGCCTACGGACGGGGCCGTCCGGCCTCTCCGCACCGGGGTTCAGGGGCGCGCCAATGGACCCGCCGACCGAGGTGCGCCCTTCGAGGCTCGTCGCAAGCTCCTCGCACCTCAGGACCCGCGAGGAACGAACGGCCTCGAAGGGCGAAGCCTGCTGTGGTGGGTCATTTCGAGGTGTGCTGCGCTCGCACCTCAAGACCGGGGCGACCTCCTGGCGGAACCCCTTAGGGGGGCCAATGTGACGGATCGAACACGATTGCTCGTGTTACATCCTTGTCAAGGACCCGGATTGTTGAAAGCATGATGACCGGGCGCGCTCACACGAGGGCATCTCGCTTCGAGTCGCACCGCACCCGAAGTTCATTCGACACCATAACCCGAGCCTGTCGGGAAGGAGCATCCGCCATGGATTGGCGTCACAAGTCGGCCTGTCTCGACGAGGACCCGGAGCTCTTCTTCCCCATCGGCAACACCGGTCCGGCGATCATGCAGATCGAAGAGGCCAAGCTGGTGTGCCGTCGCTGCGACGTCAGCGACCAGTGCCTCGCCTGGGCCTTGGAGTCCGGTCAGGACCACGGAGTCTGGGGCGGCCTCAGCGAGGACGAGCGTCGCGCGCTCAAGCGCCGCAACGCCCGCGCCCGCATCCGCACCGCCTGAGCGTGAGCGCTCCGACGGGTCCCTGAGGCGCGTAAGAGATTCCGCCAGCAGGTGGCCCGGTCCTTGAGGTGCGCGCTTGCGACGAGCCTCGAGGGAAGCACCACCTCGGCTATACCTCGAGGGCGATGACGACGGTCGTTCCGCCGCCCGGACGCTTCTCGAAGGCCAGCGTTCCGTCGAGTTCGGTCTGCACCAGCGTCCTGACGATGGACAGCCCGAGGCTGCCGCCACTCTCGATGCGGAATCCCTCGGGCATCCCGGCTCCGTCGTCACTGATCCGCAGCCGCAACCGTCCACGCACGCGGTTCACCGCCACCGTGATCTGACCGCCCTCGGGACCGAAGGCGTGCTCGGCGGCGTTCTGGATCACCTCGGTCAGCACCATCGCCAACGGCGTTGCCACCTCCCCAGGCATCTGCCCGAACGAGCCGATACGCGTCGCCGTGATCGCGCGGTCACCGGCGACGTCCAAAACAGTGCGCAGCAGCCGGTCGGCGATATCGTCGAAATCCACGACGTCACCGAAGGCCTGGCTCAGGGTCTCGTGGACGAGCGCAATGGATCCGACCCGGCGCTCGGCCTCCTGCAAGGCATGCCGTGCCTCGTCGGTCGACATGCGGCGCCCCTGGAGGCGCAGCAGCGCGGCGACAGTCTGCAGGTTGTTCTTGACCCGGTGATGGATTTCTCGGATCGTCGCATCCTTGCTCATCAGTTCGCGTTCACGCAGCCGCAGTTCGGTGACGTCGCGCAGCAGTAACAGCGCCCCGTCCGGCTCGCTGTCGCGGGTCAGCGGGATGCGGCGGACCTGGAGGGAGGCCGAGGCGTTCTCCAACTCCCCGGCCCCACCGTCGGTGCCGACAAGCAGGCCGGGAACCGCGTCGCGCGGCGTGCGGCGGTCCATGAGGCCGGCGGTGATGTCGACGAGTCGGGTGCCCACGAGGTCGCCGGCCAGGCCGAGCCTGCGGTAAGCCGACAGGGCGTTCGGGCTGACGAACCGCACCAGGCCCTGAGCGTCGGCGCGCACGAAGCCGTCGCCGACCCGCAGGGAGTCGACCAGCGAAGATCGTTCGACCTCCTCGGGGAAATGCCCGGTGCGGATCATCTCCAGCAGGTCGTCGGCTGCCTCGAGGTAGGCGGTCTCCAAGGCACCGGCACTGCGTAGCCAGGGGGCCTCGCGCCGCCGCTCGACCACCGCGATGACCCGCCCCAGGGCGCAGCGCACCGGAACGAACTGGGTCCGTCGCCCGAACTCCTCCACAAGACCTTCGACGGTCTCGCCACTAGCGAGCGCCTGTTCGATGCGCGGGGCCGCCCCCGTGGCCAGGGTCAGGCCGACCACGTCGTCCAGCAGCGAGGTGGGACCGGTCGTGGGGCGCACCTGGGCGACCGCCCGGACACCGCCATCGTCACCGTACGGCGTCCACAGCACCAGATCGGAGAAAGCCAAGTCGGCGATCAACTGCCAGTCCTCCACCAGCGCGGCGAGTCGGCGGGTGTCGGCGGCCTCGGTGGCACCGTGCGCCTGCATGTTCTCCTCGAACTGACTCACGCGCCCAGCAAAGCAGATGGCACGATGGACACGATGTCGGAGTCGTATTGGCAAAACATTCGGTCGACGGGCATGGAAGTGCCCGCCGACCGGCCTTTGGGCGACCTCACGGCCGACCTGGTCTCGATGCTGGGTGCTCCTGAACCGCGGCTGCGCGAGGAACTCGCCTATCCGCTGCTCGCCACCTGGTTGCATCGGGGAGTCTACGACCATCTCCTGACCGGCCTCGGCGACGGGATCGTGTCCGGCCTGGCCTACGGCCTGGGCCGCAACGGTGATTCGTCAGTGATCCGCCGTTCGTACAGCGCCCTGATGCTCGCCGAGATCGTCGGGCGCGACAACGACGTCCATCTCATGCCAGCGTCGTCGGTGCTGGCCTGGGGCGATGCCGCGACCAGTTGGTACGTACGCGAGTTCGACCACCGCGGCTGGATCGCCGAGATGGGGTGGGCACAGGCCATCGCGCACGGCGCGGACCTGCTCGCCGCCCTCGCGCGGTCCCGGCACTTCGGCAAGCTGGAGCTGACGGTGCTGCTCGACGTCGTCGCCGACCGGGTGCTCGCGCCGACCACCTACGTCTGGCGGCACGGCGAGGACGACCGCCTCGCCTACGCCGTGATGACGCTGCTGCACCGCAACGCCCTGGACACCTCGCTGGTCGAGCCGTGGCTAGCACGGCTGGGTGCCGGGCTGCAGCCGCCGCCGACGCGCGGACATCTGGCTGCGGAGTGGCCGACCTCGGAGGCGCGCAACACCTCGGCCTTCCTGCGGGCGCTGCATCTGCAGTTGGCCCTCGGCGTGCAGGGGCGCCCCGACCTGCGCGGGGACGCCGAACTGTTCGCCGAGCAGCCTGCCGGACGCGCGGACCTCATCCTCGCGGTGCTCGACCAGATCCGCGCCGAGAGTCCCTGGCTGTACCGCCCCACCTCCCGCACCCCCGTCCCCCAACCGTGACGCGCCTGCGAAGGCCCCTTCGAAGGAACTGCTGACTTTGGGCCGGTGCCGCTCATTGTCCCCCCGCAAGCAGGAGGTGCCCCCAGTGCGGAGCGAGGAAGGAGCGGAGCCGGGTCCTGAGGTGCGAGGGGCGGTCCCTGAGGTGTGAGGCCGCCTGCGGCCGAGCCTCGAAGGGCGAAGCCTGCGATGGCGGGTCCCTTCGAGGTGTACTGCGCTCGCACCTCAGGGACCGAATTCACCTACTGGCGGAACCTGTAAGCCACCCCGGCAACCGCGGAACATCTCAACCATCACCAGTTCCTCGCCCTTCGGCACGAAGGGCACTCCCACTGTTTCTGCGTCTTGGTGGTCACTTCGCCGGCCTCCGAAACACCGTGGAAGGTGTCGAGCCTGAAAAATCATCAATGCCTCACCCCTGGATCGCCGCATTGTTGTCCAGTTCCCAGACGACCTGTCGCAATTCGGCGAAGACAGACACCGCAGCAGAAGCGCCGATGATGACCGACGGGGCATCGATCACCGAATAACCGACCGCGACGGCCCCCGAGTGCACCTTGCCGCCTGCCGGATAGGCGCGTACCACCGTGGGTGAACCCTCGGCGACGTCGATTTGAAGTCGCCATCGTTCTTAGCCCCGAGCAACACCGGCGAGCACCATGCCCAACCTGGACACGGAGACCCCCGCCAGACGCATACCTGAGATACCTGATACGGCTGCGGGTAGGCGCTGCCGAAACGCCTGGATCAGCTCGGCCCCGGATGTCGTCGTCTCGATATAGATGTTCGTCTCTTGGAACTGTCTTGTGGCGCCACTCTCCTGCGTCGTCGAGGTCCCCAGACTCTTTCTCTGCTGGTGAATGAAGACAACGATCCCGGCGATAAATCCCGGACACCCGAGACAGCACACCGCACCGAAAAGAATCGGTCCCAGACTTTCCCCTGTCGCATCCTTTACTTCTTGACGAAATGACGATCAGACGCCACCCCCGGTCGATGTCTACTGTCGGGAAAGAGGACAGATCCGGACTTGACACGGGCGGGCCTGTAACCTGCCTCACATGAGCGATGAGCAGGTGGTACACGGCGGAGTGATCGCGACCGAGGTCGCGCGGGCGCACGGGGTCGAGGCGATGTTCACACTGTCGGGGGCCCACGTGTTCCCGATGTACGACGGGGCGGTCAAAGCCGAACCCCCGATGCCGATCATCGACGTGCGGCACGAGCCGTCAGCGGTGTTCGCGGCCGAAGCCATCGGCAAGCTGACGCGCACCCCGGGCCTCGCCGTGCTCACCGCCGGGCCGGGCGTCACCAACGGCGTCAGCCCCGTCGCGCAGGCGCAGTTCGCAGGCTCGCCGCTGGTCGTCATCGGCGGTCGCGCCCCGGCGAACCGATGGGGCCAGGGCAGCCTGCAGGAACTCGACCACCCGCCGATCTTCGAGACCGTCTCCAAGTCCTCGACCACCGCGCACACGACCGCCGACATCGGCCCGACCGTCGACAAGGCGTTCCGCGCGGCGGGGTCGTCGCACCGCGGCCCGACCTTCCTCGACGTGCCGATGGACCAGTTCTTCGACGTCGCGCCGCGTCATGCGAGCGTCGGCCCGGTGGCGGCAATCGAACCCGACGGCGACGCGCTCGCCCACGTCGCGGTGCTGCTGGCCGAGGCCACCCAGCCGGTGCTGATCCTCGGCACCGACGTGTGGGCCGACCACGCCGAGGAGGCCGCGCTGCGCTTCGTCGCCGAGACGGGCGTGCCGGTGATCGCCAACGGCATGGGGCGCGGCATCGTGCCCGGCGGCCACCCGCAACTGGTCACCAAGGCCCGGTCTGCGGCGCTGAACGGTGCCGACCTCGTGGTCGTCGTCGGCACGCCGCTCGACTTCCGTCTCGGCTACGGCGTCTTCGGCGGCAAGGACGGCGCGCCCCCGGCCAAGGTCGTGCATCTGGCCGACTCCCCCGGCCAGGTCTCGACCCACGCCGTGCTCGCCGCGAGCGCGTCCGGCGATCTGACGGCGGTCCTCGACGGCGTGCTCAGCCGTGTGCAGGCGAGCGCGGGTGCCAAGCCTGACTGGTCGCCGTGGCTAGCGGCGTTGCAGACCCAGGTGGCTGCGGGCGTCGAGCGCGACAACGCGCTGCTGACCGCAACCGCCGACCCGATCCACCCGGCCCGTATCTACGGCGAGCTGCTGCCCCGGCTGGCCGACGACGCGGTCGTCATCGGCGACGGCGGCGACTTCGTGTCCTTCGCGGGCAAGTTCGTCGAGCCGAAGCGGCCCGGCGGCTGGCTCGACCCCGGACCGTACGGCTGCCTCGGCGCGGGCCTCGGCGCGGCGATGGCCGCCCGCATCGCACGCCCGTCGAGCCAGGTGGTGCTGCTGTTCGGCGACGGCGCGGCGGGCATGAGCCTGATCGACGTCGACACGCTGGTGCGCCACCGCCTACCGGTCGTGATGATCGTCGGCAACAACAGCGCGTGGGGCCTGGAGAAGGGTCCGATGCAGATGCTCTACGGCTACGACGTGGCCGCCGACCTCGCGCCGGGCACCCGCTACGACCAGGTCGTCACCGCGCTCGGCGGCGGGGGCGAACTGGTCACCGACCCGAACGAGATCGGCCCGGCCATCGACCGCGCCTTCGCCTCCGGCGTGCCCTACCTCGTCAACGTCCTCACCGACGTCGAGGCCGCCTACCCCCGTCACACCTTCGGCATCTGAAGGTCAGACACCGGCCCCTGAGGCGAGGAGCGGTCCCTGAGGTGTGAGGCCGCCTGCGGCCGAGCCTCGAAGGGACCTCCACCGGCAACTCATTTCGAGGCTCCGCTCGTTCCTCGCTCCGCACCTCAATGAGCGGCGAATCCCTGAAGGTCAAGCACCAGCGCGAAGAGCACTCTCAGGGGGCCGGATCAGTGGGTGTGTTCGCGGCCGAGGGCGTGGTCGAGCACATGGCGCGCCTGTGCCGCCAGCTGCACCGCCCGCGACGTGGGCACCGCGTTGGTGCGACCCTTGCGCCAGTACCCGGCGACATCACAGGTCCCGCGGGCGAAGCCGTGGGCCTTGGCCCACCGGCGGACCGGCTTGAGCAGCCCCGCCTCCCCGGCGGCCCACAGATAGACGTGACGGTCGCCGGGCAGCACGACCTGCTCCAGGTGACGGCCCAGAACGTCGTCACCGACCCCCTCGTCGGCGTGATACCAGGTGAGGTTGACGCCGTCACGCACCGCGAGCGGCTGCTCCTCGGCCACGTCGGGCACCAGCACCGCCACCTCGGCCTGCACGCTCGGGTCCAGCTCCTCCAGCCAGCGCGCCACCGCCGGGAGCGCGGTGTGATCGGCCAGGAGAATCTGAAAGCCGAAATCCGCCGGGACCTGATGACTGGGGCGCGGACCGGCGACCCACAGCGTCTCCCCCGGACTAACATGCTGCGCCCAGTCCGAGGCCAGGCCGCCGGGATGCACGACGAAGTCCATCCAGATCTCCCCGGCCTCGCGGTCGACCCGGCGGATCGTGTACTCACGGGTCGGGGGGAACGGCCGCGGCCAGTCGAGCATCTTGCCGTCGGCGGCCTGCACCGGATGCCGGGTCACGCCGTCGGGGTCGGGGAAGACGAGCTTGACATGTTCGTCGGGGGTCGACGTGATGAACCCGTCGACCCCGGACCCGCCGAAGACGATACGCACCATCTTGGGCGTGACGCTCTCGCGCCGGATCACCTCCAGTTCACGAATCCCTATCGGAACATCGACGTGATCGGCCCGGGGGCCAACGGTTTCACTCATGCGTTCGACGCTACCTTCTCGGCCGCCGCGCGCAGGTCGGCCGCTTGCTTCTCGGCCCCGGCGAACGTGTAGATGGTGCCGGAGGTGAACGGGAACACTCTGCCACTCTGGGCTGCGGGCAGGCGCTGGAAGGACTCCGAATCAAGCACTGCCTGCACCTCGGCGGGCACCGATCCGTCGAAGTTCGTGTCGTAGAAGATCACGTCCTGGCTGGACAGGTCGGCAATGTTCTCCTGCGCCAACTCCGTGACGAACCGCTCCGGATCGGCCGTGTAGGTGGGGTTGTAGCCGAAGCCCGCTGCGGTGAGTCGCTGGTACGACAGCGCCTTGCTGGTGTCGACCCAGATCGTCCCGTCGAGGACGCCGAACAACGTCGACTCCACACCGCCGAGAACGTCGCCGTACTCGCTCTTGATCGCGGCAAGTTCGGCGTCGAGCGCGGCCTGCTTGGACTCGAACTCGGAAGTCATCCCCACCAGATCGGCCACGACCGGGTAGTTGGCCCACACGTCGGTCGGCTCGGCGATCTTGAGGATCACGACGGGAACGTGCTTGGCGATCTCGTCATAGTCGATCGACAGGCCGCCGTTGTCCATGCCGATCACGACATCCGGATCGGTCTCCAGCAGGGCCTCGATATCGACGCCCTCGTAGGTGCCCACGGTCGGGATGTCGTCATAGTCGGCGTAGACGTCCGAGCCGAGTTCCTCCTCCAGGAACTCCCCCTCCAGCGTGGCGACGGGCTTGACCCCGAGGTCGGCCGCGATACTGCCGGTGCGCCAGAGCACGGCGACCCGCTCAGGCTTGACCGGGATCTCGACGTCCTCACCGGTAAAGGTCGACTCGACGGTACGCATCGGCACATCGCTATCGGAGTCGGACGCGCTGCCGCAAGCGGTCAGCGCGAGGGCCGCCAGGCCCGCCGCGACCGTGACAGCCATGACGCGCCCTGCTCGGGAGCGGGAGCGGAACGGGAATCTCATGGATCTCCTTGAGTGGTTTCGACGGTCCACCTGGGGTGGCCCGTTACAGGATACGAAGGCGAGGGTAACCTAAGGCCAGTGAGAACAGGAAGCGCGGTCCGACGTCGGTGGTGGGTCCTGACGACGCTGTGTGCGCTCACCTTCGGAGCAGTCATCGCCAGCCTGGCATTCGGCAGCCGCGCCATTACCCCGGCTGAGATCTGGGGCGCGCTGTTCGCGCACACCGACTCCGACAACGCCACCGTCATCACCTCCCAGCGCGCCCCGCGCACCTGGCTGGGCCTGGTCGCCGGCGCGGCCCTGGGCATCGCCGGAGCGCTGATGCAAGGCCACACCCGCAACCCGCTGGCCGACCCCGGACTGTTCGGCGTGACCGCCGGAGCCACTTTCGCCATCGCCCTAGCGGTCTTCACCGCCGACCTGGACGACCCCCGGCTCACCGTGGGGGTGGCGCTCGTCGGTGCCGGCATCGTCTCCACCGCCGTGCTCGTGCTCGGTATCGGGGCCGGCCGGACCGGCGGCGTCGTGCTCATGGCGGTCCTCGGCACGACGATCAGTTCCCTCCTCGCCGCACTGACCACCGCCCTCATCCTCATCGACCGCCAGACACTCGACACACTGCGCTTCTGGGAACTCGGCGCCATCGACAACCGCGAGTTCGACCTGCTCGGACCACTACTGCCGCTGTTTGCCCTCGGCGCGGCGGCAGCGCTGGCCAACTCGATCAGCCTGACCGCGCTCGGACTCGGCGACGACGTTGCCCAGAGCCTCGGCCACCACGTCCTGCGCTCGCGCATCACCGGGATCGTCGCGATCACGCTGCTCGCCGGGAGCGCCACCGCGCTGTGCGGGCCGATCTCGTTCCTCGGTCTGGTGGCCCCGCACGCGGCACGCCTGCTGGCCCGCACCGACTACCGCTGGATCGTGGTGTATTCGGGCCTGATCGGCGCTTCGGTGCTGCTGGTCGCCGACACGATCGGCCGGGTCAGCCTGAAGACCGGTGAACTTGAGGCAGGCCTGGTCACCGCCGCCATCGGTGCCCCGGTGCTGCTCGTCATCGCCCGACGTAAGCGGGTGGCACCGCTGTGACCATTCCCCCCAACCGCCTCGGGGTCCGCCTCGGCCCGGTCAGCGTGGTCGTCCACCGGCGAGCCGTGGTCGGGCTAATAGTCACCCTGACGCTCCTGTTCGCGGCCCTACTCGTGGCCCTGACGACCGGCAAGTACGACCTGTCCCCCGGGCGCGCGCTCACGGCGCTCGTCGGGGCAGGCGAACCCGTCGAGCAGTACATCGTCGGGCGGCGCCTGATGCGGGCATTGGCCGCGCTGCTGATCGGTGCGCTCCTGGGCATCTGCGGCGCGCTGACGCAGACCATCACCCGTAATCCCATCGCCACGCCCGACCTCCTCGGCGTCACCATCGGCGCGAGCCTCGGCGCGGTGATCGCCCTGACCCAACCGAGTCTGCTCGGGTGGCTGTCGTTCACCGGCGACAGGATCTCCGCAGCGGCATTCCTCGGTGCGTTCGTCTCGACCGGGATCATCATGGCGCTGGCGTGGCGCGGTGGCTACGAAGCGCTGCGACTGATCCTCGTAGGCCTGGGAGTCAACGCCGTGGCGGTCTCCGCGATCACCTGGCTATTGGCCCGTGCCGAGGTCAACGACGCCGCCGTCGCAACGCAATGGCTCGTCGGCGGCATCCAGCGGATCGACCACGACGATCTGCCGATGCTCGCCGTCGTCCTAGCGCTCGGCGTCGGCGCGTGCCTGGTCCTGACGCGCGACCTGCACGCCCTTCGGTTGGGGCGCGACGTCGCCACCTCGCTCGGCACAGCAGCGGGGCGCACCGAAGCGACGGCCTTGTTCGTCGCCATCGCCCTGGTGGCTATCGCGACCGCCGCAGCCGGGCCAATCGCCTTCGTGGCCTTCCTCGCCCCGCAGGCGGCGATGCGCATCTTCGGCACCGCTGGCCCGCCGCCGCTGGCCGCAGCCATCGTGGGTGCGACCGTCATGCTGGTAGCCGACCTCGCCGCCCAACACCTCTGGGTCACCTTGTCCACCGGCGTGGTGACACCGATCATCGGCGCGCCGTTCCTGCTCTACCTGCTGATCCGACACCAACGGAGGGCCTCTGTTGTCCACTGAGCTCATCGCCTGCGGCGTCTCGTCCGGCTACGGCCGCACCACCATCGTGCGCGACGTCGACCTGGTTCTCCCGCCTGGGCGCATCACGTCGATCATCGGCCCCAACGGCTGCGGTAAGTCGACACTGCTGCGCACACTGGTGCGGCTCCTCCCGGCCAGTACCGGCGAGATCACGCTCGACGGCCGGCCCGTCACGTCGATGCGACTGCGTGAGTTAGCCCAGTCCGTGGCGCTACTGCCGCAGAATCCCACCGCTCCGGAGGGCCTGACGGTACGTGATCTCGTCATGCGCGGGCGGCAACCACATCAACCGTGGTACCGCCCGTGGTCGCGCGAGGACGACTCGATCGTGACCGAAGCGCTGGCCGACACCGGGCTGAGCGACCTGGCCGAGCGCGACCTCGACGAGTTGTCCGGCGGCCAACGGCAACGCGCCTGGATCGCGATGGCGTTGGCCCAGCGCACCAACCTGCTGGTGCTCGACGAGCCGACCACCCACCTGGACCTCGCCCATGCCGTCGAGGTGCTCGACCTGGTCGTCGACCTGCGCCGTTCGTCGGGGCGGACCGTGGTCATGGTCGTCCATGACCTGTCGCTCGCCGCGCGCTATAGTGACCATCTCGTGGTAATGAAACGTGGCCGGGTGTACGCCGAGGGACCGCCTGCCGAGGTACTGACCAGCGAGTTACTCGACGACGTATTCGGGCTGAACGCGCGCGTGTTCGCCGATCCCGAGGACGGGCACCCGACGGTCGCCCCGGTCGGGCATGCCTGAGCAAGGCTCTGCCATGCCCGAACCCCGCTCCGCCCGGCAGATCCTGTCCGGGCCGATCACCCGTCACCGCCGCCTCGTGGCCGGCGGCATCCCGCTGATCGTCACCTGGCAGTTGTGCGAGGCCCTCGTGCCGGTGGTGATCGGCGTCGCCATCGACGTGGGCGTGGAGACCGGTGAACTCGGCCCGTTCCTGCTGGCGTGCGCCGCCCTCACCGCAGTATTCGTGTGCCTGAGTTACGGCTACCGCTGGGGCGCGCGCAGGATGATCCGCGCCCTACAGACCGAGTCGCACCAGATCCGGGTCGAGGTGGCCCGCCACGCGATCACCCTCCAGCGCGACCGCCGCCTCCCCGGCGAATGGCTGTCACTGGCCACGGCCGATGCCGACAAGGTCGCGGTGCTGGTTCGTCAGGTCGGCTTCACCATCGCCTCGCTCGTGACGGTCTCTGCCGCCGCCGTCTACCTCGCCAGCGTCGACGTGACCCTCGCTCTGGTGATCCTCTTCGGCCTGCCGGTGACGGTGGCCGTCACCCAGATCGTCGCGCCGGTCGTGGCCCGGCGCACGGGGCGCGAGCAGGCTGCGGTCGCGCGGGTGGCCGCCCTGGCCGGCGACCTGATCGCGGGTCTGCGGCCGATCAAGGGCATCGGAGCCGAGGAGACCGCGAGCCATCGCTATCGGGCCGCGAGCCAGGCGGCCCGGCATTCCAGCATCGTCACGGCGCGTTCCTGGGGGTACATGTCGGGCCTGACGACCCTGGTCTCGGGGCTGTTCCTCGCGCTGGTGGCGTGGCTGGCCGGCACGCGCGCGATCGACGGCGACCTCACACTCGGGCAACTAGTCGCGGTCGTGGGCCTCACCCAGTTCCTCGCCGAGCCGATCTCGGCGCTGGGCGATCTGTCCGCCCAGTTCGCGGCGAGCCGGGCCTCGGCACAGCGGCTGCACAGCGCGCTGTCCAGCCCGGCAATAGTGCTCGACGGCCCCGAACGGCTGCCGCCCGGTGTGCCACTGGACCTGAGATTCGACGCCGTCAGCGCCGACGGGCTGGATGCGGTGTCGCTGTCGTGCGGGCCGGGCCAGCTCATCGCGGTCGCGGCCGACGACCCCCGCAGCGCCGACACCCTGATCGATCTCCTGGACGGCTCACGCACGCCCGAGGCCGGTTCGGTGATCCTCGGTGGCGTGGACCTGCGCGACCTGGCCCGCGACGACCGCCGTGCCACCCTGCTGGTCGTTCCTCACGAGGCCACCCCGCCGGAGGGCACGATCCGCAGCGCGATCGACCCCGACGGACTGCTCGACGAGGCGTCTCTCACGGCGGTGCTGACCGCCTCGGCGGCCCACGACGTCGTCCAGGCCCATGCCGACGGACTGGACCATGCGGTGCGCACGGGCGGCAGCAGTCTGTCCGGCGGCCAGCGTCAGCGTCTGACCCTCGCCCGTGCCCTCGCGGCCGCTCCCCCCGTGCTGGTGCTGCGTGATCCCACGACGGCCATCGATGCGGTCACCGAGCAGCGCATCGCCGCCGGGCTGCGGGTCCGGCGCGATCAGGAGACCGCGACGCTCGTGGTGACGACCTCACCGAACCTGCTGGCCGCGGCCGATCTGGTGATCTGGATCCGCGACGGCCAGGTGGCCCGGGTCGCTCCACATCAGGTGCTGCACGACGATGCCCGCTACCGAGCCGAGGTGCTGCGATGACCACCCGCGAACTGTTACCGGTGGCCGACGGACGCCAGACCACGGCGCTCCTGGCCCGGCTGGTGGGCCGTCAGCGCGTTGCGGCGGCCTTGTCGGCGACTGGCTTTCTATGCGCAGGCGCTGCGGGCATCGTCGCCCCGCGCGCCCTGGGCGAGATCGTCGACCGCGTCCGCGCCGGGGGCGACTCCGACGATCTCGTCATGCCGGTACTGGCGGTCGTGCTCGCTGCGACGGTGGGTGCCGTCGCGGCCGCGCTGGCGGTTGGCGCGCTGGCCCAGGCCACGATCCCGGCCCTGGCCCACCTGCGCGAGGAGGTGCTGGACCGGGCGCTGCACCTGGACGCAAGCCGCCTCGAACAGGCCGGTACGGGCGATGTCATGGCGCGTGTCGGTGACGACGTACGCACCGTGACCGACGCGCTCGACGAGTCCGTGCCGCTGCTGCTGACCTCGCTCATGGCGATCCTGTTCACGGCGGGCGGCCTGTTCGGTCTCGACTGGCGTTTCGGCGTGGCCGGACTGTTCACCGTGCCGGGCTACGTGCTGGGGCTGCGCTGGTACCTGCCGCGTTCGGGTCCGCTCTATCGGCGTGAACGCATCGCGCAGGGCGAGCGGGCCGAGGCGCTGATGTCCACCCTTGAGCATGCCTCGACGATCCGGGCGTTCGGGCGCGAGGAACAGGCTGTCGGCGAGGTCGAACGGACGTCGGCCGCCGCCCGCGAGCTGTCACTGAACACCTTGGACATGCTGCTGCGCTACGGCGCACGCACCAATCGCGCCGAGGCGATCGGCGTGCTCGTCATCGTGACGACGGGCTTCTGGCTGGTACGCAACGACCTGGCGACGGTCGGTGCCGCCACCGCTGCGGCTCTGTACTTCCACCGGCTGTTCAATCCGGTCGGCGCGGTGCTGAGGGTCTTCGATGACATCCAGTCTGCGGGAGCCTCGCTGAAGCGGCTCGCGGGCGTGGCGCTGCTGCCGGCCGCCGAGGACAGGGCCGGCGAGTTGCCGGGACCCGCGCGAATCGAATTGCGCGGTATCGGACACGAATGGGAATCCGGCACCCCGGTCGTGCACGGGGTCGACCTCGTGATCGAACCGGGCGAACGGATCGCCGTGGTCGGTGCCAGCGGTGCCGGCAAGTCAACGCTGGCGCAGATCGTGGCCGGCCGGGTAACACCGACTTCCGGCGGCGCCCTACTGGCCGGTGCCCGGTTGGCCGACCTGACGCCTCGCACAGTGCGCCGTCATGTCGCCGTGGTCAGCCAGGAGGTACACACCTTCTCCGGAACGCTGCGCGACAATCTGACCCTGGCCGATCCGGAGGCCGACGACGCTCGACTGTGGGCGGCACTGAACCTCGCCGGGGCGACGTGGGCGGCCGAGTTGGCCGACGGTCTGGATACCCCCTTGGGCGCGGTCGGCACCACACTGACCAGCGCCCGAGTCCAGCAGATCGCGCTCGCACGCATCGTGGTGCAGGATCCTGCGGTCGTAGTGCTGGACGAGGCCACTGCGGAGGCGGGGTCGGCCGGGGCGCGCGAGCTGGAGGAGGCTGCCGGTCGGATCATGCGAGGGCGCACGGCTCTGGTCGTGGCTCATCGCCTCACGCAGGCGCAGCGCGCGGACCGGATCGCGGTGATGGACGGCGGCCGGATCGTCGAGTACGGAAGCCACGACGAACTCGTGACCGCCGGCGGCCCGTATGCGGCGCTGTGGCGGGCCTGGTCCGGCACCTGAACCCTCGTTCCGCGTCTCCTAGGCTGGGTCCATGTCCAACTTGACGCACATCGTCACCCCCGAGGACACCGCCCGCGCGGTGGGCAGCGGCGACCTGGAGGTACTGGGCACGCCGGTCCTCATCGCCTGGTGCGAAGCGGCCACCTGCGCCGCGCTCGCGCTGCCCGAGACCCAGACCAGCGTCGGCACACACGTCGACGTGTGCCACCTCGCTCCCTCCCCCGTCGGCGCGACGGTCCGGGTGAGCGCCACAGTGACCGAGCGCAGCGACCGGACCGCCGTCTTCGCCGTCGAGGCCCGTGACGCAGACACGCTCCTGGCCAGCGGCACCGTCACGCGGGCCATCGTGGATCGAGAGCGATTCGTGGCCCGCGTGGGTCGTGTGCGACCATAGGGCGTCGATTCTTCGAGGAGGACCCATCATGGGCAAAACCGGCCGCAAGCGCCGCGCGCGTCGCAAGAAGGGCGCGAACCACGGCAAGCGCCCCAACGCTTGAGACACGAAACCCCCTGCTTCAGCAGGGGGTTTCGTCGTCGGTGCGACCGGAGGATCGGTCGGCGAGGAGGGTCAGTCGTCAAGGGCTAAGGAGATTCCGCAGATAAGTCCGCTGGCTGAGGTGCCCCTTCGAGGCTCGTCGCAAGCTCCTCGCACCTCAGGGCCCGCGAAGAACGAGCGAGCCGGGTCCTGAGATGTTGCGACGAAGGAGCAGCCTCGAAGGGCGCACCTCAATGACCGGCTCCGCCTATCTGCGGAACCTGATCCGTGCGTCGCTGGGAAGGCACGAGCAACGCGATCAGCGCACCGGCCAACGCCGCGACGGCACCGACGACGAGGCAGATCTCGAAGGCTTCGAGGCTCGGGATCTCGACACCGCTACCCAGAGCGGTCGTGCGGCTGGTCATGATCGCCGCCATGACGGCTCCCGCGATCGTCGTGCCGACCGATCGCATGAGTCCGTTGACGCCGACGCTCGAACCGGACTCCGACTCGGGCACGTTGTCGAGGATCAGGGTGGGCATGGCCGCATAGCCGATGCCGACGCCGGCCGAGGCGATCATCGCCGAGACCATGAGTTGCCACGGCGCATCCATGAGTTCGAGGGCGACGACGTAGCCGAGGCTGATGACTAGCGCACCAATCGCCAAGGTGACGCGCGCGCCGATCGTATTGATGAGCTTGCTCGACACCGGCGCGAAGAGCATCATCGCCAGGCCACCGGGGGCCATCCACAGTCCCGCCTGGAGGATCGACTGCCCGAGTCCGAAGCCGGTGGCCTCAGGCATTTCGAGCAGTTGGGGCAGCACGATCATCTGCGCCATCATCCCGAAACCGATGAGCAGCGCGGCCAGGTTCGTGAACAGGACGGGACGGCGAGCGGTCGTGCGCAGATCGACGAGGGGGTCGTGGTGACGCAACTGGTACCAGCCCCACACGAGCAGCACCAGGACGCCGCCGATGATGCCGGTCAGCGTCCGGCCGTCGCTCCAGCCCCACTCCGATCCCTTGCTGACGCCGATGAGCGCGCCGGACAGACCCACGGCCAGACCGAGGATGCCGATCACGTCGATGTGGGCGGGGTGGGCGTCACGCACATTCGGCACGACGACGAGCGTGGCGACGAACACCAGGATCGCGAGTCCCGTCGACAGCCAGAACAAGCCGTGCCACGAGAATGCCTCGGCGATCCACGCCGAAAGAGGCAGGCCCAGCGCGCCGCCCACGCCGAGCGTCGCACTGACCGCCGCGACAGCCCCCGCACGGCGTTCGGGCGTCGCAATCTCGCGGACCATGCTGATCGCGACGGGAATGTAGCCCATCGCGGCACCCTGAAGGGCACGACCGATGAGGAACGGGGCGAGCGAACTCGACAACGCAGCGCTCGCCGAGCCGACGATCAGCACGGCCGCCGACACGACAAGGATCTTCTTCTTCCCGTACATGTCGGCAAGGCGGCCGGTCACGGGCATCGTCACTGCTGCGGCCAGCAGGGTGGCCGTGACGGCCCACGAGGCGTTGCCCGGCTCGGTGTGCAGCAGTTCGGGCAGTTCGCTTTGGATCGGGATGACGAGGGACTGCATGAGGGCACCGCACAGACTTCCCAGGCACAGCACCACGACGATGAACGGGGGTGAGAAACGGAACTGGACCTCTGCGGGGTCCGACGAGGAAGAAGACATAGAACTCGGCTTTCAGACGATGAGATATTATGTATGCTACATACACTTCCTCGATTCGACGAAACGAGTCCCCCATGACGTCCATCACAGCCCTGACCCGGTCGCCCGCGTGGGCGCTCGTCACACCGTTTGCCAAATATGATCGGGTCCGCCGCGAGATCGATACCGGTGCCAGGCTCGGCCGGGCCGAGCAGCGACTCATGTGGCTCGTCATGCAGGACAGGACGCTGACCCTGCGCGATGTTGCCGAGCACCTCGGCCTGGAGCAGTCGACCGTGAACCGCCAGGTCAATGCCGCGATCAAGGCCGGCCTCCTGCACCGCTACCGCGAATCGCGCGGCTCGGCGTATTCACTGGCGGCCACCGATCAGGGCGCTGAACTGTTCCGCGAAGATCTGACGTGGCAACTCGGACTTCTCGACTCCGCACTGCAAGACCTTCCGGCGGCCGAGCGGGAAGCCTTTCCGGACACCTTCGCGCGCTTCATCGAGGCCTACGAGAACGCGCTGTCACAGAGTGCGGGATCCGGCTCCCCCCGCCCGAGTTGACCAGACCTACTCGATGATGCGGGTTTCGGTAATGGTCGTGCGGGTGACACGGATGCCGTCGGCGATCTCGACCTGAACCTGACGGATCGAACTCAACACCTTTTGCCGCAGCGGCTCGGGTG
Source organism: Aeromicrobium sp. (assembly GCF_047607065.1). Lineage (GTDB taxonomy): Bacteria > Actinomycetota > Actinomycetes > Propionibacteriales > Nocardioidaceae > Aeromicrobium. Next base: position 18,360 of record NZ_JASGDU010000042.1, read on the forward strand.
CCACCTCACCACACGAGCGTGACACGAGCGACTTGACCAGACGTTCCAGGTCGTATTCGGACAGGCACTCCGAGCAGCCGTCGATATGCGCCCGGATCTCCTCGCACGAGGCATCGTCCATCTCGTGATCGATGAACAGGTACAGGTTCTGGAGGGCATCGCCGCAGCCGGGTCCGTCGCAGTTCGTCATTTCGCCTCCCCAGAGGCGACGACCATGCCCCGCTCGCGGGCGTAGTCGGCCAACAGTTCGCGCAACTGACGCCGGCCGCGATGCAGCCGCGACATGACCGTGCCGATGGGCGTGTCCATGATCTCGGCGATCTCCTTGTACGGGAAGCCCTCCACGTCGGCCAGGTAGACCGCGTAGCGGAAGTCCTCCGGCAGCGCCTGCAACGCCTGTTTGACGTCGGAGTCGGGCAGGTGCTCCAACGCCTCCATCTCGGCGGACTTCAACCCCGTCGAGGTGTGCGCGGCCGCCGCCGCGATCTGCCAGTCCTCGATGTCCTCGCTGACCTGCTGCGGCTGACGCTGCTTCTTGCGGTAGGAGTTGATGTAGGTATTGGTGAGGATGCGGTACATCCATGCCTTGAGGTTGGTGCCCGGCTTGAACTGGTGGAACGACGAGAACGCCTTCGCGTAGGTCTCCTGCACGAGATCCTCGGCGTCGGCGGGGTTGCGGGTCATACGCAGTGCGGCCGAGTACAGCTGGTCGAGGAACGGCAGGGCGTCGGCCTCGAACCGCACTTGACGCTGGCCGGGGGTCTCGTCGGCACTGGCCGTGTCGGCCGTGCGGTCGATGTCATCCATTGGCCCCGAGCGTACAGCCCTCGACGTGGGACGCTCCGGTGCGGCACAGACAGACATGTGGCCTCCTTCGCCACGGACAACGCCTCCGGATCGGGCGCTATTCCCCGCCGTTCAGGAGGTCGCGGCGAGCGGCCGGACGAGATCGGGGCCGTTGTTGCGGACGTGGTTGACAGCGGTCGAGACGGGCCACGTGTGCAGGCGGCCGGGCGTGGCCGGCACCAAGAGCGCGAACAACTCCTCGGGGGCGTACGGTGCCGGGTCGAGCCAGGCGTCGACGTGCTCGGGCGGGACGATCCACGGCGCACGGTCGTGCAGGCGTCCGTCCTCGCCCCGCGCGGCTGTCGTCAGGATGGTGAAGGTCGCCAGCCAGTCACCTCCCGCAGCAGGCCGCCAGAACTCGTACAGGCCGGCGACGCCCAGCCCGTCGCCGATGCCGTCGGGCGTGCGCGAGGAGATGAAGAACGGCTGCTTCGGTGGCAGCGGCCCTATGCCCGCCGATGGCGGCTGGTACCACTCGTAGAACCCGTCGAGGGGGATCACCGCCCGGCGCCGCGCGAAGGCCTCCCGGAAGGTCGGTTTCTCGTGGGCAGTTTCGGAGCGCGCATTGATGGCCCGGCTGCCGACGGCCGGGTCGGCGGCCCACGACGGCACCAGGCCCCAGTGCGCCGTCTGCAACTCGCGGGCGGTGGCACCCGAATCGCTCGCGCGGCGGGCGACGATCAGCGGTGCCCGCTTCGTAGGGGCCATGTTGTAGTCCGCCTCTATCAGCGCGGCACTCGCGCCGAGCGTCGCCGCGAAGTCGTCGGTCAACTGCTGGGCAGTCCGGGAATGGGCGTATCGGCCGCACACGCCCCCAGCCTGCCACGCCCCTGCGGTGGCAGGCTTCGAGGCACGCTCGTTCCTCGCGGGTCCTGAGGTGCGAGGAGCTTGCGACGGGCCTCGAAGGGCGCACCTCAGCCAGCGGACCTACCTGCAGAACCTCGAAGGCGTGTAGGCCGCCCGAACGCGAACCGCTACTCGGTCAGGCGCGACAGCAACCAGGTGACCGCAGCCTCGTCACGTGGCAGTCGCTCGACCCAGACCCGTGGCTCGGGCTGACCGGTCAGCGTCTCGGCCAGCACCCTGCTCAGCAGGGTCAGTCCGAGCCGATCGGCGTCCTCCTGCCGGGTCAGCGCCGCAAAGCGCACCTGCGTCAACCCCGCGACCGTCTCGTGCGCGGGGAAAGCCACCGTCAGGGCGTGCGCGACCTCCAGGCCCGATAGCGCCGCCTCCAGTCCGTGCCCACACGAACCTGCCTGGCACCCCAGCTCGACGACCACCAGCACGTGCGTCGCGGCGGGCTCCTCACCGCCGCGAAACACCGCCTGCCGGTACAGGTCGTCGAGCCGGGTGCGCAGGTGCGCCGAAGAGGCCAATGCCGTGAGCGGGTCGTGACAATCCGTGCCGGTGACGAACTGCGGAGCGCTCCCTGTCCACGCTTGTGTCACCGCCCGGACCGCCGCGAACGGCGGCTCGCGGTCGGAGTACAGCCCCGCGACCGCGTCAATGGCCTCGACGAGCCCGATGCCCTGGGACGCTGCACTCGCTCCCACCTCGAGTGCAGCGTCCGTCAGGGGCGCTCCGGGGCCGTCGTGAACCGCGCGGGCCAGGGCAGCGGTGGCGCTATCGAAGTCGATCATCACGCCCTCCCTATCTCCTGGCTCGTGTACTCTTCAGGCAGGAAACGGCTGAGATGCCGGTCTATGACGCGAGTTCGGCAAACTTTTTCGCCTCCCCGTCGTTAGAGATTCCGTGAGTAGTTCCGCTGGCTGAGGTGCGAGCGAAGAACGAGCGAGCCGAGTCCTGAGGTGCCCCGACGAAGGAGGGGCCTCGAAGGACAAAGCCTGCGCTGACAGGTCCCTTCGAGGCTCACAAGTTCGCATCTCAGGGACCGGGTTCACCTACTGGCACATGTTCGGGAGGAGGGACATGTCTGTGACGATCTCCGCGTTCGCCGAGGACGCGGCGGCCGGTCCGGCCGTGAGCGACGCGACGCTGATCGCCGCCGTCCGCGCCGGCGACACCGAGGCCTACGGCACCCTCTTCGAGCGGCACCGCGACGCGGCCCAGCGGCTCGCCCGCCAGCTCATCAGCGGCAGCGGCGCGGACGATCTCGTCTCGGAGGCCTTCATCAAGGTGCTCGGCGTGCTGCAACGCGGCGGCGGCCCCGACGAGGCGTTCCGCGCCTACCTGCTGACCGCGATCCGCCGCCTGCACATCGACGCGATCCGTTCGTCCTCGCGCGAGCGCTCCACCGACGACGAGAACGAACTCGACCGCGCGGTGGAGTTCGTCGATCCGGCCACGATGCAATTCGAACGCGGTGCGGCCGGCGAGGCTTTCCGTTCTCTGCCCGAGCGCTGGCAGCTGGTCTTGTGGCATCTGGACGTCGAGGGGCAGAGTCCCGCCGAGATCGCGCCGCTGCTCGACATGGCACCCAACAGTGTCTCCGCCTTGGCCTACCGCGCCCGCGAGGGCCTGCGCCGGGCCTACCTGCAACAGCATCTGGCCCCCACGCTCGACAACGAGTGCCGCGAGACCACCGGCAAACTCGGCTCCTACGTCCGCCACGGCCTTGCCGCCCGCGACACCCGCAAGGTCGAGACCCACCTGGACGAATGCGCGCGCTGCACCGGCTTGTACCTAGAACTGCGCGAAGTCAACACGAACCTCGCAGGCATCCTCGGTCCTGCGCTGCTCGGCTCGGCGGCCACCGGCTACCTCGGCGCTGCGGCCACCGCGAGCACGGTCGGCCTGGTGGGCGCGAGCACCGCAGCGAGCATGGCCTTCTCGGCGAAGTCCGTGCTCGCCGAGACCGCCCGCGCGGGCGGCACGGCCCTGGCCGGGTCAGCTCCGGCGGCCGTCGCCACGGCCGCACTCGCGGGAGTCACCACCGTCGGCGTGGTCGCCACGACCGCCAACCTGGTCAGCCCGCACACCCCCGATCCGGCCGCCCTGGAGACGCTGGTCGATCCGTCCTCCGCACCCACCGACGACGGCATCCGCATCCTCGACACGCCCGGCCCCGAGACCAGCGCGCCGACCCCCGGCCCGAGTCCGTCGCCGGAGCCGACCGACACGATGCCCCCCACCGCAGACCCGACGCCCGAGCCGACGGCGTCGAGCGAGCCGGAGGTTCCCGAACCGACACCGGAACCGCCGCGGGTCGTCGGCACCGACTTCGCCGTCGGTTCCGTCGGCATCGTCAACGACCGTGCCGCCCTACAACGCACCCTGACGGTCCCGATCACCGGAACGACCACCGGCGGGGTGCCGGCCGACCGGTACGTCTCGGTGCAGGTCACGTTCACCCGCCAGGTGCAGTTCCGGTCCGTCGGCTCGGGCTGGACCTGCTCGGCCAGCCCGGAGCAGTGGGTCAGTTCGCTGACCTGCACCACCACCGTTCCCGCCGGCCACGACACATCGATACGCCTGACCATCGTGGGCGTGCAGCCGACGGGCAGTCTCACGATCCGCGCCGACGAGGACCCGAATCCCGCCAACGACACCGTCTCGTTCACCAGTCCGTCGATCCTCGGATTCCTGTGAGGGCGGCCGGCCTCTCGCCTACGACAGGTCCCTTCGAGGCTCGCTCGTTCCTCGCTCGCACCTCAGGGATCGGGGGCACGATGGCTAGGGAATCGCTGATCTATAGGCCATCGGCGGGTGAGCGAGCCTGGGGACGGGCGTAGGGACCTGTTTCGGGCTGCTGCCTTGCTGC
>NZ_JASGDU010000043.1:0-5052 GCF_047607065.1 Aeromicrobium sp.
GGCCTCGCACCTCAGCCAGCGGGTGTCCGGTCCCTGAGGTGCGACGAGGAACGAGGAGCCTCGAAGGGACCCGCCGGGGATGGTGGCTTGGCTTCGAGGCTCGGCCGCGAGCGGCCTCGCACCTCAGCCAGCGGGTGTCCGGTCCCTGAGGTGCGACGAGGAACGAGGAGCCTCGAAGGGACCTTGCTGGAGGTAGGTCATTTCGAGGCTCGCAAGCTCGCACCTCAATGACCCGCAGCCGAACCCACGGCTTTGCACTCGTAGGGGGTGAGTGCTAACTTCGGGATTGGCACTCCTATGCTGAGAGTGCCAACACATCGGTCGGACCGGTGAGGTCGCCGTCGCCGGGAAGCAGGGTTTCCCGGAAGCGTCGGCCGTCCGTCGCGGGCACCCCCGGCCGCCCCCCAAGTAGCGACATAGTCACGCAACTGACGCGGAGAGACAGCACCATGGCCAAGTCCATTGCATTCAACGAGGAAGCCCGGCGCGGCCTCGAGCGCGGTATGAACCAGCTCGCCGACGCCGTCAAGGTCACGCTCGGCCCCAAGGGCCGCAACGTCGTCCTGGAGAAGAAGTGGGGTGCTCCCACGATCACCAACGATGGCGTGTCCATCGCCAAGGAGATCGAGCTCGAGGACCCCTACGAGAAGATCGGTGCCGAGCTCGTCAAGGAGGTCGCCAAGAAGACCGACGACGTTGCGGGCGACGGCACCACCACCGCCACCGTCCTGGCCCAGGCGCTCGTGCGCGAGGGCCTGCGCAACGTTGCCGCAGGCGCGAACCCGATGGGCCTGAAGAAGGGCATCGAGGCCGCCGTCGAGGCCATCAGCAGCCAGCTGCTGGGTCTGGCCAAGGACGTCGAGACCAAGGAGCAGATCGCTTCGACCGCTTCCATCTCGGCCGCCGACCCGACGGTCGGCGAGATCATCGCCGAGGCGATGGACAAGGTGGGCAAGGAAGGCGTCATCACGGTCGAGGAGTCGAACACCTTCGGCCTCGACCTGGAACTCACCGAGGGCATGCGCTTCGACAAGGGTCACCTGTCGGGCTACTTCGTCACCGATCCCGAGCGCATGGAGACGGTCCTGGAGGACCCCTACATCCTCATCGTCAACAGCAAGATCAGCTCGATCAAGGACCTCGTTCCGGTCCTGGAGAAGGTCATGCAGTCGGGCAAGCCGCTGGTCATCATCGCCGAGGACGTCGAGGGCGAGGCCCTGGCGACGCTCATCGTCAACAAGATGCGCGGCACCTTCAAGTCGGTCGCCATCAAGGCCCCCGGCTTCGGCGACCGCCGCAAGGCGATGCTGGCCGACATTGCCATCCTCACCGGTGGCGAGGTCATCAGCGAGGAGGTCGGCCTCAAGCTCGAGAACGCCGACATCAGCCTGCTGGGTACCGCCCGCAAGGTCGTCACCACCAAGGACGAGACCACCATTGTCGAGGGCGGCGGTGACGAGGCGCAGATCGCCGGCCGGGTCAACCAGATCCGTGCCGAGATCGAGAGCAGCGATTCGGACTACGACCGCGAGAAGCTCCAGGAGCGACTGGCCAAGCTCGCCGGCGGCGTTGCCGTCGTCAAGGTCGGCGCGGCCACCGAGGTCGAGCTGAAGGAGCGCAAGCACCGCATCGAGGACGCCGTTCGCAACGCCAAGGCGGCCGTCGAGGAGGGCATCCTCGCCGGTGGCGGTGTCGCGCTGGTGCAGGCCACCAAGCTCGCCTTCGAGAAGCTCGAGTTGGAGGGCGACGAGGCGACCGGTGCCAACATTGTGCGTGCCGCCGCGTCGGCTCCGCTCAAGCAGATCGCGATCAACGCCGGTCTCGAGGGCGGCGTCGTGGCGGAGAAGGTCGCCGGCCTGGAGCCGGGCTACGGCCTCAATGCCGCCACGGGCGAGTACGTCGACCTGCTGGCCGAGGGCATCATCGACCCGGCCAAGGTGACCCGTTCGGCGCTGCAGAACGCGGCGTCCATCGCGGCCCTGTTCCTCACCACGGAGGCCGTTGTCGCCGACAAGCCCGAGCCGGCCGCTGCCGCTGGCGGTGCCCCGGACATGGGTGACATGGGCGGCATGGGCTTCTGACCCACGCCTGCAGAGTGGCCCCGGACCGCCAGGTCCGGGGCCACTTGCCATGTAGGCAGCAAGCCGGTCCTCGGTCCCTGAGGTGCGAGCTTGCGAGCCTCGAAGGGACCACTACGGCAGGCTTCGAGGCTTCGGCCGCGGGCGGCCTACGCACCTCAGCCAGCGGTCCTCGGTCCCTGAGGTGCGAGGGCACCCAGCGCCCGAGCCTCGAAGGGACCACAGCCTCCGGCGGATGCGGCATGATGCGGGGGTGGATGTACGGCATCGGGAGCGGTTTCTGGCGGCGGGCGCGAGTGCGGAGGTGCTCGATGCGCAAGCGTGGCGGCTGCTGACCGACGAGCTGCCCGACTGGTGGCACGACTGCCGCAACGCCCTCTACTACGCGCCCGGCGCGCATCTGCCGCCCGCCGCCTTCGACAACCTGCTCGTCTATCCCATGAGCGATTCGGTCATCGCCGTCGGCTCCCCGCTCGACACGCTGACCTCGCTGTTGGTCGGCGGTGACCGCGCGACGGTGTTCTTCGGGCAGCGGGTCATCTTGACGGCCGGGGACGTCTACTGCGGCCCGGAGTCGTCCATCGTGCTGCACGGACCCGTCGTGGCCACCCGGTGCCCGGTCCTCGATGCCCGTAACGGCGGCAGCATCGTCGCGGCTCCCGACCAGCTCTGGGCTGCGGGCACCTACATCGCCACCGACGACATGCACCGCCTGACCGACGCGGCGACCGGGGCGCGGCTCAACCCCTTCGGCGCGCACATCCGCCTGGGCGAGCACGTCTGGCTGTGCCGCGACAGCGTGGTCAGCGGTCATGTGGAGATCGACAGCCATGTGGTCGTGGCGACGCGCAGTGTCGTGCGCAACCAGCAGGTCCCGCGCGGCACGGTCGTCGCCGGAACCCCCGCGCGGGTGGTCCGCGAGGGCGTCACCTGGGACTTCGACGACCTGCCGTAGGTCAAGTGCTGGTGTATTCCGTTTGTGTGCCGCCGACCGGTCCCTGAGGTGCGAGGGTGCCCAGCGCCCGAACCTCGAAGGGAATCCAACCGTAGGTCATTGCGAGGCTCCGCTCGTTCCTCGCTGCGCACCTCAATGAGCGGTCTCGACCTATCACCAGCACTTCCATAGCGCGCGCGCCGAACCGCTCTCCATGCCCAGCGGCGCGCTGTTACTCTGCCGTCACAGCGTCGGTCGAGTCGTGAGGAAGTCCATGAGTGACATCGGGTACAAGCTGAAGGTTCTCAAGCAGATCGGACTGCTGAAGCCTCAGTTGCCTCACCGGCTGGCGAAGGCCGGGATCAAGCTCGCTACGTGGGGTCCGGGCTTCCCGGCCGCCATCGCCGCCGCGACCGCGCGCTACCCGCAGCAGCTGGCGATCATCGACGACGCCGGCCAGCTCACCTGGCGCGAGCTGAGCGAGGAGATCAACCGCACGACCGCAGCCCTCAAGGACACCGGCCTGCAGCCCGGCGACGCAGTGGCCGTGATGTGTCGCAATCACCGCTACATGGTCGTCACGATGGCCTCGATCATGCAGCTCGGCGGCAAGGTGCTGCTGCTGAACACGATGGCCGGTGCCGCTCAGCTCGGCGAGCTGACCAAGCGCGAGAACGCCAAGATGGCGATCATCGATCAGGAGTTCTTGGAGGTCACCTCCGACATCGACCGGGACATCGTCGTGGTGGCCTGGGAGGACGACGACTCGCACGGGCTGCCCAGCCTGGCCGCTTTGGCTGCGGGGCAGCCGGCGAGTGACCACAAGAAGCCGCCGCGCCCCGGTGCCATCGTCATCTTCACCTCCGGCACCACCGGCCTGCCTAAGGGTGCCAACCGCAAGGAGCCGGAGAACCTCGACCCGCTGATGACGTTCTTCGGGGCGATCCCGTATTCGGGCAACTCCACCGTCGTCTTGGCCGCGCCGCTGTTCCACTCGTGGGGTCTCATCAACTTCGGTTTCGGGCTGTCGACGGTGCCGACCTATGTGTTGCGCCGCCGCTTCAACCCCGAGCAGGTGCTCGCCGACATCGCGAAGTACAAGGCCGAGGTGCTCGTGGTCGTGCCGCTGATGATGCAGCGGCTCGTCGACGTCGACCCGGAGGTCATCGCGAAGCACGACGTGTCGAGCCTGAAGATCACCGCGTCGAGCGGTTCGGCGCTGGCCGGGGAGCTGGCGACGCACTTCATGGATACGTTCACCGATTCGGTCTACAACTTCTACGGCGCGACTGAGACCGGCTGGGTGTCCATCGCCTCGCCGAAGGATCTACGGGACGCTCCGGGCACGGCGGGCCGGGTTCCGTGGCGCACGGTCGTCAAGATCCTCGACGCGGACGGCAACGAGTTGCCGCAGGGCGAGACCGGGGTGATCTATGTCGGCAACGAAATGCAGTTCGGCGGCTACACCGACGGGCGCAGCAAGGATTTCCGTGACGGCCTGATGCACACCGGCGACCTGGGCTACTTCGACAGCGAGGGACGCCTGTTCGTGGCCGGGCGCGATGATGACATGATTATTTCCGGCGGGGAGAACGTGTTCCCGCGGGAGCTGGAGGACGCCCTCATCGAGCATCCGGCGGTGGCCGATGTCGTCGTGGTAGGCATTCCGGACAAGGACTGGGGTCAGTGCCTGGCTGCCTATGTGGTGGTCAAGGACGGCGCGAGCGTCGAGCACGAGGAACTGGTGACCTACGCGAAGGACCGTGTGGCGCGCTTCGCCGTCCCGCGCAAGACGATGTTCCTGGAGGAGCTGCCGCGCAACCCCACCGGCAAGGTGATGAAGCGCGAACTCCCCGACTTCGCGTAGTCGAACCAAAGGTCCCTTCGAGGCTCGCTCGTTCCTCGCTCACACCTCAGGGACCGGGAAGCCGAGCCGGTCATTGAGGTGCGAAGCGAAGCGAGCCTCGAAACGACCCCACGCGGAAAGGTCCCTTCGAGGCTCGCTCGTTCATCGCTCACACCTCAGGGACAGGGGGCGGA
>NZ_JASGDU010000044.1:0-94872 GCF_047607065.1 Aeromicrobium sp.
CGGTACACGGCTCGATGGCGTTACCCTCCCCGTCGAGACCGTCAAACTCATACTCGACCGGCTCACCCGCAGCACCAACACGAATCGACCGATCCACCGAATCGTCGTAATCACCATCATTATTGACGTCGATCTGCAACAAATGCCCGCCGAAAAAACTATCGCCGAGGTCATAGGTGAACGTACCCGCAGACGTCGTCGTGCTGGTAGGAGTGAAATCGAAGCCGGAGGCCGACAGAGTGGTCTCGTCAACCGGCGACGGCGCGATGACCTGCGTATCGGCTTGCGCGGTGGTCTGGTTCCAGATGGTCGCTGTCGCGGGAAGGTCGGCGGCTGGCTCTTCGAAAAACAAGCGGTACGGATCGGCACAGGCCATCGAGTTGCCCCCACCGTCCCAGGACCGGTAGGACGGCGTGCAGGCGTCGGCTCCCGCAGTGCCGACCGGCACACCCATCGAGTTGGCGGAGACCACCGAGTCAATGCCGTAGTAATTCGTCAACCCGAGATTGTATTGGTATCCGCTGTCGTTGAGCATCCAGAAGTTGATGTCCTTCGCGGTGCCATCGTCCTGATGAATGTTGTAGTAGGTCACCCAAACGCGGCCGGGAATCTCGCTAACCCCGGTGGCCAGAGTCTGAGTGCGCGGATTGACGGCACCGAAACCAGGATTGCCGTCCCAGACAGTGAACGACCAGTTCTGGTTACCGCCGGCACCGACCTTCCAGACACCCACTTTGGCTCCGGTGGCCTGCTTCGGCGCGGAGATCCCTCCGTTCGCGGCACCCGAGTACACCGTGCCGTCGGGGGCAACGATGGTCGAAGTGCCGCCCTGCGCCCACCACTGCACATACTCACCCTCACCCACATAGGCGTAGTACGTGTTAGCCGTGTTCACCGAGTAGTCGGTGGTATCCGGGCTGACGTTGTCCTCGACCCCCACCGCATGAGCCTGGGGAGCAGTCACACCGATCATGGCCGCCACAGCAACAAGAACGAACGCCACAACCTGCGGTACTACGCTGCGGGGGGGGGAGAGTCGAGGCATGAAACGCATCCTTACTACAGAAATAGCGGCCCCGGCCGATCCCCGTGCAGGAAAATGCCAGAACCCTTCAGCCGGAGCTTACCTCAAACACAGGGAAGTCCTGGTAAATAGCCCACTGCCGCTCGTTGTCCCCCACAGGCGGGAGGCACCCCGTGCGGAGCGCCCTTCGGATGTGCCGCACTCGCACCTCAATGACCGGCATCAGCGGGTGAGGTGGTCGAGGAAGGCGGTCAGCAGGGCCTCGCGCAAGCGCGGCGGCGCGGCATCGAGGAGCGCATTGACCGGAGCCATGCGCTCGGGCAACCCCAGGCCGCCCGAGGCGTCGGCCAGGCCGGCGATCTGGAGCAGGCCGGCGAAGGCCGCATCGTCGAGGGCGGCCGGATCGAGCGAGGCCGCTGCGGCCCGCAGCCCCTCGTCAACGGTGACCGGTCCGCGTTCGACGGCCTCCTCGACGGAGACCGCCAGCGTCGCCAGGAAGTCGGGCACCGAGGCCGCGGTCGCGGCCGACAGGCTCACGTGCATGGTCGCAGGTGCTCCGGCGAAGGCCATCTGCGGCTGCACGAACCACCCGCGCTCGCCCATGAGGTCGGCGATGGTGAACACGTCACACGTGTCGTCGGCCGCGATGGCGACGAGGGTCGAGTCCGGCTCGGCGACGACCCGCACATGCTCGATCTCCTCGACACCCCGCACGAGCGCGGCCGTGCCCTCCAGCGCCGTGCGCGTCAACCGGGCGTAGCCGTCGGTGCCGATGAAGCGGGTCACCGCCCAGGCCGCCGCGAGCGGGCCGCCGGACTTGGTGGACTGCACCGTCGAGTTGAGCATCGTGTAACCCGGCCAGTCGGCGCTGGCGAAGAACTGGTCGCGGCGCAGCCCGGGCGCCGCGTGCAGCAGCAGCGAAACGCCCTTGGGCGTGTAGGCGTACTTGTGCAGATCGGCCGACAGACTCGTGACCCCCTCGACGGCGAAGTCGAAAGGCGGCACCCTTCGAGGCTCGGGAGTCGAATCGGCCCACGGCAGGACCCAGCCGCCGATGCAGGCATCCACGTGGAAGCGCACGCCTCGCACGCGGGCCACGGCGGCGATCTCCTCGATGGGATCGACCACCCCGTGCGCGTACGACGGTGCCGACGCGGCCACCAGCACGACCCGGCCCGCATGGGCGTCCATCGCCTCGGCCATCGCCGCCGGATCGGCCCGGAAGGTCAGCGGATCGACCGGCACCGCGACCCGCTCGACACCGAAGTAGTGACACGCCTTGTGGAAGGCCGCATGGACCGTCGACGGGGCGACGAGCACCGGATCGGCCACCCCGGCGGCGTCGCGGGCGGTCTTGACCGCGAGCAGGATCGATTCGGTGCCCCCGGAGGTCACGGTGCCCACCATGTCGGCCGAGCCGTGGAACAGGCCTCGAGCCATTGCCACGAGGTCGTTCTCCATGCGCAGCAGGCTCGGGAAAGCCGTCGGGTCGAGGCCGTTCGTGGAACCGTACATCGCCAGGGCGCGGCGGCCCAGCTCGTCGGCCTCGGCCAGGCCCGAGTCGTACACGTAGGCCAGGGTCCGCCCGCCGTGCGTCGGTAGATCGCCGGCGCGCAGGGCCTCCAACTCGGCCAGGATGTCATCGAACACCGCGGACCTCCTCGTCCAATCGATAGCCGCGCAGCGCCAGCAGGCTGACCGCGGTGAGCGCCGCCGGAACGATGGTGAAGCCCAGCCGGATCGCCAGGCGCGCCCCGTCAGACTGCGCGACATCCTCACCGGCCGAGGAGGAGGCATATCCGCCCAGCGCGAGGACGAGGGCGAACAGTGCCGGGCCGAGCGCCAGGCCCAGGGTCTCCCCCGCGGTCCAGACGCCGGTGAAGACGCCGATGCGGTTCTGCCCGGTCCGCTCGGCGTCGCGGGCCGCGACATCGGGCAGCATCGCCATCGGGAACACCTGCGCCCCCGCATAGCCGACGCCGACCAAGGCCGCGCCCGCATACGCCACGGCGGGAACGGCGGGCAGGAAGGCACCGATCACGAGCATCCCGGCGACCATGACGACCGTCGAGAGCACGTAGCCGGAGCGCTTGGTCCGTGCGCGGGCGTAGCGCTCCCACAGCGGGGTCACGACGAGCGCCGGGCCGACGAAGGCCGCGAACAGGATCGTCGCCGCCGAAGCCGCGTCGAGCACGTCGTCGGCGGCGTACGCGACCCCGGCGAGCATCGTGCCGATACCCAGCGCCTGCAGGACGAAGGTGACCAGCAGCGGGCGGAAGTCCGCCGCCTCGGCGACGAGGCGCACCTGCCCGGCGATCCCGCCGCCCGGGGTGTCGACCCAATGCTCCGGGGCGCCGCGCGTGCCCCACCAGGCCCCCAGGACCCCGATGACGAGGATCGCCGCGACGTACACGCCCATGAGCCGGTATCCGGCCGGCGAGTCGTGGCCCACGGCGTCGACGACCATCGGTGCCGTCGCCCCGGACAGCAGGATCGCCAGCGCGAGGACGGCCACCCGCCAGGTCATCAGCCGGGTCCGCTCGTCGTAGTCGAGGGTCAGTTCGGCGGGCATCGCCACATAGGGCACCTGGAAGAAGGCGTAGGCGGTGGCGCAGCCGGTGAACAGCACCACCACCCAGATCGCGCCGGCCACGGTGCTCGTCGGGCCGGCGAACAGGAGCGCGAAGCAGGCCGCGAGGACCAGCCCGCCACGCAGCAGGAAAGGCCGCCGCCGTCCCGCCGGGTGGGTGCTGGTGTCGCTGATCCGCCCCGCGACGGGATTGAGAACGACGTCCCAGGCCTTCGGCGCGAAGACGATCACGCCGGCCAGAGCGGCGGCCACACCGAGGGTGTCGGTGAGGTACGGCAGGAGCAGCAGGCCCGGCACGGTGCCGAAGGTGCCCGTCGCGACGCTGCCGAGACCATAGCCGCGCCGCACCCGTGCCGGCAGGACCGTGGTGGCCGTCATCGGCTCAGTCCCGGCCGGGGCGCAGGTGGGCGAAGGCCTCCAGGTTGCGCGTCGACTCCCCGCGCGCCTCGCGCCACTGCCACTCCTTGCGGATCGAGGACGCGAAGCCGAGTTCGAGGATGACGTTGAAGGACTCGTCGGCGTAGGTCAGCACCGCGCCGAGCAGCCGGTCGATCTCGGCGGGGGTGACCGCGTGCAGCGGCAGGCGGCCGTCGAGGTAGATGTCACCGGCGGCATCGAGCGCGAAGGCCACCCCGAACATCTTGAGGTTGCGCTCCAGCATCCAGCGGTAGACGCCCTCGTGGTTCTCGTCCGGGCGACGCGCGACGAAGGCGTGGACGCCGAGCGCGTGCCGGCCGACCTCCAGCCGGCAGGTGGTCGTGAGTTTGCGCACGCCGGGCAGATCGACCTCGAAAACCCCCGGCCGGTGTTCGACATACTCCAGTTCCGAAGCCGAGAGCGTCTCGGCGATGACCTCACGTGCGGACATGCGGTGTTCCTTCCCGTGCGGCGGCGTAGACCGCCAGCGTGCGCTCGGCCGTGGCATCCCAGCCGAATCCGGCGGCGTGCAGGACCGCCTTGGCACCCATCGCCTCACATAGCGCGCGGTCGGCGAGCAGCGGCCGCAGCGCCTCGGCGTAGTCGGCCGCGTCGTGACGGTCGACCAGCACCCCGCTGACGCCGTCGGAGACCGCCGTCGGCAGCCCGCCGACCCGCGCCGCGACGACCGGGGTGCCGCACGCCTGGGCCTCGATGGCCACCAGGCCGAAGGACTCGTTGTAGGACGGCACACACACCACGCTCGCGGCCGCGTACCAGTCGGCCAGGACGTCCTGCGTGACAGCCGGGACGAAACGGACCACGTCGTCCAGGCCGAGCCGGGCCGACAGGTCGGCGAGCGCGGTCGGCCGGTCCATGCCCGAGCCGGAGACCCCGCCGACGACGGCGACCCGCAGCCGCGAGCGCAGCGACGGATCCTCGGCGAGCAGGCGGGCTGCGGCCCCCAGCACCAGGTCGGGTGCCTTGAGCGGCTGGATGCGCCCGGCGAACAGGATCAGGGCGGTGTCGTCGGCGATGCCGAGCCGTCGGCGGGCCTGCCCCTGACGGCCCGCGCGGAACCGGTCGAGATCGACCCCCGGATGCACGACGTCCACACGCGCGGGGTCGGCGTCGTAGAGGCCGACCAGCTGGGCGCGCTCGTCGTCGGTGTTGGCGATGAGCCGGTCGGCGAGCCGCACGATCTCCTCCTCGCCGCGGACCCGGCCGAGGGGTTCGGGGGCGTCGCCGGCAGCGAGCTGGGCGTTCTTGACCTTCGCCATCGTGTGCATCGTGTGGACCAGCGGGACGCCCCACCGTTCGCTGACGACAGTGCCCACCTGCCCCGAGAGCCAGTAGTGCGAGTGGACGAGGTCGAAGTACCCCGGACCCAACTCGGCCTCCACCCGCAGCACGTCGCGGACGAAGGAGCACAACTGCGCCGGCAGGTCCTCCTTGCGCAGGCCCTCGAACGGCCCGGCGGCCACGTGCCGCACGGTGATGCCGGGTTCGGCCCGGACGGTCTCGTCCTGGTGCCGCGAGGTCGCGCGCGTGAAGATCTCGACCTCGACACCCCGCACGGCGAGCTGCCGCGAGAGTTCCATGACGTAGACGTTCATGCCACCGGCGTCACCGTCGCCGGGCTGGGCCAGCGGCGAGGTGTGGGCCGACAGTATGGCGACTCGACGGACACTCACCCCGCCATCATCGCGCACCGGCCGGCTCGCGCGGCGGGCCGTCCACCACCGTGGTGGAAGGATGAGGCCATGACCGTCACCCGTACCGCCGTCGTCACCGGTGCCAGCAGCGGCATCGGTGCCGCCACCGCCCGCGCCCTGGCCGCAGAGGGCTTCCACGTCGTCTGCGCCGCGCGCCGCGCCGACCGGATCACCGCGCTCGCCGATCAGATCGGCGGAACCGCCGTCCCCTGCGATGTCACCTCCGCCGCCGATGTCGCCCGGCTCGCCGAGGCCGTCGGGGAGCGGCTGGACGTCCTCGTCAATAACGCCGGCGGCGCACTCGGCCTGGACCTGGTCGCCGAGGGTGACGTCGAGCGGTGGCGGCGCATGTACGAGATCAACGTCGTCGGGACGGTCCAGGTGACGCAGGCGCTCGTGCCCGCCCTGGAGGCCGGCGGGGCGGGAACGATCGTCAACGTCGGTTCCACTGCCGGGCACGGGGTGTACGAGGGCGGGGGCGGCTACGTCGCGGCCAAGCACGCGCTCGCAGCGGCCACCGAGACGCTGCGCCTGGAGTTGAACGGCCGGCCCGTCCGGGTCACCGAGATCGCGCCGGGCATGGTCCACACCGAGGAGTTCTCCCTGGTGCGGCTCGGCGACCAGGCCAAGGCCGACGCGGTCTACGCCGGGGTGGAGGACCCGCTGCGCGCCGAGGACATCGCGGACGTGATCTGCTGGGTCGCCACCCGGCCCGCGCACGTCAACGTCGACCTGCTCGTCGTGCGGCCGCTCGCCCAGGCAGGCAACAGCAAGGTCCACCGTGGCCCGCTCCTCAGCCGGCTCGCAGAGCGGCCGAACCCAGTCATTGAGACGGGCAGAACGCCAGCGGCCGGTACCCGGTCCTGAGGTGCGAGGCCGCCTGCGGCCGAGCCTCGAAGGACGAGGGGACCCCGGCAAACGGTCCGCCATTAGGGTCATTTCGAGGCTCGCTCGTTCCTCGCTCGCACCTCAATGACCGGGATGCTCGGTCCCTGAGCTGCGTAGGCCGCCCGCGGCCGAAGCCTCGAAGGGACCCCATCAATGACCGGGACCGGGTGCGGCCTCGGGGCGGCGCAGCGCCCAGGGAGCGACGAGCAGCGCCCAGACGAATATCAACACGGCGATCTCGACACCGACATACCAGGGCCACTCCGGCAGGACGTCCAGCAGCGAGGCGCGCGCGGGCTTGCGGTTCACGTAGCCGTAGTTGGTGCCGACGACCGCGTTGAAGACGAGCACGCCGGCGAGCCACGCCAGGGTCGCGGCGATGGCCCGGCGGTAGGTGCTCCAGGTCGGCCCGGTACCGAGGCCCGGAACGAGCCAGAAGCCGGCCCAGATGATGAGCACATGCATGATCCAGAACATCAAAAAGCGCGGCTCCGGGAAGGGCGAGACCAGGTCCGGTGTCAGCATGCCCTGCATGGTCAGGGTCAGACCCCACAGCCAGGTGATCGTCGTGGTCGTCCGGTTCCGCGTCCACAGGGCGTGCGCGGCGACCATCCAGGCGAAGTCGCACAGTTGCAGCGGCAGTGAGGTCTGCAGGCTCCACTCCGCAGGCGTGAACTGCAGCAGCTGCATCGGCACGGTCACCGCCACGACGGCGACGGCCGCGCTGCGGGAGACGATCTCGGCGGCCGGGGTGTCGCGGCAGCGGTGCCCGAGCGCGATGACGGCGGCGATGCCGATGACGAAGACCACGAGGACCGTCACGTGCGAGGAGTCGTACGCCTCGAACCGGTCCGCCGCCCACATGCGGCCAGCGTAGAACGTCCACGAGTGAGCGGGAACCGATCCCTGAGGTGTGAGGCCGCCTGCGGCCGAGCCTCGAAGGGTGAAGGGACCTGTCCGTGGGTGGGTCCCTTCGAGGCTCGCAAGCTCGCACCTCAGGGGCCCACCACCGCAGGCGGCCAGCGTGGTCGCGCGCGGGGCTGGGGACGCGGTGAGCGGCGGCGGGTGTTGACTGTGCTCGTGACGGAGCGCGGCGCGGGAGGCATCGGATTCGGCGTCGCCGCCTACCTGTGCTGGGGCTTCTTCCCGCTGTACTGGCCGCTGCTCGACCCGGCGACACCCCTGGAAGCCCTCGCCCACCGGGTCGTCTGGTCACTGGTGTTCGTCGCAATGCTGCTGACCGCCACCGGCCGCTGGCCCGCCTTCTGGGCGGTGGCGCGCCAGCCTCGGCTCCTCGGACTACTGTGGTGCGCCTCGGTCGTCATCGCCGTCAACTGGGGCCTGTACATCTACGGGGTCACCAGCGGGCGGGTGATTGAGACGTCACTGGGCTACTTCATCAACCCGCTCGTCACGGTCATGCTCGGCGTCGTCGTCCTCGGCGAGCGGCTGCGCCGGCTGCAGTGGTCGGCCGTCGCACTCGCCGCCGTGGCCGTCGCGGTGCTGACGCTCGACTACGGGCACCCGCCGTTCATCGCGCTGACCCTGGCCTGCTCCTTCGCCACCTACGGCTTCCTCAAGAAGGCGGTCGACCTGGGTACCGTCGAGGGACTCGGCATGGAGACGCTGCTACTGGCACCGTTCGCGCTGGCCTTCCTCGCCTGGCTGGCCGCACAGGACCAGCTGGTCTTCGCCCACCACGGCTGGGGCAATGCGCTGCTCCTGGCCGGGGCCGGGATCGTCACGGCGATCCCGCTGCTGCTGTTCGGCGCGGCGGCGACCCGCTTGCCACTGACAGCCATCGGACTGCTGCAGTACCTGACGCCGGCGCTGCAGTTCGCCATCGGGCTGGTCGTGTTCGGGGAGGCGATGACGCCCGCCCGCTGGGCCGGGTTCGCGCTCGTCTGGCTGGCACTGACGCTGTTCACCCTGGACGCACTGCGCCATCGCCGCCAGGTGCCCGCCCCGCCTGCGCAGCCCTGAACTGCGGCGGACTCACCGGCCGCGGCCAGAACTTCGCTCCCTGAGGTGCGCAGGCCGCTCGCGGCCGGAGCCTCGAAGGGCGCGCCTCAGCCAGCGGGCCTCCTGGCAGAATCTCCGCTCACCGGCCGCGCAGCGGAAGGCGGATCGCGTCGAGACCGTGGCGCAGAGCGTAGGCGGTGACGTTGACGATCTGGTGACGGTTCGGGGCGGGTTCCTTGCCGGCGGCCATACGCCACATCTGCACGGTGTAGTACGTCAGCTCGGTGAGGCTGTCGAGCAGCGTAATGCCGGCGCGGCGCGGCTGGGTGACCACCTCGTCGAGGGAGCCGTCGAGCAGGGCGGCCGGGGAGTCCGGGGCCACGGCGAGGGGCCGGCCCAGCCCGACGAGGTCGATGCCGCCGGAGGCCACGGCGTCCTCCATCGCGGCGGCCGTGCGGAAGCCGCCGGTGAGCATGAGCGGCAGGTTCGGCAACTCGGCGCGCACCCGCAGCGCGTAGTCGAGGAAGTACGCCTCCCGCTGCCGGGTGCTTTCCTTGACCGGGCCGCCCACGCCGAGCATGGCCGCCGAGGAATAGGTGCCGCCGGAGACCTCCAGCAGGTCGATGCCCGCCTCGGCGAGCGCATGGACGACCTCCAGGGACTCGTCCTCGCCGAAGCCGCCGCGCTGGAAATCCGCAGAGTTCAGCTTGACGGCGAGAACCTTGTCGGCACCGATCCGCTCGCGCATCGCCCGCACGAGTTCCAGCAGGAAGCGGCGGCGGTTCTCCGGGGTGCCGCCCCATTGGTCGGTGCGCCGGTTCGACAGCGGCGAGAGGAACTGGCTGACGAGGTAGCCGTGCGCGCCGTGGATCTGCACCCCGTCGAAGCCCGCAGCGGTGACGACCCCGGCGGTGGCGGCGAAGCGGCCGATGATGTCCTCGATCTCGGCGCCGGTCAGTTCCCTGGGCGTGGCGAAGGACTTGGCGGTTCCGGGCACGGCGATGGCCGACGGCGCGACGGGATGCGCACTGAGGGTGCGCGGCGACTGGCGGCCGGGATGGTTGATCTGCACCAGGCCCACCGAACCGCCGCCGGTGACGATGCCGGCCCATTCGCGCAGGTCGTCGGCATGGCGGTCGTCCTCGACCACGACATTGCCCGGCTCGCCGAGCGCCCGCCGGTCAACCATCACGTTGCCGGTGATCGTCAGGCCCTGGCCGTTGGCGGCCCAGCGCCGGTAGAGGGTCTTGATCTGGTCGCCGGGTGCCAGCCCCGGTCCGGCCAGCGATTCGCTCAACGCCGCTTTCGCCAAACGGTTCGGGACGACCGTGCCGTTCGGCAGCATGAAGGGGGTGCGAAGCACGGGTGTCGAGGTCACTCGGACCGCCTTGGGGTGGGAGGAGACAACGGGGCGAGCGGCGAAGCGCTCCGGTCCATCATGAACGACGCAGTGCGCTCCTTCTCCACGAACCCGGTTTCTTCGCCTTGCGAGGCAAGGCCGCAGGCAGGAGACGTCATCAGGGTCCGGCGCTCCGCAGCAGCGGCGGGTGCAGGATGGACCGGTCACCGGGGCGGTAGAGGCGCGCCGGCCGGCCGCCGTCGCGAGTCGTGGTCTGCTCGGTCGAGGTGACGAAACCGGGGGTCTTGGTGACCTTGCGGTGGAAGTTGCGCGGGTCGAGCCGGGTCCCCCAGACCGCCTCGTAGACCCGGCGCAACTCGGCGATGGTGAAGGCCGGCGAACAGAAGGCGGTAGCCAGGGCGGAGTATTCGAGCTTGGCCCGCGCACGCTCCAGGCCGGCTGCCAGGATCCGGTCGTGGTCGAAGGCCGGCGGGGCCGGCAGCCGGTCGACTTCGGTCCACCGGGCGCGCGCCGCGTCGGTCCCGGCCTGCGGTTCGGGCAGGTCGGCGGCGAGAGCGAGGTACGCCACGCTCAGCACGCGCCCGCGTGGATCGCGGCCGGGATCGCCGAAACTGGCCAACTGCTCCACATGCACGCCCTCAGCATCGACCCCGGTCTCCTCGGCGAGTTCGCGCAGTGCCGCCTGCTCCAGGCCCTCCCCCGTCCGCACGAAGCCACCCGGCAGCGCCCACGTCCCCGCGAACGGTGCGAGCGCGCGCTCGACGGTCAGCACGTGCAGCCGCTCGTCGCGGATCGTGAGGATCACCAGATCGACGGCGACCGCGAACACCTCGCCCATCTGTCCGTCGCCCTGCGGATCGGCATCGCGCATGTCACCACTCTAGCAATTCTCGTCTTCTTGACGACAGTGGTACCCTTCACTTATCGTCAGAGTAACACTAAATCCGAGATCGGAGTCCCTCATGGCCGACATCGCCCGCTACCCCTTCGTCCGTCACCTGCGCGGCGGCGCGACGACCCACGTCCAGCACCTGCGCCGCGGCAAGACGGCCCACTCCGGCGTCGGTACGTCCTTCTGGTTCCGTCCGCTCAGCGCAGTGCTGACCGAGGTCCCCGTCGACGACCGCGAGTTGCCCCTGCTGTTCCACGCGCGCACCCGCGACTTCCAGGACGTCACCGTCCAGGCCACCGTCACCTACCGGGTCGCCGATCCCGCCCTGGCCGCCGTGCGCATCGACTTCTCCATCAGCCCCGACACCGGCGCGTGGCGCGGCACCCCGCTGGACCAGGTTGCCGGACTACTGACCCAGACCGCCCAGCAGTACGCGCTCGACCGGGTGGCCGGAGCAGACCTGACCGAGGTGCTGACCGCCGGCATCGAGCCGATCCGCAGCGTCATCGCCGACGGCCTGGCCCACGACCAGCGGCTGAGCGACATCGGCATCGAGGTCGTCGGCGTGCGCGTCGTGGCCCTGCGCCCCGAGCCGGAAGTCGAGAAGGCGCTGGGCCTGCCCACCCGCGAACAGGTGCAGCAGGAGGCCGACAAGGCCACCTTCGAGCGGCGCGCCCTGGCCGTCGAGCGGGAGCGCGCCATCGGCGAGAACGAGTTGCAGACGAAGATCGAACTGGCCCGCCGCGAGGAGCAGCTGATCGCCCAGCGCGGTGCCAACGCCCGGCGACAAGC
This sequence comes from Aeromicrobium sp., assembly GCF_047607065.1. Taxonomy (GTDB): domain Bacteria; phylum Actinomycetota; class Actinomycetes; order Propionibacteriales; family Nocardioidaceae; genus Aeromicrobium. Next base: position 11,641 of record NZ_JASGDU010000044.1, read on the forward strand.
CGAGGAAGCCGCCGCAGCGAGCACCACCGAGGCCGGGGCACGGGCCGAGGCGGCCCGCCTGACCGGCCAGGCCGAGGCCGACGGCGAGGCGGCGCGCGTCGCGGTCTACCGCGACCTGCCCGAGGCGGTGCTGCTGGGCCTGGCGCTGAAGGAACTGGCCGCTCACCTGCCGAACATCGAGACGCTGGTGCTGACACCCGATCTGCTGAGCAACGCGCTGGCAAAGTTCGGCGTCGCACCGAAGGAGTAAGCCATGTCCTCAGCGCCACGGGTCGTCGTGGTCCACCGCCGCAGCGAACTCGACGAACTGATCGCCCGGCACGGCACGCGCGGCCAGGCGGCGTTCTTCCTGTCCACCCGCGGGCGCGATCTGGCCGAGGTCGAGGACCGGCACCGGGCGACCGCCGCCGCCCTCGAACGGGTCGCTGCGGCGATCCCGGTCGACTGGCGTCGCGGCCTGCTGGAACGCGGCGACATCGACCGATTCCTGTTCGGACCCGATGACATCGTGGTAGTCGTCGGCCAGGACGGCCTCGTGGCGAACGTCGCCAAGTACCTCGACGGCCAGCCCGTCGTCGGCATCGACCCCGAGCCGGGCCGCAACGCCGGGGCGCTGGTCACCCACGCCGCCGCAGACGTCGCCGACCTGCTGCGCGCCCACGACGCGATCAGCGAGCGCACGATGGCCGAGGCGGTGCTCGACGACGGGCAACGGCTGCTCGCGCTCAACGAGGTCTTCCTCGGGCATCCCTCCCATCAGAGCGCCCGCTACACCCTCACCACGCCCTCCGGCGCGGCCGAACAGCAGTCCTCGTCGGGCCTCATCGTCTCAACCGGCACCGGGGCGACCGGCTGGTGCAGTTCCATCGCCCGCGAACGGCAGAGCACGCTGACCATGCCCGATCCGGGCGAGGAGCGCCTGCTGTGGTTCGTCCGCGAGGCGTGGCCCTCACCGGTGACCGGGACCGACCTGACCGCCGGGGAACTCACCCGCGGCCAGGTGGAGGTCGTCGCGCAGTCGGACCGTCTCGTGGCCTTCGGCGACGGCATCGAATCCGACGCGCTCAGCATCGGCTGGGGCCAGTCGGTCCGCCTGCGGATCGCCGCCCGCCGCCTCCGCCTCGTCGGCTGACCCGAGCGCCAGTTGATCGATCTCCCGAACAACTCGTCTTGCGACGACCAGAGGAGTCAAGCGAGCCGAGAACGGAGATACTCCAGGGCCTCGTCGGCGATCCGACCCGCAGTTTCATGGCGATCGGGGAAGTTGACAGCCCACGGGCGGCCCGGATGCAGCGTGTCCCACCGCGACTTCACACCTGCACGGCGACCGGTGCCTGGATCGTGGTTCCCGAAACCTTCCACCAGCGTGTTCCACACGGGTTGAGAATGCTGGATCATCGCCGACTCGCCGAGAGGGATCCAGATCGGCTCGACGACGAGATAACGGAAACGAAAATCTTCGATGTTCAGGTTCTCGGTGTGGCCGATGCTCTTCACGTGCTCTCGCAGCCTGTCGCGCAACGCCTTCGTTCGCGCTGTCACATCCACCGCAATGCCTTTACGCGCGCCTCCGGGGACGGCCTTCCCGACATAGATCGCCACATCATGCGCAGCCTCGTCTACCAATGGAGCGTAGGCGGGGAAGGACCCCCGGTAGTAGATCGCGTAGACACCAGCGCCTCGGAAGTCTCCGATGTCAGTGGATGTGACGGCGGGCGTCTGCAACAACTTGCTGGCGATGCTTGTGGCGAGGTTCTCCATGTCGAGAGGATTGAACGCCGTCACGCCGCCGGATCGTTTCGTCTCCACGCGCGAGCTTCGACGGCGGCACGCACCGTCGCCAACTCTAGGTGCGTGCGCACCGACCCTGCGACGATCTGCGCCAATCGGACGGGGACGGCGTTGCCCAGTTGCCGCATCGCTTCAGTCCATGATCCGTGGAGTTCGTACGCATCGGGGAAGGTCTGCAAACGAGCGGCCTCACGCACCGTGAAGTAACGCACCGTGCCGTCTGGCCGACGCAGCATGTTCTCACCGCCCGGCACACCATGATCGCCGGCTTTCAGCGCCTTCGACGGCAGATCGAGAGGCGAACCGGTGTGCCCCGGATAGGACCGCGCGCCGGGACGCAACACGTGGTTGAGGTAGCGGCGACTGCCGTTCTCCGTCGGCTCAGGAAGCCCCTCCACGGCTTCTCGGACAGTGCGCCACGGCTTACCCACCGGCGCGATCAAGCCGCCGTCCAGTTGTCGCGCACGTGAGAGCTGTCGCTCCGTCGGCTCCGGTCGCTTCGCGCGCGACACCCGCAGCCGGTCCCAGTACTCGCCTGAGACCCATTGGTCGTACACCAGCGCGTCGGAGGTGTGTGTCGCCGCCGGGAAGGACCATTCCGCGTTCACGTCGGCACGGAAGCCGACGAGGAAAACCCGCCACCGCTGTTGCGGCACGCCGTAGTCGGCCGCGTTGACCAGAGTCGGAATGACTCGATACTCGAGCATCCCGTGCGCCGCCGTGGTCAGTTCTGCTTGCAGCCGAGCGTGGTGCTCCGTCCACGACTCCCCCTGCTTGGCGGAAAGTTCCGGAAACCTCAAGCGGGCCTGAATGTAGTCGTAGTAGTTGGCAAAAGCCGGGCGCGTGAGTCCTCTGACATTCTCGATGATGAATGCTCGGGGCCGAAGCTGACGAATCACCTCAGCCGTCGCCGGGAACATATCGCGCTGGTCATCGGCGGCCCGCGCCTTGCCCCCCATCGAGAACGGCTGGCAAGGAGGCCCGCCCGCCACCAAGTCGATGTCGCCGAACGACGACCAATCAACATCGCGCACATCGCCCTCGTGGACATCCCACCCTGCTACCAGCGGATAGCCCCGCTCACGGTTCCCACGGACCGTGTCACACGCCCAATGGTCCCATTCGGCCACCATCGCAGGCTCAAATCCGGCCAAACCGCAGCCTAAAGCCAAGCCTCCGGCACCGGCGAACAACTCCACTGATCTCACTTCACGACCGTACCGCAGTAGATGACGACCAGGCCACAAAATCGAACAGTTGATCGAAAGCCTTCCCGAAGCGGCCTCAGCCGAGGCGGGTGGCGACGGCGTCGCAGAGTTGTTCGAGGGCAGCGCGGGCGGAGATGTCAGGCAGGCCGTGCAGCAGGGCGCGGGCCGCGTCGGCCTCGGCCTGGACGTAGGCGCGCGCGGCATCCATCGCGGAGTGCGCACGCAGCGCCGCCAGCGCCTCGGCGTGCTCGGCGTCGTCGACCAGCGGCTTGCCCAGCAACTCGCGCAGGCGGGCATCGGCCGGATCATCGGACTGCAAGGCGAGGAGCACCGGCAGCGTCGGCACGCCCTCGCGCAGGTCGGTGCCGGGCGTCTTGCCGGACTCCCCGGTCTCGCTGGCGATGTCGATGATGTCGTCGCGCAACTGGAAGGCCGTGCCGATGCGCTCGCCGAACTCGGTCAGCGCCCGCTCCACCTCGACCGGCGCGGCGGCCATCATCGCGCCGAAACGCGCTGCAGTGGCGATCAGCGAGCCGGTCTTGTCGGCCACGACGTCCAGATAGTGCCGCAGCGGGTCGGCCTCGCCGGGGCCGATGGTCTCGCGGATCTGCCCCTGCACGAGGCGCGAGAAGGTCCGCGCCTGGATGCGGACCGCCTCCGGGCCGAGCGAGGCGACGATCTGCGAAGCCTGCGCGAACAGGAAGTCCCCGACGAGGATGGCCAGGGTGTTGTCCCAACGGGCGTTGGCGCTGTCCGCGCCGCGCCGCTTGTCGGCCTCGTCCATCACATCGTCGTGGTAGAGCGTGGCCAGGTGGGTCAGTTCGACGACGACCGCCGACGGCACGACACCCGGTGCGGCAGGGTCTCCGAACTCCGCAGCCAGGGCGACGAGCAGCGGCCGGAACCGCTTGCCCCCCGCGCGCAGCAGGTGCGAGGCGGCCTCGGCGACGAACGGCTCGTCCGAATGCGCGGCGTCGGCGAGCTGGCGCTCGATCTCCGACACGCCCGCGACCACCCGCGCCTCCAGGGCCGGATCGGCGACCGCGAAGGGCAGCGCTGACGAGGTCTGCACGGATTCCTCCAGGGACGTAGACGGCACCCTCACGGCACGAGGGAGCCTGCTTGCTGCACCAACTCAAGCACAGGGCCGGGGACGATGCCGAGGATCACCGTACCGACGGCGGCCAGCACGACGACACCCGTGGTCAGCCGCGCGCCCGAGGCCACGGTCAGCGCGTCCGGATCGGCGAAGAACACCACCGAGATCATGCGGACGTAGAAGAACGCCGCCACCGCGCTCAGCAGGACGCCGAGCACCACGAGCCAGGCGTATCCCGCGCTCGCCGCCTCGGCGAAGACCGCCCATTTGCCGATGAAGCCGCCGGTCAGCGGGATGCCGGCGAAGGACAGCATGAAGACCGCGAAGCTCACGCCCAGCACCGGACTCTCCCGGCCCAGGCCCGCCCAGCGCGCCGCAGCCGTCGCCTCGCCGCCGGCGTCGCGCACCAGCGCCACGACCGCGAAGGCACCCATCGAGGCCAGGCCGTAGGCCAGCAGGTAGAACAGCACCCCGGCTGCGTCGCCGTCGAGCACTCCGGTCAGCACGAATCCGGCATGGGCGACCGACGAGTACGCGAGCATACGCTTGACGTCGCTCTGGGCGATGGCCAGCAGCGACCCGACGAGCATGGTGGTCGTCGCGATCACCGCGACGAGCGGCTTCCAGTCGGTCTCGGCGGCCGCGAACAACACGCGCATCAGCGCCACGAAAGCGGCGGCCTTCGTTCCAGCGGCCATGAACGCGGTGACGGGGGTCGGCGCGCCCACGTAGACGTCGGGCGTCCAGGCGTGGAACGGCACGGCACCGACCTTGAACAGCAGCCCGACGGCCATCAGCGCGAGGGCCGCGACGCGCAGTTCGGCCTCGCCGCCGGGCGCGCCCAGCCCGTCGAGGGCGAACGAGCCGGAGTAGCCGTAGGCCAGCGCGGCACCGTAGAGGAAGAACGCCGAACTGAACGCCCCGAGCACGAAGTACTTCAGGGCCGCCTCCTGGCTCCACAGCCGGCGCCTCCGGGCCAGCCCGCACAGCAGGTACAGCGGCAGGCTCAGGACTTCGAGCGCGACGAACATCGTCAGCAGGTCGGCGCTGGCCGCGAACAGCATCATGCCGAGCAGCGCGAACAGGCCGAGCGGGAAGACCTCCGTGTGCTCGATCCGCTCGCGCAGCGCCTCGGCCTCCTCGTCCGAACCGGGGCGGTCGGCGGCCCGGCCGGTGAAGGCGCTCAGCCCGCCGTCGGCACGGCGGTCGGCGAACAGCGCGACACCGAGCAGCGCGAAGGCCGACAGCGCGATCCAGGTCAGCACGGCGGCCCGGTCGGCGAGCACAGTGCGACCCGGCTGGTCGGCCGGGCCGAAGCCGCCGCCGGCGTACACGGCGACGCTCGCGGCCAGCGCGACCAGGCTCACCGCGAACGCGAGTCCGGCCTGCACCGCGAATCGCGGGCCGCGCGGGCAGAAGGCCTCGATCAGCACCCCGGCCAGCGCGCCGGCCGCCACGAGGAGCAGCGGAGCGAGTAGCGCGTAGTCGAGATCGGGAGCGGGGATCACGGCAGCCCTCCTACGACGACGGCCACGGCCGGACCCACCAGGTCGAGTATCGGCTGCGGGAACAGGCCCAGCCCGATGATGACGACCACCAGCGGCGTCAGGGCGGCGATCTCGCGCGGCGTCAGCTCGGTGACCCCGCGCGCCTGCTCGGTCAGCGGCCCGGTCATCGTGCGCCGGTACAGCACCAGCACGTAAACCGCAGCCAGGACGATGCCGAGCGTGGCCGCAGCGGCCAGCGGCACCGAGACGGTGAACGTCCCGGCCAGCACGAGGAACTCACTGACGAACGGTGCCAGGCCCGGCAGCGACAGGCTCGACAGGCCCGCGACGAGCAGCACCCCCGACATCACCGGAGCGATCTTCTGCACACCGCCGAAGTCCCCGATCTCGGCCGAGCCGCGCCGCGCGATCATCACGCCGGTCACGAGGAACAGCGCGGCGGTCGACAGGCCGTGGTTGAACATGTACAGCGCCGATCCAGCCATCGAGGTCTGCGTGAAGGCGAAGATGCCGAGGATGATGAAGCCGAAGTGCGATACCGAGGTGTAGGCGACGAGCCGGCGGAGGTCGCTCGATCCGATGGCCGCCAGCGCGCCGTAGAGGATGCTGACGACCGCGAGCGCCATGATCGTCGGCGAGGCCCAGTCGGCCGCGCCGGGGAACAGCCCCAGCCCCCAGCGGATCATGCCGAAGGTGCCTACCTTGTCGATGACGCTGACCATGAGCACCGAGGTCGCCGGGGTCGCCGACGCCGCCGCCTCCGGCAGCCAGGTGTGGAACGGCCACAGCGGTGCCTTGATGCAGAACGCCGCCATGAAGCCGGCGAACAGCAGCCGCTCGGTGCCATCGCCCATCGGCAGCGCGGCCAGGTCGGCCAGCCGGTAACTCGGCTCCCCGGCGTCGGACGACACGACGTACAGCCCGACGACCGCCGCCAGCATGAGCAGTCCGCCCAGCAGGTTGTACAGCAGGAAGGTCGTGGCGGCCTTGCGCCTGCCGGGGCCGCCGTAGGAGCCGATGAGGAAGTAGATCGGCACGAGGGTCGCCTCGAAGGCCACGTAGAACAAGAAAGCGTCCTGGGCACAGAACACGAGGAACGCCAACGCCTCCAGCACCAGCATGTAGGCGACGTAGGAGTTGGCGCTGCGGCGGCCGGGCAGCTCGTCGCGGTAGGAGGCGAGGATGACGACCGGGGTGAGGATCGCGGTGAGCAGGACGAGCAGCAGCGCGATGCCGTCGACCCCGACCGCGTACCAGGCACCGAGCGGCTCGATCCAGCGGTGCTCGGCGAGCATCTGGGTTCCGCCCGCGTCGAGGTCGAAACGTGCCGCGACCGCGAACGCGACGCCGAGGGCCGCCAGGCTCGCGCCGAGGGCGACGTGCCGCGCGCGCTGCTGCTCGGCGCGGCTGCGGCGCGGCAGAGCGGTGACGGCCAAGGCACCGACGAGCGGTGTCAGAACCAGGACGGAGATCATCGCCAGATCACCACCAGCAGGCTCAGGGCGACGACGAGCGCCCCGGCGAGGATCGTCAGCGCGTAACTGCGCACGAAGCCGTTCTGCCACGTGCGCATCCCGGCGGCCCCCTCCCCGATCAGGCCGGCGACTCCGGTGATGGCGCCGTGCAGCCCGGCGCGGTCGAACCGGGCGATGCCGCGCGCGAGGGCGGTCACAGGGCGGACCACGACCCAGGCGTTGATCGCGTCGCCGTAGAGGTCGGCCCGCGCGGCGCGGGTCAGGATCGAAACCTTCTCCGGCGCGGTGTCGGCGACTTCGCGGCGGCCGTACGTCAGCCAGGCCGTCAGGACGCCGAGCGCCACGACGCCGGTGACCAGGCCGGAGACCGCCAGCGGCGACCATGCGCTGCCGGCGATCACGACGTCGTGATGTCCTTCGCGATGTGCAGGGTGGCCCACGACCGGCCGGAGCCAGTCGGTGATCCAGTCGCCGAGGAGCAGCGCGCCGCCCAGCACGGAAGCCGCCGCCAGGACCACCAACGGCACGGTCATCGTGGCCGGCGACTCGTGCGGATGCACCTGCTCGCGCCAGCGGCGACGGCCCGCGAAGGTCATCGCCATGAGCCGGGTCATGTAGAAGGCGGTGACACCGGCACCGAGCACCGTGGCCAGGCCGATCCAGACGTCATGGGCGAGCGCGGCCTCGATGATCCTGTCCTTGCTGAAAAATCCCGAGAATCCGGGGAATCCGATGATCGCCAGGTAACCGAGTCCGAAGGTGGCGAAGGTGACCGGCAGCGCCCGCGCCAGCGCCCCGTAGTGACGCATGTCGACGTCATCGCCCATCGCGTGCATGACCGATCCGGCACCGAGGAACATGTTCGCCTTGAAGAAGCCGTGGGTGAGCAGGTGGAAGATCGCGAAGGCGTAACCGGCCGGGCCGAGGCCGGCGGCGAGCATCATGTAGCCGATCTGGCTCATGGTCGATCCGGCGAGCGCCTTCTTGATGTCGTCCTTGGCGCAGCCGATGATCGCACCGGCCAGCAGCGTCACCAGGCCCACGATCACGACGGCCGTGCGCGCGGCCGGCGAGGCGTCGAAGATCGCGTGGCTGCGCACGACGAGGTACACGCCTGCAGTGACCATCGTTGCGGCGTGGATCAGCGCCGAGACCGGGGTCGGACCCTCCATCGCGTCGAGCAGCCAACTCTGCAGCGGGACCTGCGCGGACTTGCCGCACGCACCCAGCAGCAGGAGCAGACCGAGCGCCGTGATCGTGGTCGCCGCAGTACCGGGCACCGAATCGGCTACGGCGGCGATCTCGGTCGTGCCGAACTCGGCGAACATCAGCATGATCGCCAGCGCCATGCCGACGTCGCCGACCCGGTTGACGACGAAGGCTTTCTGCGCGGCGGCCGCCGCCGAGGACTTGTGCTGCCAGAAACCGATCAGCAGGTACGACGCGAGACCGACGCCCTCCCAGCCGAGGAACAGCACCAGGTAGTCGCCCGCGAGCACCAGCACGAGCATCGCCGCGACGAACAGGTTGAGGAAGGCGAAGAAGCGCCGCCGTCGTTCGTCGTGGGCCATGTAGCCGATGGAGTAGACGTGGATCAGCGTGCCGACACCCGTGATGAGCAGCACGAACACCGCCGCCAGCGGGTCGTAGACGAAGGACATCTCGACGTGGAACTCGCCCGTGGAAAACCAGGTGAACAGCGCCTCGCTCACCGTCCGGTCGTGGGCGTCGCGGCTCAGCAGGCCGACGAACAGCCACACGCCCCAGCCGAAGGACACCGCCGAGGCGGCCGTGGCGATGAGGTGACCGAAGCGGTCTGATTCCTTGCCCCAGGTGAGCAGCAGCGCGGCCCCGAGCGCGGGGGCGGCGATCAACGGCCACAGGATCATCCGCGCACCTGCCTGACCTCGTCGAGACTGATCGAGCCGCGGGAGCGGTGGACGGCGATGATGATCGCCAGGCCGACGACGACCTCCGCTGCGGCCACGACCATGACGAAGAAGGCCGCGAGCTGTCCGTCGAGGGTGCCGTGCTCGCGCGAGAAGGCGACGAACGCGAGGTTGGCGGCGTTGAGCATGAGTTCGACGCACATGAAGACGATCAGTGCATTGCGGCGCACGAGGACGCCGACCGCGCCGATGGTGAACAGGATCACCGACAGGCTCAGCAGATCACTCATCGTCCGCCTCCTCACCGGTCCCTGAGGTGCGAGCTTGCGAGCCTCGAAGGGACCCACCGTGGGGCGGGTCGATCACCTGGCCGCGGCGCACCAGGCTGCCCGGCACCGACGACTCCAGCGGCGTGCCGTCGGGCAGCAGGGCCGGCGCGTCCACGGCGTTGTGCCGGGCGTAGACGCCGGGGGTCGGTGCGTTGCCCGGATGTTTGCCGGACTCGCCGAAGTCCCGGATGCGCCGCGCGGCCAACTCCGCCTGCGTCGGCACCGGCCTCAGCCGTTCACGATGCGCGAGCACCATCGCCCCGAGCACCGCCGTCACCAGCAGGGCCGCAGTGAACTGGAAGGCGAGCATGTACGGACCGAACATCAGGGCTGCCAAACCTTCGACGTTCTCGTCCTCGACGGCCGAGACCTGGGCCGAGAAACCGCCGGCGGCCGCCTGCGCGACGCCGATCACGAGCAACGCGCCGAATCCCAGGCCGACCAGCGTGGCCGCGACCCGCTGCAGCGGCAACGGCTCGGTGAGTGCCTGCGGCCCGGACTCCACGCCGACGAGCATCACCACGAAGAGGAAGAGCATCATGATCGCGCCGGTGTAGACGATGATCTGCACCGCGAACAGGAACGGTGCCCCGTTGGCGGCGTACAGCACTGCCAGGCCGATCATCACCACCGCCAGGCACAGCGCCGCGTGGACGGCCTTGCGAACGAAGATCAGCCCGAGCGCGGCGATCACGATGACCGGCGCCACCACCCCGAACGCGCTCATGGGTTCACCCCCCATTCATTGAGGTGCGAGCCTGCGAGCCTCGAAATGAACGGCGGCAGCACCCTTCGAGGCTCGTCGCTGCGCTCCTCGCGCCTCAGGGAGCGGTTCCTCCACGCGCTCATTCGTCACGCTCCACGAGGGGGAGGGTCTTGCCCCGGTAGTAATCGTGGTGGTCATCGCTGAGAAGCATCGCGTGCGGCGGCTCGGTCATGCCCGGCAGCAGCGGCGCGAGCAGGTCGGACTTCTCGTAGATCAGGTCGGCGCGGTTGTCGTCGGCCAACTCGTACTCGTTGGTCATCGTCAGCGCGCGGGTCGGGCAGGCCTCGATGCACAGCCCGCACAGGATGCAGCGCAGGTAGTTGATCTGGTAGACGCGCCCGTACCGCTCCCCCGGACTGAACCGCTCCTCGTCGGTGTTGGCCGCGCCCTCGACGTAGATGGCATCGGCCGGGCAGGCCCAGGCGCACAGCTCGCAGCCGACGCACTTCTCCAGGCCGTCGGGCCAGCGGTTGAGCTGATGGCGGCCGTGGAAACGCGGTGCCGTGGGCACCTTCTCAAACGGGTACTGCTCGGTGACGACCTTTTTGAACATCGTCCGGAAGGTCACGCCGAAGCCTGCCACGGGATCCCAGACATTGCCCTTGATGCTCATGCCACCTCCTCCTTCTCCTCGTAGCGGAGGGGGACGGGATAGCCGTCGGCGGCCGATCCGGTGGCCGGGTCGGGACGCGGCGGCGTGGGCTTGTTGCGCCGCAGCGCGATGACCGCGAGCAGCGCCAGTGCGACGGCAACCCCCGCCCAGTCGACCACCGAGGCATCGACCGAGCCGTCGAGCACCGCCTTGCGCAACACGATGACGACGAAGATCCACGCCAGCGAGACCGGGATGAGGATCTTCCAGCCGAAGGCCATGAACTGGTCGTAGCGCATCCGCGGCAGGGTGCCGCGCAGCCAGATGAACACGAAGATGAAGCCGAGCGTCTTGCCGAGGAACCACAGCACCGGCCAGTACCCGGAGTTGGCACTCTCCCACACCTGCGCCAGGCCGAACGGCGCGCGCCAGCCGCCGAGGAACAGCGTGGTGGCCAGCGCCGAGACCGTGACCATGTTGATGTACTCGGCCAGGAAGAACAGCGCGAACTTCAGCGACGAGTACTCGGTGTGGAAGCCGCCGACGAGTTCACCCTCGGCCTCCGGCAGGTCGAAGGGCGCGCGGTTCGTCTCGCCGACCATCGCGATGACGTAGACGACGAAGGACGGCAGCAGCGGCACGAAGTACCACAGGTCGGCCTGCGCGGCGACGATCTCGGAGGTCGACATCGTGCCCGCGTAGAGGAAAACGGTGACGAAACTCAGCCCCATCGCCACCTCGTAACTGATGACTTGAGCGCTGGAGCGCAGGCCGCCGAGCAGCGCGTACGTCGAACCCGACGACCACCCGGCGAGCACGATCCCGTAGACGCCGATGGAGGTGACCGCGAGGACGTACAGGACCGCTACCGGCATGTCGGTCAGTTGCAGCGGCGTGACGGTGTCGGTGAAGGGGATGCGCACCTCGGGGCCGAACGGCATGACCGCCCAGGCGAGGAAAGCCGGGATCGTGGCGAGGATCGGCGCGAGGACGTAGACGATCTTGTCGGCCGCCTTGACGATCAGGTCCTCCTTGAGCGCGAGTTTCACGCCGTCGGCCAGGCTCTGCAGCAGGCCGAACGGGCCGTGGACGTTGGGGCCGACGCGGTGCTGCATGCGCGCGACGACACGGCGCTCGAACCAGATGTTGAACAGCGTGTAGACCACGAGAATCACGAAGATCAGCGTCGCCTTGAGCGCGACCACCCAGAACGGCTCGCTCCCGAACGCCTCACTCATCGCCGGCCTCCGGTGTACGTCCCTTCGAGGCTCGGGGACCGGAGTCTGGCCGACCCCTGAGGTGCGACGAGGAACGAGGAGCCTCGAAGGGACCAGCCTCCGCAGCCACAACACTGCCGTGGCCGAGGCCGAGTTCGCGCAGGTTGACCCCGTTGTTGCCCGGCACCCACACGACCCCGTCGGGAAGGTCGCCGACCCGCGCCGGGAAGGTCGCGCCGCCGGCAAGCCGGACGCTGCCGCCGGGCGTCACGCCGAGCGCCTCCCAGGTACCGGCGCTCGCCAGCGCGACGGCCGGCCGGGCGGTGGCGCGATACTCCGGCTGCCCGTCCTGGCTACGGCCGTCGTCGACGAGTTGACGCCAGGTGGCCACGACGACGTGCCCCGGTGCCAGACGTTCGGGGGCGCGCATCGCCGAGGACGGGCCCTCGGCCCGCGCGCCGTCCCACGCTCCGAACGCCTCGTGGTCGGCCAGGGCCTCGGCGGTGGCGCGGAAGCCGAGCGGGCACCCCATCTCCTCGGCGATCCCGGCCAGCACCCGCACGTCCGGGAGCGACCCCGGCTCGCCCAGCGCCGCCTCGAAGCCCCGGCGGCGTCCCTCCCAGGTGACGAAGGTGCCGGACTTCTCCGCCGGCGGCGCCACCGGAAGGACCACGTGGGCATGGTCGGTGACCTCACTGCGGCGCACTTCCAGGCTCACGACGACATCGGCCGCCGTCAGCGCCGCGCGCGCCCGAGACGGATCGGGAAGGTCGGCGATCTCGACCCCGCCGACGAGCAGGCCGAGCAGGCTGCGGTCGGCGACTGCCTCCACGATCCCGGCGGTGTCGCGGCCGCGGGTCCGGGGAATGACGGCCCCGCCCCACCCGGCGGCCAGATCGGCGCGGGCCTCGGCCGAGGCGACCGGACGCCCACCGGGCAGCAGGTTGGGCAGCAGTCCGGCCTCGACCGCCGCACGGTCCCCGGCCCGGCGCGGCACCCAGGCGACCGGAACGCCGTCGAGATCGCTCAGCAGGGCCAGCAGGCCGGGCACCAGCGCCGCACGCTCCCCGGCGAGCACGACATCGCCGGGTCCGAGGCCGAGGGCGGCGAGGGCCGCCGCCTCCTGGCCCGGCACGGCCTGGACCAGCTCCGCGCCGAGTTTGACCGAACCGCGGCTGCGGTGACTGGCGACGGTCACGACCCGCAAGCCGCGCCGGCGCACCGCTCGACGCAACCGCAGGAAGAGCGTGGCCGCCTCGTCCTCCGGTTCCAGCGCGACCAGCACGACGCGCCGCGCCCGGTCCAGATCGGCATAGGTGGGACCGAGGCCCGAACCGGCGACGCGCGCGGCGAGGAAGTCGGCCTCCTCCGGGCCGATGGCCCGCGAACGGAAGTCGACGTCGTTGGTGCCGAGCGCGATGCGGGCGAAGGCGCTCCACCCGTGGGCGTCCTCCAAGGTCAGGCGGCCGCCCGGCAACACCCCGACCGCGCCGCGCACCGACTCCAGCAGGCGGCCGGCGACGGCCAACGCCCCCGGCCACGACATCGGCCGCAACTCCCCGCTCTCGTCGCGGACGAGGGGGGTGCGCAGGCGGTCGTCCTGACGTGACCAGGTGAAGGCGAAGCGGTCCTTGTCGCTGATCCACTCCTCGTTGACCTGCGGGTCGTCCCCGGCGAGGCGGCGCAGGACCCGGCCGCGGCGGTGGTCGACGCGGATCGCCGCACCGCAGGCGTCGTGCTCGGCCACCGACGGCACCGAGACGAGGTCGAAGGGCCGCGAGCGGAAGCGGTAGTCGGCGCTGGTCAGCGCTCCGACGGGGCAGATCTGGATCGTGTTGCCGGAGAAGTAGGACTGGAAGGGGGCGTCGGGACCGGTACCGATCTGCTGCTGGGCACCTCGCTCGACCAGCGCGATAAACGGGTCACCGGCGACCTGCTCGGAGAATCGGGTGCAGCGGGCGCATAGCACGCACCGCTCGCGGTCGAGGAGCACCTGCGCCGAGACCGGGACCGGCTTGGCGAAGGTGCGCTTGGCCTCGGCGAACCGGCCCTCGGTGCGCCCGTGGCTCATCGCCTGGTTCTGCAGGGGGCACTCCCCGCCCTTGTCGCAGACGGGACAGTCGAGCGGATGGTTGACCAGCAGGAACTCCATCGTGCCGCGCTGCGCGGCGGCCGCGACCTCGGAGGTGAGGTGGGTGCGCACGACCATGCCGGGGGCGACCTCCAGCGTGCAGGACGCCTGCGGCTTGGGGAAGCCCCGGCCGTTGCCCGCGTCGGGCACGTCGACGAGGCACTGGCGGCACGCACCGACCGGATCGAGCAGCGGGTGGTCGCAGAAGCGCGGGATGTCGACGCCGATCAGCTCGGCCGCGCGGATCACGAGGGTCCCCTTCGGCACGCTGACGCTAATGTCATCGATGGTGACGGTCACCAGTTCGACGGGTGCCTGGGTCTGCGGCGTGGCCTCAACGGTCATGGCGTGACCTCCCCGAGATCGTGGAGGTCATTTCGATCCCCCGCAAGCGGGAGGTGCCCCCACTCGCACGCTCGCGCCTCAATGACCGGGCCACCCGGTCCCTGAGGCGCGACGAGCGCAGCGAGGAGCCTCGAAGGGACATCACGCGCCCACCCCCTCAGCGGCAAACAGGGTCGAGGCCGCAGGCGGGAACAGCTCGGCCAACGGGGTGCGCATGCCGGCCTCGAACTCGGAGCGGAAGTGCGCGATGCCCGAGGTAATCGGGCTGGTCGCGCCGTCACCGAGCGCGCAGAACGAACGGCCGAGGATGTTGCCGCACAGCTCCAGCAGCAGGTCGATGTCGCCCTCGCGGCCCTGCCCCGAGTCGAGTCGGCGCAGCACCTGCACGAGCCACCAGGTGCCCTCACGACACGGCGTGCATTTGCCGCAGGACTCGTGCTTGTAGAACTCCGTCCAGCGCAGCACGCACCGCACGACCGAGGTGGTCTGGTCGAAGACCTGCAGCGCCTTGGTGCCCAGCATCGAGCCGGCCGCACCGACACCCTCGTAGTCGAGCGGGATGTCCAAGTGATCGGCGGTGAGGATCGGCGTCGAGGAGCCTCCGGGGGTCCAGAACTTCAGCCGCGAGCCGTCCCGCATGCCGCCGCCGAGGTCCAGCAGTTCGCGCAGCGTGATGCCGAGCGGTGCCTCGTATTGGCCGGGGCGCTTCACGTGGCCCGAGAGCGAATACAGCGTGAAACCGGGGGACGTCGAGGTGCCCATCGAGGTGAACCACTCAGCCCCGCCGTTGACGATGGCCGGCACCGAGGCGATGGACTCGACGTTGTTGATAACGGTCGGGCAGGCGTACAAGCCCTCGACAGCCGGGAACGGCGGGCGCAGGCGCGGCTGACCGCGGCGGCCTTCGAGCGAGTCGAGCAGCGCGGTCTCCTCGCCGCAGATGTAGGCCCCGGCACCGGCGTGGATGACGAGATCGACGCCCGTGCGCTCGCCGAGATACCCGGCCGCATACGCCTCGCGCACGGCCGCGCGCAGCCGGCGGATCACGTGCAGCACCTCCCCGCGCACGTAGACGAAGGCCTGCCGCGCGCCGATGGCCCGGGCGGCGATGATGACGCCCTCGACGAGCGTGTGCGGGCTGGCCATCATCAGCGGGATGTCCTTGCAGGTGCCCGGCTCGGACTCGTCGGCGTTGACCACGAGGTACGTCGGCTTGCCGGAGTCGGCGGGGATGAAGGACCACTTCAGGCCGGTCGGGAAGCCCGCGCCGCCACGGCCGCGCAGGCCCGCAGTTTTCACGAGGTCGATCAGTTCGGCCGGCGTCATGGACAGCGCCGTGCCGAGCGCGAGGTAGCCGCCACGAGCGGTGTAGGACTCCAGCGTCCAGGCCCGGTCGTCGGCCCAGCCGGCGCTGAGGACAGGAGTCAGCCTGTCAGCCATCGTGACCTCCCTTCGAGGCTCGCTCGTCCCTCGCTCGCACCTCAGGGAGCGACAAGGCTTCGGTCCCTGAGGTGCGAGCTTGCGAGCCTCGAAGGGACGACTCCGGTGCGGTCCAGCCGCGCTCGTTCGCGATCTCCAGGCCCGCGAGCGAGGCGTCGCCGGCGGCCGGCCCCTCGTCGACCCGGCCGTCCTCGAAGCCGGCGATAACCCGCTCGGCCTCGCGCCAGGAGGTGATCGTCGCGCCTCGCGGGGAGACGACCTCCTCGCCGGAGCACAGCCGGTCGACCAGGCCAACGGCCGAAACCGGGTCCTGGCGGTCGAAGAACTCCCAGTTCACGGTCATCACCGGGGCGTAGTCGCAGGCGGCATTGCACTCGATGCGTTCCAAGCTGATTTGGCCGTCCTCGGTGGTCTCGTCGTTGCCGATACCGAGGTGGTCGCACAGGCGCTCGTAGATCGCGTCGCCGCCCATGACCGCGCACAGCGTGTTGGTGCAGACGCCGACGTGATGCGTGCCCATCGGACGGCGCTTGTACATCGTGTAGAAGGTCGCGACACCGGACACCTCGGCGGTGGTCAGGCCGAGCAACTCGGCGCACAGTTCGATGCCCTCGGCCGAAACGTGGCCCTCGACGGACTGGACGAGATGCAGCATCGGCAACAGCGCCGACCGCGCCTCGGGATACCGCCCCATCAACTCCCGCAGTTCAGCCACGGTCGTCTCATCGAATCGGCTCATCGCACACCCCCTTGCGTCCCTTCGAGGCTCGGGGACCGGCAGATTCCGGTCCCTGAGGTGCGAGCTTGCGAGCCTCGAAGGGACCTCCGGAGCGCCAGCGAGTCGCGCGGACTCACCGGTCAACACCCCCCATGACGGGATCGATGCTCGCGATGGCGACGATGACGTCGGAAATCATCCCGCCCTCGCTCATCACCGAGGTGCCCTGCAGGTTGACGAAGGACGGGTCGCGGAAGTGAACGCGATACGGCCGGGTGCCGCCGTCGGAGACCGCGTGACAGCCAATCTCGCCGCGCGGCGACTCGACGGCCGCGTACGCCTGACCGGGCGGCACCCGGAAGCCCTCGGTCACGAGCTTGAAGTGGTGGATCAGCGCCTCCATCGACTCGCCCATGATGTGCGCGACGTGCTCCGGGGAGTTGCCCTGACCGTCGCCACCGACGCTGAGCCGGGCGGGCCAGGCGATCTTCTTGTCCGCGACCATCGTCGGCTGACCGTGAGTGTCAGCCAACCGCTCCACGGCTTGTTCAACGATCCGCAGACTTTGAGTCATCTCGTCCAGGCGCACGCGGAAGCGGCCGTAGGCGTCCGGCTCGTCCCACGTCACGACGTCGAAGTCGTAGCCGTCGTAGCCCCAGTACGGCTGGGTGCGGCGCAGGTCCCAGTCGTAGCCGGTCGCGCGCAGCACCGGGCCGGTCAGCCCGAGCGCGAGGCAGCCGGCCAACTCCAGGTGGCCGACGCCCTTGAGCCGCCGCGTGAAGATCGGGTTCGCGTTGCACAGCGCGGCGTATTCCGGCAGCCGCTTCTTGAGCGTCGCCACGGTCTCGCGCACCCGCTCCAGGCCGTCGTCGGGCAGGTCCTGGGCGACGCCTCCGGGGCGGAAGTAGGCGTGGTTCATGCGCAGGCCGGTGATCGCCTCGAAGCAGTTGAGGATCAGCTCACGGTCGCGGAAGCCGCAGGTCATCACCGTCAGCGCGCCGATCTCCATGCCGCCGGTGGCGATGCAGACCAGGTGCGAGCTGATCCGGTTGAGTTCCAACATGAGGATGCGCAGGTCGAGGGCGCGCTGCGGGATCTGGCCCTCGATCCCGAGCAGCCGCTCGACGGCCATCACGTAGGCAGCCTCGTTGGAGAACGGCGCGACGTAGTCCATGCGGGTGCAGAACGTGACGCCCTGGGTCCAGGTGCGGAACTCCATGTTCTTCTCGATGCCGGTGTGCAGGTAGCCGATGCCGGCGCGGGCGTCGGTGACCGATTCGCCGTCGAGTTCCACAATGAGCCGCAGCACGCCGTGGGTGGAGGGGTGCTGCGGACCCATGTTGACGACGATCTGGTCCCCGTCGGCCAGAGACGGATCGATCGTGTCCCAGTCCTGGCCGGTCACGGTGAAGACCGGTCCGCTGCCCGCGTCCGCAGCCCCCGCATACGGATCAGCGGCGCTCATGCGGCCCCTCGGGTCCGTGGCTTCGAGGCTCGGCCGCAAGCGGCCTCGCACCTCAGCCAGCGATGCGCGCACTCGGTCCCTGAGGTGCGAGCTTGGTCCCTGAGGTGCGAGCCTCGAAGGGACCCCGACATCGCCCTCATGCGTACGACCTCCGCTGGTCCGGTGCCGGGGTCGCCGCACCCTTGTACTCCACGGCAATGCCGCCGAGCGGGTAGTCCTTGCGCTGCGGGTGGCCGGGCCAGTCGTCGGGCATGAGGATGCGGGTCAGGCCGGGATGACCGTCGAAGACGATGCCGAACATGTCCCAGGCTTCCCGCTCGTGCCAGTCGGCGGTCGGGTAGACCGGCGTGATGCTGGGGACGTGCGGGTCGGCCTCCGGCGCGGCTACCTCCAGGCGGATGCGACGCCGGAAACTCATCGACAGCAGATGGATGACGACATGCAGCTCGCGCCCGGTCTCGGTCGGATAATGCACACCCGACAGCGAGGAGCAGAACTCGAAGCGCAGCGTCGGGTCGTCGCGCAGGTGCCGGGCGACCTCCGCTAACCGGTCGCGCACGACGTGGAAGGTGATCTCCCCTCGGTCGACGACGACCTTCTCGACGGCACCGCCTGCCCCCGCGTCGAGGTGCTCGGCCACCTCGTCGAACCAGCCGCCGTACGGCGGCAGGCTCGCCGGCGGCATCGCGACGGGCGTGCGCAGCCCCCCGAAGCCGCTGGTGTCGCCCGTGCCGCTCACCCCGAAAGCACCCTCGCGGACGCCGACGACCTCCAACTCGGTGGCTCCCTCCGGTACTAACTGGCTCACCGCAGCAGCCCTTTCATCGCCGAGGTCGGGGCGGCGGCGAGCGCGGCGGCCTCCTGCTCGCGCACCTCGGCTTCGCGGTGCGATCCGAGCTTGGCGTGCTGAACCTTGTCGTGCAGTTTCAACACCGCGTCGATCAGCATCTCCGGGCGCGGCGGACAACCCGGCAGGTACATGTCGACCGGGACGATGTGATCGACCCCCTGCACGATGGCGTAGTTGTTGAACATGCCGCCCGAGCTGGCGCACACGCCCATCGCGAGCACGTACTTCGGCTCGGCCATCTGGTCGTAGATCTGCCGCAGGACCGGGGCCATCTTGTTGCTGACCCGGCCCGCGACGATCATCAGGTCGGCCTGGCGCGGACTCGGCCGGAACACCTCCATGCCGAAGCGCGAGGAGTCGAAGCGCGGCGCGCCGAAGGTCATCATCTCGATGGCGCAGCAGGCCAGGCCGAAGGTCGCCGGCCAGAAGGACGCCTTGCGCATGTACCCCGCCAGGCCCTCGACCGTCGACAGCAGGACGCCGCTCGGCAGCTTCTCTTCCAGGCCCATCAGGTCCACTCCATTCCGCCGCGCCGCCACTCGTAGGCGTAGACGATGGTGAGGTTGACCAGGAACAGCAGCACCGCGAACACCGCGAACCACGTGAGCCGGTCGAAGGCGACCGCGAAGGGGTAGAGGAAGACGATCTCGATGTCGAAGACGATGAACATCATCGCGGTGAAGAAGTATTTGACGCTGACCTTGCCGCCACCGTCGGGCAGTGGACTGGGGCTGATGCCCGATTCGTAGCGGTCGAGCTTGGCCCGGTTGTAGCGGCGCGGTCCGGTGAGCGGCGCGATGGCGACGCTGAAGACGGCGAACCCGGCGGCGAGGGCACCCAGCACGAGGATCGGCGTGTACACGTTCATGTCACCTCCCGCAGGGCTTCGGTCGGATGGCCGGCGGCACTGTGAAACGCCTCACATCGCTACCGGTTCCCACGCTACGCCCGGCCGGGGTCCATGTGTTGCTTAGGTCACACTAAGAGATGGCGCGGATGGGCCGAACCCGTCATTGCCCCCCGCAAGCGGGAGGTGCCTCCAGTGCGCCCTTCGAGGCCGCTCGTTCCTCGCACCCCACGCGCACCAAGGGAGGAAGCCGTCAGGCGGGTTTGACGGAGTGGTGCAGGGCGACGATGCCGCCGGAGAGGTTGTGCCACTCGACGCGGCCCCAGCCTGCCTCGACCATGCGCAGGGCAAGGCCCTTCTGGTCCGGCCAGGCGCGGATCGACTCGGCCAGGTACACGTAGGACTCCGGATTGGACGAGACGCGGCGCGCAATCGGGGGCAGCGCCCGCATGAGGTAGTTCTGGTAGATCGACCGGAACGGCGTCCACGTCGGCGTACTGAACTCGCACACCACGATCCGTCCGCCCGGCTTGGTCACCCGGTGCAGCTCGCGCAGGCCCTCGACGGGATCGTGGATGTTGCGCAGCCCGAAGGAGATCGTCACCGCGTCGAAGGAGTCGTCCGCGAACGGCAGCCGCATCCCGTCGCCGGCGGTGAAGGGCAGGTCCGGGTACTGGCCCTTGCCCACCTGCAGCATGCCCAGCGAGAAGTCGCACGGCACGACCCACGCTCCGGCGTCGGCGAACGGCTTGCTGGAGGTGCCGGTGCCGGCGGCCAGATCGAGGATGCGCTCACCGGGTCGCGGCACGACCAGGCCGACCACGGCCCGGCGCCAGCGGCGGTCCTGGCCGAGCGACAAGACATCGTTGGTGAGGTCGTAGCGCGCGGCAACCTGGTCGAACATGCGCGCGACCGCGTGGGGGTCCTTGTCCAGTCCGGCTCGGCTCACCGGCTCACTCTCCCACGAGTAGGCTGGCACGTCGTGACCAACCCCGCCGGACCCGAGGCCGCCAGCGCTCCCGCGCGCCTGGTCGTGCGGACCCGGCGCGTGGAGGTCGACGACCTGCTCTCGCTGGTCCCCGAGCACGACTTCCTCGCGTGGGTACACGACGGCGACGGCATCGTGGGATGGGGCCGCGCCGCGCGCCTGAACGTCTCCGGCCCCGACCGTTTCACCGAGGCACGCCGCTGGTGGGACGACCTGCGCCAGCACGCCGTCGTCCGCGACGAGGTGTCCGCGCCCGGCAGCGGACTGGTGGCCTTCGGCAGCTTCGACTTCGCCCCCGGCGGACGCGGACACCTCGTGGTCCCGGAGATCGTCGTCGGCCGGCGCGGCGACACCGCCTGGGTCTCGACTCTCGGCTCCTCGCTGCTCCCGGCACCCCGGCTCGCCCCGGCGAGCGCCCCGGTGCCGCCCCGCCAGACCGAGATCGACCCCGGCGACCCCGGCACCTGGACCGACGCGGTGGCCTCGGCCGTGGAGCGCATCAACGGCGGCGACCTCGACAAGGTGGTGCTGGCCCGCGACGCGCACGCCCGGTTCGACGAACCGCTCGACGCCCGCTGGCCGGTGACCCAGCTGGCGAACGGATACCCGGCCTGCTGGACCTTCCACGTCGACGGCTTCTTCGGGTCCACGCCGGAGATGCTCGTGCGGCTCGACAGCGGATTGATGACCTCCCGTGTCCTGGCCGGCACCATCCGGCGCACCGGGGACGAGGCCCGCGACGCAGCGCTCGCCGGTTCGCTGGCCCGGTCGAGCAAGGATCTCGAGGAGCACGAGTACGCCGTACGATCGGTGGCCGACGCACTGCAGGCGCACTGCTCGGCGGTGACCTGCTCAGAGGCACCCTTCGTGCTGCACCTGCCGAACGTCATGCACCTGGCGACCGATGTCGCCGGTGTGGTCCCGTCCGGAACGTCGGTGCTGTCGGTTGTGGCCGACCTGCACCCGTCGGCCGCCGTCGGCGGCACCCCCACCGATGCCGCAGTGGCGCTGATCGAGGAGATCGAGAACCTCGACCGCGGCCGCTACGCCGGTCCGGTCGGCTGGATCGACGGCTGCGGCGACGGCGAGTGGGGCATCGGGCTGCGCGCGGCGCAGTTGGCCGCCGACGGACGCTCCGCGCGCCTGTTCGCCGGCTGCGGCATCGTGGCCGACTCCGTTCCCGCCGACGAACTCGCCGAATCCGAGGCCAAGCTCATCCCCGTCCGCTCGGCCCTGACCGCCCCGCCTGACCCGGCTCAGGCGGCTGGGGGAGCCAGCAGGGGGTAACGGGGGCTGAGCGCGTCGCCGGAGGAGGTGCCGCGCAGCCGGCGGCCCACCCACGGGCCTGCGTGTTCCTTGGCCCAGGCCAGATGCGCCGCACGGCGCTGCGCCGGGGTCAGCAGCACTGCGGGAGGCAACGGCAGCGGCTCCAGGTCGTGCTCGACCCCGAGCGCGTCGAGCACCGCCATCGCCATGCGCTGATGCCCCGCGCTCGACATGTGCATACGGTCGGTGTCCCACATCCGGTCGTCGCGGTAGTCGCGCAGCCGCCAGAAGTCCACGAGCGTGGCCCCATGCCGCTCGGCTACCTCGCGCACCAGCTCGTTGTAGATGGCGAACCGCCCGCGCAAGAAAGCGAACACGGGGGCCCCGCCGGGATCGTAGGCGGTGAACATCACCACCTGCGCCCCAGCCCCAACCAGCCGGGCGATGGCCGCGTCATAGTCGGCCACCAGCGCATCGATGTCGATCCGAGGGCGCAGCACGTCGTTGGCACCGGCATAGATCGTCACCAAATCGGGACGCAGGGCGAGCGCGGGCACCATCTGCTCGGCCAGGATCGGCCGCAGTTTGCGACCGCGGATCGCCAGGTTGGCGTAGGTCAGGCCCGCATACTGCTGCGCGAGGGCGACGGCGGCACGGTCGGCCCAGCCTCGAACACCGTTGGGACGAGCGGGATCGGCGTCGCCGACGCCTTCGGTGAAGGAGTCTCCGAGGGCGACGTACCGCTGAAATCGCATGAAATCAGGGTAGAAGACGCCTCCGTACCCTCCTCGGGCAGCACCGGCGGGGTCAGCGTGCGAAAGCGTGGCACCAGGCCGTCGCCGAGCGAACGCCCGCGCAACCGCCGCACGAACCACGGGATCGCATGCGCGACCAGCCATGCCAGCCGCCTGGCCCTGCGCGGTGCCTCCGGCGGCGGGTCGATGACGATGTCGTGCCGGACCCCGAGGCGCTCGCACACCTCGCGGGCGACGAGTTGGTGCCCCGGCGTGGACAGATGCATACGGTCGTCGCCCCACCAGCGGCGCTCGCCCAGATCGAGCAGACCCCACAGGTCGATCACGGTGGCGTCATGGCGGCGCGCGATCTGGCGCACCAGTTCGTTGTAGATCGCGATCCGGCCGCGGAACGGGCGGAACACCCACACCGGCGACGGGTCGCTGATGGTGAACAGCAGCACCCGCGCCCCGGTCTGACGGAGCCGGGCAACCGCGTTCTCGTAGACCGCCATGAGTTCGTCGAGATGGACCCGCGTGCGCATGAGGTCGTTGACCCCGCCGAACATCGCCACCAGGTCCGGCCGCAGCGACAGCGCGACATCGACCTGCTCGGACACGATCTGATCCAGCCGCTTGCCGCGGATCGCCAGGTTCGCGTACTGCACACCCGGCCACGACCGGGACAGTTGCTCGGCCACCCGGTCGGCCCAGCCGCGCACGCCGTTGGGCAGCGCCGGGGCCGGATCGCCCATACCCTCGGTGAAGGAATCGCCGAGGGCGACGAACCGGCGGTGGACGACGTGCCTACTGCTCACAGCGCCAGGTTAGCGGGCACGACCACTGCGGCGCGCGGACCGACTCGTGAACGTCACCGGTCACCGCAGGGTCTTCTTACCGCCGTAGAGCAAGCCGATGAGCAGCGCAGCGGTCTTGTCGGTCTTCTCATCGCGCTCGAAGGTCGTCAAGTTCAGCAAAGGCTTGAACCGCTGCCGGGTGATCGACTTGGCGTAGGTGAACTCGCGCAGGCCGTCGGCACCGTGGATGCGTCCGAAGCCCGAATCGCCCACCCCGCCGAACGGCAGCGCCGGCACCCCGGCGAACATCGCCACGGCGTTGATCGAGGTCATGCCCGACCGGACCCGCTCGGCGATGCTCGTGGCCTGCCGCTTGCCGAACACCGAGCCGGCCAGCCCGTAGGCCGTGGCGTTCGTCAACTGCACGGCCTCGTCCATGTCGTCGACCGGGTTGACCACCAGCGTCGGGCCGAAGGTCTCTTCGGTGATCGCCAGGGAGTCCTCGGGGACATGGGTGATGATCGTCGGCTGCACGAACCGCTCGCCCACCGCGCCGGCACCGCCGAGCACGACCCGGCCGCCCTTGGCGATGGCGTCGTCGATGTGGCTCTGGATGATCGGCAACTGCTTGGGCATGGTGATCGGGCCGAGCGGGGAGTCCGGGTCGGCGTCGGCGCGCAGCGTGCGGGCGCGGGTCAGCAACTCGTCCATGAACGGCTCGAAGACCGCCCGGTGGACGTAGACCCGCTCGGCACCGATGCAGGTCTGGCCGGCGTTGGACATCGCCGACCACAGGGCACCGTCAGCCGCCGCAGCCAGGTCGGCGTCGCGGTCGACGATGACCGAATCCTTACCGCCGGCCTCGATGACGACCGGGGTCAGCGTCTCGGCGCAGGCGGCCATGACGCGCTTACCGGTGGCCGCCGAGCCGGTGAAGGCCACCTTGTCGACGCCCGCCGCGCACAGGGCCGCGCCGGTCTCCCCGAAGCCGGTCACCAACTGCAGGATCGGCCGGCCGCCGACGATCTCGGTGAAGGTGTCGACCAGCCACTGACCGACGCCGGGGGTGTACTCACTCGGCTTGAAAACGACGGTGTTGCCGGCCGCCAGCGCGTACGTGGTCGAGCCGAGCGGGGTGAAGACCGGGTAGTTCCACGGGCCGATCACGCCGACGACACCGAGCGGGTTGTACCGGACGCTCGACTCGTGGTTGACCGCGAAGACGCCCGAGTTGACCTTGCGCGGGCCGAGCACCTTCTTGGCGTGCTTGGCCGCCCAGTGGATGTGGTCGATGGCCAGGCCGATCTCCAGTTGGGCGTCGCTGTGCGGCTTGCCGGTCTCCAGGTGGACCAGGTGGGTCAGTTGCGCGAGACGCCGGGTGATGACGCTGCGCCACTGCAGCAGGTACTCCTTGCGGCCGTCGAAGCCGATCTCGCGCCACCAGATGCCCGCGAGCCGCGCCCGCTCGACCGCCTCGGCGACCTCCTCGGGGCTGTGGATGGGGTGCTCGCCGACGACATCACCGGTGCGCGGGTTGACCGACTCGAAGGTCGGACCCTCACGGACCGGCAGCGAGGAGACGGGGGGCTCGGTGCTTGCAGTCATCACGCCACCGCCTGAGGAGAAACGACGGTAGGCGGTGCCGTCATGACCTGATCTTGGATTTTCACTCGCTGGCGCTCGTTCATCGGGACTCCTTGATGAGGTCGGCGGCCTTCTCGCCGACCATGATGGCGGGGGCATTGGTGTTGCCGCGGGGCACGCGCGGCATGACGGAGGCGTCGGCGACCCGCAGGCCCTCGACTCCCTGGACGCGCAACTGCGCGTCGACGACCTTGCCGAGCGCGCAGGTGCCGACCGGGTGGTAGATCGTCTGGGTCAGGCGCGAGACGGCGGCGACGATCTCGTCGTCGGTCGGCTCCCAACTGCCCGGCACCCACGGCGCGGCGATGTAGCGCGACAGCGGGCCGCTGGAGGCGATCTCCAGGGCGCGCCGGACGCCGACGATCATGCGGTCCAGGTCGCTCGGGTCGGTGTAGTAGCCGGGGTCGATCTCGGGATGGATCGACGGATCGGCCGAGCGCAGGCTCACGTGTCCGGCGCTCTCGACCCGGACGAGGGTGGAGGCGACGACCATGCCGCGCTTGGCCGGCTCGTGCAGGCCGTTGTCCCAGAAGGCCGTCGGCAGCACGTGCAGTTGCAGGTCGGGGGCCGGCTGGTCGTCACCGGAGGTGAAGAAGGCCCCGGACTCGGCGACATTGGAACTCAGCGGGCCGCGGCCGAACTTTTGCGCCTTGAGCAGGTTGCCGAAACTGAGGTGCTCGGCCAGGTCGGTGGTATCGCGGGTGTCGAGCAGCACGCCGGCGACCGGGTGGTCCTGCAGGTTGCGGCCGACCTCCGGGGAGTCGACCTTGACCTCGATGCTGTGCTCGCGCAGCTGCGCGCCGGGGCCGACGCCCGAGAGCATGAGCAGTTGCGGTGAGTTGACCGCGCCACCGGACAGGACGATCTCGGCCTCGGCGCGCACCGTCTCGACGGCCCCGTGACGCCGGTAGGTGACGCCCGTGGCGCGCCCGCCGTCGATCTCGATCTTCGTGACGAAAGCCTCGGTGCGCACCGTCAGGTTGGGGCGGTCCATCGCGGGGCGGATGAAGGCATCGGCGATGGACCAGCGGCGGCCCTTGCGGCAGGTGACCTGGTACAGCCCGGCACCCTCCTGCTCGGCACCGTTGAAGTCGTCGGTGGGTGTGAACCCGGCCGCCACAGCCGACTCGACGAAGGCGTGGGTCAGGTCGTGGTTGTACCGGCGGTCCTCGACCCACAGCGGGCCGTCGGTGCCGTGGTACTGGCCGCCGAGGCGGCGGTTGCCCTCGGACTTCGTGAAGTACGGCAGGACGTCGTCGTA
This sequence comes from Aeromicrobium sp., assembly GCF_047607065.1. Lineage (GTDB taxonomy): Bacteria > Actinomycetota > Actinomycetes > Propionibacteriales > Nocardioidaceae > Aeromicrobium. Next base: position 38,001 of record NZ_JASGDU010000044.1, read on the forward strand.
ACCCCAGCCCTCGCCGCCGTAGACGTCGCGCCACTCGTCGTAGTCGGCGCGGTTGCCGCGGATGTAGATCATCGCGTTCATCGAGGAGCAGCCGCCGAGGGCCTTCATGCGCGGCCAGTCGGCGCGCCGGCCCATGAGGTGTTTCTGCCCGGTAGTGCGGTACGACCAGTCCCACTTCGTCTTGAACAGCGTCGAGAAGCCGGCGGGCAGGTGGATCATGTCGTCGTCGTCCATCGGCCCGGCTTCGAGCAGCAGGACCCGCAGCGAGGGATTCTCGCTCAGGCGCGCCGCGACGACACCGCCGGCACTGCCCGATCCGATGACGATGTAGTCGAACGACTCGTGAAGGTGACCCACGCCACCACCGTACTCCCCGCTACGGCGGGCGTGTCACCTGTTTCAGAGATTGCGCGGATAGGCGGGACCGGTCATTGAGGTGCGAGCTTGCGAGCCTCGAAATGACCACCACCACACGCTCGCACCTCAGGGACCGGGTTTCACCCATCCGGGCACGTTCTCAGGGATACGTCTCGCGTACGGCGGCGGCCAGCCGCCGGGCGTCACTGCGGCGGGTCCGGCGGTCGAGGGGTACCTCGACGACCGACAGGCCGCGCGGTCGGTCGAGCGCGGCCGGCAGGTCGGCGACCGCGACCCTGCGGTGGGGCACACCGTGCGCGCGGCACAGGGCGGCCAGATCGGTTCCGGTGGGGGTGGCGTAGATCCGCTCGAAGGCGTCGGCGTAGGCCGGATCGCCCTGCTCCAGCAGCGAGAAGATGGCCCCGCCGTCGTCGGAGGCAACGACGATCGTGAGGTCCGGGCGCGGCTCACCGGGGCCGATCAACAGGCCGTTGGCGCCGTGGCAGAAGGTCAGGTCGCCGACGAGGGCGAAGGCCGGGCGACCGGCGGCCAGTGCCGCGCCGATGGCGGTGGAGAGCATGCCGTCGATGCCCGCGAGGCCGCGGTTGGCGATGACGCGCGCCGGCGGTGCGCCGGCGGCGATGAGGTCGAGGTCGCGCACGACCGAGGACGACCCGACGACGAGCGTCCCCCCCGCAGCGGCCTGCCAGACGGTTGCGGCGAGGCGCAGGGGGTCGGACGCCTGCGCCCGGATCGCGGCACGCGCCCGCCGGTCGGCTCGCCGCCAGGCGGCGAGCCAGGCCGGATCACCCGTGCCGGTGACCTCGACGGACTCGACGAAGCGAACATGGGCCGCCTCGCCAGGAAATGTCGATTTATCTCCTACGTGGACGATGTCGAGGTCGGCGCGGGCCAGCAGCCCGGAAACGGGACGCGAGAGGGTCGGGTGACCGAGGCAGACGACTCTCTCGATGCGCTCGGCGAGCGGGTGACCGCCGAGCAGGAGGCGGTAGGCGGCGATGGCGTTCTCGTCGCGCAGACCGGAACTCGGCTCGGCGAAGACGGGGTACCCCCAGCGCTCGGGATGCGGATCGCCCTCGGCGGCCCCGTCACCGGCCACGACGACCATCAGCGGCCCCGGGCCGAGGCGAACCCGGTCCCTGAGGCGGCGCGAGGACCGAGCGCCCTCGAAGGGACCTCTCGAAAAATCCCACTCCACCGCCTCGACGAGCGGTTCGTCGAGTTCGAGGTTGAGGTGCTGCGGGGCGTCGAGGCCGGCCAGCTCCGCCGCAGCCTCGACGAACCGGATACCGGGGAAGATGCCGCGCTGCTCGGTGGTCTGGTTCGCTCCCGTGCCGCGCAGCTGGCCGGGGCGGTCGGCCGTGATCGCGATGACCGGGACGCGCGCGTGCCGCGCCTCCAGCATCGCCGGATGCAGGTTCGCCACGGCCGTCCCGGAGGTCGTCACGACCGGCACGGGCCTCCCCGACCCCTTCGCCAGGCCCAGGGCGAGGAAGCCCGCCTCGCGCTCGTCGACGCGCACGTGCAGGCGGATCAGTCCCTGCGCGTCGGCCGCATGCAGGGCGAGCGCCAGCGGCCCCGAGCGCGATCCCGGTGCCAGCACCGCCTCCGCCGCCCCCAACCCCAGCAGCCGCTCCACGACCTCCCGGGCCGCCTCGACCGCCCGGCTCACTGCTGCCCCCCGTCCTGTGCGGCCACGCGGGACGTGCGGGCGAGCCACCAGGCAGTGCGGGCGGCGGCGGGAGCAGCCGCGGCGAGCAGCGCCGGATCGACCGTGGGCCGACGGACGGGGATCACACCGCCAGTCGGACTCAGCGGATCGGACACGACGTCGGCTACCAACATCGCCTGCGTTCCCAGCCCGCAGGCGTAAGGCAGCGCCGGAAGCGCCGCCGCCAGAGCGATCCCGGCCGCCAGGCCGACCGAGGAGTCGACGGCGCTCGAAACGACGACCGGCAGGCCGATCTGCCCGGCGATCTCCAGGCAGGCCCGTACCCCGCCGAGCGGCGCGACCTTCAGCACGGCGATGTCGGCCGCCTCCAGTTCGGCGACGCGAAGGGGGTCGTCGGCCTTGCGGATCGACTCGTCGGCGGCGACCAGGACGTCCGACTCGCACCGCACGGTCGCCAGGTCCTCCACCCGTGCGCACGGCTGCTCCACATACTCCAGACCAGCCTCCGCATCGAGCGCCGCCAGCGCCGCCAGCGCCTCGCGGACCCCCCACCCGCCGTTCGCGTCGATGCGCACCCGCCCGTCCGGTCCGATGGCCTCCCGGACCGCCGCCACGCGGGCGAGGTCGTCGGACAGGCTCTGACCGGCCTCGGCCACCTTGACCTTCGCCGTGCCGCAGCCGGAGGCGGCCACGATCTGCGCCGCCCGGTCCGGGCCGACCGCCGGCACCGTGCAGTTGACCGGAACCTCATGGCGCAGCGGCGCGGGCCAGCCGATGAAGGCCGCCTCGTGTGCCGCGCGCCACCACGCCGCAGCCTCGGCGTCGCTGTATTCGGCGAAGGGTGCGAACTCGCCCCAGCCGGCCGGTCCTTCGATCAGCACGCCCTCACGCCGGTCGATACCGCGAAAACGGTCCCGCAGCGGCAACGAGAACACCCGAGGAGTCACCCCGCGAGCCTACGGGCCGTACGCCGCCTGCCTAGGCGTGAGGCGCGGTGGAGGCCAAGGCGCGGGCGGCCAGGCGGTCGGGCTTGCCGCCCGGCAGCATCGGGATCGCCTCGACGAGCACGACCTCGCGCGGCCCCCACGTCCGGGGGAAGCCCGCCTCCTCAACCGCGTCGCGCAGCCGCTCGACGCGCACCGCGTCGAGGCGCACGGCCTCGCCGGGCACCACGAGCGCGACCACCCGCTGACCCCACTCGGCATCGGGCACGCCCAGCGCCAGCGCATCGGCAACACCGTCGGCCTCCTGCAGCGCCGCCGTCACCGCCGTCACCGGCACGTTGACGCCGCCGCTGAGCACGATGTCGTCCAGGCGGCCGACGACCCGCAGCTCGCCGTCGGCGGTGAGTTCGCCACGATCCTGGGTGGCGAACCATTCCCCTTCGTGCGGCGCGCCGACGTAGCCGTCGAAGAGCACCCCCCCGGCGATCCAGATCTGGCCGTCGCCCTCATCGACGCGCAGCCGGACGCCGTCGAGCGGGAAACCGTCGTATACGCAGCCTCCGCAGGTCTCCGACATCCCGTAGGTGCGCACGACGTGAATGCCCGCCTCGGCCGCCCGCTCGACCAGCGAGGCGCGCACCGGAGCGCCGCCGACGAGCACCGCGTCCAGCGCGGCCCAGGGTGCGGCCTGGCCGGCTTCGAGGAGGCGATGCAGTTGAGTCGGCACGAGCGAGGCATAGCGGCGCTCGGCGGTGTACTCACTCGCCGAGGCCACCGGGTCGATCCCGGTCAGCAGGGACCGCACGATGACCTGCAGACCCGCCACCCCGGTCGGCGGCACCGCCAGAAGCCACTGTCCCGGTCCGCCGAGGCGCGCATGGGTGGCCTTCGCCGAGGCGCGCACCGCTCGCGGCGAGAGCACGACGTCCTTGGGTCGCCCCGTGCTGCCGCTCGTGCGGATCCACAGGGGATCATCGCCGTCGAGCCAGCGGCGCAGCAGCGGCACCAGTTCGTCGAGGCTGCCGCTGACCGGTTGCAGGCCCGCGCTCACGACTCCGGCTCCTCCCAGGCGTCCGAGAACTCCTCGGCGTCAGCCTGACGTCTGGCCTGCTCCCGCTCCCGGTCGCGCAGAGCGATCTGGAAAGCGATAGCGCAAGCCACGACGGTCACGGCGGCCAGCCCGAAGTAACGCGCCCAGGCCGAACCGGAGATGAGGGTGCCCCAGCCGAGGCCGACGGCGATCACGATCAATGCCCAGGGAAACGGACGGTCCACCCCGCCACGGTACTCGCCGGCGCCTGGCAGACTCGTGCCCCGTGACCCCCGATCAGCCCGAGTCCACGCCGCCCGTCGCCCCGTCTCCGCCCCACGGGCTGCGCCTGTGGATCGCCGGGGCCAGGCCGCGCACGCTGCCGGCCGCGGTGGCACCCGTGGCCGCCGGCACCGGTGCTGCGGCCCTCGCGGGGGAGTTCTGGTGGTGGAAGGCAGTGCTGGCGCTCGGCGTCTCGCTCGCGCTGCAGATCGGCGTCAACTACGCCAACGATTACTCCGACGGCGTGCGGGGCACCGACGACGGCCGAGTCGGGCCGCTGCGGCTGGTCGGCTCCGGACTCGTCCCCGCCGGTCGGGTCAAGACTGCGGCCCTCGGCTTCCTCGGTCTCGGCGCGGTGTTCGGCCTGGTCCTCGCGGCGACGACGACCTGGTGGCTGCTGGCCGTCGGTGCCGCCGCCCTGGTCGCCGCCTGGACCTACACCGGAGGCCCCAGCCCGTACGGCTATCGCGCCCTCGGCGAGGTCAGCGTTTTCGTGTTCTTCGGACTCGTCGCGGTCGTCGGCACGACGTTCGTCCAGGTCGAACAGATCACGGCGGCCAGCGTGCTGGCGGGTGTCGCGGTGGGGGCTATGGCGTGCGCGATCCTCGTCGCCAACAACCTGCGCGACATCGCCACGGACACGGTCTCGGGCAAGCGCACCCTGGCGGTCCTCCTCGGGGACGCCCGCTCGCGGTGGTTGTACGTGCTGCTCACCGTGGTCGCCGCAGCCGTGGTCGTCGCGCTAGCCGTGACCGAGACACCGTGGGCGCTGCTCGGCATGGCCGGCCTGCCTCCGGCGGCGAACGCCTCCCGCATGGTGCTGCGCGGGGCCACCGGTCCGGCGCTGATCGCCGTCCTGCAGGCCACCGGCATCGCCGAACTCGCCCTGGCCGTCGGCCTCGGCCTCGGCCTGGCCCTCGGATAGGGATTCCGCCAGTAGGCGGAGCCGGTCATTGAGGTGCGAGCTTGCGAGCCGGGTCCTGAGGTGGCGCGAGGAACGAGCGCCCTCGAAGGGCGAAATGACCAGCCCACGGCAGGCTTCGAGGTTCGGCCGCAAGCGGCCTCGCACCTCAGCCAGCGGACCTATCCGCAGAACCTCAGGGACCGGGGGCAGGTCTGCTAACTGCGACCGGCCTCGCGGACGACCCGGTCGAGGAGGTCGAGCATGACCGCGCGCACCGGCAGGAACGCAGCCACATCGGCGAGCGCCCCGAGCATGCCGGGCGAGTCGTAGGCGAACCGCAGCGTCAGCCACGAGCCGCCCGCCCCGTCGTCGCGCACCATGATCCGGAACCGGTGGTCGATGCCGGTCAGTGTCACCCACGCCAGGTCGCGCGCCTCGCGCAGCGCCACCACCTCGATGATCGCCCCCAGCGGCGACGGACCCACGTGCAGCGCGCTGCGGTAGCGCGAGCCGAGGGACGCCGGCTCGGCCGGCTCGCTCATCGGCTCGATCTCCAACCGGCTGCTCAAGGTGCCGATCCGGGCCGGGTCGCCGGCCACCTCCCACACCCGCTCCGGCGGCGCGGAAACCCGGACCTTCTTCTCGAACCTCATCCGATCACCGGCAGTCGTCGTTCGCTGTTCATGCGTGTCAAGGTCTCCTGCATCAGTCCGGTGATGTAAGCGTAGATCTCGGCGACATCCGGGTCCTCGCCGAACTGCTCGATCAGGTCGATGGGTTCCAGCAGCTCGATGTGGATCTTGGCCGGCGCGGGCAGGTGCGGCAGCGGGCCGACATGCAGGCCGAACGGCATCGCCAGCATGATCGGGAGCGTCTTCAGCCGCATCGAGCGGTCCACGCCGAGGAAGCGCGCCAGGCCCTCGCCCTGGGTCAGGAAGATCGCCGTCTCCTGCCCGCCGAGGGTCACCATCGGCACGATGGGGACGCGCTTGTCCAGCGCCAGCCGGACGAAGCCCATGCGCCCGCCCATGTCGATGCGGGCGCTCTGCCAGCTCGGCCGGAACACCTCGTGGTCGCCGCCGGGGAACACCGTGACGATGGCACCGGCGTCGAGGGCCTTGACCGCGTTGCCCGGATCGGCCTCGACCGTGCCGAAGCGGCGCACGATCCAGCCGACCGGCGAGTTCAGCACCATGCGGTGCGCCAGCTGGTAGTGCAGCCGCTCGGCCCCGAAGTAGGTGCTGAAGGCCAGCTGCGAGATCAGGACCTCCGGCGAGGCGATGCCGCCGGTGTGGTTGCCGACGACGAGCACCGGACCTTCCTTCGGGATGTGGTGCAGGCCGCCGATGCGCGGGCGGAACCATGCCGACACGAGCAGCCACATGCCCGGAAGGATCTCGCGCATGAAGTCGGGATCGCGGTCGTCGAGGTTGCCGGGGCGAAAGCGCGGGGCCAGCGCCGAGACCGCCCGGCGGGCCGGTGAGGTCGCCGCGCCGGCGAGCGCGAGGGCTTTGGACGAGAATGCCACCGCGCCATCTTGGCGTAGTGACGCCGATCACGCCAGCGGTTCACCGATATCGGCGCGCCGGACCGGCCCCGCCCGCGCTCAGGCGAGCCGGCCGGTGGCGTCGTAGGCGGCCAGCCGCTCGGCGTAGGGGGCTGGATCGAGGTCGTGCGCGGCGAGCCAGGCCGGGTCGGCGTGGCTCGCGCGATACCGCTCCCCGCCGTCGCACAACAGCGTGACGATGCTGCCGGACTCCCCCGCCGCAGCCATGCGCGTGGCCGTCAGCAGGGCGGCCCAGACGTTGGTGCCGGTCGACGGACCCACCTCGCGGCCGAGCCGGGCCGAGGTCCAGGCCATCGCCGCGATGGAGGCCGCGTCGGGCACCCGCACCATGTCGTCGATGACCCCGCCGACGAAGGACGGCTCGATGCGCGGCCGGCCGATCCCCTCGATGCGCGAACTCGCCCCCGTCACGACGGCCGCCGAGTCGGTGCGCCAGCCGTCGTAGAACGCCGACCCCTCGGGATCGGCCACCAGGACGCTCGTGGGATGACGCCGATAGCGCACGTAACGGCCGATAGTCGCCGAGGTGCCGCCGGTGCCCGCGCCGACCACGATCCAGGCCGGGATCGGATGCCGCTCGGCAGCCATCTGCTCGAAGATCGACTCGGCGATGTTGTTGTTCCCCCGCCAGTCCGTCGCCCGCTCGGCGTAGGTGAACTGGTCCATGTAGTGCCCGTCGCACGCCTCGGCGAGCCGGCGGGCCTCGTCGTAGACCTCGGCGGCGGACTCGACGAAGTGGCACCGCCCGCCGTGCCACTCGATCAGCGCGACCTTCTCGCGGCTCGTCTCGGCGGGCATGACGGCCACGAACGGCAGCCCGAGCAACCGGGCGAAATAGGCCTCGCTGACCGCCGTCGATCCGCTGGAGGCCTCCACGACCGTCGTGTCCGGGCCGATCCAGCCGTTGCACAGGGCGTACAGGAACAGCGAGCGCGCGAGCCGGTGCTTGAGGCTGCCGGTCGGGTGAACGGACTCGTCCTTGAGGTAGAGGTCGACGCCCGGCGTCGGCAGCGTCAGCGCGTGCAGGTGCGTGTCGGCGCTGCGGTTGGCATCGGCCTCGACGAGGCGGACGGCCTCGTCGATCCAGGCCCGTCGCTCAGTCGACGTCTTCGGCACGGCGCGACTCTTCGATGCGCTCGGAGATCTTCTCGGCCCGCTGCTGGACCTGCACCGCGAACGCCTCGCGCAGGCCGGCCAACAGGAAGAAGGAGAGGGCCGAGGAGACGATCATGGCGACCAGCAGCACGATGAGATTGGTCAGCTCGCTGAACTCAGCCAGCCCGAAACCGAAGCCGACCCCGGCGAGCACCGCGTAGGTCGCGGCCAGCAGACCGAGGCGGGCGAGGGTGTACTTCCAGAACGGCGACATGGTGGCAGCGTAGCCGGGCCGGCGCGCTTCGCTACGGTGGCGGGCATGGGCAAGGCCATTCTCGTCGCCGTCGGCGTCGTGCTCGTCATCTACGCCTTCTTCGATGCGCTGGCGACGCCGAGCGCGCGCATCCGGCTGCTCCCCAAGGCCCTCTGGGTCGTGGTGATCGTGTGCCTGCCGGTGCTCGGGGCGGTGGGTTGGCTGCTGCTGGGCACCCGGCGTCTGCGCCTCGGAGCGGACCGCCGCCCGCCGCGCGGCCCCGACGACGACCCGGACTACCTGCGCGGCCTGTAGGGCCGATGCCCGCCGGCCGAGGGAAGCGCTGATGATTCGGGTTGTGGGTCGATGGCCGGTCCCTGAGGTGCGAGCTTGCGAGCCTCGAAGGGACCAGAACCACAGCTCATTTCGAGGCTCCGCTCGTTCCTCGCTACGCACCTCAATGAGCGGCATTGCCTCTTTACCAGCACTTCCCAAGGGAGGCGCTCACGCCTCCCAGCGGAAGAACCTGGCCGAGATCACCGCGAACACCGCCGCGAAGCCGAGCAGGATGACGATGGGCCAGACGATCGCGTCCACGCCCTGACCGCGCACCATGACGTCGAGCATTCCGGTGTTGAGGTGCTTGAGCGGCAAGCAGTTGCTGATGATTCGCAGCCAGGCCGGCGACCCGTCGAGCGGGAAGAACGACCCCGACAGGAAGGCCATCGGCAGCACGATGAAGTTGGCCAGCCCGACCGCGCCCTCCTCGGTCTTGGAGATCGCGCCGGCGAGCATGCCGATGGACAGGAACGCCAGGGTCCCGGCGAGCAGCAGGGGAATCATCAGCGGCCACCACCCGGTGAGCTTCAGCCCGAACACCGCGACACCAAGGCCGACGAAGATCGCCGCCTGCACCAAGGCGATCACCAGGCTGACACCGACGCGGGCCAGGACGACCGAGCGGGTCGGGATCGGTGCCAGCCGCAGCCGGCGCAGCAGCCCGTTCTTGCGCCACACGACCAGGCTGGCCGCCGCGCCGAAGGTGGCGCTCATCGCCACCGCCCAGCCCAGCAGGCTCGGCGTCACATACTGGATCTGACGCAGCGACTCGTCCTCGACCTGGGTGGCCGCCAGGTCGAAGGCCGGCTGTTCTCCGGTCGTCTGCAGGTACACCCCGGCGTTGGCCTGCTGGACGATGGCCTGCAGGACGCCCTGGACCTGGGCGGCGGTCACGGCATCGGCCTGCGAATAGTGGACCTCGACGGTACCGCCGGACTCGGTGACGAGCGCGTCGGCGTCGCCCTCCTTGACCTTCTGCAGCGCGGCGTCGAAATCATCGGAGCGGGTGATGTCGAGGGCGTCGTCAATACCTTCGCGCGCCCCGTCGGGGGCGTCGTCGATGACCGAGACGTGGCCGACGGCGATGATCTTGGCCGCGCTGGCCGAGCCGGAGTCGGTGAAGATGCCGCCGAACAGCACCAGGAACATCAGCGGGAAGGCGATGGCCCAGAACAGGGTCATGCGGTCGCGCACGAACCCCTTGAACATGGCGATGGTGAGCGCTTTCAGGGGCGTCGCCCGAATGGGGGCCGTCTCGGCGGCAGGTGTCTGCCGGCTCATGCCCGGTACTCCCGTCCGGTGAGGTTCAAGAAGACGTCTTCGAGCGTGCCGCGGGACACGCTCAGCCCGTCGAGCGCCTCACGGCGGCCCAGTTCGGACAGCACCGTGGCGGCCTCGCGCGTCTGGATGACCAGGCTTCCGGCGCTCACCTCGGCGTCGAGGACGCCCGGCAGGCCTCGCGCCTCGTCCAGCGCGACGGCCTCAGCACTCAGGCCGATGCGGGTCACGGCGTCGAGTCGGCCGATGAGGGCGGCGGGAGTGTCGAGTTCCAGGAGACGGCCACGGTCGACGATCGCGACGCGGTCGCACAGCTCCTCGGCTTCTTCCATGTAGTGCGTGGTCAAGACGACGGTGCGACCCGAGTCGTTGATCCCGCGCAGCACGTCCCACAGGTTGCGCCGCGCCTGCGGGTCGAGCGCCGCAGTCGGCTCGTCGAGGAAGACCACCTCGGGGTCGTGCACGAGCGCACAGGCGATGGACAGCCGCTGCTTCTGCCCGCCGGAGAGGTCTTCGACCTGGGCGTCGGCCTTCTCGCTCAACCCGACCTGTTCCAGCAGTTCGCCGAAGCGGGTCTGCGGTACGCCGTAGAGGGCACCGAAGGTCTGCAGCTGTTCGACGGCGGTGAGCCGCTCGAAGAAGGACGAGGCCTGCAACTGCACGCCGATGCGGCGCTGCACGTCCGGTTCGCGCTTGGCGGGGTCATGCCCGTCGATGGCGACGCGGCCGCCGCTGGGACGCCGCAGGCCCTCGATGGTCTCCAGCGTCGTGGTCTTACCAGCACCGTTGGGACCGAGCAGACCGAAGAACTCCCCCGGTTCGACCGTGAACGTGATGTCGTCGACCGCAACCACGTCGCCGTAGCGCATCGTCAGGTGGTCGACCTCGATTCGTACACCCATGCCCGCGACGCTACTCGCCCCACCCAGAGCCGAGATCACGACACGTCAGCCACCCGCCCAGCCTCTGAGGTGCGCCGAAGGAGCCTCGAAGGGACGGACCCCTGCAACGGCCCGCTGTCTGGGTCATTTCGAGGCTCGCAAGCTCGCACCTCAATGACCGAGTTCGCCGGCCATCTGGTTCCTGAGGTGCGAGGAGCTTGCGACGAGCCTCGAAGGGCGAAGGGACCCGCCGCGTGCGCTACTTGGCGTAGGAGTGCAAGCCGGGGAAGAGGGTGTTGACGCCGTAGTAGCTGAACACGAACGTCGCAAAGCCGATCAGGGCGATGATCGCGGCCCGGCGTCCCCGCCAGCCCGCCGTCACCCGCGCGTGCAGATAACCCGCGTACACCGCCCAGGTGACGAACGCCCAGACCTCCTTGGGGTCCCAGCCCCAGTACCGGCCCCAGGCGTAGTGCGCCCAGATCGGACCGGCGATCAACGCACCGAAGGTCCACAAGACGAAGCCCACCGCGTGTACCCGGAAGGCGATCCGGTCCATCGCGGCGATCTCCGGAACCCGCGCCAGTATCGGCCCGACGGTTCCGCGCTGCTCGGCGCTGTCCTTGAGCAGATACAGCACCGAGGCCGCCGCACCCACGAGGAACAGCGCGCCGGCGATCATCACTGCGGCAACGTGGATGACCAGCCAGTACGAGTGCAGCGCCGGCACCAGCGGGCCGGCCGGCACGTACTCGACCCCGGCCAGGCCGAGAATCGCCAGGCCGAAGCCGGTCACCATCGGTGCCACCCACTGCACCTGCACGAGCCGCACCAGGACGAGGTAGACCACGAGCGCGATGGACACCCCGGTCAGGCCGAACTCGTACATGTTGCCCCACGGCACCCGCCCGGCGGCCAGCGCGCGGGTGAGGACGCTCGCCACGAGCACCCCGGCCGCGACCACCGTCAGGGCGACGCCGATACGGCTCAGGACGGCACTGCGCGGCTCGACCTCGGCGGCCTCCTCATCGGCGGACAGACCCGCCCCGGCTCGAACCGGCACGACCGCCTCCTGGCGGGCGAACAGCAGCTCGGCCAGATGGGCCAGGAATGCCAGCGCCAGCACCACGGTTCCGGAGGCCATCGCGTAGTTGGAGAACTCGGCGTAGTCGGCACTCGTCATGGCATCTCCTCGGTCTCCACCGCATCACGGAAGCGGTCGATGAACGCGCTCAAGTCGCCCGGCAGATCGTCCCGGGGAACCCGGTCCAGCACGGCGACCTCCACCACGGTACGGGAGCCGTCACGGCAAACGCGGACCCAGGTGCGGCGCGGGCGGACGAACAGCGACAGCACCAACCCCGCCAATCCGGCGGCCACACCGCCGAGCGGCAGCCCGGCCAGCGGCGAAGAACTGATCTGGAAGCGCGCGAACTGCTTCAGCGCGGTGAACTCCACGGTGGTCCCGTCGGGCAGCGTCGAGGACTGTCCGGGCTGCAGCTCGACGCGGAAGGGATTGCCGTTCTCGCCCATCACCTGCGTCATGTCGCTGGTGTCGAGCACGTACACCGACTGCGGGGTGCCGTCGTCCAGTCCGAGGTTTCCGGTCCAGACCTGCATCGCCACGTACGGGTTGGCGGCGGCGGGGAAGGCCGAGATCGAGGCGTCGTCCTCCCCGGTCGTCACCGCCGTCGGCAGGAAGAAGCCCTGCATCCCGATCTGCTCGGGCTGCGCGTCGGGGACCTTGACGACGCCGCCGGAGGTGTAGGTGGCGTCCTGGGGCAGGAACGGCACGGCCTCGTCGAAGACCACCGTCCCGGTCGCGTCGGTGACCTTGATGACCGGCGCGTACCCCTGGCCCACGAGGAAGACGTCCGTCGAGCCGATGGACACCGGATGGTTGACCCGGATCGCGTAGTCCCGCTCGTCGCCGTCGATCCCCTCGCGATAGGTGCCGGTGGCCTCGAACAGGCGCGGGGCACCGCGCTGGGGGCCGTCGAGCTGAAACTTCGCCAGCAGGTCGTCGAGTTGGAGAGAGAACGCGGGCAGGTCGTCGGGGTCGAACCACGTTCCCGAGGTGAATTCGTCGTACTGAGTCAGGACGTTGGAGAACCGGTCTCCCTCGACGACGATGACCGATCCGCGATAGCCCAACAGCGAGCCGGTCGCCACGCCGATGAGCACCACGACGATGCTGACGTGGAAGACGAGGTTGCCGAACTCACGCAGGTAGCCGCGCTCGGCCCGCACCTCGGCAGTGTCGCCGTCGCTCACCACGTCGATGCGGGCACGACCGAGGGTGCGGCGGGCCGCCGCGACGACGTCGTCCGGGCTCGCTGCGGTCTCGAAACCGCCCGAGGCGGGCAGCCGGTCGAAACGCTGCGGCGCCTTCGGCGGACGGGCGCGCAGCGCACGCAGGTAGACGCGGGTACGCGGCAGGACGCAGCCGATCAGGGAGACCATGAGTAGCAGGTAGATCGCGCTGAACCACGGCGAACTGTAGACGTCGAACACGCCCAGCCGGTCCAGCCACGGCGACAGGGCGGGGTGACGCATCCGGTAGGCCTCGACCGCGCGGGCGTCGACCCCGTGCTGCGGCACGAACGACCCCGGCAGGGCCGCGAGGGCCAGCAGCAGCAGCAGTTGCAGCGCGGTGCGCATCGAGGTCAGCTGTGTCCAGATCCACCGCAGGAACTCGACCGGACCGAGCGCCGGTGCCCGCTCGCCGCGACCTGGCCGGTTCACAGGGCCGCCCCGAATCCGCCGGCCCAGGTCTGCAGCGCGCCGATGAGTCCGTCCCACCAGCCGGTCACGAGCAGCAGACCGACGACCAGCAGCAGCACCCCGCCGGCGATCTGGACACCGCGCTGGTGGCGGCGCACCCATCCGGCGGTCCGGGCGAAGCGGGCGAAGCCGAACGCGGCCAGCACGAACGGCACCCCGAGGCCGGCGCAGTACAGCGCGGTCAGCAGCGCTCCGCGAGCGGCGGTGGCCTCGTTCCCGGCGAGCGCGAGCACCGCGGCCAGCGTCGGACCGATACACGGCAGCCAGCCCAGCCCGAAGAACACCCCGAGCACCGGCGCGATGGCGACGCCCACCGTCGGCACGGCATGGATGCGCCAGTCGCGCTGCAGCCGCGGCACCAGGCCGAGGAAGACCAACGCCAGCGCGATGACGAGCAGCCCGGTGACCACGGCGAAGGCCCGCTGATGTTGGGCCAGGCGCAGCCCCACCGCGCCGAACAGGGCACCGCCGGCCACGTAGATCACCGAGAATCCCGCGACGAACAGGATCGCGCCGAGCACGATGCGCGGCTTCCTGTCGCCGTCGAGATCCTGCACGCCGACGCCCGAGACGTAGGAGAGGTAGCCCGGCACCAGCGGCAGGACGCACGGGGAGAAGAACGACACCAGGCCCGCGGCCAGCGCCACCGGGATCGCCAGCGCGAGCGAGCCGGACATCACCGTCTCCTGCAGCCAGTCGTTCATGCGCCGTCCTCGGCCAGGAGGTCATCGAGAATGTCGCCCAGGGTCGAGGCGTCGACCTGGTCGAGGATGCGTGCGGCCACCCGCCCGTCGGCGTCGATGACCCAGGTCGTCGGGATCGCCTGCGACGGCAGCGAGTCGACGAAGCGCAGTTCGAGGCTGCCTCCGGCGTCGGAGAAGCTCGGGTAGTCGATGCCGTAGGTCTGGTTGAACGCCTTGGCCGCGGCGTCGTTGCTCCGGTTGACGATGCCGAGGAACTGCACCCGGTCGGCGTAGGTCGTGGACAGCTCGGCCAGCACCGGGGCCTCGGCCCGGCACGGCGGGCACCACGACCCCCACACGTTGACGACGAGCACGCGGCCGGCGAAGTCGTCGCTCGACAGCGGCTTCCCGTCGAGGCCGGTGCCGCTCAGCGTCGGCGCGTCGACCCGGTCGGCCGGATCCACGAGGGTCACGGTGCCGTCGGCGCTGACGTAACCACCGGTCGACCCGCCCGTGCCGGCACCCTCGCAGGCACCCAACGCGAGCACGGCCACCGCGATCAAGGCGCCGAGACGGCGAACAGCCATGCGGCTCACGCGCCGCCGACGAAATCGCCGGAGTCCGGCAGCAGGTCGGCAGCCGGCTCGGCGTAGCTGAAGCCTGCGTAGTCGTCGCCGTCGAAGTGCAGGCTGGTGATGCTGGCGAGCGTGCATTCGCGGTTGCGCGGGTCGTGGGCGAACTTACGGCCCTCGAAGGCCAGGCGGGCGATCCACACCGGCAGCTGGTGCGACACGACGGCCGCCTCGTGGCCGCGCGCGGCTTCACGCGCGTCGGCGACCGCCTCCCGCATGCGCCGGGCGACCTCGGTGTACGGCTCGCCCCACGACGGCCGCCAGGGGTTGCGCAGCAGCCACCAGTTGCCCGGATGCAGGAAGGCCTTCGGCCCGACCCCGACGACCTTGCCCTCGAAGAGGTTGCCCGCCTCGATGACGCGGGGGTCGGTGGAGATCGTCGCGCCGAGCGCGTCGGCGAGCGGCTGGGCGGTCTGCTGCGCCCGCTCCAGCGGCGAGGCGACCAGATGCGTGATGTCGTTGCCGCCCAGATGGTCGGCAACGCGGCGGGCCATCTCGTGCCCGAGGTCGCTCAGGTAGAACTCCGGCAGGCGGCCGTAAAGGACCTTGCCGGGGTTGTCGACCTCGCCGTGGCGTATCAGGTGCACGGTCGTACGGGCGCTCATGGGGACCTCGGTATTCGTGGGAAGGCGGGGGTTGTCGCCGGTTTAGTGCGGTGTCGCGGCGGCAGCGGCCGACGCGGCGGCCGGCAGCGCTGAGGTGATTCTAGAGAGGGCCTCGTCATCGTGCGCCGCCGAGACGAACCAGGCCTCGAACGCACTGGGCGGCAGGTAAACCCCGGCGTCGAGCATCGCGTGGAAGAACGGCCCGTAGCGCCAGGCCTCCTGCGCCTGGGCCTGAGTGAAGTCGCGGACGCCGGCCCCCTCCTCGATGCCCCAGAAGACGCTGAACATCGACCCGGTGCTCTGGATGACGTGCGGCACCCCGGCTACGGCGAGCGCCTCGCCGACGGCCTCCTGGAGGCGGCCGGAGACGTCGAGTAGATGGTCGTAGACCTGCGGCGTCGCCAGGCGCAGCGTCGCCAGGCCGGCGGTGGTGGCGACGGGATTGCCGGCGAGGGTGCCAGCTTGGTAGACCGGCCCGGACGGGGCCAGCAGATCCATGAGGTCAGCTCGTCCGCCGAAGGCTGCAGCCGGGAAGCCGCCGCCCATGACCTTGCCGAAGGTCATCAGGTCCGGCGCCCATCCCTCGACCGC
The DNA here is from genome assembly GCF_047607065.1 of Aeromicrobium sp. Classification (GTDB taxonomy): domain Bacteria; phylum Actinomycetota; class Actinomycetes; order Propionibacteriales; family Nocardioidaceae; genus Aeromicrobium. Next base: position 53,919 of record NZ_JASGDU010000044.1, read on the forward strand.
GCCGTCCAGTCCCCATTGCCCGCTGCGGCTGGCGCGGAAGCCGGTCATCACCTCGTCGCTGATGAACAGCGCGCCGTGCCGGCGGCAGGTCGCCGCGAGGAAGGCGTTGAAGCCCGGCTCCGGCGGCACGAGGCCCATGTTGCCGGGGGCGGCCTCGGTGATGACGCAGGCGATGCGCTCGCCCAGCTCGGCGAAGGCCGCCGTGACGGCGTCGCGGTCGTTGTAGGGCAGGACGACGGTGTCGGCCGCGACGTGGCCGGGCACGCCGGGGGTGCCTGGGATGCCGAGCGTGACGACGCCCGAGCCGGCCTCCGCCAGCAGCGGATCGACGTGGCCGTGGTAACAGCCCGCGAACTTGACGATCGTGTCGCGCCCGGTGGCTCCGCGGGCCAGGCGGATGGCCGACATGGTCGCCTCGGTGCCCGAGGAGACCAGGCGCACCCGCTCGACGGGGGTGCGGGCCACGATCTCCTCGGCGAGCGCAACCTCCGGCTCGCTCGGCGTGCCGAAGGAGGTGCCGCGCGCCGCCGCCTCGCCGACCGCAGCCAGCACCTCCGGGTGCGCGTGCCCCAGGAGCATCGGTCCCCACGAGCCGACCAGGTCGACGTACTCGTTGCCGTCAGCATCGCTCAGCCAGGCACCGCAGCCCGAGCGCATGAACCGCGGGGTGCCCCCGACGGCCCGGAAGGCCCGCACCGGAGAGTTCACTCCGCCGGGCGAGACCGCCTGCGCGCGGGCGAACAGGGCCTCGGATCGTGTCGTCTCCACCGGCCCATCCTCCCACCCGCCGGCACCCGCGCAGAGAGCGTCGTAGGATGCGTAACCCAGATCACATCTGGATCGTTGTTGGAGTGCCGTCCACATGGCGTCGGACCGTCACTTCCGGTTACGATGTCGGTCGGTGCGACTCCGAAAGCCGGGGTCGTTCAATGAGAGGGAACTCGATGCGGGCTGGAAAGTTGACCCGGTGGCAGAAGGCCGGGGCGTTGGTGCCGATGGCTGTCCTCGTGGGGGCCTGGGGCGTCGCATTGGCGAACTCCGGCCTTGCGTCGGCCGTCGACAGTGATAACGGCGGAGAGGTCCCTTCAGTGCCGAGCACCGCCTACGACGACCCGGCCAGCGTGGTCGACGAGGCCCCTGCGGGCATCGACCCGCGCGCGGGCACCGAGGGCACGGTGGCGACGCTGTCGACCGACGGCATCCCGAACGCCGCGCTCTCGGCCTACAAGCGTGCCGAGACCCTGCTCGCCCAGGCCGACGCCGGCTGCCACCTGCCGTGGCACCTGCTGGCGGCCATCGGTCGCGTCGAGTCCAACCACGGCCGCATCTCCGGAAACCAGCTGAACGCCTCGGGCACCGCGACGCCGGGCATCTACGGTCCGCAGCTCAACGGCAGCAATAACACCACCCAGATCAACGACACCGACAGCGGTGCGCTCGATCAGGATCCGGTCTACGACCGTGCGGTCGGCCCCATGCAGTTCATCCCGGGCACCTGGAAGTCCGTCGGCGTCGACGCCGACAACGACGGTGTCAAGAACCCGCAGAACGTCAACGACGCCGCCACCTCGGCCGGTATCTACCTGTGCGCCGGCCCCGGCGACCTGAGCAACCCGGCCGAACTCCGTTCGGCGGTCCTGCGCTACAACCGCTCCGAAACGTACGCCGACACGGTCATCGCGATCTCGAACGGCTACGCCCAGGGCAATTACACGCAGTCGCCGAACAACCTGACGTCGTCGTCTCCGCTCGTGCAGCGCAGTTCCGATCAGTCGATCTCGGCCGCTGATCGCCAGGCCGCTGCGGCCGAGGAAGCCAACCCGACGACAACCACTCCGACGACGACCTCCTCGACGGACGGCACCAGCGGCACGTCGGGCACGGGCAGCAGCGGCACCACGACCACCACCACGCCGAGCACGCCCACCAGCAGCAACAGCGGCGTCACCGGACTGGTCGAAAGCCTGACCAGTGACCTGACGGGCCAGTCCGGCACCAGCGGCACCAGCACGCTGAGTTGGGTCGAGGCTCGCGCCGCCTGCCTGGCGAGCGGCGTCTCGGTCCTCGACGTCAAGGCTCTGACGACCTGCGTGGCCGAACTCCTGGGCTGACGCCACCGGCATCCAGCGAAGCGTTCGGTCCCCTCATGTCAGAGGGGACCGAACGCTTTTCAGGGCACTTCGCGCACACGGTAGGTGGAGGAAAAGCCGATCATTGAGGTGTGAGCACAGCACATTCGAAATGACCCACCACCGCTGGCTTCGAGGCTCCTCGTTCCTCGTCGCACCTCAGCCAGCGGGACCTACCTCCGGTCCCTGAGGTGCTACGACGAAGGAGCAGCCTCGAAGGGACTTACCGCCGCCGGCTTCGAGGCTCCAGCCGCTTGCGGCCTCCGCACCTCAGCCAGCGCCCATCCGCGCACGCTCCCATCCCCGCTGGCTAAGGTTCACCTACTGGCGGACGTTCTTATCCGGCGAGGCGGGCGGCGTACTCGGCGGCCCAGTACGTCAGCACGATGTCGGCACCGGCCCGTCGGATCGAACCGATGGTTTCGGCAATGGCGCGATCCCGGTCGATCCATCCCTGCGCAGCGGCGGCTTCCACCATCGCGTACTCCCCCGAGACGTTGTAGGCGGCCACCGGGGCGTCGGTGCGCTCGCGAACCGCAGCAACGATGTCGAGATAGCCGAGCGCGGGCTTGACCATGACGACGTCGGCCCCCTCGGCGAGGTCCAACTCCAACTCGCGCAGCGCCTCGCGGAGGTTCGCCGGGTCTTGCTGATAGGTGCGCCGGTCCCCCTGCAAGGCCGAATCGACCGCCTCGCGGAAGGGGCCGTAGAAGGCCGAGGCGTACTTGGCGGTGTAGGCCAAGATCGCCACATCGGTGCGGCCGGCGGCATCGAGGGCGGAGCGGATCACGCCCACCTGACCGTCCATCATGCCGCTCGGGCCGACCCAATGCGCTCCCGCCTCGGCCTGGGCGAGTCCCATGCGCGCGTAGATCTCCAGCGTCGCATCGTTGTCGACCCGCCCCGCGTCGTCGAGCACCCCGCAGTGGCCGTGGTCCGTGAACTCGTCGAGGCACAGGTCGCTCATCACCAGCAGGTCGTCGCCGACCTCCTCGCGCGCGTCACGGATGGCGGCGTTGAGAATGCCGTCGGGGTCGAGCGCGCCGCTGCCGGTCGCGTCCTTGTGCTCGGGGACCCCGAACAGCATGACGCCGCCCAACCCGAGGTCGACGGCCTCCCGGTAGGCCCGGCGCGCCGACGCGCGGGTGTGCTGCACGACGCCGGGCATGCTCGTGATCGGCTGCGGCTCGTCCAGGCCCTCGGCGACGAACAGCGGCCAGATCAGCTGCGCGGGATCGACGCGGTTCTCCCGTACGATCCGGCGCGTCGCCTCACTGGCGCGGAGCCGGCGCGGACGGTGGGGCAGCGAGGGCGCAGTCATGCCCGCAGGCTACCGCCCGCTCCTGCGGGTCATGCCTTGCGGCGGGAGGAGGGACGACGCTGCGACGGCTTGGTCACCGGCTCGCCCGCCTCGATGAACGCCACCCGGCGTGCGGCACCGAAGGCGGCGAGCGCATCGGCGAGCACGTCGACCGACGGGGTCTCGGCGAGCACGTCGACCCGCAGGCCGTGCTCCTCGGCAGTCTTGGCCGTCGCCGGTCCGATGCACGCGATGATCGTCGACGGATGCGGCTTGCCCGCGATGCCGACGAGATTGCGCACCGTCGAACTCGACGTGAACATGACCGCATCGAACTTGCCCGACTTGATCGCGTCGCGCGTGGGGGCCGGCGGCGGCGCGGCCCGCACGGTGCGGTAGGCCGTCACGTCGTCGACCTCCCAGCCGAGATCGATCAGGCCCGCCACCAGGGTCTCGGTGGCGATGTCGGCACGCGGCAGGAAGACCCGGTTGATCGGATCGAGCGTCTCGTCGTAGGGCGGCCAGTCCTCGACCAGCCCCCGCGCGCTCTGCTCACCCGAGGGCACGAGATCGGGCTTGATGCCCCAGGTCGCGATGGCCTCGGCCGTCTTCTCGCCGACTGCGGCGATCTTCAGGCCGGAGAAGGCCCGCGCGTCCAGGCCGTACTCCTCGAACTTCTCGCGCACCGCCTTGACCGCGTTGACACTGGTGAACGCGACCCATTCGTAACGGCCCTCGACCAGACCCCGGACCGCCTTGTCCATCTGCTGCGGATTGCGCGGCGGCTCGACGGAGATGGTCGGCACCTCTTCGGACACCGCACCGTAGCCGCGCAGGCGCGCCGCCAGGCTCGCCGACTGCTCCTTGGTGCGCGGCACGAGGATGCGCCAGCCGTACAGCGGCTTGGTCTCGAACCACGACAGCGCCTCGCGCATCTGCACGACCTCGCCGACGACCGTGATGGCCGGCGCGGTCATGCCCGCGTCCTTCGCGTCGGCGGCGATGGCCTCCAGCGTCGAGACGACGGTAACCTGCTCGGTTGTGGTGCCCACGCGGGTCATCGCCACGGGGGTCTGCGGCGAACGACCGGCGGCGATGAGCCCGTCGGCGGCCTCAGCGATGCGCGCGACGGCCGACAGCAGGACGAGGGTGTCGTCGCCGCTCAGCTCCTCCCAGGCCACCTGGGAGTCGCCGACACTGACGACGCGGAACTCGCGGTGCTGACGGTTGGTCAGCGGCACGCCTGCGTATGCGGGCACGGCCTGGACCGAGGAGATGCCGGGCACGATCTCGAACTCGATGCCCGCCTTGGCGCACGCGGCGGCCTCTTCCGGTCCGGTCGCGTAGGTGAACGGATCGCCGCTGATGAGCCGCACGACGTGCGCGCCGGTCTTGGCGTGGCGCACCACGAGACGGGCACGAGCCGCATGGGTCAGCTGCTCGCCGTCCTCGCCGACCCCGCCGTCAACGATCTCGGCACCGTTCGTCACGAGCGAGACCTGTTCGGGCAACTCGGTGATGACGACATCGGCCTGAGCCAGCAGCTCAGCGGCGCGGACGGTCAGCAGGCGGACATCGCCCGGACCAGCGCCCACGAAACTGACACGTCCCGGCTTCTTGGGCGGCTTCGTACGGCGGCGGGTCGGCACCGTCGCTTCAGCGTCCGGCGTCGCAGTGGTGGTGCTCACGTGGATCTTCTTTTCGGGTAGTGGGCGGAGTGATATCGGTGCCGGTCGGCACTCAGGGGACAACGGGAAGGGGCACCATCAGGTCGGCGGCACCCTCGGACAACATCTCGGCGGCCAGGTCCTGACCGAGGCCGGCGGCCAGGCCGGGAACCCCGGTCGCGGACAGGCGGATCGTGTGCGAGCCGTCCGGCGCGGCCACGACGGCGCGCAGCCACAACTCGTCGCCGTCCTCGCCGGAGGCGACCTCGGCGAGCGCGCCGACCGGTGCGCTGCAGCCGGCCTCCAGCGCGGCCAGCAGCGCACGCTCGGCAGTGGCGGCGGCACGGGTGTCGGCGTCGTCGAGGGCGTCGGCGAGCAGCGCGATCAGGTCTGGACGGTCGGCCCGGCACTCGACGGCCAGCGCGCCCTGTCCGGGCGCGGGCAGCACCTGGATCGGGTCGAGTATCTCGGTGGCCTCGCCGGCACGGCCCAGGCGCAGCAGCCCGGCTCGGGCGAGCACCACGGCGTCGACCTCGCCGGAGGCGACCTTGCCGAGCCGGGTGTCGACGTTGCCGCGGATCGGCACGATCTCGACCCCGAGGCCGAGGGCGCGGATCTGCGCGGCGCGGCGCGGCGAGCCGGTCGCGACGACAGCCCCGACCGGCAGCTCGCCGAGGGTCAGGCCGTCTCGGGCGACGAGCACGTCGCGGACGTCCTCGCGCGCCGGAATCGCGGCGATCCGTAGTCGCGGGTCGTCCGCAGTCGGCAGGTCCTTGAGCGAATGCACGGCGAAGTCGACCTCGTCGCGCAGCAGCGCCTCGCGCAAGGCCGCCACGAAGACGCCGGTGCCGCCGATCTGGTCCAGCGGCGCGTTCGAGCGGTCGCCCTCGGTGCTGATCGTGACGAACTCGACCTCGCGGCCGGTCGCGGCCCGCACCTGGTCGGCGACGTGTCCGGACTGGGTGCGTGCCAGCGCGCTGGCACGGGTGCCCAGGCGCAGGGGTTCCTGGCTCATGCGGACCCCTCCCCCACGGCAGAAACCGCCTGGACGGCCGCCGGATCGAGCGCGAACAGATCGGCCAGGGCGTCGGCGTAGGTCAGCCCCGCCGGCCCGTCGACCAACTGCTGCACCCGCACGGTCGGCTGATGGAGCAGCTTGTCGGAGACGCGCTTGAGCGCCTGACGCACCTCGGCGCGCTGGGCATCGGTCAGGTCGCCGAGGCGCGATTCCAGCCGGGCCGTCTCGGCCTGGACGATCTCGGTGGCCATGCCGCGCAGCGCGACAACGGTCGGCGTCACCCGCGAGGCGGCCTTGGCCGCGAGGAAGGAGTTGACCTCGCCGTCTACGATGGCGCGGACGGCCGCGACATCAGCCACCACCTCCGAGTCGGCGGCGCGCTCGGCGAGCACCTTCATGTCGATGTGCCCGATGTGCGCCAGCTCGGCTACATCGGGGGCGATGTCGCGCGGCAGGGCGAGGTCCACGAGCGTCATGGGCCGCCCGTCCGGGGTCGCCCGCTCGATGCGGGCACGGTCGAAAACGACCCCCGTGGCACCGGTACAGCTGATGAGCACGTCGGCCGCAGCGAGTTCGACGTCCATCGCTTCCCAGCGCACGGCACCGACGCCGAAGGTCGCCACCAGCTCGTAGGCGCGCTGATAGGTGCGGTTGGTGACCATGATCCGGGCCGGGGCTACGCCGCGCTCCACGAGCGTGCGCACTGCGAGGCTGGCCATCGTGCCCGCGCCGGCCACGAGATACCGGGTCGTGTCCGTCGCCTCACCCGCAGCGTCGAGAGCTGCGGTGACGATCGAGGGGGCCAGCAGGTCGATGCTGGTCTCGGCGTGGCCGCGCTTGCCGATGCGCAGCGCCTGCTGGAACAGCGTGTTGAGCGACGGTCCGACGGTGGACTCGGCCTGGGCAGACTGCAGCGACTGACGCACCTGGCCGAGGATCTGGCTCTCGCCGAGGATCATCGAGTCCAGGCCGGCAGCCACGGAGAATAGGTGGGCGACTGCGGCCTCGTCATAGTGGACGTAGAGATAGTGGACGATCTCGTCACGGCCGAGGCCCGCGTGCTCGGCGAACAGCCGCGACAGCTCCTCGATGGCCCCGTGGAAGCGCTCGGCCTCGACGTATACCTCGACACGGTTGCACGTCGAGATGACGACAGATTCGGTGATGTGCGGCGATTCGAGGACCTTGTGCGACAACTTGACGCCGTCGTCGGTATCGAGGGAAGCACGCTCCAGCACCTCGATGGGTGCCGTCCGATGCGACATACCCAGTACGAGAACGCTCACGCGGTCACCGCCTGGCCGGTTGCGAACAGCAGAATTTTCACCATACACCTGCGCCGCTCGACCCGGGGATTTCCCCATAGGGACAGGCCCGCAGCGCGCCGACAGTCTATGTTCGGAGCCGCGCGTTCACCAAATCGTCACGTCGACCGGGCGAGCGCGGCGCGAAGCCGGTCGGGGTCGACGCGCCAGAAATCGTGCTGCCGTCCGTCGACGAAGGTCACCGGGACCTCGTCGGTGTAGCGCGCGGCCAGAGCCGGATCGGCGTCGACATCGATCGCCGCCCAGGTGTCGCCGGTCTGCGCCACCACCTGCTCGACGACCTGTTCGGCGACCTCGCACAAGTGACAGCCCGCGCGGGTCAGCACGACGACCCTGGCCGCCTCGGCGGCGACGACCTGCGGCGTCTCGGTCACCGCAGCCCCAGGGCGCTGCCACGGGCCAGCGCGCGCAGGCGGCCCTTGGCGACCTTGCCGGTGGCCGAGTAAGGCAGCCCGCTCACGATCTCCACCGTACGAGGCTGCTTGAACCGGGCCAGCTTCGTACGGCACACCGCCTCCACTGCGGCGCGCACCTCGGCATCGTCGCTACCGCCGAGCGGTACGACGAAGGCCACGACACGTTCGCCGGTCTCCTCGTCGGGCAGGCCGACGACGGCCACCTGATCGACGCCCGGCGCATCGGCGATGGCGTCCTCGACCTCACTGGGATACACGTTGAAGCCCGACACGATGACGAGTTCACGCAACCGGTCGACCAGGGTGAGATCGCCGTCGTCGTCGATCAGGCCGATGTCGCCGGTGGGATACCAGCCCTCGGCATCCGGGCCGTCACCGCCGTCGGGCCAGTACCCGGTCAGCAGGTTGTCGCCCCGCACCCAGATCTGCGCCGGGTCTCCGGGCGCGGCCTCGCGGCCTCCCGCCGCCTCGGCGAGGCGCACCTCGATGCCCGGCAGCACCCGGCCCACCGAGTGCGGCTTCGGCCCGCCGTCCGGGCCGCGCCCGGCACCGAGAGTGACCGCGATGACCGGGGCGGCCTCGGTGAGGCCGTAGCCCTGCTCGATCACGTGGCCGCTGGACTCGCGGAAGTCGCGCGCCAGGTCCGGATCGAGCGCGGAGGCCCCCGAGACCACGACCCGCACGCCGGCCAGTTTCTCGCGCAGGCCGGTCAGGCCCGACCAGGCCGCGACGACCGGCGGAGCGACCGGGAGGTTCGTGACGCCCTCGGCAACGATGACGTCCAGCAGGCCCGAGGGATCGAAGCCGTCGATCAGCACCAGCGGCACGCCCTGGCGCACGGCCTGGCCCAGCACGCAGTTGAGGCCGTAGATGTGGAACATCGGCAACAGCCCTAGGCACACGTCGCCCGGCGTGACGACCCCGACCCGGGCCACCTGCTCGATGTTGGCCAGCAGTGCCCGGTGCGACAGCATGACGCCGCGCGGCCGTCCGCTCGTGCCGGAGGTGTAGAGCAGCACCGCGAGCGATTCGGGATCGACCGGTGCTGCGGGGTCGGCCTCGACGGCGGCCTGCAGGAAGCTGGCGAAGTCGATCTCCTCGCCCTGCGGCTGCGGGCCGTCCACGACGACCGTGAACCGCCGCTCGGTCCGCGCGGCGGCGCGCACCGCGTCGACGGCGGTGCCGTCGGCCAGCACCAGCCGGGCACCGGAGTCGGCGAGCATGCGTTCGATCTCGCGCGAGGTCGAACGCGGGTTGACCGGCACCGCCACCATGCCGCCGCGCAGGACAGCGAAGTAGGCGATGACCAGATCGATGCGGTTGGCCATGACGAGCGCGACACGCTGACCGGCCCGCAGGCCGCGAGCGCTCAGGCCGCGCGCAACGGTGTCGGCGGCCGCGTCGAGTTCGGCCCAGGTGACGGCGCGGCGCGGGCGCGAGCCGTCGGCGGCCACCTCGACGAGGGCGGTTCCCTGCGGATCCCGCTCGGCCGCTGCCGCGAGGATCTCACTGACGTTCACGGTCACGACACCCACTCTTCCACACCCGTTGGGCCGCGTGAACTCCTCGCCCGCTCACCCCGGAGCGGTAACGTGGCGACATGAGCCGCCCGCCCCACGTTCCCCGGCCCGTCTCACCGGCCGACCGGCGCCCCAACCTCCAGGCACGCTCGGTTCTTGCCGGGCAGGCTGCGGCAGCCGCCGCCGAGGTCGAGATCGCGCTCGCCCCGCGCACCGACCCCAGTGCGGCAGCCTTCTTCGATGTCGACAACACGATCATGCAGGGTGCCTCGATCTTCCACCTGGCGCGCGGCCTGTACCGGCGCGACTTCTTCTCCGCACGGGACCTCGCCAGCGCGATCTGGCAACAGGCCTACTTCCGCATCTCCGGCGTCGAGGATCCCGAGCACATCGAGAAGGCCCGCTCGTCGGCACTGTCGTTCATCGCCGGGCACAGTGTCGCGGAGCTGGAGGAGATCGGCGAGGACGTCTTCGACGAGCACATGGCGCACAAGATCTGGCCCGGCACCCGCGCCATCGCGCAGACCCACCTCGACCGTGGCGAACGGGTCTGGCTGGTCACCGCCGCGCCCATCGAGATCGCCCAGGTGATCGCCCGGCGGCTCGGCCTGACCGGAGCGCTCGGCACCGTCGCCGAACACGTCGACGGCGTCTACACCGGCCGGCTGGTCGGCGAGATGCTGCACGGCGAGGGCAAAGCCGTCGCCGTGCGGGCCATCGCCGAGCGCGAGAACCTCGACCTGGCGCAATGCTCGGCCTATTCGGACTCCAGTAACGACCTGCCGATGCTGTCGCTGGTTGGCCGCCCCTGCGCGGTCAATCCCGACGCGACGCTGCGCGCCCACGCCAAGGCCCACGGCTGGGAGATCCGCGACTACCGCACCGGCCGCAGGGTCGCGGTGGCCGGTGCCAAGGCCGCCGGTTTCGCCGCGGCCACCTCGACGGCCTGGCAGGTCGCGCGCCGACTGCGCCGCTGATCTCAGGGATTTCTTCGTTCGCTGGGCCAAACCCCGAGCGGGGGGTTAGACTTCCGGTGATCTGGGAGGGATCATGTGGGAGAACTGTGGACGTCTGCGCGTGGCTGTGGCCTTGGCCCGCACCCACGCCGACGATCATTTCCTCCTCGCGGCCCTGGCCGATCTGCCCGCCGCTCAGACGCCTGCAGGCGGCAGCCCCGGCGAACCCGATCTCGATCCGGAGGCACAGCGCCTGCGCGCACTGGTAGACCTGGCGACCTCCGGCGACGCCGAGGCGTTCGGGCAGCTATACGACCACTACGTCAACGGCATCTACCGCTTCATCTACTACCGCGTCGGCTCGGCCCAGTTGGCCGAGGACCTCACCAGTGAGACGTTCGTGCGCGGCCTGCGCGCGATCTCCCGTTTCAGCTGGCAGGGCAAGGATTTCGGCGCCTGGCTGACGACCATCGCACGCAATCTCATCACCGACCACTTCAAGTCGAGCCGGGCACGCCTGGAGATCGTCTCCGACGCGGTACCCGAGACGAAGAAGAGTCCCCCGACACCCGAGGAAGAAGTGCTGACGCTCGTCTCCAACGAGATGCTGCGCGAGGCGATCAACACCCTCCCGCAGGAACAGCGCGACTGCATCCTCATGCGTTTCATGCAGGGGCTCTCCATCGCCCAGACGGCAGCAGCCTTGGGGCGCAGCGAGGGCGCGGTCAAGCAACTGCAGTTGCGCGCGGTGCGCCGCCTGGCCAAGAACATGCCGGAGGATGCGCGATGAATCTCAGGAAAACAACACACCGAATCGGCGTCATAACACGTAACTCTCCTCGTCTCGTTCTCGTTCGACCCTACGTACACCCCCGGTTATTGGTGAGGCAATCCTGATGGCAACCAGCAAGCGCGACGCCGACGCTTTCGAGGCAGCCCTACGCGGCGGCCCCGTCGACGCCGCCGTGCGCGACGTCGTCCGTCAGGCCGAGGCTCTGTGCGAGGCCGCCGCCACCGTAACCCCCGCCGCGTCGTTCCGCGTCGCGCTGCGCGAGCGGCTGATGGCCGAGGCCGCCGACGTGCTCGTCGTCGCCGAACGGCCGGCCGCAGCACCCGTGTCCACCGCGACTCCGTGGCGTCGCCGCGTCGCGCGGATCAGCGCCGCCGCCGTGATCGCGGTCGGCGGGGTCGGCATCGTCGCCTCCAGTGCCCAGGCGGTGCCCGGTGACCTGCTCTACAGCGTCAAGCGCGGGGTCGAGAACATCGAGTTGGCGCTGCACCGCTCCGACGCCGCCCGCGGCGAGTTTCAGTTGGCGCAAGCCCGTGAGCGCCTGGCCGAGGCCGAGTATCTGGCAGCTGAAGGCGACTTCAACCGCTCTGCCGATGCCCTTGCGGACTTCCGTAGCCAGGCCGATGCCGGTGCCAGCGACCTGTTCGCCGCCTATCAGAACGACAGCCGCAGCACCTCGGTCGAGTCGGTCAACGACTTCGCCGCAGAGTCCGCCAGCGTCCTGTCAGGGCTGGTCGGCCGGTTCCCGGCCGACGGCGGCACGGGCCCGGTGGAGTTGTCCATCGAGACGATCCGCGAGATCGTCACCCAGGCCGGTCAACTGTGCGGCGAGTGTGCGGTGCCGACGCTGCCGAGCCTGCTGACGACGGCTGAAATCGTCACCGACGCCGACGGCACCTCGGCGTCGGCAACTCCGTCTGCGGCCCCGACCGCGACACCATCGGCTCACCCCACGTCGACGCCCCAGCCGTCCGTGTCCACGCCGACGCCGAGCAGCACACCGCTACCGACTGCGGTGCCGCCGGTGGAGGTCCCCGTGGTCACCCCGCTGCTGAGCGACCTCCTCGGCGATGACGGCGTTGTGCCGAGCCTGCTCGGCGGCCTCTAGAAGTAACAGGTTCCGCGCAGACGAACGTGCGCGGATAGGCGAGAACCCGGTCCTTGAGGTGCGAGCTTGCGCGTGGGGGCACCTCCCGCTTGCGGGGGACGCTCGTTCCTCGCGGGTCCTGAGTGCCGCGAGGAACGAGCGGCCTCGAAGGGCGCACCTCAGCCAGCGGGACCTACCTGCAGAACCGATCAGAAGAAGGCGCTGCCGCGGTCGACCAGGAGCGAGTAGAGCGTCTGCTGGATGGTCTCGCGCACCTGGTCGGTGACGTTGAACAGCAGCATCGGGTCCTCGGCGGACTCCGGCTCGTAGGCGTCGGTACGGATCGGCTCGCCGAACTCGATGATCCACTTGCTCGGCAGCGGAATGAGGCCCAGCGGGCCGAGCAACGGGAAGAACGGCGTGATCGGCAGGTACGGCACCCCGAGCAGACGCGCGAGCGACGGTACGTTGCCGATCAGCGGGTAGATCTCCTCCGCGCCGACGATGGACACCGGCACGATCGGCACCTGGGCGCGCATCGCCGACGACACGAAGCCGCCGCGGCCGAAGCGCTGCAGCTTGTACCGCTCGGCGTAGGGCTTGCCGATGCCCTTGAAACCCTCGGGCCACACACCAGCCAGCTCGCCGCTGGACAGCAGCCGCTCGGCGTCCTCGGTGCAGGCCAGCGTCGCGCCCACCTTGCGGGCCACCTGACCCACAAACGGCAGCGAGAAGACCAGGTCGGCACCGAGCGGGCGCAGATTGCGTCCGGCGTACTTCTTGACCGCATAGCCCGTGATGAGGCCATCGATGGGCACCGTGCCGGAGTGGTTGGCCACGAGCAGCGCACCGCCGGTGGCCGGAATGTTCTCGACACCGCGTACCTCGAGTCGGAACCACTTCTCGGCCAGCGGCTCGACGGCTCCCACGAGGACATCGGTGATCTGCGGGTCGAAGCCGAACTCGTCGACCTCGTAATCGCCGCTCAGGCGGCGGCGCAGCGCGGCGAACAGCGTCGCCACGCGCTTGTCCCAGTCGGTGCCGAACACGCGCTGGGTGGCCTGGATGACGGCACTGGCGACCTCGTCCAGGGGGATGCCTGCGGCTGCGGGTGCCGGACCGGCCGTGCGGGTCCGGCGCTGCGCCTCCTGGGCGGCCTCGGCGGCCACGCGCGCCGCATCGTCGTCGGTGACGGCCCGCAAGCGGGTGCCCGTTGCGGTGCTGCGCGCCGACGCGCTGGGGGTGGTCTTCTTGGCCGGGGCAGCCTTCTTGGCAGCGGTCTTCTTCGCCGCAGCGGGCTTCTTGGCCGGCCCGGCCTTTTTGGCTGCAGGAGCCTTGGCGGTGCCGGGGTCGGCCTCCTTCGCTGCGGCGGCCTTCTTGACCTCCGAGGCCTTCGTGACCGGGGTCTTCTTCTTGGGCGTATCGCCGACGAGCGAACGCGCCGCCGCCGACGGCGACGTGCGCCCCGACTGCGGCTTGGCCGAACGCGCACCGATGTTCTTGCGGGTGTCTTCGCTCATGTCCTGCCTCCCACGACCGACAGCACTCCGGGACGGATGGCCGAACGGAACTGATCGACGATCTGCTCGGTGGTGTAGGTCATCTCGAAGCCGAAGATCTCGCGCAGCGCTGTGGTGTCGACCACACGTCCGTACATGAGCAGGCGGTGCAGGTCCGGGGAGATGTCCGATCCGACCGCGCGCAGCACCCTTCGCGCCGCCCCCGCGAATCCGAGGGCCGGCAGCGGCACGATGGGTCGTCCGAGACGGCGGGCCACCTGCGACAGCATCATCACGCCGTCGCCGGCGACGTTGAAGGTGCCGGGACGGTCGTGGCGGACCGACTCGACGATGATCTCCAGCAGGTCCTGCACATGGACGAACTGCAGCCGAGGGTCGTAGCCCAGCGCCGCCGGCAGCACCGCACTGCGCAGGTACTGCGCCATGGGCGAGAAGTGCCGCGCGTCGAGCAGAGAGGCCGCCCGCAGAGTCGTGATGAGCACATCGGGGCGGCGGCGCGCGAACCCGCGCGTGTACGTCTCGACCTCGGAGATGTCCTTGGGAAAACCGCTCTTGGTACCGCCGCGGGCACTGGTGGACTCGCGGAACAGCGCCGGATCACGCGGCGAAGCGCCGTACACGGCCGTCGAGGAGCCGAGCACGAACTTGCTCACCGTCGAAGAACGCTGGCATGCGGCGAGCAGTTGCATCGAGCCGATGACGTTCAGTTCCTTGCCGCCGCCGCGCCCACGCATCTGCGGGCTGAGATCGAGATGGACGACGGTGTCGACGTCCTCGACCGCGATGACCTTGCCGATGACCGGCGTGCGGATGTCGGCGCGAACGAACTTGACGCCCGTCAGGTCACCGGACGGCAGCACCGTGTCGACCCCGACGACCTTGCCGACCGCCGGGTCGTCGGCCAGGCTCCTCGCCACCAGCGTGGCGAACGAGTCCGACACCCCCGTGACGAGAACGACCTTGGTGTCCATGCGCCGGCGGATTACTTACCGAGGCGGCGGCGCTGCACGCGCGTGCGCTTGAGCATCTTGCGGTGCTTCTTCTTCGACATGCGCTTGCGGCGCTTCTTGATGACAGAACCCACGGAGATCCCCTGGTCGTATATGGAACGTGACGACTCAGCCTACCGGGCCGGCCTCAATGGCCCGACACCCGCCAGCGCCATGAGACGACGCGGCGTTCAGCCGGCTTCGTAGAAGGACCGCTCGATGAAGTCGTCGACGGCGTTCTGCGGCACGCGAAAAGAGCGGCCCACTCGGACGGCATTGAGCTGCCCGCCGTGAACCAGGCGGTACACCGTCATCTTCGAGACACGCATCTGTTCCGCAACTTCGGCAATCGTCAAGAACTCGCCTGCGGACACCATGCGTGTCTCCTCTCACTACGAGAGCACGCGCGCCCTCCGGCTTCCCCACCGGAGAGGCAACGCGCGTGCCTGACAGGTCAGCCTAGTCGCTCCGGCACCCCGGCCACAAGGATCGTCCGAAATCACCCCGCCCGCAGACCTCGCGTGCTCGCCGACCACCGACCACCGACCACCGACCACCGACCACCGACCACCGACCACCGACCGAGGGTCCTCGTCGGCGAGCGGACCCGGTCGTTGCGGCCCCTCTTCAAGGCTCGCTCGTTCCTCGCAAGTCCTGAGGTACGCAGGCCGCTTGCGGCCGGAGCCTCCAAGGGCGCACCTCAGAGACCGGGCATCCGGGTCCCTGCGTCGCCGGATGTCACCGAGTGGGCGCGCGGCCCTCTAGGCTGGAGGCCGTGGCTGCTGTTCCCCCCGTCCGTGTCTCGCTGTCGACCTCCTCGCTGTACCCCGGATCGACGGCCAGCGCCTTCGAGACCGCCGCGCGGCTCGGCTATGACGGCGTGGAGATCATGGTCGGCGTCGACGAGATCAGCACCGACATCGAGGCCGTCGCCCGGCTCTCGCAGTTCCACGAGATCCCGGTCGTCTCGGTCCATGCGCCGACGCTGCTGCTGACCCAGCGGGTGTGGGGCACCGAGCCGTGGGGCAAGCTGCACCGCTCCGCCGACATGGCCCGCGCCGTGGGCTGCGAGACCGTCGTGGTCCATCCGCCGTTTCGCTGGCAGCGCGAATACGCTGCGGCCTTCGTCGAGGGTGTGGCGGAGCTGGAACAGCAGCACGGCATCGTCTACGCGGTCGAGAACATGTACCCGTGGCGCACCGGGCGGCGCGCCTTCCAGGCCTACGCGCCCGACTGGGACCCGGTAGGCCAGGACTACGCCCACGTCACCGTCGACCTGTCGCACAGCGGCACGGCGAAGCAGGATCCGGTCCAGATGGTGCGCGACCTCGGCCCGCGCCTGGCCCACGTCCACATGGCCGACAGCGCAGGCAGCGCCAAGGACGAACACCTCATCCCGGGCCGCGGCACCCAGCCGTGCGCGGAGTTCCTGGCCGAGATCGCACGCCAGGGCTTCACCGGCGAGGTCGTCATCGAGGTCAACACCCGCAAAGCCCCCGACACGCAGACGCGCGAGCACGACCTCACCGAGGCGCTCGAGTTCTGCCGGACCCACCTGGGCCAGAGCGGCCCGTGATCTCCCCCGAACAAGCGCTGTCCTTCGGCCTCGCGGCGTTCGTGCTCATCGCGATCCCGGGGCCGAGCGTCGTGTTCGTCGTCGGCCGGGCGCTGGCCCACGGCCGCACGGTCGCCCTGGCGAGCGTGGCGGGCAACTCCCTGGGCCTGAGCATGCTCGTCGTCCTGGTCGCGTTCGGCCTGGGCGCCGTCGCGGCCGAATCGTGGGCGGTCTTCACCACGATCAAGCTCGCCGGCGCGGCCTATCTCGTGTGGCTCGGCATCCAGGCGCTGCGCCACCGCGACCGCTTCGGCGAGGACGGCCGGCCGGTGCGCGGCGTCCCGGCGGTCCCTGCGGCGATCCGGCAGGGCTTCCTCGTCGGGATCGGCAACCCGAAGGGGTTGACGATCTTCGCCGCCCTCCTGCCGCAGTTCGTCGACATCGAGGCCGGGCACCTGGCCGGGCAGATGCTTTTGCTCGGCCTCGTGGCGGTGCTGATCGGGTTGGTCTCGGACGCCGTGTGGGCGCTGCTGGCCAGCCGCCTGCGGGACTGGTTCGCCCGCTCACCCCGGCGCGGCGAGGCGCTGGGCGCGGTCGGCAGCATCTCGATGATCGGCCTGGGGATCGCCCTGGCCGTCACCTCTCACGACTGAAGCCGGACTGCTTCTACGGCACGGCGCTGGAGGGGTCGGACCGGCCCAGGCGGTCGGCCACGATCGAGCTGACGATCAACTGCACCTGGTGGTAGAGCATCAGCGGCATGACGATGAGCGCCGCCGAAGGCCCCGGGAACAGCACCGAGATCATCGGCAGGCCGCTGGCCAGGCTCTTGGTCGAGCCGCAGAACAGCAGAGCGATCCGGTCCTCGCGCGAGAAACCGCACCAGCGCCCGAATGTCGCCGTCCAGGCGAAGGCCGCCGCCAGCAACAGCACGCACACCAGGGCGACGACCGCGAAGGACCGCGCGGGTACGGCCGACCAGATGCCCGCCTGGCTCCCTTCGCTGAAGGCCACGAACACGACCACGAGGATGGCTCCGCGGTCGACGTGCCGCAGCCAGCCCTCGTTGCGCTCCACCGCCGCCCCGAACAGCGGGCGCAGCAGCTGCCCGGCGATGAAGGGCGCGAGCAGCTGACCGACGATGCGCAGCACCGATTCGCCGGTCACCTGAGCCTGCGCCCCGATGAGCAGCATCACGTACGCCGGGACGAGGAAGACGCCGAGCAGGTTCGACAGCGACGCGCTGACGACCGCCGCAGCGGTGTTGCCTCCGCCGATGCGGGTGAAGGCCACGCAGCCCTGCATCGTCGACGGCACGATGCACAGCATGAGCACCCCGAGGGACAGCGGCTCGGCCAGAACCGCCTCCGGCAGTTGCCGCACCGCGACCCCGACCAGCGGGTAAACCGCGAACGTCGTCGCCAGAATCGCCACCTGAAGCCGCCAGTGACGCAGGTTGTGCAGCGTCTCGGCGGCCGACAGCCGCACGCCGTAGAGGAAGAACAGCAGCCCGATGGCGACCACCTGGACGAGCTGGGCCGCCTCCAACGCCACCCCGGTGGCCGGGAACAGCGTCCCCACCACGGCGACGCCGACGAGGAAGCCGAGGAAGGGGTCCCAACGCATGGCCCGCACTCTACGGCGATGGCCCATCGGCGACTCGTCACACGGCACCTCCTCGGGCAGCGGGCCACGGGGTCTTTAGGCTGGACACCATGACGGTGATCGCTTTTCTCGGCGCAGGGGTCATGGGCGAGTCGATTCTGTCGGCGATGATTCGCGGCGGGCAGGATCCGGCACAGGTGCGGGTGCGGGAGCGCTCCCCGGAACGGGCCGAGCAACTGCGCGCGACGCACGGCGTAGTGATCGCCGAGGCCGTCGAGGCGGTGCGGGGTGCCGATGTGGTCGTCGTGGCCGTCAAACCGCAGGACGTCGCGGCCCTGCTGGCCGAGGTCGGGCCGGCGATCAGCCCCGAGGCCGTCGTGGTCTCCATCGCCGCCGGAGTCCGGACCTCCACCTTCGAGCAGGCCCTGCCTCCGGGCACCGCAGTCGTGCGGGTCATGCCCAACACCCCCGCCCTCGTCGGGGAAGGCATGTTCGCGGCCTCGCCGGGGACCGGTTGTGACGAGGCGCGCCTGCGAGCCGTCTGCGACCTGCTCTCCTCGGGCGGGCGCGTGGTCACCGTGGACGAGACCCATCAGGACGCCGTGACCGCGGTCTCCGGCTCGGGTCCGGCGTACGTGTTCTATCTCGTCGAGCAGATGATCGCCGGGGGCCTGGAGGCCGGGCTGGCCCCCGAAATCGCGCGGACCCTGGCCACGCAGACCCTCGTCGGCGCGGCCGCGCTCCTGGAGGGCACCGGCGACGAACCGGCAGTGCTGCGCAGGCGGGTGACCTCGCCGAACGGCACGACCGCCGCAGCCATCGAGACCTTCGAGGCCGAGGGCGTCGGAGCCGGCATCCGGGCAGGCATGCGGGCGGCCACCCGCCGCTCGGCCGAGCTGTCCGGCTGAGTCCGCAGAACGCCGCGAGGAACGAGCGGCCTCGAAGGGACCTCCACCGTCAGCCCACGCCCGAACGGTGCCCGGCGCGGGCGGGGCTAGGCTCGTGACGTGAGTGAGCGTCCCCGCGCGTGCATCGTCTTCGACGACCAGGTCACGTCCTACGACTTCGGGCCGACGCATCCTCTGGCCCCGATCCGGGTAGCGCTGACGATGCAGCTCGCCGGGGGGCTGGGCGTGCTCGACGCGCTCGATACCGTTGCGGCGTCCCCCGCCTCCAGCGACGACCTCGCCGCCATCCACGCGCCGGGCTACATCGAACGGGTGCAGAAGCTCAGTGCCCATCCGATCCATCAGGACCTGGCCGCCGGTCTGGGCAGCGACGACAATCCGGTCTTCGCCGGCATGCACGAGGTCAGTGCGCTCGTCGCCGGCGCGAGCGTCGAGGCGGCCCGGCGGGTGTGGACCGGGCAGGCACCGCGCGCGGCCAACATCGCCGGTGGCCTGCACCATGCGATGCCGGACCGGGCCAGCGGTTTTTGCATCTACAACGACATCGCACTGGCGATCCGCTGGCTGCTCGATCACGGTGCCGAGCGGATCGCCTATGTCGATGTCGACGCCCATCACGGCGACGGCGTCCAGGCGATGTTCTGGGACGACCCCCGCGTACTGACGATCTCGATCCACGAAGGCCCGCAGACGCTGTTCCCCGGCACCGGGTTCTCCACCGAGACCGGCGGGCCGGGGGCGCCCGGCAGCGCGGTCAACATCCCGCTACCGCCCGGCACCTCCGACGCGGGCTGGTTTCGGGCCTTCCACGCCGTCGTGCCGCCGGTCCTGCGCGAGTTCGCCCCGCAGATCCTCGTGACCCAGCACGGCTGCGACTCGCACATGGACGATCCGCTGACGAACCTCATGCTCAGCGTCGACGGCCAGCGACAGTCCTACCTCGTGCTGCACGACCTGGCCGAGGAGTTGTGCGGCGGCAAGTGGGTGGCGACCGGCGGCGGCGGCTACGCGATCAGCGATGTCGTGCCGCGGGCGTGGTCGCACCTGCTCGGCATCGTCGCGGGCCGGCCGGTCGACCCCGACGCGGCGACCCCGGCGGACTGGCAGGACTTCGTCCGGGTACACCGGGGCGTCGCCGCGCCGGTGCGGATGAGCGACGGGCGCACGACCGGCTACCGGCCGTGGGAGAACGGCTTCGACCCGGCCAGCTGGCTCGACCGGTCGATCCAGGCCTCCCGCCAGGCCGTCTTCCCCCTCCTCGGCCTCGACCCCTCGTACTGAGCGGTTCAGCAAGCACACCGCTGCGGGCTGTGGAAAAGCGGTGTGACAGATCGGCCGCAGTGCGGTGGGGTGAGGCGCATGCCCTCGACCGAGCACGAAGCCGCGATCGAACTGGTGCGGCTCGCCCCGCACCTGGTCACCGGACTGCTCGCCGACCTGTTCGACGTGGACGTGTCGGCATGCGTGAGCGCGACGGCCTTCGCCGAGTCCTCCCGCGTCCTGGAAGCACGCACGCTTCACGCCGATGCCGCCTTCGTCTACTCCGATGGCGACGGCGCGGCGGTGTTGTCGGTGATCTTCGAGGTTCAGCGGTCGTGGGACGCCGACAAGCGCCTCACCTGGCGGCTCTACCTCGCCCACCTCGAACACGAGGTCCGCGCCCCGGCGGCGCTCGTCGTGTACTGCCCCGACCCGAGGCTCGGTGCCCGCTACCGGGCCATGCTGGCCGACGACGGGATCAGTTCCCTCCTGCGCCCGCTGATCGTCACCTCCGACGACCTTCCCCTCATCGTCGACCCTGATATCGCCGCACGCGAACCCGAGCGGGTGATCCTGTCGGCCCTCGCCCACCATCGGCAAGCCGATCTGAAGCCGGCGTTTCCGGCCTTCGATGCCGCCCTAGCGGCCCTGACCGCAACGCTGGGCATCGACCGTGCGATCGCCTACCATGACGTCATCAAAGTCGTCATGCAGCACGCCACCTATGAGGCTTGGAGAAATCACATGACCACCACCGAGATCCCCCGCGTCTGGCTCAGCGACGAAAACCAGCGCATTCACGAGCGCGGCTGGCGCAAGGGCGCTGCCGAGGCCAAGGCGGCCGACATCCTCAAGGTTCTGGAGGCTCGCGGCTTTGCCGTGCCCGACGACCTGCGCGAACGCATCCTCGCCACCACCGATCTCGACCGGCTCGACACCTGGCTCGGCGAAGCCGTCATCGCCTCCACCCTCGACGACTTCGCCGCCTGAGCGCACAGCAGACGAACGCTCAGGAGTTCCACCCGCAGGTCCCGTCGGCTGAGGTGCGAGCGAGGAACGAGCGAGCCTCGAAGCCTGCGGTGGTGGGTCATTTCGCCCTTCGAGGCTGCTCCTTCGTCGCAGCACCTCAGGACCCGGCTCGCAAGCTCGCGCTGGGGGCACCTCCCGCTTGCGGGGGACAATGACCGGGTTCTCGCTCTCAGTCGAAGACGACCGTGCGGGGACCGTTGAGCAGGACACGTGACTCTGCATGCAGCGCGACGGCCCGCGACAGCGTGCGAGCCTCCACGTCACGGCCCACCCGCGCGAGGTCGACCGGCGTCATCCTGTGGTCGACGCGCTGCACCTCCTGATCGATGATCGGCCCCTCGTCGAGGTCGCCGGTCACGTAGTGCGCGGTGGCACCGATCAACTTCACGCCCCGGTCGTGCGCCTGGTGATAAGGCCGCGCCCCCTTGAAACTCGGCAGGAAACTGTGATGGATGTTGATCGCGCGACCGGCCAAGGCCTCGCACAGGCCGTTGCTGAGGATCTGCATGTACCGCGCGAGCACGACCAACTCGACGTCCAGTTCGTCCACGAGCCGCAGCAGCGCGGCCTCGGCCGCGTCCTTATCGGTCACCGGAAGGTGGTGAAAGGGCACGTCGTAGGCTGCCGCGAGCCGTTCCAGATCCCGGTGGTTCGAGACGACCGCAGGCACGACGATGGGCAGCGCCCCCGTGCTCTGCCGATACAACAGGTCGTTGAGGCAGTGCCCCTCCTTCGAGACCATGACCAGCGTGCGCGTCGGCTGCTCGGCCACGACGAGCCGGTAGCGCATCGCATACTGACCGGCCACCGCAGCGAAGGACGCCCGCAACTCGCCGACCGGCTGCGGGTGGTCGACATGCACTCGCAGGAAGAACTCACCGTCGGCGGTGTCGGTGAACTGCTGACTGTCGAGGATGTTCCCGCCGGACTCGGCGATCCACCGGGTCACGGCATAGACCAGGCCGGGGCGGTCCGGGCAGGTGAGGGTGAGAACGACAGTCGATGGCATGGCGGGCCTCACAGGTGATCGATACGTTCGAGGAGGACGCCTTCGCGCAACGCCCACGGACAGACCTCCAGGCTATCCAGCCCGAACAGGCTCATCGTGGCGTCGGCGACGAGCGCACCCGCGAACAGTTGATGCGCCCGGTCGGCCGAGACGCCGGGCAACTGGGCTACGGCGTCGTCGTCGAGGTCCCGCAACCGCTCGACGAGGTCCACCAGGTCGGCGTGCGCCAGGCTGCGGCGCACGAAGGGACCCTCGGCGGACGGCGCGGCACCGCACACCCGCGCCAGCGACCGGAAGGTCTTGCTGGTGGCGACGGCGTGGTCGAAGCCGCCGACCCGCAGCACGGCGCCGGCCTGGTCGGCGATCTGGGCGCGGACGTACTTGCGCAGATCGTCCACGTCGCGTCCGGCGTCGATCCAGTCCCGTGTCAGGCGGCCGGCACCCAACGGCAGCGAGTAGGCGACGTCCGGCGTCTCGTCGGCACCGGTGGCGATCTCCAGGGAACCGCCGCCGATGTCGAACACGCCGAGCCGTCCCGACGACCAGCCGAACCAGCGGCGCACCGCGAGGAAGGTCAGGCGCGCTTCGTCGTCGCCGGCGAGCACCTGCAGGTCCAGACCCGTAGCCGCATTGACCTCGGCGATCACCTCTTCGCCGTTGGTCGCCTCGCGCACTGCGGAGGTCGCGAAGGCCATGACTTCGGCGCAGCCCTGGTCCTCGGCGACCCGCTGCGCCTCCTGGCAGAACGCCACCAGGCGGCGGCGTCCATCGTCGCTGACCGCATCGTCCTCCAGGTGCTGCGCCAGCCGCAGCGGCTCCTTGTAGGAGTAGGCCGCAACGGGCGGACCGCCGCGGAATGCGTCGACCACGAGCAGGTGGCCGGTGTTCGATCCGATGTCGAGGACGCCCATGCGCATGGGGACATGCTTCCATGCACGCTGTTTCCACCGACAGCGAACGGGTCGTAGAGTGGCCGTCACCATGCCAGAAGTCGATCTCGGTTTCCCCCGTTCGTGGGTGGAGTTCGCCAACCCCGACGACGATGCCGAGCGTTTCCGTTGCGATCTGACCTGGCTCACCTCGCGCTGGACGTGCATCTTCGGTCAGGGCTGTCCGGGCATCTACGAGAGCACCCCCGACGCGGGCTGTTGCTCGCACGGTGCGCACTTCGCCGACGACGAGGACTACGAGACCGTGGCGGGTTTCGTCAAGCGGCTGACGCCCGAACAGTGGGAGCGCTATCACGAGGGTCACGCGGGCGGCTGGACCGAGCGCGACGAGGAGGGCGATCTCAAGACACTCACGGTCGACGGGGCGTGCGTGTTCCACAACTCGAAGGACTTCGCGGGCGGCTACGGCTGCGCGCTGCACGGGCTGGCGCTGGCCGAGGGCGTCGAGCCGTTGGAGACCAAGCCGCAGGTGTGCTGGCAGCTGCCGCTGCGCCGGGGCTACCGAGAGGTCGACCCCGGCGACGGCGAGGAGTACACCGAGGTCACGATCGGCGAGTACACACGCGCGGGCTGGGGTCCGGGCGGCCACGATTTCGACTGGTATTGCACGTCGAACACTGAGGCGCATGTCGGCCGCGAGCCGGTCTACCGGTCGAACCGCGCCGAGTTGACCGCGCTCATGGGCGAGGCCGGCTACGCGCTGCTGGCCCAGCACTGCGAGGCCTTCGAGCGCGGCGGCCTCCCCCAACCCCACCCCGCCTCCCTCCCCCGGTAAGGCCGCACGAATCCGCAGGTGCCTCAGAGGCTCTGCAGGCAGGCGAAGCCGGGTCCTGAGGTGCCAGCGCCCATCCGCGCATCCTCTAAGGACACCCTCACGAGCCGCAGGGCCGGCTTGCGGGCAAGACTGGAGCCATGCACCTCGATCATGTGACGTTCGCCGTGGGACCGGCCGGACTCGACGACACGGCCGAGAAACTCGGCGCTCTCCTGGGCGCGACCTTCGTCGACGGCGGCGTGCATCCGCGCTTCGGCACCCGCAACCGGATCCTGCCGCTGACTAACCGCCAGTACCTCGAAGTGGTCGAGGTTCTCGATCATCCGGCCGCCGAAAAAGCCGCCTTCGGGCAGGCCGTGCGCGAGCGTTCCGAGGCCGGCGGCGGCTGGCTGCACTGGTGCGTGTCCACCGACGATCTCGCGGCGGTCGAGAAGCGCATGGGACGCCACGCCGTACCTGGCAGCCGGCATCGCCCGGACGGATTCCTTCTGGAATGGCAGCAGATCGGGACCAGCACGATCAAGGCCGACCCGCAGTTGCCGTACGTCACCCGGTGGGACATCCCGGCCGAGGAACACCCGTCGCAGGCCGCGCCGTCGAACGTCGAACTGGTGCGGATGGAGATCGCCGGCGACCCGCAGCGCGTGGCCGACTGGCTCGGCGAGGAGGTCTTCACGGCGCTGGAGTCCATCGACGTCGACTGGGCCGCGCCAAACGGCCTGCCCGGCATCCTCGCGGTCACCTTCCGCACCCCCGCCGGCGACGTCCGCATCTGAGCGTCAGTCGATGCTGCGGCCCATCGCGCGCTGCGACTCCCCCCGGTGGCTGTCCGGCTCGAAGGTGTCGGCGACGGCCTCGCGCCAGTCCCGCTGCCAGGACTCCGGCGGATCGGTGAGCAGTTGTCCCGAATCGAGCCACTCGAATAGGTCCTGGTAAGTCTTGGTCACCTGCGGATCCACACGCCGGAACAGTTTGCGCGGGTTGAGCTGGCCGAAGTCGTCCAGCCCCATCGAGGCGACGATCTGCCGCGCGGAGTTGACCGTCTTGTCCTGGTACTGGAAAACCCGGTGCATCTTGTCGGTCACGACGAGCGCCCGCGCCCGCGACGGGTCCTGCGTCGCCACGCCGACCGGGCACGTGTTGGTGTGGCACTTCTGCGCCTGAATGCAGCCGATGGCGAACATCATGGCTCGCGCCGCCAGCGTGAAGTCGGCCCCCTGGCAGATGCGCTTGACGATGTCGATGCCGGTGGCGACCTTGCCGCTCGCACCGATCTTGACCCGGTCGCGCAGGCCCACGCCGACCAACGTGTTGTGGACGAACATCAGACCCTCGGTCAGCGGCATCCCGACGTGGTCCTCGAACTCGACCGGC
Organism: Aeromicrobium sp.; assembly: GCF_047607065.1. Lineage (GTDB taxonomy): Bacteria > Actinomycetota > Actinomycetes > Propionibacteriales > Nocardioidaceae > Aeromicrobium. The sequence goes on from NZ_JASGDU010000044.1 coordinate 79,101, forward strand.
CCCGCTCCCGTACCGCCCTCCGAGCCGTCGACGATGATGAAGTCCGGCGCGCTGTCGCGTTCCAGCATCGCTTTGGCGATGGCCAGGAACTCGCGCCGCGACCCGATGCAGATCTTGAAGCCGACCGGCTTGCCGCCGCTCAGCTCGCGCAGCTGGTCGATGAAGTCGATGAGTTCCAGCGGCGTGGTGAAGGCCGAATGCACCGGCGGGGAGACGACCGTAGTCCCGATAGGCACGCCGCGCGCCTCGGCCACCTCCGCGTTGACCTTCGATCCGGGCAGCAGGCCGCCCAGGCCCGGCTTGGCACCCTGCGACACCTTGATGTTGATCGCCTTGACCTGCTCCAGCCGCGCCCGCTCGGCGAACTTGTCAGGATCGAAGCGCCCCTCCGGCGTCCGGCAGCCGAAGTAGCCCGAGGCCACCTCCATGATGAGGTCGCCGCCGCGCTTGAGGTGATAACGCGAGATCGATCCCTCCCCGGTGTCGTGGGCGAACCCGCCGAGCGCGGCCCCGCCGTTGAGTGCTTCGATGGCGTTGGCCGACATGGACCCGAAGCTCATCGCCGAGACGTTGAGCAGGGCGATGTCATAGGGCTGCGTGCACTTGGGACCGCCGAGTCGCACCCGCGGCTGCGGGCCGTCGGGCTTGGGCTTGGCTCGCAGCGAGTGTGCGACGAACTCGTAGCCGACGGCCTGCACGTCGCGCTGAGTGCCGAACGGCTCCTCGCCGTGATTGCCCTTGGCACGGTCGTAGACGAGATCGCGAGTCTCCCGGTCGTAGGGTTTGCCCTCGGTGTTGGACTCGACGAAGTACTGCCGGATCTCGGGGCGGATCTCTTCGAGCAGGAACCGCATGTGCCCGATGATCGGGTAGTTGCGGGTGATGCTGTGGTGGGCCTGCATCAGGTCGTGGAACCCGATGAAGGACGCCCCCACGATGGCGGTGCCCACCGCGACGAGCCACCACTGCCGCCAACCGATGCCTGCGGCCACCGCTGCGACGCCGGCGATCAGGACCGCGCCTACGACGAGTACTCGCTTCATATCGCCACCTCACGATTCGGCCCTCCCGCGCCCTAGTGTGGCCCGCGCCACACTGATTGTCATGGCTTTGGCGAACGTTTCTGTCGGCACCGTGGCCTAGCGTGGCGTTCGTGCCTCCCGCCAAGACCAAAGCCACCCGCCCGGCCTACCGTTGCGCCGAGTGCGGCTGGACCACGAGCAAGTGGGCCGGGCGCTGCGGCGAGTGCCAGGCGTGGGGCAGCGTCGACGTCGCCGGCGGCGAGCGCACGGCGGGGCGCACGGTCGCGGCTGCGGTCACCCGTCCGGCCACGCCCATCGCCGAGGTGCGCACCGAGCAGGCGCAGGCCGTCTCCTCGGGCATCGCCGAACTGGACCGGGTGCTGGGCGGCGGGGTCGTGCCGGGGGCGGTCCTGCTCCTGGCCGGCGAGCCGGGGGTCGGCAAGTCCACGCTGCTGCTGGAGTCCGCAGCGCGGTGGGCGTCAGCCGGTCGGCGCACGCTGTACGTCACGGGCGAGGAGTCTGCGGCACAGGTGCGACTGCGCGCCGAACGCACCGGTGCCCTGGCCGACGAGTTGTTCCTCGCCGCCGAGACCGACCTCGGGGCGCTGCTGACGCACGTCGACGAGGTTGCGCCGAGCCTGTTGATCGTCGACTCGGTGCAGACCATCGGCTCGGCCCAGGTCGACGGCGTGCCCGGCGGCATCACCCAGGTCCGCGAGGTGGCCGCGGCCGTCATCGGGCGGGCCAAGTCCGCCGATATCGCCACACTGCTCGTCGGCCATGTCACCAAAGACGGCACCGTGGCCGGGCCGCGCGTGCTGGAGCACCTGGTCGATGTCGTCTTGCAGTTCGAGGGCGACCGCGCCTCCCGGCTGCGGCTGCTGCGGGCCGTCAAGAACCGCTTCGGCCCGGTCGACGAGATCGGCTGCTTCGACCTGACCGGCGACGGCATCGTCGAGGTCCCCGACCCCACCGGGCTGTTCGTGTCCCGCCACGAGCGGCCGGTCGCCGGCACCTGCGTCACGGTCACGATGGAGGGACGCCGCCCGCTGCTGGCCGAGGTGCAGTCGCTCACTGTGCCGGCCACCGCCGGCGGCAATCCGCGCCGCACCTCCAGCGGGCTGGACTCCTCGCGCGTCGCCATGATCCTGGCGGTGCTCAACAAGCATGTCGGGCTGAACTTCGGCCAGTCCGACGTGTACACGGCCTCGGTCGGCGGCGCACGGCTCACCGAACCGTCGGTCGACCTGGCCACTGCGGTCGCGCTCGCCTCGGCTGCCCGCGACCGGCCCTGCCCGTCGGACCTCGTCGTCATCGGGGAGGTCGGCCTGGCCGGGGAGGTCCGGCCGGTGCGCGAGATGGCGGCCCGGCTGCGCGAGGCGGCTCGTATCGGCTTTCGCCGCGCCGTCGTCCCGGCCGGCAGCGAAACCGCCGACCAGACCAGCGGGCTGCGCGTGGCGGCGGTCGGCGATGTCCGTTCCGCCGTCCGCGCGGCCCTCGGCGGCGATCAGCCCTAGACTGGCACCGTGCCGAACCACCCCGATCTGCGCGCCGTCCTGGCGTCCGTCGCGCCCGGCACCGAGTTGCGTGAAGGTTTGCAGCGCATCCTGCGCGGCCGCACCGGCGCGCTGATTGTCATGGGCCACGACGAGCAGGTTGAGGCGATCTCGACTGGTGGCTTCGCGCTGGACGTACCGTTCTCGGCCACCGGGGTACGCGAGTTGGCCAAGATGGACGGCGCGATCATCCTCGACGCCCAGGCCCGGCGTATCCTGCGGGCGGCGGTCCACCTCATGCCCGATCCGGCCATCTCCACCGCTGAGTCCGGCACGCGCCACCGCACCGCCGACCGCGTGGCACGGCAGACCGGCTTCCCCGTCATCTCGGTCTCGGCCTCGATGCACACCATCGCGGTGTACACCGGTGACGTCAGGCATGTCTTGGAGGAAGCGGCAGCCATCATCGGTCGCGCCGACCAGGCGTTGCAGACCTTGGAGCGGTACCGGCACCGACTCGACGAAGTGGCCGAGGCGCTGTCGGCCCTGGAGATCGAAGATCTCGTCACGGTCCGCGACGTCGCCCAGGTCGCGCAGCGTATGGAGATGGTCGACCGCATCGCGCGCGAGGTCGACACCTACATCCTAGAACTCGGCGTCGAAGGCCGCCTATTGGCCCTGCAACTCGACGAGCTGACCAGCGGCGTCCACCACGACCGCGAACTGCTCATCAGCGACTACATGCCGCGAGGGCGGCGGGAACGCCCAACGAGCGAGGTGCTCGCGGCTCTGGAGGCTGTCAATCCCAGCGACCTGGTCGACCTGGCCCGCATCGCCCGCGCGCTGCGCATCGGTGCCGAGGCGACCCTCGATGCGCCGATTTCACCGCGCGGTCACCGGCTACTGGCCCGCGTGCCACGCATCCCCCCGACGGTGGCCGAACGCTTGGTGGAGCATTTCGGCTCCCTACAGAAGCTCCTCAACGCCACCGTCGACGACCTCACTGCGGTCGAGGGCGTGGGTGACCTGCGCGCCAAGAGCCTGCGCGAGGGGCTGTCCCGCATCGCCGAGTCCAGCACCTTCGACCGCTTCGTCTGAAGGCGTGGCACCGTCTACTGGGGCGCGGGGGTGGCGGTGGCGGCCGGATCGGGCTGGACCGGCTCCGGCGTCGCGGGCGGGTCGGCCAGCGTGAAGTTCGCCTCGCCCGGCTCTCCGCCCAGGGTGCCGAGTTTGATCGTGTAATCGCCGCCCGGAACGAAAGCCTCCGAGTCCGAACAGGTCAATCCCGACACCCGCCCCGACCAGGTCACCGTCGTCACGGTGCCCCACTGCGGGCTGAGCGAGACCGGCCCGGACAGCATCGAGGCGTTGCAGGAGGTGGAGTCGTAGACCGGCCCGTCGCCGTTATCGATGACGATGACGAGTTGCGCGGCGCTGGCCTCGACGACGCACGCCTGCGAGGCAGTCGAGGAGATCGTCAGGACGACCGTCACCGGCCCGCCGGCCTGCTGGTCGGCCGGGACCGCTGGCGTCACCCGCACCTTCTCGGGGTCGCATGCACTCTGGCCGGTGGTCAGGCTGGCCACTACGGTCCCCTCGGGGAGGTCCTGCGCTGTGGTCGCCGTGGCCGTCGGCTTCGGCTCGGCATCATCGCCGCCGACGAGCGCGCGGCCCAGTAGCCAGACGATAACGAGCAAGCCGAGCGCGGCGACTCCGACGACAATGCGCCGGCGCCGATAGATCTCGGGCGGCAACGGGCGACTCACCCCTCCACCGTAGCGGCCGATCACCCTCGCGGCGGGCGTGACGCTCCCGCGCGCGTGGCAGGATCGACCTGCCATGACCGACCCTGCCGCTCCCGACCCGACCGTCTTGCACGAGGACATCGGCACCTGGTTCGACGCCGAGGCCAGGCCACTGCCGTGGCGCACCGATCCGGCACCGTGGCGCGTCATGGTCTCGGAGTTCATGCTGCAGCAGACACCGGTCGCCCGCGTGCTGCCGGTGTTCGAGGCGTGGGTGGAGCGCTGGCCGGACCCCGCCGGCCTCGCCCGCGAACCGGTCGGCGAGGCCGTCCGCGCGTGGGGGCGGCTCGGCTATCCGCGCCGCGCGCAACGCCTGCACGGGGCTGCGACCTGCATTGTCGAGCGCCACGGCGGAACGGTTCCCGGCACATACGAGGAACTGATCGCGTTGCCCGGCATCGGGGACTACACGGCTGCGGCCATCGCCTCGTTTGCGTTCGGGCGGCGTCATTCGGTTCTGGACACGAACGTCCGCCGGGTGCTGGCCCGTGTCGTGACCGGCGTACAGCACCCGCCGACGTCGGTGACGCGCGCCGAGCGCGACCTCGCCGCCGCGCTGCTGCCCGAGGAGGGCGCACCCCGCTGGGCGGCGGCCACGATGGAACTCGGTGCCGTGGTGTGCACGGCACGCGCGCCGCGCTGCGAGGCCTGTCCCGTGGCCCGCCGATGCCGGTGGCGCGCCGACGGCTACCCCGAGCACGACGGACCGGCGCGGCGCGCTCAGGCGTGGGCGGGCACCGACCGCCAGGTGCGCGGCCGGCTCCTGGCGGTGCTGCGCGAGTCAGCTGATCCGGTACCCAAGGCCGACCTCGACCTCGTCTGGGACGACGTCGCCCAGCGCGAGCGCTGCCTGGACTCGCTCATCGACGACGGCCTGGTGACCCCGCTCCCCGACGGCACCTTCACGCTCTAGGCCCCGCCCGCTCCCCCAGATTTGCCGGCTTAGGGCATGCGCCAATAGGCGAGCCTCGGTCCCTGAGGTGCGAGCTTGCGAGAGGGTCCTATGGTTGTCAAGTCCAGTTGAGGTCGGTTTTGAGGGCTTGGTAGATCTCTCGGCAGATGTAGCGTTTGAGGCAGCGGATGGTGTCTTGTTTGGAGAGGCCGTCTTGGGTGCGTCGTTGGGCGTAGGTGCGGGTTTTCGGGTCGGATCGGAGTCTGCCGACGGCGATCATGTGGATGGCGCGGTTGGCTTGTCGGTCTCCGCCTCGGTGGAGTCGGTGTCGGTGGGTTTTGCCTGAGGAGACAGGGATGGGGGCGATGCCGGTGAGTCGGGCGAGGGCTGCTTCGGAGCCGATGCGGTTGTCGAGTCCGCCTGCGGTGATGAGGAGTTGTGCGGTGGTGTGGGGTCCGACTTGTTTCAGGGACCGCAGGGTTGGGGCGTGTTCAGCGGTCAGTTTGTCGATGTGGGTGTCGAGGTCGCTGATCTCGGTGTCGAGGTCACGCACGCGTCTGGCGAGTGTTTCCAACGCGTAGACGATGGCGTGTCCGGGTTCGGCTAGTCGCGTGGTGTCGGGATGGACCTTCTCGAACTTCTTCAATCTGGCTCGTAGGGTTGTGCCTTGGGCGCGGGCACGAATGTCGTCCGGGGCGGTCACGAGGAGGTCGCGGGCTTGTTGGACGGCGATGGTGCGGGCTTTGACAGCGCTGGATCGGGCGATGGTCAACACGCGGAGCGCTTCGGACACGCCGGTGGTGTCTTTGGGGATCGTGGTCGCGGCCTGGGCGATCACTTTCCGGGCGGCTTGTTCGGCGTCGATCCAGTCGTTTTTGCCTTTGCGGGCACGTCGTAGGGGTGGGCGATGTCCACATCGACCACGTCGATGCCCTCGGCCCGCAGGAACCGGGTCAGCCCGGCCCCATACGATCCGGTCAACTCGATACCGAACTTCTCGATCAGGCCATGCGAAGCAACGAAGTCCAACAACGCCTGGTAGCCGTCGGTGGTCGTGGGGAACGCTCCGGTCGATAACAGCCGTCCGCCGGTGGTGAGCACCGCAACGACATGGGTGTCGGCATGCGTGTCCACCCCGGCGACCACGACCTCGGTCGTGGTCGTAGCAGGTGTGATGGCCATGATGGGTGTGTCTCCTTCTCTGGTTTCGTGACTCGAATCGCTCCTTCGCCGCCCGTACGGCCAGGGCATGTCCGTCACCGGAGAAGGAGACACCCCACCAGCAGCGCGATACCTCGTGTCAGGACAGGGCCGACACGACAGGGATAGACACCTACGTCGGCTCAAGGTCCTATGAAGTCAGACCCCGTCCCGCTCCCACTCACCCGAACAGACACCCCAACCATCACGGCCACGGACGCCCTCCCCAGACCAGGCATGGAAGCCGACACCTCTCGAAAAGACAACCCTCACAGGCGCCAGCCTCTAAGCAAGTCAGACCCCCACACCCGACCCAGGAACAACACCACCATCCTCCCTGCCTCGAAGGGACCCTCCACCGCAGGCTTCGCCCTTCGAGGCTCGTCGCACCCTTCGAGGCTCGGCCGCGAGCGGCCTCACACCTCAGGGACCACTCCTCGCACCTCAGGACTCGGCTCGCTCGTTCCTCGCGGGTCCTGAGGTGCCGCGAGGAACGAGCGGCCTCGAAGGGCCAAGCCTGCCGCAGGTGGGTCATTTCGAGGTGTGCTGCGCTCGCACCTCAATGACCGGGTTCCGCCTATCAGCGGATCGCTAACTGGAGGAACGACCTCGCTTGACGAGGCCCGCCACACCGAACCCGGCGGCGACGAGTCCGACGAGGACACCGCCGAAGATCAGCAGGATCCCGATCCGTTCCAAAGGCCACAACGTGTCGTGGTAATCCATGTAGGCCTGACCGGTCTCATAACTGATCGGGCAGTCCAACTCCTCGCTGTACAAGCCCGAGGTGCCCTCCCCCTCCGGCGCGCACTCCACCTCCGGCTCGTCGGGGATGACGTGCGGCGACAGGGCGTAGGAACCGAATCCGAGCAGCACCAAGGCCACGGCGGCGATCAATAGTTTAAGAGCGATTTTCACGGCGTCATTCTGCCGCAACCGCTCAGACCACTCCCCCCCCCCCGAAAGGGGTGGGACTCACTCCGCGCTGCCGGCCTCGACCGCGAGCGGCTCGCCGCCCTCGGTCAACTCCAGATCGGCCTTGGCAGTGCCGACGAAGGTGAACGTGGCGCTCGGCCCCTCGCCCTCGACGTCGACCAGCACGATCTGCCCCGGACGCAACTCGCCGAAGAGCATCTTCTCGGCCATCGTGTCCTCGATCTCGCGCTGGACCGTGCGCCGCAGCGGGCGCGCGCCGAGCACCGGATCGAAGCCACGCTTGGCGAGCAGGTCCTTGGCCGCCTGCGTCAGCTCGATGCCCATGTCCTTGTCGGCCAGGCGCTTCTCGAGCGAGGCGATCATCATGTCGACCATCGCGATGATCTGCTCCTGCGTCAGCGGCGGGAACACGACGATCTCGTCGACGCGGTTGAGGAACTCCGGGCGGAAGTGCTGCTTGAGTTCCTCGGACACCTTGGCCTTCATGCGCTCGTAGGAGCCGGCCACGTCATCGGCCTGGCTGAAGCCCAGGTTGACGCCCTTGGCGATATCGCGCGTGCCGAGGTTCGTCGTCATGATGATGACGGTGTTCTTGAAGTCGACCAGCCGGCCCTGGCTGTCGGTCAGGCGGCCTTCCTCGAGGATCTGCAGCAGCGAGTTGAAGATGTCCGGGTGGGCCTTCTCGACCTCGTCGAACAGCACCACACTGAACGGCTTGCGGCGCACCTTCTCGGTGAGCTGGCCGCCCTCCTCGTAGCCGACGTAGCCGGGGGGCGCGCCGAACAGCCGCGCGACCGTGTGCTTCTCGGAGTACTCGCTCATGTCGAGCTGGATCAGCGCGTCCTCGTCGCCGAACAGGAACTCCGCGAGCGTCTTGGACAGCCAGGTCTTGCCGACGCCCGAGGGGCCGGCGAAGATGAACGAGCCGCCGGGCCGGCGCGGATCCTTCAGGCCCGCGCGGGTACGCCGGATGGCCCGCGACAGGGCTTTGATGGCCTCGTCCTGGCCGATGACCCGCTTGTGCAGCTCGGCCTCCATGTTGAGCAGTCGGCTGGACTCCTCCTCGGTGAGCTTGACGATCGGGATGCCCGTGGCCAGCGCCAGCACCTCGGCGATGAGCTCCTCGTCGACGACCGCGACCGCGTCCATGTCGCCGGCCTTCCACTGCCGCTCGCGCTCGGCCTTGGCGGCGATGAGCTTCTTCTCCTCGTCGCGCAGGGAGGCGGCGGCCTCGAAGTCCTGGGCGTCGATGGCGCTCTCCTTGCGGCGGCGCACGTCGGCGATCCGGTCGTCGAAGTCCTTGAGGTCCGGCGGAGCGACCATACGGCGGATGCGCAACCGCGAGCCGGCCTCGTCGATGAGGTCAATCGCCTTATCCGGCAGGAAGCGGTCCGTCACGTACCGGTCGGCGAGCGTCGCGGCGGCGACCAGGGCCTCGTCGGTGATGGTGACGCGGTGATGCGCCTCGTAGCGGTCGCGCAGGCCCTTGAGCATCTCGATGGTGTGCGCGATGGACGGCTCGGGCACCTGGATCGGCTGGAAGCGGCGTTCCAGCGCGGCGTCCTTCTCGAAGTGCTTGCGGAACTCGTCGAGCGTCGTGGCACCGATGGTCTGCAACTCGCCGCGGGCCAGCATCGGCTTGAGGATGCTGGCGGCGTCGATGGCACCCTCGGCCGCGCCGGCACCGACGAGGGTGTGGATCTCGTCGATGAACAAGATGATGTCGCCGCGGGTGCGGATCTCCTTGAGCACCTTCTTGAGGCGTTCCTCGAAGTCGCCGCGGTAGCGCGAGCCGGCCACGAGCGCGCCGAGGTCGAGGGTGTAGATCTGCTTGTCCTTGAGCGTCTCGGGCACGTCGCCGCGGACGATGTCTTGCGCCAGGCCCTCGACGACCGTGGTCTTGCCGACGCCGGGTTCGCCGATGAGCACCGGGTTGTTCTTGGTACGGCGGGAGAGGACCTGCATGACGCGCTCGATCTGCGTCTCGCGGCCGATGACCGGGTCGAGTTTGCCCTCGCGGGCGGCCTGGGTGAGGTTGCGGCCGAACTGGTCGAGCACGGTCGATCCCTGCGGCGCGGATTCCTGCGACGGAGCGCCGGCGGTCTCGGTCTCCTTGCCCTGGAAGCCCTGGACCAGTTGGATGACCTGCTGGCGCACGCGGTTGAGGTCGGCACCGAGCTTGACGAGCACCTGGGCGGCGACGCCCTCGCCCTCACGGATCAGGCCGAGGAGGATGTGCTCGGTGCCGATGTAGTTGTGGCCGAGTTGCAGCGCCTCGCGCAGGGACAGCTCGAGGACCTTCTTGGCGCGCGGCGTGAACGGGATGTGCCCGCTGGGTGCCTGCTGGCCCTGGCCGATGATGTCCTCGACCTGGGCGCGGACGGCCTCCAGGGAGATGTCGAGGCTCTCCAGCGCCTTGGCCGCGACGCCCTCGCCTTCCTGGATCAACCCCAGGAGGATGTGCTCGGTACCGATGTAGTTGTGGCTGAGCATGCGCGCTTCTTCCTGCGCGAGCACGACCACACGGCGAGCCCGGTCAGTGAATCTCTCGAACATGGCGTCCCTCCCGGTGTTGGGCTGTCCGCACAGTCTAGTGTCGGCCAGTTGCGGGACAGACCTCTGTCCGCACACCGACCCCAACGGACCGGCACCGCCCGGGTGTTCCTCGCGTTCGCTCTCGGCGTAGGCCCGGCTACTCGGCGCGAGCGATCAGACTGCTCACATGCTTTCCGATCTGGCGATCGGGAAGAGGATCGCCTCGCGGATGCCGATGCCCTGCAGGAGCATGACGAGCCGGTCGACGCCCAGACCCATGCCGCCGGCGGGGGGCATGCCGAACTCCAAGGCGCGCAGGAAGTCCTCGTCGACGTCCATCGCCTCGGGGTCGCCCGCAGCCGCCAGGCGGGCCTGCTCCTCCAGGCGCTCGCGCTGGATCACCGGGTCGTTCAGCTCGGAGTAGGCGGCGGCCAGTTCGACGCCGTTGATGATGAGGTCCCACGCCTCGACCAGGCCCGGCGTGCTGCGGTGCTTCTTGGCGAGCGGGCGGACCGCTTCGGGGTAGTCGCGCACGAAGGTCGGCTGGACGAGGGTGTGCTCGACGAGCTTCTCGTACAACTCCAGCGCGATCTCGTCGGCTCCCCAGTGGGGCTGGAGGGCGACGCCGTGGGTGTCGGCGAGGGAACGCAACTCGTCGGCGGAAGTCGTCACGTCGACATCGCGCCCCACGGCCTCGCTGACGAGTTCGTGGAGGGTGACGTGACGCCATTCGCCTTCGAGGTCGATCTGCGAGCCGTCGCGGCCGGGGACGACGGTCTTGCCGGTCGCGCGCGCGGCGTCGACGACGAGGTCTCGGGTGAGCGTGGCCATCGTGTCGTAGTCGCCGTAGGCCTCGTACACCTCGAGCATCATGAACTCGGGGTTGTGGGTGTTGTCGACGCCCTCGTTGCGGAAGTTCTTGCCGATCTCGTAGACCCGGTCGATGCCGCCGACGAGGGCGCGCTTGAGGTGGAGTTCGAGGGCGATGCGCAGCAGGGCCGGCTCATCGAAGGCGTTGACGTGGGTGGTGAAGGGGCGGGCTGCGGCGCCGCCGTTGGTGTGCTGCAGGACCGGCGTCTCGACCTCGATGAAGTCGTCGCCGTCGAGCGTCGAACGCAGGGAGCGGAGGACCTTGGCCTTGGCCCGGACGTTGTCGCGCGCCTCGGGCCGGACGATGAGGTCGACGTAGCGCAGGCGGGTGCGGGCCTCGTCCGAGAGCGGCTTGTGCTCGTTGGGGAGCGGGCGCAGGGTCTTGGCCGCAAGGGTCCAGGAGGTCGCCTGGACGCTCAGCTCGCCGCGACGGCTGGTGATGACCTCGCCGGTGACCGAGAGGTGGTCGCCGATGTCGACGAGCCGCTTGTAGTCGGCCAGGGATGCCTCGCCCACCTCGGCGAGCGAGAGCATGGCCTGCAGTTCGGTGCCGTCGCCTTCGCGCAGGCGGGCGAAGCAGAGCTTGCCGGTGTTGCGCGTGAAGATGACGCGGCCGGTGACCGAGACCGTCTCGCCGCTGTGGTGGTCGGGGCCGAGGGCGTCGGCGTCGAAGGATCCGACGATCTGCTTCAGCGTGTGGGTGCGCGGGACACTGATCGGATACGGCGCGACACCGGCCTCCAGTAGCTCGGCCCGCTTCTCACGGCGGATCCGCAACTGCTCGGGCAGGTCTTCGTCGGGCTCGGGCACAGGTACGTCGGTCACGCGCCGAGTCTAGTTGTGGGGGTCAGTGCTCGACGGAGCGATACGGTGGGCACACAGCCGTTCCCCGCCAGCCGGGCGGGGATGATCCGTTGCGACTCGCAGTGCGGAACCGTTCCCCGCGTCAGCGGGGGTCTCTTCCGCAGTAAGGCTGTCACCGGTGCACCTCGGTATCCCGCCGAGTCGAGAGACACCTGTCCCGCTCGCTGCGGCCTGAATACGTTGGCATCGGCAGTCGGTGTCCTTCCGGACGGTGACCGCCGAGGCGGGTGCCCGCGCGGATCAGTGTGCTCAAAAATAACGAGCCGGGCTCGATGCTCAACGTTCCCCGGTTGCAAGGCCTCGGAAGGCTCTCATCTGAGCCATGCCCCACCGCGCCCCACCGCGCGCATCCACGGGTCGCTCGCGGGGGCGGGTAACGTCTCAGCGTGAGCCACGACCACGCCGACCGCAGGGGCACCGCCGGTGTGCTCGGTGCGTTCGCGGTCTGCTCCGCGCTCCTGGCGACGGTCGCCGAGACCCCATCCGCGCCGGAGGAGCGGCCCACCGTGTCGGATCTGTCCGGCTCCGTCTCCCCCGTCTCCCTGCTGGCACCACCTGACCCTGCCACGGGAGCCGGCGGCCTCGACCACGTCTCATGGGACTCCGACGGCATCGTGCGCGTCGACGGCCACCTCCTCGTCAACAAGTCCTTCCCCCTCCCCGCGTGGTACGACCCCGGCGGCCTCGACCCGCAACTCGTCGCCGCCTTCGACGCCATGCAGGCCGAAGCTGCCCAGGACGGCGTCTCCCTGCGCATCGTCTCGGGCTACCGCAGCTACGCCGACCAGCAGGACAACTACCAGGCCCGCGTGGCCGCTGCAGGTGTCGAGGCCGCCGACCGCGGCATGGCGCGCCCCGGACACTCCGAGCACCAGGCCGGACTCGCCATCGACGTCAACGACGTGTCGGCTTCCTTCGCCGACACCGCCGCCGGGCGCTGGGTCGCCGAGAACGCCCACCGCTTCGGCTTCGTCATCCGCTACCCCGACGGCAAGGAGGACATCACCGGCTTCAAGTATGAGCCGTGGCACCTGCGTTACCTGGATGTCGACCTCGCTACCCGTCTCGTCACGGCCGGACTCACCCTGGAGGAGTACTACGGCCTGCCGTCGTCCTACTGAGATCGCGCGGACGGATCAGCCGTATTGCGCTCGTGGACCAGGCGCAGACCGGTCAGCGTCAGCCACGGATCCCGATGAGTGATCGTCACGCAATGATCGATCACCACATCGGCATACGCCCCCGTCGCGATCACCGCGACCTCGTCGGCATCGGCCCCCAACGCCTCGATCATGCGCTCGACGAGTCCGTCGACCAGCCCGGCGAAACCGAACACCGCCCCGGACTGCACCGCCTCGACGGTGTTCTTACCGATCACGCCCCGCGGCTCCGCCAGTTCGACGGCCCGCAGCTGCGCCCCCCGCCGCGCGAGCGCCTCCAGCGACAGCTCGATGGCCGGCGCGATGGCCCCGCCGACGTACCGGTTACCTGCGTCGACCACGTCGAAGATCGTCGCCGTCCCGTTCATGTCCACCACAACCGCCGGACCCCCGTACATCTCGGCGGCCGCCAGCGCGTTGACGATGCGGTCCGCGCCGACCTCGCGCGGGTTGTCGGTGTGGATGGGGATGCCGGTCTTGACCCCCGGCCCGACAATCGACACCGGCAGGTGCGCATAGTGCCGCTCCAGCATCGCGCGCAGTTCCACCTGGATCGCCGGCACCGTGCAGCACATCGCGACCGCCTCGATATCGGCCAGACCCGCCGAGCGCACGAACCCGTGTGCGAGCAGGTGCCACTCGTCAGCGGTCCGGCGGACCTCCGACGACACCGTCCAGTGCTCGACCAGACGCGACCCGTCGAAGACCCCAATGACCGACTGGCTGTTGCCGATGTCGAGGGTCAGGAGCGTCACGAACGACTCGCCACCAGGGGATTGGAGACGATGTCGCCGCGGATCAAACCCGTGCCCGGCAGCGCCTCGGCCGGATCGGACCCGGTGCCGATGATGCGGTTCTCCGCATCGACGAACACGACCTTCGGCTCGAACGAGCGCGCCTCGGCGTCGTCCAACTGCCCGTAGGCGATGAGGATGATGAGATCGCCCGGCTGCACGAGGCGGGCAGCGGCACCGTTGATGCCGATGACGCCGGAGCCGCGCTCGCCCTCGATGGCGTAGGTGACCAGGCGGGCACCGTTGTCGATGTCGACGATGTGTACCTGCTCGCCCGGCAGCAGACCCGCCGCGTCGAGCAGGTCGGCGTCGATGGTGACCGAGCCGACGTAGTGCAGGTCGGCCTGCGTCACGGTGGCGCGGTGGATCTTGGAGGTCATCATGGTGCGAAACATGGTCAGTTTCCTTCCGAGGGGGCACCGCACAGGGTCACGGCACAGTTGTCGAGGAGACGGGGCTTGCCGACGCGAGCGGCGATCAGCAGTCGCCCCTCCTCGCCAGAACCCGAGGGATCGGGATCGCCGAGATCGGCGGAGGTGACCGCGACATAGTCGGCCACCACACCGAAGTCGGCCAGACGAGCCAGCGCTGCGGCACGCACGGCCTCCGGCCCGTCGGCAGCCGCAGCCACACCGGCCGCCAGTGCCTGCGAGAGGGCCACGGCCCGGTCCCGCTCATCGGGAGTCAGATAGCGGTTGCGCGAACTCATGGCGAGTCCGTCCGCCTCGCGCACCGTCGGGCAGCCGACGACCTCGACCCCGAGGCACAGGGTCTGCGCCATCGAACGGATCAGCGCGAGCTGCTGGTAATCCTTCTCGCCGAACACTGCGACATCGGGCCGCACCAGGCCGAAGAGCTTGGCGACGACCGTCAGCACCCCGCGGAAGTGGGTGGGGCGGGCCGCGCCCTCCAGCACGGTGCCGAGCGGGCCGGGGTCGACCGTGATCTGGGCGTCCAGGCCGCCGGGGTACATCGTGGCGACCTCGGGGGCGAAGAGCACGTCGACGCCGGCCTCCGCGCAGCGCTCCAGGTCGCTCTCCCAGGTGCGGGGGTACTCGGTGTAGTCCTCGCCGGGGGCAAACTGCGTCGGGTTGACGAAGATCGAGGCGACGAGGGTGTCGGCGAGCGGGCGGGCGTGCTTCATCAGCTGCACGTGCCCGTCGTGCAGGGCACCCATCGTCGGCACCAGGGCGACGGTCCCGCTCAGCGAACGCAGTTCGGCTGCGGTGCGCGCGACAACGGGACTCATCGGACCGGCTCCGGGGTGAGGACCGCGCCCAGCGAGGCGGCGGCCGCGTCGTCGATGCGCCCGTCGGCATGCGCCCGTGCGACGGTGGCGCGCGCGAGCGCGGCGTAGGTGGCGGCGATCTGCGGATCCTCGATGGCCGCCAGGTGCTCGCACACTGTGCCGGCATCGCCGCGGGCGACCGGGCCGGTCAGCGCCGCGTCGCCGTAGGCCAGCGTGTTCGACACCGCCGCGCCCACGAGCGGGGCGAGGATCGCCGACGGGTCCTGCGCGCCGATGGAGCGCAGGAGGTCCAGGGCCTGATTGAGCACCGTGACGAGGTGGTTGGCGCCGTGGGCCAGGGCCGCGTGGTACACAACCCGGTCGGCCTCGGCGATCCAGACCGGCGTGCCACCGGCATCGCGGGCGAGCGCCTCGACGGCGGCGCGGTCCTCGTCGAGGGCGGTCAGCCCCATGACGCAGGTGCGGTCGAGGTCGACGTGGCTGCCGGTGAAGGTCATCGCCGGGTGGAAGGCGGCGGTCCGGACGCCTCGGGCGGCCAGCGCGGCGAGCGGGCCGCGCCCGTGGCGGCCGCTCGTGTGCAGGACCAGCGTGCCGGGGCGCACGAAGGGTGCCAGGTCGGTGGCCACCGTCTCGAGCGCGTCGTCGGGGACGGCGAGCAGGAGGACGTCGCAGGAGGCCGCCACCTCCCGCGCGCCCTCGCACACGGGCACCCCGGGAAGGAGGGTCTGTGCACGTAACTGGGAGGCCGTCGACCGTGCGGTGACCGCGACGATCTCGTGACCGGAACTGCGTAGACGGGCTGCCAGGACGGCACCGACTCGACCGGCGCCGACGACGCCCACGCGGACTCGCGACATGTGTGTGCCTTCTTCCGTTCCAGTCCCGAAGGGGTACCAGACAAAGTGACGGCGTCAGTCTATGCCCGACGCGAAGGGCCGCGCAGCGTGAC
>NZ_JASGDU010000045.1:0-12151 GCF_047607065.1 Aeromicrobium sp.
GCGAGCCGATGATCCGTCCACGGCCGCGACCTCCCGGTCACCGTCGGCATCAACGGTTCCATCACCGACCACACCTCGTCAGAGATCTCCTGCCGCATCACCGTTCAAGACTCACCCACGCGAAGACAAAACCACTTGATCAACACGCCCTAGTTCAGCGCGACGCCCCACCTTCCAGTCGAGCATGAGTCGGCCACGCCGCGCGCCAAAACGATCACTACCGGCCCGTCATGTCATCGCGCCGACCCGTGTGGCGCGTTGCTTGTCACGGTCTAGTGGGCTGTCGAGGAGCCTGCTCAAGCGCACGTCAGCGTGTTGCGACAACATCCGTCTAGCCCGATACCGCTCATTGTTAGCGACATCGGGCGCGAGAGCCGCGCGATGAACGCTGCCGACGGCTACCGTGTGGACATGCGCGAGGTCAAGATTCCCTGGTGGCCGCTGTTCGCTCTCGTCGCGGCGGCCCACGTCGCCCTGCTGGCGGCCCGCGTCAGCCCGTGGGACAGCGTGACGAAATGCCTGGCGGCACCGCTGTTGATCGGCTGGCTGCTGCAGGTGGGCGCGCCCCGCATCCTGGCGCTGGCGATGCTGTTCTGCCTCGGCGGCGACTTCTTCTTGGAGCGCGACGGGATGTTCCTGGCCGGCATGGCCTGTTTCGCGCTGGCGCACGTGTGCTTCATCGCCTTCTTCGCCTCGCGCGGCGCACTGGGCCGGTTGCGCGCCCAACCCGAACTGATCGGGGTGCTCGCCGCGGCGGCCGTCGGACTGGTGGTGCTCGTCTGGAAGGGCATCGACGATCCGGTAGTACAGGCGGTGCTGCCGCTCTATGCGGCGCTGCTGTGCGGGACGACCGCGACCGCGCTGGTCACCGAGCGGTTGGCGGGCCTCGGCGCGGTCGCCTTCCTGGTGTCGGACTCGATCATCGCGCTGACCGTCTTCGAGCGTGTCACGGCGACCCGGTTGACCGATGTCGCCATTATGGCCCTCTATCTGGCCGCCATCGCCCTGTTGGCGCTCGGCGGGGCGAACACGGCGGCGCACCGGACCCCGGCGGCTACGCCGTCCGCAACCGACTGACCGGCAGCGCCAGCGGCCAGCCCGCAGGATCGTCCAGGGAACGGCCCTTGCGGCGGGCATAGGCGTTCCAGTCCTCGGCCTTGGCGGCGTGCCAGCGCTGCTGCTGGGCCATGAGTTCGCGCGTCGTCAGCCGAGCCAGGTCGTCGAAGCGGGCGGCCTGCTCGCGCGCGACCTCCAGTGCGGCCCGCGCATCGGCGGTGGCGTCGTGCGCGTCGTGCAGCGCGACGCCCAGCCGCGCGGCCACATCGGTGAGCCTGCGCGCGCCCCGGCGGCGCGGCTCCAGACCCCAGTCGATGAGGAACGGGTCGACCACGCCCAGGCGCAGCCAGTCCGGCTCGGCCAGGCCGTGACGGCGGCACTCGGCGGCGAGCATGGTGAGGTCGTAGGCCGCGTTGAAGACCACGAGCGGAACGCCGCGGTCGATCAGCCGGTCGACCCAGCGCGCCACCCGCGCGACGGCCACCGCGGACGATGGCGCGCCGCGCAGCGACTCGGCGTCGAGTCCGTGGACGGCCGACGACGTCGCAGGGACCGGCACCCCCGGATCGACCAGGCCGCCGGTGGCGTCGTCGTCGGTCACCAGCGCGAAGCTGACGACGCGGTCGCGCAGCGGGTCGACGCCGGTGGTCTCGAAGTCGAGTGCGGCGAGCGGCCCGTCGTGCCAGTATCGATCCATCGTGCATGCCTCCTGGGTGTTACTGCCACGCTAGAGGGAACCACGGACAGAAATCGGAAGACGTCGCCGAAGCGGACGGTCCGCACGGAGGCTTCGGACCTACAACTGGTACGATTGTCCAAGTAATCGTGTTCAGAGCGGAGAACCCATGCGCAAGACCAGTTTCGCCGGAGCCATCACGGTCATCACCGGTGCCGGGAGCGGCATCGGCCGCGCCGCCGCCGAACTCGCCGCCGCGCGCGGGGCCAGCCTCGTCCTCACCGACATCCAGGGCGATCTCCTCGGCGAGGTCGCTGCGCGCCTCGGCGACGCGGTCCTCCACCACGAGGCCCTCGACGTCACCGACGCCGAGGCCGTACTCGCCTTCGCCGAACGCACCCACGCGGCCGTCGGCGGCTCGGTCGACATCGTGATGAACGTCGCCGGCATCTCCACCTGGGGCCGCATCCAGGACCTCGAACTGCAGCACTGGCAGCGCACCGTCGATGTCGACCTCATGGGTCCGATCCACGTCATGCACGCCTTCACCCCGGCCATGATCGACGCCGGTCGCGGCGGGCACATCGTCAACGTCAGCTCCGCCGCCGGCCTGTTCGGCCTGCCCCTGCACGCCCCCTACAGCGCCGCGAAGTTCGGCCTGCGCGGCGTCAACGAGGTGCTGCGCTTCGACCTGGCCGCACACGACATCGGCGTGACGCTCGTGTGCCCCGGTGCCGTCGCCACGCCCCTGGTCGGCACAGTCAACATCGTCGGCGTGGATCGGGACGACCCCCAGGTCAGCAAACTCGTGGGCCACTTCGAGAAGCACGCCGTGACCCCCGAGGTCGCCGCCGAGAAGATGCTGCGCGCGGTCGAGAAGGGCCGTCACATGGCCTTCACGTCCAACGACATCCGCTTCGGCTGGTACGGCCAGCGCTATGTGCCGTTCGGCTACTCGGTCGTCATGCACGTGATGAACCGCATGGCCCGCAAAGCCCTGCGCCCAGGCCAGGCGGCCGGCGCGGTCAGCCCCGCGACGACGAAGGCGCGATGACCCCGGCCAACTCGCGCACCGCCCGCGCGTAACCGCCGACGCCCTCCCCGACCACGACGACATCGGCGACGTCACTGAGGAACGAGTGGTGCCGGAACTCCTCGCGCGCGTGGACGTCGGAGATGTGTACCTCCGCGAACGGCAGGCCCACACCGGTCAGCGCATCGCGCAGGGCGACCGACGTGTGGGTCAGGCCGCCGGGGTTGATGACGATGCCGTCGGCCGTGCCGCGAGCGTCGTGGATCGCGTCGATCAGCACGCCCTCGTGATTGCTCTGCAGCGCCGCGACCCCGAATCCGGCATCGGACGCGGCCCGCTCGACGAGGGCGACGACATCGGCCAGCGTCTCGGTGCCGTACACCTCCGGCTCGCGCGTGCCGAGCAGATTGAGGTTCGGTCCGTTGAGCAGCAGCAGCGTAGGCACCGCCCCACGATATCGCGAAATCGCAATACGCTGATTTCATCGTGAAATCCCGATATCAGGAACGGCCATGACCCAGCACACCACCCGGCTGCACGCCCCGGCCGACTTCGGGCTGGCGATCCAGCAGGCCCGCCTGGCTCGCGGCCTGTCCCAGCAGCAGGTCGCCGATCTGCTCGACCTCCCCCAGAGCACGGTGAGCGAGATCGAGAGCGGCAAGTCGACGATCTACCTCCGGCGGCTCCTCAGCCTCGCCAGGGCCACCGGCCTCGAACTCACGGCCACATGGCAGGACCCCGACGGGGAGAACGACGATGCGACTGGCCGTTGAACTCTACGGGACCATCTCGGCCGCGAGGAACGAGCGGCCTCGAAGGGCGCGCCTCAGCCAGCGGACCTACCGGCGCATCCTTTTACTTGACGAACTTGCTGGTGGAGCGATTCTTGAGCAGGGTGCCGCCGGTCTGACAGGCGGGGCAGTACTGGAGGGAGGAATCGGCGAAGACCACCTCGGCGACGGTGTCGCCGCAGACCGGGCACGGCTGGCCGGCGCGGCCGTGGACACGCATCCGGCTGCGTTTGTCATCCTTCAACTCACTCGGCGGCTTGCCGTGCGCCTCGCGCAACGCCTCGGTCAGCACCTCGCGGATCGCCGTCGCCAGCCGGTCGGCCTGATCGTCGTCCAGCGTCTCGGCGATGGCGAACGGCGACAGCCGGGCCGCGTGCAGGATCTCGTCGCTGTAGGCGTTGCCGATGCCGGCGATGATCTTCTGGTCGCGCAGTAGGCGTTTGATCTGCATGCGCCGGCCCAGCAGCGGGCGCAGGTCGAAGTCGTCGGCCAGCGGGTCAGGGCCGAGCGCAGCGATGCCGGGCACGTCGGCCGGGTCGCGCACGAGATAGACCGCCAGGCCCTTGCGGGTGCCGGCCTCGGTCAGGTCGAAGCCACTGCGCGGGCCGTCACCGAGATCGAGCCGCAGCCGCAGCGCGAGCGGCCCGTTGCCCATCTTGACCCGCTTGGGGTCGACGTTGTCCGACCAGCGCAGCCAGCCGGCCTTCGCCAGGTGGATCACCATGTGCAGGCCGTCGACCTCGATGTCGATGAACTTGCCGTGCCGCTGGACCCCGGTGACGAACAGGCCCAGCAACGCCTCCAGCGGCGGATCGACGGCCTTGAGCACCGCGAACGACGCCGGTTCGACCCCCGCCACCGCAGCGCCGACCATGCGCCCGCGCAGGTCCGCCACCAGCGCGTCGACCTCCGGCAGCTCGGGCATGCCCCCATCCTGCCTCAGGGCTTCCCGGATCGACGGAACTCGGTCCCTGAGGTGCGAGCGCAGCACACCTCGAAGGGATTTACCACGGCGGGCTTCGAGGCTCGCTCGTTCCTCGCTCGCACCTCAGCCAGCGGACCTATCTGCCGGACCTCTCAGTCGAACTTGCTGAAGAAACCCTCCATGCCGGGCCAGGTGGTCTTGCGGGCGGCCCGGCCGGTGAGGACACCGAGGTGGCCGCCGGGGGCCTGCAGCAGCTGGGTGCTCGGCGAACCGGTCACCAGGTCGAGCAGGTGAGCGACTGCGGGCGTCGGCGCGAGGGTGTCGTTCAAGCCGGCCACGACCAGCACCGGCACGTCGATGTCGGCCAGATGCACCGGCCGCCCGCCCAACCGCATCGTCCCCGTCGCGAACTCGTTGGTGCGCATGACGACGTGGTACAACTGCCCGAAGGTCCGCCCCGGATAGGCGTACATGTTGTCCATGAACCGGTCGACGGCCTCCAACTGGGCGAGGAAGTCCCTGTCGTCGGCGTGCGTGAGGATCGACAGCGGCTTGGTCAGGTATTTGTCGGCCGCCGAGAGCTGGAAGCCCCACTTCGTCAACGGCGCGGGCACCCCGCCGACCGCGCGGTAGGCCGGTCCGACCAGGCCGCCGAAGGCCCGGTCCAGCGGGCGGGCCAGTGCCAGCAGCGGCACCCGCCGCAGGTCGAACGGGCTGGCCACCGCAGTCGCCGTCGCGATGGGCAGGTCCTGGCGCGCCGCTGCGGTGAACATCGTGAAGATGCCGCCGAGGCTCCATCCGGCCATGTGCAGGTTCACCCCGTGGGCGTCCTCGGAGGCCAGCGTGAGCGCCTGCGGCAGCACCTCGTCGACCCAGTGCTCGATCCCCTGGTCGCGATCCCCGAAGTCCACCGGCCCGTAGTCGACGAGATAGACGTCGCGTCCGTCCTCGATGAAGTATTCGGCGACCGAGCAGCCGCGCCGCAGGTCGAAGGCCATCGCCGGTGCCGCGAGCGGTGGGGTGAGGAACAGCGGCCGGCCGTGCGGGCGCGCCTCGTCGTCGGGCGCATACCGGTACAGCGTGAAGTGCTCGTTCTGCGCAATCGCGGTGCGCGGCATCGGCCGGGTGTCGGCCAGCCGGCTGCGCCGCGCCTTGGCGAGCAGGTTGTCGCGGGCCGCGCCGAGATCACGCGGGATGCGCAGGGGTGTCATGGCCACGCCCGGATTGTGGCACAACCCGGGCGGCACTCACCCCGCGAACGTCAGCCAGAGCAGGGCGAGGTTGAGTCCGATCACCACTGCGGCTACGCCCCACGCCGCCCCGGTCACGGACCGCCGGTTGACGTGCTCGCCCATGACGTCGCGCCGCGAGGTCAGCAGCACCAGCGGCACCAGCGCGAACGGGATGCCGAGCGACAGGGCGACCTGGGAGACAACGAGTGCCCGGCTCGGCTCCACGCCCGCCGCGAGCACGGCCAGCGCCGGCAGCGCGGTGACCACTCGGCGCAGCAGTCGCGGCAGGCGAACGCCGAGCAGGCCCTGCATCACCTCGGCACCTGCGGCGCTGCCCACCGAGGTCGAGGCCAGGCCCGAGCCAAGCAGCGCCACCGCGAACAGCAGCGCGACGCCCGCACCCAGCTCGGAGGTGACGACCTCGTGGACGCCGCCGAGGGTGTCGGTGCCGTCGATCCCGTACAGCGCCGACGCGGCGAGCACCAGCAGCGACAGGTTGAGCAGGCCCGCCAGCAGCAGCGCGGCACCGACGTCGATCCGTGTCGCGCGCAGCAGCGTCGGCAGCGACAATCCCTCCCCGCGAACGCCGAGCCGGTCGACGGTCAGGCTCGAATGCAGGTAGATGACGTGCGGCATGACCGTCGCGCCGATGATGCCGGAGGCCAGCAGGACGCTCTCGGCGCCGTCGAAGCGCGGCACGAGGCCACCGGCCAGGTCGGCGGCGGCCGGCGGCGCGACGAACAGTCCGGCGACGAAGCCGACCGCGATCAGCGCGAGGAAGGCCATGATCGTGCGCTCCAGCGCCGACTGACCGCCTCGGTCGCCCACGGCGAGGATCAGGACCGACACTGCGACGGTGATCGCCGCACCGGCCAGCAGCGGCAGGTCGAACAGCAGGTTCAGCGCGATGGCCCCGCCGACGACCTCGGCCAGGTCGGTCGCGACCGCGATGGCCTCGGCCTGCAGCCAGTAGGCGATCCGCGGCGCGCGCGGCAGCCGCTCCCCGAGGTGGCTCGACAGCGACCGCCGCGTGACGAGGCCGAGCTTGGCCGACAGGTACTGCACGAGCACCGCCATGACGTTGGCCAGCACGACGACCCAGACCAGCGTGTAGCCGAAGGAGGCGCCTGCGGTGACGTTCGTGGCGACATTGCCGGGGTCCACGTAGGCGACGGCGGCGATGAAGGCGGGTCCGAGCAGCGCCACGCGGCGCAGTCCGACCTTCATCAGCATGGGTTCCATCATGACGGTCGCCCGGCGACGCATCTCAAGCGGGCAGACATTGACGTGCGCCCTTCGGTGGTGGTCATTTCGAGGTGTGCTGCGCTCGCACCTCAGTGACCGGCTGACCGCACAAGCGGGTCCTGAGGTGCCGCGAGGGACGAGCGGCCTCGAAGGGCGCACCTCAATGACCGGGTAGTCGCCTATGAGCATCCTCCAAGAGCACCGGGTCCCGAGGCGCGAGGCGGCCCTGCGGTGGGATCAGCGGCGAGGTCCGCGCCGGTTGCGGTTCCGGTTGCGACTCGCACCGCCTCCGGCCCGCGAGGCCGTGCCCGAGCGGGTCTGGGCGGCCTCGCCGGGCCGTCCCGACCTCGCCAGCGACTCGACGGTCAGGGGCGAGGCGAGGTCGGCGCGGCGGTGCTGGCGGGCCACGACCTCAGCCTTGCGCTGCAGCGCCACGACGTCCTTGAGGTCCTCCGGCGTCGTCATCGTGACAACGGTGCCGGACTCCCCCGCGCGGGCGGTGCGACCCGACCGGTGAGTGTAGGCCTTGTGCTCGGCCGGGGCGTCGAAGTGCAGCACCAGCGGCACGTCGTCGACATGGATGCCGCGGGCGGCGATGTCAGTGGCGACGATGACATGGGCCTCGCCGGAGGAGAACCGGGCGAGGTTGCGGTCGCGCTTGCGCTGGTCGAGGTCGCCGTGCAGGTCGACCGCCTCGATACCGCGCTGCGTCAGCTGGCGGGCCACCCGGGCGGCACCGCGCCGGGTGCGCGCGAAGACGATGGTGCGCGGCGTGTTGGCGAGCAGGTCGTGGGCGACCTGCAGGCGTTCGGTGCGGTCCACCACGACGACGTGATGGGCCATCTCGCCCTGCTGCTCCTCGGGCACCTCGACGTCGTGGAGCACATGCTCGGGCAGGTGACGGCGGACGAGCTTGTCGACGTCGCCGTCGAGGGTGGCCGACAGCAGCAGGCGCTGCGCCGAGCGGGGCGCCTGCGCCAGCAGGGCGTCGACGGGCTTGTAGAAGCCGAGGTCGCACAGGTGGTCGGCCTCGTCGAGCACGACGATCTCCAGCCGGTCGAGGGTCACCGCCCGGCGGTCGACCAGATCGGTCAGGCGGCCGGGGGTGGCCACGAGCAGGTCGACGCCGTCGCGCAGCCGGTTGATCTGGCGGTTGATGGGCACGCCGCCGAGGACGGTCATGGTGCGCAGGTGCAGCGCCTCGGCCATCGGCGTGAGGACCCGCTCGATCTGGCTGGCCAGTTCGCGCGTCGGCACGAGGATCAGGCCGCGCGGCGCCTTCGGACGGCGCTGGCCGCCCGCGAGCGTGTCGAGCACCGGGATGCCGAAGGACAGGGTCTTGCCCGAGCCGGTGCGGGCGCGGCCGAGGACGTTGGAGCCGCCCAGCGCCGACGGGATGACCGCCTGCTGGATGGGTGTCGGGTCGACGATGCCCTCGCGGGCGAGGCTGCGGACGAGCGGCTTGGGCAGGCCCAGGCCGGAAAAACCGGTGGTACCGGCGGGAGTGGGATTCACGAAACTCTCAGACGTTGGGCGCCTGATGCCCGGAACTCAGCCGGCGAGAGGCGCGAAGAAGCGGCTCACGAGACGGAGCCGCTTCGGCAAGTCTACCCGACGATGCCTCGATTCAGGAGAACAAACCGACGAGACCTATGACGCCCACGGACAGGCCGAGCACGAAGGAGACCGAGATCAGCACGGCGTGGACGGTGAAGAAGGTCGTCCGGCGGCCGTTCTCGTCGCGCGAGCGCGGATCGGCGATGATCCGTTTGGCGAACTGCGGCCAGATGAGCAGATTCCACGCGCCGGCGACGACGAGGAGAAGGGCCACGCCCAGGGGGAGAGTCATGCGTTCACCAGGTGGTTGAGGACGGATGTGAAGAAGCCGAGGCCGTCGGTGCCGGGACCGCACAGCTCCTCGACGGCGTGCTCGGGATGCGGCATGAGGCCGACCACGTTGCCGCGCTCGTTGGTGATGCCGGCGATGTCGCGCAGCGAGCCGTTGGGGTTGACACCCGCGTAGCGCACCACGACCCGGCCCTCGCCCTCCAGCCGGTCGAGCGTGGCCTCGTCGGCGACGAAGCCGCCCTCGCCGTTCTTGAGCGGGACGGTGATGTCCTGGCCTTGGTCGTACGACGAGGTCCAGGCGGTGCCTGCGTTCTCGACGACGAGCCGCTGGTCGCGGCAGACGAAGGTCCGGTGGTCGTTGCGGATGAGAGCGCCGGGCAGCAAATGCGACTCGCACAGGATCTGGAAGCCGTTGCAGATGCCGAGCACCGGCATGCCGCGTCCGGCGGCGTCGACGACCTCGGCCATGATCGGCGCGAAGCGGGCGATGGCACCGCAGCGCAGGTAGTCCCCGTAGGAGAACCCGCCGGGCAGCACGACCGCGTCGACCCCGGCCAGGTCGTGATCGCCGTGCCACAGGGCGACCGGCTCGGCCCCGGCCAGGCGCACCGCGCGCTGGGCGTCGGTGTCGTCGAGGGAGCCGGGGAAGGTGACGACGCCGACCCTGACGCTCACGCGTCGACCCGCACGGCGTAGTCCTCGATGACCGGATTCGACAGCAGCGTCTCGGCGATCTTGGCGACCTCGGCGAGCGTCGCCTCGTCGGCGGTCTCGACCTCCAGCTCGAATCGCTTGCCCTGTCGGACATCGCTGATGCCGGAGAAGCCGAGCCGCAGGAGGGCACCGTGGACGGCCTTCCCCTGCGGGTCGAGGATCTCGGGCTTGGGCATGACGTCAACGATCACGCGAGGCATGCCCGGAGTCTATCGGGCGGACGGACCGGCTTCGGCGGACCTACCTGCCCGGACCGGCATGCTTGATCGCGGCACCTCTTTGTCCGTGATGTCCGCGAGAGGGTAACGACCTCTTCCCGTACCCTGTCACGGTGCCCGATCCAAGCCTCCATCCGCCGCAGTCGGACTGCATCAGCGCCGACCGGCCCCGTTATGTCCTGGCATGGTGGTCGGCCTCGTCCCTCGCGGCGCTCGCGGTCATCGCTCAGCGGCTGATCGTCAACCGACAGTACTTCTTCTGGGATGACAGCCAAGTGGCTTCGTTCGGGCAGTGGTACGACCTCGGCAGGCGTTTGCACGAGGGGACCTGGACGATCCTCGACCCCGGATCGTGGCAAGGCGGCAACTTCCTGGCCGAACAGCAGTGGGGTTTGTGGAGTCCGCTGGCATGGGTGATCGGCCTGGGCAGCCACGTCCAGGACAATCCGGTGATCTACGCCACTTTCGTCAAGGTGGCGTTCCTGTTGTTGCTGCAAACAGCGGCTTTCGGGCTTGCCCGCTCCTACGGGTCGTCAGCGCCTTGGGCCGCGCTCGCCGGGGTCACGGCAGCAGTCGGCGGACAGACCCTGTACATAGATGCCCCCTCATGGGTGCCCAATCTGCAAGGCATCGCCTTGTTCGCCCTGACGTGGTGGATGTTGCGGCGCCACCTCGACGCGGGACGAGGCCCCGGTGCCTATTTCGCGGCCGCTTTTCTCCTGGTGACTCTGGGCTACGCTTTCGCTGTCATCGCCGCGTTGTTCTTGTTCTCCGCGTTACTCGCCGAGTCATGGTGGCTCGAGCGCGACCACGCTCGAGCGAGGCGGATCGTCGGCCTGGGCGTTTATCTGGGCCTGCTCGTCGTGTTCGTCTATCTGCCCGGGATCTTGACGGCCTCGGTGACGGACCACGCTGGCCTGTCGGTCACCAACGATCAGTTCCTCAACCTCGACCTCGGTGACCTCGCCGCGAGCACCGGGGCAACGTCCCTGTCGAGCGTGGCCGGCTGGTGGGGTCCGATCGCGCCTGCGCCAATCCACTACATCGCCTGGTTCTTGCCGCTGTTCGCGCTACTCGGACCGGGCCTGAGACGTCATGGACGCCCGCTGCTGGTCGTGGGTGTCGTTGCGGCCCTGTCCATGGCCATGGTGCTCGGACCGAGTAGCGTCGGCCCCCTGCTGTACCCGTCCCGAATGCTTCCGTACGTCGGCCTGTGCCTCGCCGTGGCCTTCGCCGTGATAGCCACCAAGGCATGGCCGACCTCGGTGCCGTGGCGGCGGCAGGCCCTCGTCGTGGCCATAGCCCTCGCCGGCTTGTGGACCGCTTGGACCGCCCAGCCGGACAACCTCCGCTGGCTCGCAGTCGGTGGTGCTGCACAGATTGCGGCTTTGGTCGGGGTGATGTCCGTCGGAGCGCGGATCACAAAACCTCGGATCGCCCCGTGGGCGGCCGGCTTCTCGGTGCTGGCGACGGTGATGCTCCTCGGACTCCAGCTGGGCGTGTGTCATGCGCCGCCGCTGGCCTATTTTCGCGTCCCGAACTCGGTCGAAGCGATCGGCCAGGTGCAGGCCGGTTCCGACGAGGGGGTGATGACCGTCGGCGACATCTATGCGATCCAGGGCCAACCGGAGGCGTGGCGAGAAGTACTGATCGGCAACGTGTGGCGGGTACGCCAGATGGACTCTGCGAGCGCATACACCGTTCTCCCGCACCGGGTACTCGCGCAGCGATTGTGCCTCGACCTGCGGGGGGTGTCGTGCCCGCAAGCCTACGAGCGATTGTTCGAGGTCCAGCCCGACGGCTCGCGGCTCGTCGACGACCTCCACCTCAACACGATCATCGTGGCCCGTTCCGCAGCAACCGAGCAGTCGGCTGCGGCCACCGAACCGGTGCTCCGCGACGGGTGGTCGATGACGCAAGGCAAATACACGTGGACGGTCCATCGCGACGATCCGGTCGAACCGGCTGGCGGGATCACCCGGACCAGTGGTGTCACCGTGTCCGACGTCACGGTGCGAGATACGCGGGTCAGTTTCACCGTCGAGGAGGTCGAGGGTTCCGCTGGCACCGTGGTGTTCAGCCGGATTGCCTGGCCCGGGTACCGGGTCGAGGGAGCCGAGCAGGCTGCTGCCTCCGAAGACTTCCTGCTGACGGTGACGCTCACCCCTGACGACGTCGGCAAAGAAGTCGTGGTGTCCTTCCGGCCACCGGGATGGCCGGTCGAACTCGCCAGTGCCGTCCTTGCCATGATGCTCGCGGTGGCGTGGACTGCGACCCACGCGATCACCTCTAGATGATTGATGCGGGGAGATAAGGCCTTCGGCGTGGCTGCGTGACCTCAGAGACCAGGGTGTCCAGACTCAGGCGTTGCTTACCCGAACGCCGAACCCCTGAAGGGGGCACCTGCGATGGA
>NZ_JASGDU010000046.1:0-64619 GCF_047607065.1 Aeromicrobium sp.
CCCCCGGCGGCGGCACCGCCGTCCTCGCCGACGCCGATGCCGCCACCGTCGGCCGGGTCGCCTTCGACGCCGGCCTGCCCCTGACCGAACTCCGCTCCGCCGACAGCGCGGGGCTGGAGGAGATGTTCCTCGCGCTCACGGCCGACAGCCAGCGCGACCACCTGGAAGGAGCGGCCGCATGAGCACCGCGACCATCGAACCGATCCCCTTCACCCGTCTGCTGAGCATCGAGCTGCGCAAGATGTTCGACACCCGCTCGGGCTTCTGGCTGATGGCGAGCATCGTCATCCTGTCCGTGCTCGCCAGTGTGGCGACGCTGATCTTCGAGGACCCCGCGCACCTCGTCTACGAGGACTTCGCCACCGCCATCGGCGTCCCGATGTCGATCATCCTGCCGGTGGTGGGTGTCTTGTCGGTCACGAGCGAATGGAGCCAGCGCACCGCCCTGACGACCTTCACGCTCGTCCCGAGCCGAGGGCGGGTCATCGCCGCGAAGTTCGTCAACGTGGTCCTGATCGGCATCGTCTCGATGGTGGTCGCCATCGTCGTCGGTGCCCTCGCCAACCTCGTCGGCAGCGCGATCGCGGGCATCGACCCGGTGTGGGACAGTAGCCTGCGCGAGATGGGTCAGATCGCCCTGGCCGGAGTGGCGGGGATGCTGGTCGGCTTCACCCTCGGCGTCGTGGTGCGCAGTTCCGCAGCGGCCATCGTGGCCTACTTCGTGTTCAAGTTCGTGCTGCCGGGCATCTCCGGTGCACTGGCGAGCGTCCAGCAGTGGTGGTTCGATCACAGCGCCTGGTTCGACCTGAACTCGGCCATGTTCCAGCTGTACGACCAGCACCTGAGCGGGACCGAGTGGGCACAGTTCGGGGTCACCTCGATCATCTGGGTCGTCGTGCCCCTGGCGGTCGGCCTGCGTCTGCTCCTGCGGGCCGAGGTCAAGTAGCGCCGGCCGCGAGCCGACCCACGGTCGGTGCGCGCCTCCCCGTCGGTCCCCCGCAGCAGCGGGCGCGCTGCGGCTCGTCGGAACCGGGCCGTATGGGCCGCCGGGCTAGGGTCGGGACCAGACATCCATCGAGGAGGAATCATGCCGAAGTGCCGCAAGAAGTCCGGCAAGGCCGAGGCCGCCGTGCCGAAGAAGAAGCGCTCGAAGTTCAAGAAGCTCGTCTTCGTCGGCATCCTCGCCGCCGTCGGCGGGGTCGCCTACAGCAAGGTCAAGGAGCAGACCACCGGCCCGGCGTACACGCCGCCCGCAGGCTGAACCGCCGCACGTCGAAGGGTCGCACTCCTGCGAGGGGTGCGGCCCTTCGGCATGCGCAGGGAAGCGCGGCTGAAAGCCGGACACGCAGGCCGCGACGTTTTCCACAAGATCGGCTTCCAGGGGATTTCTTCGTCCACAGGGCGCGAATCCGGACTCGCGTCAGCGCCCGGTGCGCGCTGTGCTGGTCAGACCTCGGTATCGGTCACAGAATGGAGAGATGAGCATGGACCTCGACACCTGGGTCTCCCTGATCGTCGTCATGTCCGGACTCGCCGGACTCGCGGCCTTCATGCACCACAGCACCGAACGGCTGCGCGTCGAATTGACCGGCGAGATCGCGCAGGCGCGGGCCGAGGCGCGCGAGGACAACCAGGCGCTGCGCCGCGAGTTCACCTCGTCCCTCAGCGAGACCCGAACCGACCTCGGCGGACAGATCGACCAGGTTCGGACTGACCTCGGCGGACAGATCGACCAGGTTCGGACTGACCTCACCGGACGCATCGACGGCGTCCGAACCGAACTCACCGAGCGCATCGACGGCGTCCGAACCGACCTCACCGAGCGGATCGACCATGTCCACGCCGAACTGCTCGAACAGATCCAGCAGGTACGCAGCGAGGCGCGGGAGGACGACCGGGCGCTCCGGGCCGAACTCGCCTCACACCTCACGCTGTTGTACGACGCACTCCTGCGGCGGCAGTTCCCCGCCGGCACCGCGCGAGAAGCCTGAGCGACCGGTGACGGTCAGGCGGCGTGACCGGCGCAGCGCTGCTCGTCGGGAACGCCCGCCAGCGCCTCCTCGATGTGTTCACCGCAGCCGACCCACGTGGCCTTGCCGCATTCGCCGCACACGATCTTCTGGCACATGGCTACTCCCTCATTCGCTCAGCCGGTCCGATCCGGCCCGACCAGTCTACGAAGCCGTCGCCGCAGCGAGACTCTCGATCACCTGCGGCCGCCACTGCCCCAGCAGCCGCGGAATGCCGAAGGTCGTCACGGCCACGAGGTGCTCACCGCAGTAGTGGCCGCGCACGCTCTGCGGCTCGACGTCCTCACCGCTCACCCACTCCTCGCGGTCGGCCAGCTCCGGCCGGCCGAAGACCTGCACCTTGAGATCGAACTGATCGGACCAGAAGTAGGGCGGATTGCGCTTGGCTATCGGCCCGCCCGCGATGGTCCGGGCGACGATCGACGCCTGCTCCCCGGCCACCTGCCAGTGCTCGCGGCGCACCGGCTCCCCGAGGACCGGATCGTGCCACGCGGCGATGTCGCCGGCGGCCCAGATGCCCGGCAGCCCCTCGACCCGGCCGAACTCGTCACACTGCACGCCCGCGGTGACGTCGATGCCGGTGCCGGCGAACACTTCGAGGTTCAGCTCGGCACCAAAGCCCGCGACCGCGACATCAGCCGACAGTTCCCGGCCGTCGGCGAGCACCACGATGGCATCCCCGTCGCGCGCCTCCAGCCGCTCGACCCCGACACCGGTGACGAGTTCGACGCCGTGCTCGCGGTGGACCCGCTCGATCCGCCGGCCGCATTCGACGCCGAGGGCACCACCGAGCAGGGTCGGCTGCAGCTCGACGACGGTGACCGCCAGGCCCGCAGTCCGGGCCGTCGCGGCCACCTCCGCGCCGATGAACCCCCCGCCGAGCACAAGCAGCGATCCGGCCTCGGCCAGCGCGGCGCGCAGCGCCCGGGCGTCCTCGCGGGTGCGGAGCGTGAAGATGTCGTGGCCGTCGAGCATCGCCGGGCGGCGGGCGGCCGATCCGGTGGCGACGATGATCGCGTCCGCAGCGACGGTCTCACCGTCATCGAGCGCGACCTCACCGGGCCGGACCAATGCCGCGCGGGCCTCGCGGACAGTCACGTCGAGCGACGCCGGTTCCTCGCCGCGGTACAGGCTGATCCGGGCATCGTCGTACTCGCCGGACAGGTACTGCTTGGACAGCGGCGGGCGGTCGTAGGGGGCTTCGTCGCCGATGACCGTGACCGTTCCGCCGTATCCCGCACCGCGCAGGTCACGGGCCGCGCGCCATCCGGCGACCCCGGCTCCGACGATGACGACCGACTCGGGCTGCTGCTCGTGGCTCACGCCCGACAGTCAAGCACGCGCGCGCCGCGTAGGCTCGGGCGCGAGTTGTCCCCGAACAGGAGCCAGGCCAAAGCCATGTCCCAGAACCTCACGGCCGAGGAGCGCGCCGCCGAACTCGCCTCGCTGGACCGGGTGCGCCGCCGTGTGCTCGCCATCGGCTTCTTCACGGTGGTGATCCACGGCGTGCTCGGCCTGATCGGCGGGGCGCACGTGATCCACGGCGAAGGGCGCACCAGCGGCGCGGTCGTCCTGCTGGTCATGTCGGGCATCGTGGCTCTGCTCATGGTCGGGATCATCCGGGTGATCCTCAAGCGTTCGCCGTTCGCGCCGCTGTGGTTCCTCGTCGGGCTGATCCCCACTGCGGTCGGCGTTACCTGGGTCCTCGGCTGAGAACGTCTGCCAGTAGGCCCCGCTGGCTGAGGCGCGCGGATAAACGCCGGCTGAGGTGCGTAGGCCGCTTGCGGCCGGAGCCTCGAAGCCTGCGGTGGTAGGTCATTTCGAGGTGTGCTGCACTCGCACTGGGGGCACCTCCCGCTTGCGGGGGACAATGACCGGGCCGGCCCGGCGGGATCTCCTAACGGGCCTGGAGGGCCTGGGTGAGCAGCGCGACCAGGGTGTCGAGCTGCAGATCGGCCGAGGACACCTCGGCGTCGGCCCCGTCGAGCGCCCGCGCGGCCAGGCCGGCCTTGCGGTCGATGAGCCGCGCGATGCTCGTGTCGATGGTCTGCGCCGCGATGATGCGCCAGGCGGTGACCGGCTCGTCCTGGCCGATGCGGTGAACCCGGTCGATGGCCTGCGTCTGCTCGGCATCGGTCCAGGACAGTTCGGCGAGGACGAGGTTGGAGGCGACCTGCAGGTTCAGGCCCACGCCCGCCGCCGTCAGCGAGCAGACGATGACCTTGACCTCGGGGTCCTCGACGAAGGCGTCGATGCTCTGCTGGCGCACCGTCGAGGACTGGTTGCCGCGTACCGAGGCGAACTTCAGGCCGCGCTGGGCGAAGACCTCCTGCGCGGTGTCCATGACGTCGATGTGCTTGGCGAAGAAGACCACCTTGCCGGTCTGGCGCGCCAGCTGGGCGGCGTAGTCGGCGGCAAGCGCAGCCTTGGCCTGGCCGATCCGGCGCATCATCGTGAAGACGTTCTCGGCGTCGTCGGCCGGAGTCTCGTCGCGAACCAGGATCGCCACATGCTCGACCAGCTGGTGATCGATGCCTTCGGGCCGCTCGGCGCGCGCGGCGATGGCGTGGTCGTAGCGCGACAGCAGGCGGCGCACCAGCTCGCGTTCGGCGTCGCGGATCGACCGGGCGGCCTCGCCCTCGAGTTCGACCGGGATGTCGGCGATACGGCGCTCGGGGATGTCGGCGGCGACGTCGATCTTGCGGCGGCGCACGATGCCCAGGTCGATGACCGCGTGGCGCGCGGCCGGGTAGAAGCCCGGATCGAGCGGCGTCAGCCCGGTCTGCTCCAGCGCCGCCATGAGCGCGGCGCGCGGCTGCTTCTCGTCGATCCAGCCGAGGAACTCCCAGATCGCCCGGAAATCCTCGATGTCGTTGATGAGCGGCGTGCCCGTGAGCGCCAGCATGAGCGGACGGGCGACGCGCTGGCGCAGCCGGTCGGCGATCTGCAGGGCGTGCTGGGAGCGCTGCGAGGACTTGTTCTTGATGAAATGCGCCTCGTCGAGCACCATGCCGCGAAAGCCCAGGTCGCCGAGCCAGCCGACGTGCCGGTCGAGGACCTCGTAGTTGACGATGACGATGTCGGCGAAGCCGTCGATGTCGTCGCCGTCGCCGTGAATGACGGTGGCCTTGCGGCGCGGCGTCCAGATCTCGGCCTCGCGCGCCCAGTTGGCCTTGACGACATTCGGGACGACCGCGAGCAGCGGGTAGGCGTCGGCCGCGTGGGCCGCAAGGAGCGACTGCGCGGTCTTGCCCAGGCCCGGCTCGTCGGCGAGCAGAAAGGTGCGATGTCCCTCGCGCGCGGCCTCGACCACCTCGGCCTGGTGGCGCATGAGCGGCAGCCCGCCCGGTGTCGTGAACTGGGTCGGCTCGGGCAGGTCCATGCAGGCCGGGGCACCGGCACTCGCCCGCTCGAACGCCGACAGCAGCGGGCCGATCAGCTCCCAGGTCGACAGTCGCTGCGTCTGGGGAGTCGGCGGGGGCGGCGCGGAGAAGTCCGGTGCCATGAAGGGGTTGGCGAGCTGGCGGGCCACGACCGAACGCGGCAGGACACGGCGTTCGGAGCGCGCGGCGGCCACCTCGTCGGTGACCGGATCCGGCTCGGGTTCGGCCTCCAGGCCGGCGGCCTGCGTCATCTCCCGCTTGAGCATGCGGACCTCGTCGGAGGGCACCGCGTCGTCGGCGAGAAGGTCAAACAGATGCGGCTCGCGCGCTGCAGTCTTGGCCAGGATCATGGCGACGCCGTCGAGCCGCTTGAGCAGGTCGGCCCGGTTGGCCTCGCCGATCTCCGGATCGTTCTTGACCCGCTGGCGCTCCTCGCGCACGAGCAGGGCAATGGCCTGGAAGCGCGAGCGGATCGAGGTGCCCCGGCCGCGCTGCACTGCGGCCTCGACCTCGCGGACGCTGCGGGCGAGCACCGGAAGGATGCCCTGGTTGTCGATCTCGCGGCGACGGCCGGCCGTCGCCGAACCACCGGAACGACCCCTGCGTTGACCTCGATTGGCCATGAGAGGACTCCTCCTCACAAGATGCGGCACAGCGCGTGCGCAGGCCGCATCGATACGGAAATCGGTACACGGCACCGCTGCGCGGTCAGGTGCGCCACGGGAATCGGGGCCGAGGAGAGCCGGCTGCGATCATGCGAGTGAGCGCCGTGATAGTGCGGGACCCCCGACGGGCCGAGCACCGCAGATGAGTGTACGCCACGGCGGGTCGGCTGACGATCCCCGCCGCGAACGCGGTCACGAGTGGCTACGCTGACCCTCGGCGGCGAGCGCCGCCGTCACGACCTGGGGAGTGATATGCGCTTTCGTCATTGGGCGAGTGCGGCGGCCTGCGGCCTGCTGCTGGCCACGACCGGTTGCGGGGGCGGCAGCGGCACGCCCGCCGCCGACGCCAAGGAGGTCTCGCTCGATCCGGTGCCCTCGTGCAGCTCGATCGACATCGGCCCGGTGTTCGACGGTTTCGGCGGCCTCGATCCGCAGATGCCGGTGAGCAACGCCTCCATCGGCTCGTCGCGTGGTTGTGAGTGGACTCCCGTGGCCGACGACGTGGGACTGCGCGCCAAGGTGGTCGTCGGCGAGCATGACGACCTGTCCGACGAGGCCATCCTCGAGTACGCGCAGAGCGAGTGGGCCGAGGCGACCGGCGGGGAGCCGTGGCCACAGGAGGACTACCGGCCCGGCGAGCACGGCTGGTCGTACGGCATGACCAGCACGGTCCCGATCATCAGCATCCTCGAGTCGCACTGGCTGACGCTGGTGACGCCTGACGGTGCCCTGCGCTGCCACTTCTGGGGCTTCGACGATCCGAGCGTCGCCTGGACCGCCTGCGACGCGATCCGCGACGCCGTCACGACCCAGGGCTGACGACGCCCCTGAGGCATCCCGCGAAGGAGGGACCCTCTCAGCCGGCGGGGGCGTCACCACGGCTGCGAGTGGCGGCGTATGCCGCGAGGGCGGTGGTGATCGGTACCGCCGCGATGAGACCGAGCGTCGCTACGACGCTGCGCACGATCTCCTGGGCGATGAACTGGTGGGTGATGACGTCGGCGACCGAGGAGTTGTCGGCGACCGTGATGACGATCATCGGCAACGAGGCACCCGCATAGGCCAAGACGATGGTGTTGACGACCGACGCGATGTGCGACCGGCCGACCCGGCTGGCGGCTGCGTAAAGCGGCCGCAGCCCGTAATGCGGATTGGCGCGGGCGAGTTCGTCGACCGTGACCGCCTGCGTGACGGTGATGTCGTCGAGAACGCCGAGGGCACCGATGACGATCCCGGCGGTCAACAGCCCTTGCATATCGAGTTGTCGACTTGTCTCCACCGCCATCGACAGATCATCGGTGACGCCGGTCAAGTGCAGCGCGCCCACCGCCAGTGACGACAGCAGCGCCGTCAGCGCGAAGGCCGCGATCGTGCCGACGACCGCGACCGTGGTGGTGAGCGAGAAGCCGTGGGTCAGATAGAGCACCGAGAGCATGATCGCCGCCGCCCCGACGAGGGCCACGAGCAGCGGCGAGGACCCGGCCAGGATCGCCGGGGCGATGAAGAACAGCACGAGGCCAAAGGTGACCGCCAGGCCGACGAGTGCCGTCGCCCCCTTCCACCGCCCGAAGGCCACGACGGCGGCACAGAAGGCTGCGGCCACCAGCCACAACTGGTGGCCCCGCTGATGGTCGACGATCCAGTAGCCGGTGTCCTCACTGCCGATGCTCGTCACCAGCACCACATCGTCACCCTCGGCCACTCGCGGCGTCCCCGAGCCGTTGGGCAGCTCGGTCTCGACCGAGCGGTGATCGGCAAGGTCGACCGTGGCGGTCCCGCAGCCGTTGACGTCGACGGCCGGCTCGATCTCGCACGGCTCCCGCTGGATGTCGGTGATCCTGCCCTCGACTTCGGCCGCCGCGGTGGCTCCCGGATCGGCCGGCCCGTCGTGCGGCCACAGCCAGATCAGTGCGATCAGCGTCAGCAGGGCGATGGGCGCGATGACGGCAAGGGCGGCCCGGCGCATCGCCCTCGTGTCGGCAGCCGCGTGCTTGTGGTGATGCATTCCGGTCATCGCGTCTCCTCCGAAGCCACGCGCCAGCCTGTCACGCCCACGCTCACGTGACGAGACTGCGGCGCATCACCAGCCGGGGCATCTTGGAGGCCGTCGCGTCGGTGACTCCGACGACCTCGAAACCGGCCCGCTCGTACATCGCCCGTGTGCCGACGAAGGCCATGGTCAGGTCCATACGGCCGGGCGGATCGACCGGATAAGCCTCGACCGCAGGTGCTCCCTGGGAACGCGCCCACGCCACGGCCCCCTCGATCAAATGAGCGGTGACGCCCTGTTTGCGCCGGCCCCCGCGGACGACGGTGCAGATGATGCTCCACACCGGCACCTCGTCGACGGGCCGGATGAGCTTGCTGGTGACCAGCCGGGCGATGTCGGCGCGTGGGCTGATGTGGCACCACCCCACGGCCTCGCCGTCGCGATAGGTGACCACGCCCGGTGGGATCTCCCGCGCGCACAGGGTGCGCATGGCCTGCTCGCGGCCGCCGAGGCCGGCGACCTCACGCGCCCCGAGGCGGTGCGACACGCACCAGCAGTGCGTCTCGCGCCGGTTCGGGTTGACGACGTCGGCAAAGTCCTCGAACCGGTCCGGGGTCACCGGGTAGGTCTGCCACACTGCCGTCGTCGTCATGGGTTCAGCATCGCACCCGGCACCGACAAAATCCCGGGCATGTCGCGGCCGGGCTAGCGGAAGCGTAATCTGCGGCCATGAACGGACTCTCTGACGCAGCAGACCTCGACGCAGCACTGCTCGCCCTCCGCGTGGTGGTCGGCGTGCTCATGGCCATGCACGGAATGCAGAAGTTGTTCGGACTGTTCGGCGGAGGCGGGCTGGCCGGCACCGCCGGTTGGTTCTCGTCGCTGGGGTTCAAGCATGGCCGCACGGCAGCGATGCTGGCCGGTATCGGTGAGATCGCGGGCGGTCTCGGTTTGGCTGCTGGCCTGCTCACTGCGGCTTCGGCGGCCGTGTTCATCGCGGTGATGACGACCGCCGCCATCGTCAACCACGCCGACGGCGGATTCTGGTCAGTCTCCAAGGGCTGGGAACTCAACCTCTATCTCATGGTCATCGCCGGCTTCGTCGCCGCAGCGGGGCCGGGACGCTGGTCGCTCGACGCCGCGCTCGACCTCACCGCCTACGGCGCCGTCCACGCTGCGGTCTCGGCCGTGGCGGGCGTCATCGCCGGCTCCCTCACCTGGGTCCTGCGCCGCCGCATCTGAGATAGGCGGACCTCGGTCCCTGAGGTGCGAGTTTGCGAACCTCGAAGGAACCCCGCTCACGGCAGCCTTCGCCCTTCGAGGCTCGGCTGCAGGCGGCCTCACACCTCAGGGACCGGCTCACTCGTTCCTCACGGGTCCTGAGGTGCCGCGAGGAACGAGCGGCATCGAAGGGCACACCTCAATGACCTACTGGCCCCGGCCGATATGGAGAGAGGCCCCGGAGGAAACTCCGGGGCCTCTCTCGTCTTACCGCAGCGCGCCCGTAGGGATTCGAACCCCAACTTCTGATCTGGACTTTTCGCATGTCGGCGGCACAGTGATGTCGCTCGACGCTTACCGGGCCGCGAGGGTCGCGGCATGAGCGGCTACGACTGCCCGGCCTGCCTTGTCTGGGTGCCGTTCGGCGAGCGGCAAGGCGTCGCAGCGGCTCGTCGTCAATCGACCGATTCGGAAGCGAGCCGATGAGCCGTCCTGTGATCCTGCTGGGTCGTAAGTTTCCCGGTCGTGAATGACTGGCATGGCGCGATTAGCGCATACACGACCTATCTCCGGGCCGGTGGCTCGCCCGACACGACCGTGACGACGCGGATGCAGCATCTACGGCAAGCCGCGAATGGCGTCGGTGGGGGTCCGTGGGTTGTAGAAACGACTGATCTCGTGAGGTGGTTCGCCGCGCAGGGGTGGGCACAGGAGACGCGGCGCGGCGTGCGCAACAGCCTCATGGGCTTCTACAAGTGGGGTGCGGCGCAGGGGTTGACGACGCTCGATGTCGGCGCGGCGCTGCCGCGTGTGAAGGCTGCGGTGCCGACGCCCCGCCCGGTAACCGACGAGGCGTACCGGTTCGCGCTCGCGCAGGCCGACGAGCGAGTGCGGCTGATGATCCGCCTCGCGGGCGAGCTGGGCCTGCGTCGCGCCGAGGTCGCGGCCGTCCACTCAGACAACGTGGTCGAGGACATGACCGGCTGGTCTCTGATCGTCCGGGGTAAGGGCGGCAAGACCCGCATCCTGCCGCTGTCGTCCCGACTTGCGCGCGAGCTGCGTGCGCTGCCCGAGGGCTGGGCGTTCCCGTCCCAGCGAGGCGGGCACCTCACACCTCGCTGGGTCGGCACGCTCGTGGCCGAGGCCCTGCCTCCGGGCTGGACCATGCACAAGCTCCGACACCGGTTCGCCACGAAGGCCTACGCCGTGGACCGCGACGTGTTCACCGTCCAAGACCTGCTGGGTCACGCCTCACCGGCGACGACCCGCGTGTACGTGAAACTCCCGCAGGACTCCCTGCGTCGAACCGTGGAGGCACTGTCATGAACACTCGGAATGCCGTCAAGCCCGGCTTGACGCCGAAACGTACGAGGGAGACTCCGGAATACCTCGGGGCCGCACGGCGGTTTATCCGGGCCGGAGGGCGCCGGGTGGCTTCGGGTGATGAGGCCGATCTGGCTGACTTGCTCGGCTTGCGGGCGACGGTTGAGGAGGCCATCGAGACGGCAGTCTTGGGCCTGCGTGCTCAGGGCCACTCGTGGGCCTACATCGCTGCCGGGCTCGGGGTCACGAGGCAGGCCGCGCAGATGCGGTACGCGAAGGCGTGCCGTGACCAGTGACCGTGTGTGTGCGTGGTGCCGCGATCCGATGCCGGTGACGTTGCGCGCGGATGCGGTGTGTTGTTCGGTGCGGTGTCGTCAGGCTCGTCACCGGTTCACGCGCGGCGTGGGCCGGGCGGGAGCCGTCGCGGATGGCCAGCCGCTACGCCTTGCGTATGCGGACCCGCCGTATCCGGGCAAGTCGCGGCGCTACTACGCCGATCATCCGGACTATGCGGGCGAGGTCGAGCACCAGGCGCTAATCGAGTCGCTGACCCAGTTCGACGGGTGGGCGCTCTCGACTTCAGCTGCGGCGCTGCCCGAGGTGTTGGCGTCGTGCCCACCAGGTGTGCGCGTCGGCGCGTGGGTGCGCGGTGAGAGGCCTGCGCGTAGTGCAGGACCTCTAAACGCTTGGGAGCCAGTCATCTACTGCGGCGGTCGGGCCTACCCGTCGCGCGTCGACGCGCGACGGGTAGACGCTCTCGTGCATTTCTCCCGCCCGCGTCGGTCCGATCCGCTGCGGGTGGTTGGCGCGAAGCCTGCCCGGTTCTGCCGGTGGATTTTTGACTTGCTCGGCGCGATGCCGGGAGATGAGTTCGTGGATGTGTTTCCCGGGTCCGGCGGCGTGATGCGGGCGTGGGAAGTCTATGCGTCGTCGTCGGCCGACAGCGACGCTTGAGGCTTGCGGGGTCGGCCGCGACCGGGGCGGTTGGCTACCCATGTCTCGATGGTCTCGGGTAGCCAGCCGCGTGCGCGGCCGATCAGCGCGTCAGGCTCGGGCAGGTCGGCCGAGCCGAGGCCACCGGTTGTGATGCCGAGTCGGGCGGCGATGTCGCTGTAGGAGAGGTAGCGGATCATTCGCGCTCGCGGGGCAGTGAGGTGACGATGAGCACGCTCACCGCCAGCATGAGAGCGCCGGAGGCGATGCGGTTGACGTCAATCAGCGTGAGGATGCCGGTGACGAGTGCGAGCGTCGCGGCGCTCTTGAGCATGGTGGTGTCCATAGTGGTTAGCATGGCAAACTGACTGAGTGGGGAGGGAGCCACCTGTTTTGGCTCCCTCCCCCTTTCGGCTAGTCCTTGCCGCGCTTGGCGCGGATCAGACTGGCGGCTGCCGCCACGAGCGCCGCCAGTGCGGCGATCAACTTGGCGAGCGCCTCAGTCATATCGGTCATGCTTTCCTCCCTTCGTGGGGTCGGTTTCCCTAACAAGAACAATAGTAGCATTACTATCATTCTCATGCAAGGGGTGCCGACCCCCCCCGAAGGGAAGTTTCTTCTGTGGTGGTGACCTCAATGGTGACGTAGCCCGTAGAGTCTGTGCATGGGACTTTTCCGTAAGAAAAAGCCGGCCAGGCCACTTCTGTATCAAGGCAAGTTGATCGAGGTTCAGTTACGGCCGAAGGAAGGTTCGTACCCCGAACGTGACGCGGTGCTCGGCGACCGGGGACGCCGGAACTTCTGGTGCGTACTGTCGACTCGCACGGTTGCCTCGGGCAAACTTGCCGGCACGACAGAGGTCGACGTCGCGGTGACGCCGGAGGGTTCCAAGCGGTCGATCATCATCGGTCGCGTGGTTCAGAAACAGATGGAAGACGACCCTGCCCTGCTCGCCGCGCTGAACAGCGGCATCAACGCCGCGACGGTCTTCCTGGCTCGGGACGGTCGAGACGGAGAGATCACCGCGCTGCTGCGGTTGGGACCTCACCGGTACATGCCGCGACCGTACTGGGAGTGAGCATCAAGCCGACCACGGCGGAGCGCTGAGGCACTACCGGGGCGGCACGTTTTCGCGGGCGACCCGGAGCAGTGCGGCGAGCACACCGAGAGCGGCCACGGCCTCGTCGTGGGTGACGACCCCGTACACCGCCAACAGAGCGCAGACGGCAGCGGCGATGTCGTAGAGCCACGCGCGGCGGGCAGGGGTAAGCCACGTGGGCGTCAAACGGACGCGCGTGGGGGCGCGGTTGTCAGCCATTGGGGCCTCCTGCTTGTAGGTGGTGGTCGAGCCGGACGGTGAGGTGGTCGACGCGGGCGGTGAGGTGGAGGGTGTCGCGGCGGGCGAGCCGCCCCCTCGGCGCGGAGGCCGCCGATGTCGGCGGCGAGGTGGTCGAGGCGGGTGAGGGTGTCGGCGTCGTGGCGGCGCTGTCGGCCGAGGATGACTGAAAGGATGGTGGCGCACGCGCCGATGAGGGCCACAGCGATGGCGGCGAGTGCGTCGATCATGTGAGCACCCATCCGTGTCCGTCGACACTGATCCAGCCGGCCAGGTTGTAGCCCCACTGATCGTGTATGGCCTCGATGGGCACGAGGCCGATTCGGCTGCGGGTGGGGAGGTCGGTGGTGTAGACGTGGCGGCCGTCGGCGGCCATGATCGCGGCGTGGCCGTGGTCGCCGCCGGTCCATAGCACGAGAGCGCCGGGCGGGATGACGCGGGAGCGGCGGGCCGAGCGGGTGCGGGTGACGTGGCCTCGGGCGGCGGCGCTCGCCCAGTAGGCGACGGCGTCGACGGCGTGCGGGGGCACGCCGTAGATCTCGTAGGCGGCCCAGCGGAGGCACCAGCCGGGCGGGTAGGAGCGGCCAAGCCAGGCGGCCGCTCGGGCGACGGCCCGGCCCCGGTGGGGCGCGTAGCGGCGTAATTGAGCGGCCGGGGGCACTATGCCGTCTCCTTGACAAGTTCAACGACAATCTTTCGCGCAAGCTCGGCAGTGTCGACTGGCGCGGTGGCCAGGCGGTCTATTTTGGCGTTGAGCACGTCGCCGTAAAAGACAATGGCGGACAACATTTCTTGAACACTTACCTCACGAGACTTGCCGTTCTGGGTAAGAGTGAACTTGGCGGTAAGGATGCTAATAAGGTCCTGATTGTTGAGCGGCATGTCATTCTCCTGATTGTTGGCGTAGTATTCGCGGGGGTTTATTGCGGTTTTGCCGGCGGGCCAGGTCTCGTAATGCAGATGAACGCCAGTCGCGGAGCCGCTCGCGCCCATCTGACCGATGGCGGTGCCGGAGGTGACGCGCTGGCCGACATGTAACGGAGAGGCGGCAGCGAGGTGAAAGAACCGAAATCGGTCGCCGTTATCTGCGCGGACCTCAACCCAGTGGCCCGCGCCGCCGGCCTGGTAGGCGTTGACGGTCACCACGCCGGAGACTGGGGCGACGATGGTCGACCAGCCGGTGAGGTCGATTCCCCGATGGGGCTTGACCACGCCCGTTATTGGGTGTTTTCGTGTGAGATTGAACTCGCTCGACACGTGCGGGATTGTCGTGCTGCCGTTGGGCCAGAGGAGCGTCATCGGGTCAGCCCAGCGAGAACGAGAATCCGCCGGCGATTCCACCCGCGCCGGGACACTCGACAGTACCGTCCGTGTTGACGAAAATATTCCGAGTACCGTCATTGTATGTACCGGTGAAGAATTGCCGCGTGGACGGCCGGAAACCGGTCGGGAGCGTTGCAACGACACTGCTCGTCCCGGATTTGATCGCGGCGTAAATATCGACATACACGACGCCCGCGCGGCGTCGGTAGCGTACGCCGGTCGACATCGAGGTCCAGCCGGTCGCGAGCGTCGCGGTGGCCCACGCGGTCGGAGCCAGGTAGGAATCGACGGCGGCGGCGAGGGCACGATCTGACGCGGCCCCTTGAGCGATGGGGGTGGAATCGGGGGGCGTGGGGAATCCGAGCGACGTAGCCATACGGGGGTCCTTTCAGGCGGTGAGACGCAGGTCGAGGTAGGTGAGGGTCGGGTCGATGCCGGTGTGGGTGACGGTGCCGACTGGCGCGGGCCGGGCGGCCAGGGAGGTATAGGTGACGGCTCCGGAGTCGGCGGCGGGTGGGAGGGTGCCTGGCGCGAGTTGCAGGTCAGCGCGCAGCTGGCCGGCCTCGAGTGTGATCGTGGCGGCGACGAGCAGCCCGGCGATGACGCCCCGGCCGGTGAGGTCGACATCGAGGGCGACACCGTGGATGACGACCTGGCGCAGCAGCACGGCGTCGTCGGATTCGGGGTGTGCGGGGGCG
This sequence comes from Aeromicrobium sp., assembly GCF_047607065.1. Taxonomy (GTDB): domain Bacteria; phylum Actinomycetota; class Actinomycetes; order Propionibacteriales; family Nocardioidaceae; genus Aeromicrobium. The sequence goes on from NZ_JASGDU010000046.1 coordinate 14,903, forward strand.
AGCATCGCGCCGATGGCCGTGTACTCGGCGGCCGTCATGGACTCGGAGCGCACCGTGAGCGCGTCGTATACCCATTCCGCGCTTGTCGCGGCCTCGTCGGGTTGGTATGCGGCGGTGAGGCGGGCGCGGACCTCGGCGTTGTCTTCGGCCGCGCCCGCCGGGCCGCCGTAGGCGTCGGCGTAGTCGAAGGCGAGGACAATGCGCGTGTCGACTGAGCGGGATCGTGGGGCGGTGGATGCGCCGGGGGCGGTGATTTCCAGCGTGGTGTCTCCGCGCAGCACTGGCGGGTCGGCGGGGTAGGTGACGTACCGACCGGCGATGACAACGGTGTTGACCTGCTCGTCGCGCGCTTTACGGGCGGTGGCGGGGATCGTCACATGCCGGGCGTTGATGACGGCGATCCCGGCGGGGATGTCGGGGGCGTCAAGGGCGAGAGTGACAACCCCGTCGGTTGTCCGGTAGGCGAGAGTGAAGGGCATCAAGCTGGCGGCGGGTGTCGTGCGGTCGATGCGTTGTGCGAGGAAGCCGACCGGTTCGGTCATGTCGGGCAGGTTTCCGGTGCCGTCGGCAAGCCATCCACAGGGCACGTACTCCCCCGAATCTGGCGCGGAGGTGGTGTAACGCCAGCGTAAGGCGGTGAGATGACCGTCACTGTCCGGAGCGCCCGCGAGAATGCGCGACACCTGGGCATGTGCGTTTTCGTCAGGCACCTCGGTCCCGTCCAAGGTCAAAGCAACGCTGTCATCGGTGAGAATGGCGGCGATGCCGGCAGTCACCCACAGGTTGATTCCGGCGCGCTGTTCCGCCCACGCCGACAGCCATCGAGCCGGTGACTGGTACTCGGGGACGATCCCGGTGGCCGAGAGGGGCCAGGGGCCGGCGGCGGGCATGCGCGCGCGGAGATCGGAGAGCAGGTCAGTCAGCGTCAGCCTGGCGCGCACCGGCCACTTGTGACTGGGGATGAGCTCGACTTCGGGTTCGGCGAGCCGACCCACGAAATCAACCACACCAGCTTTGAGGACGGTCACGATTTCGCCGGTCACGTCGACCAGATCAAGGATGACGCGGTATAGGTCGCCCGGTTGCAGGTCGGGCAGGTCGGCGGCCGTCCGGGCGGCCAGCCCGAATTGAAGCGTGGCCGGATCGAGCGGATTCGGGACACGCTCGTCGGTAAATCCCCATTTATAGGTGAAATTGTCTGTGACGACCAGCCGCGCGGCCGGATCGGTGGGGATGCCTTGGGTTACGGTGGCGACCCATCCGGTGTCTAGACCGGTGATGGTGACGCGGGCGCGGTTCACGAGGCGGCCCCGAGTTGCACGTCACGACGCCGCAGGATTTTGCGCACCTGGTCGGCAGTTGACGCCGGGTCGATTGCCCCGTTTATCACGATGACCACGCCGGGCGCGGCCTGGCCGGTGCCGTAGGGCAGGGCAAACCCGGCCCCGGTTGGGCCGCCCTGGCCGCCGTATGACGAGTACGCGACACCACGGCCACCGCCGCCTGGCTCGCCGGGTGGCGGGCCGCCGAGGCCGACCCATCCGGCCGCTGATTTGAGCCATCCGGGCGGCTTGGGCCATTTGATTTTCCCGATCCAGGAAACAAGGTCACTGATCCAGCCGACGAGTGTCTGAATCGGCCAGGTCACTGTGTCGATGTAGCCGACCACGAGGCTCTTCATTGTGTTCGCGGCGGCGGGAACCTTTTCGCCGAGCCACGACGCAACGGACTTCACTTTGTCCACGATCCAACCGAACGCGGCCGCGCAGGCCCGCCCAACAGCATCCACGATGTTGCGGAACGTCTCGGATTTCTGGTAGGCGATAACGAGGGCCGCGACGAGCGCGATGACGGCCAGCACGATCAGCATGATCGGGTTGAGCGCGAGAACAGCGTTATAGGCGGCCTGGATCGCGGTGAGTGCCTTGGTGATGGCCGCATAGGCGGTCACGGCCGCGTTCACGGTGACGACGGCGGCGGCGAGCGCGACAAAGGTCGCGGTGACCGCGATGACGGCGGTGCGGTTGCGGTCAATGAAGCCAGACAGTCCGGCCATCTTCTCCCCGGCGGTGCTGATGATCGGCAGCAGTACGGTGCCGAGCGATTCGGCGGTCTCGCTGAATGCGAGCTTGGCGCGCTGCCACTTCCCGGAGGCGGTGTCGGCGGCGGCCGCCGCGCTGCCGCCGGTCGTGCGGGCGAGTTCGGCCATGATCTTGTCCATGTCGCCTGACGCGAGAATGGCCTTGTCCATACCGGGCACGAGTTTGCCCAGTGAGGTGGTTTGACCCCCGTACGCCTTGGAGAGCGCATCAGAGACCGATTGGAGGGGTTTGCCGGTCGCGGTGGCGACATCCATCGCCACCTTGAGCGCGCTTTGGGCCGTGGACACGTCGCCGGTGGCCCGCACGAGAGCGCCGAGCGAGGGCCGCAGTTGGTCGTCGGCGATCCCGGTGGCGCGGGCTTGGGCGTCGATCCATTCTTCGGTCGCGGCGATCTGCTTTTTCGACGCTCCGGCGGCGTTGGTCATCGACTTCGCAAGGACGGCCTGCTGGGCGGCGTCTTCGGCAGCCGATTCGCCCATCTTCCAGGCGGCCGCGCCGACGGCGGCGAGCGCGACCGACGCGGCCGCGCTCGCCTTGGACAGGTTCGACTGCCACGACGCGGCCGCTTTCGAGGACTCGTCAAACCCCTTGGTCGCGTTTTTGGCGTCGCTGATGATCTTGATGAGTAGCGTTGCGGCTTTACCCATGTGCGGCTTCCTCCTGGGCGATGGCGGCCTCCCGGAGGAGGTCGAGGGCGGTCTCGATCACGTCGTCGTCTTCGTCAAACCACGGCACGCCGCGCGCAGACAAGGGATGGTGAAACAGGCCGAGCGCGATCAGATCACGTGCTCGTCCTGCCCGGTAGGGTCCGCCGGGGGAGCGTCGTCCTCGCCGACCATTTCGGCGGTGATGCACGCGGTCTGGAAGTCGTCGAAGTCTCCCTCGAAGGCACCCTCATCGGACAGGGAGCGCCAGGTGAGGAAGGTGACCCACAAGAACGGGGCATCGGAGGCGACAGGCCAGCCACGTCGGGCGCGGGTCAGGTCGAACGCGACGCGGGCACGGGACTTGACGACCACGGTGCCGGCACGTCCGTCGGCGAGGTCGTAGCGGATTTCCATACGCTTGGGAAGGTCGGGGATAGTGGACATTTCAGGCTCCTTGGATGCGGTTGAGGATGCGGTTGAGGGCGATCTCGAAGAGCGTCACCCAACGGGGTTCGGTGTCGTGCGCCGCCGGGATAATGAATGGCTGGGCGGCAATGTTGCGGTCGGGCCATCCGAACTCATGCACGCCGGCGTAGGGGACGGATTTCTTGCCAGCACGGATCATCGACTCGGTTTTCGAGGCACCGGGCCGGACCGACGCGGCGAGGCGGCCCGTAGCGCCGACCGGCGCGTTCGCGCGGGCGACGGGCGCGACGATCCCGGCAGCAGCAGCGTGCGCCTGCTTCAGGTCGCCCAGGTCGTCGCCGGCCTGCTTGAGAGTGCGGCGCAGTTCACGTCCGCCCTTGACGCGCAGAGTTGCTGATGGCATCGGTTACGGCTCGCCGGGAACGTCGCCGAGCGTCGGGATTCCGACGCACGGGAACTCGAAGTCGGCTTCGGCGATCTCCTTGACCGCCCCGCCGATCTTCGTGCGGCGAACCTTGACCTCACCGGACACCTGCCGCTCGGTGGCCGAGTTGGGGATGAACACGAACGGCACCACGGTGCCGGCGTTTTCCCATGTCCAGGTGGTAAAACCGCCGCCGGTGAGGTCCTGGATCGCGGTGCCGGTGAGCTTGCACGATTCTTCATCATCGCCGGGCAACTCCTCCCCGGACAGCACTGGGAGGGGGTCGCCGTCGGAGACCTCCGGCTCGATGGCGATTTCCTTGACCTGCGAGGAATACTCGGCAGTGTCGCCCGGTTCGCCGAAGATGATCGAGCCGGGACCGGTCTTGTAATACTTGATAGCCATTTCTCTTCCCCTACGGAATGATGTCGGTGGTGGTGAAGCGCAGCGCGAACAGTTCGCGCTGCTGGGATGGGACGGCCAGCCCGACGAGCGTGACTGGTTCGGAGGGCACGTACCCGGCAGCGATGAGACCGGAGTGCATCGGGGCCAGATCGGCGAGGGCGCGGCGTTGGGAGTCGTGGCCGGAGACCAGGTAGAGGCGTGTGACGATCTCGCAGCGCGTCAGGTCGAGGCCGCCCGCGTCGATGGTGTCCAGGCACACCCAGATTCCCGGCGGGTTGACCTCCTCCAGGTCGGCAGTCGCACGCACGAACCCGTCTGCCCGTAACTGGCTCACATAATCGTCGAGAAACGTCTCCAGGGCGGTCATGTCAGGCCACCGTCGGGGGTGCGTAGTCGCCGAGGCGCAGCAGCATCGCCACGTCGGGGTCATTGCGGCGCACGTAGACCACACCGGAGTCACCAAACGACGTGACGCCTTCGGCCGAGTTGCGGCGGCGGAAGATGCGCGCGGCCAGCAGCGTCGCACCCTGGGTGAGGCGCGGCGGCCACGTCCAGGAGGCCGGGAGTGGGTCGGGCAGGCCCGGCAACAGACCGTCGACCACCACCGGCAGGCCGACCACGAAAGCATTGACCGCGTTGACGGCCAGTTCCAGGGCGGCATCGTCGGTGTGGTCGGTCGGGTCGATGCGCAGTTGGGTGCGGACGGTGGCCTCGGTGGCCGGACCCTCGGGGAGTCCGGCCACCGCCGCCAGCAGCGTGAAGGCCACGATTAGCCCTCAATCGCGGGGGCTTCGTAGCCGACGGAAGCGATCCCGAGGGGGTGGTGCTCCTCGATGGCCCAGTAGCCGAAGAACGCCTCGTCAATGCCGCCGTTGGTGAGGTGCTGGGCGCTGACGCGGATCGGGGAACCGGGCAGCGTGCGGACGGTCGCGGCCTGCTTGACACCGGCCAACACGGTCCCTTCGGGAACGTCCGGGGAGGACTTGATCGACTCAGCGCGCAGGCCGAACATTTCCAGGAACGCGGGAACGCCGTTCTTGTCGATGTCCAGCAGCGTGAACCAGTCCTCGTCATTGACCAGCACGAACGTCGCCGCGCCGACGCGGCGGCGCTTCAGCGCGAAGATGGCGCGGGCGGCGGCCTTCAGAAGCGTCGGCTGATCGGGGACGCCCGTCACGGGGACATCGTTGGCGAGGATCCAGTCCCGAACCTTCGCGTCGAGCTTCATCGCCCACGACTCCCGGACAAACTCGACGTAGCCGCGCAGAACGTCGGCGTACTGGTCTGGAAAGTCATAGAAAGCACGGTCGAAGTCGTTGCCGACCGCCATGCGGGAGGCGGTCCAGGCCGACGGTTCCACCTCGACGGTGGTCGTCGGGATCGCGGCCTTGTCTCCGGCGTAATCCTTGATCTCCGGCTTGGTCTTGAAGCGCCAGCCCTTGCCCTCCAGCGCGGTCAGCGGACCGGAGTTGAGCAGCGGCGTGAACTCGGGGGCGAACGCGAGGCCGGACCACAGTTCACCGGACCAGGCGGGCTGGTTGACGATGCCCCGGAAGCCGGATTCGACGACATCGCCGAGCGCGGCGGTGATGGTGCCGAAAGAGGGGTTGGCCGAGGAGTAGGCGGAGACGATGGCACCAAGGAACGTGTCCAGCGGGTTGGCGCGCGGGTTGGTCGTGGCGGTACTGGTCGACGGGTGCGGGACGCCCGGCGGGACCGCCGGGAGCGCGGCGGCGGTCACCTCGACACCCGCATTGGACTCCGGGGCGGGGGTGTCGGGGGTGTCGGGGGTGTCGGGGGTGTCCATGTGTTCTCCTTGGGGTGGGGTCTGGGATGCGGCGATGGTGTCGATGCGGGAGTCTTCGTAGGCGGGGATGCCGACCTGGCCGATGGCGACGACTTCGGCGTCGGTGATTTCGTCGCCGACGATCACCGCGTCAATGACGTCGAAACTGAGGCCGTCGCGGGAGCGGTCGGCTGCCTCACTCAGGGCGGCGTCGCCGTCGGGTCCGTCGGCGACGCGCAGCGAGGCGCGGATCGCGGTGCCGTCGTCGGTGACGGCCTGGAGGTGGCCGCGGGATGCGGCGCGGTCGTGCTCGCGGGTGAGTTTGACGCGGCCGAGGTCGTCGGGGAACCGCAGCGCGCCGGGGCGGACGCGCAGGCGTCCGCGGGAGGTGCGGCCGGGGACGCCGTAGCGGACGACGTTCCCGGCGAGCGTGCGGCTGGAGGCCGATGCGGTGATTCGGTCCTCGGTGAAGATGCTCAGGCGCATGGGTCAGTCCTCGGTGTCGGGGCCGGTTGGGGAGGGGGCCAGGTCAGTGATCTCGGTGGTGTCGAACGCGATCCGCTGGCCTGCTGGAACCACGTCATCGAGCGACAGGCGCGCCGCGATGGGCGTCATGTAGAGGGCCGTGTCGAAGTCGACAAACTCCTGGTTTCGGCCGTTCGTGGTCTCGTAGTTCAGCGACGCTTTGGGGGCGGTCGCGTCGAGCCGGGACGCGCCGACGCCGATGACGCGGGCAATGTCGAGGCTTGCGGCGTTGCGGGCTTCGATGAGCAGGTCAGCGCCCGCGCCGGCGCCGAGTTCGCGGACCTCGATAGCGGCGCTGGAGTAGCCGACGGCCGCGCCGCCGGCAGCCCGGCGGGCCGTGCGCCAGTCCTCCAGGAGGGCGCGGCGTTCCTCGCGGGTCATGTCCTCGCCGGAGGTCTGATGCAGGTCGAGCGCGGGGATCGGGTTTTCGAGCCGTTCGCGCACGATCTGATACATGCGGCGGGTGTCGGCGAGCGCGTCGACGCCGTAGGACAGCACACCCTCATGCAGGCCGGGGATGAGGATCACGCGGTCGTCGGGCACTTGGGCGCCGTCGATCTCGACGTGGTTATCGGCGTTGATGGTCCAGCGGTCCCGGCCGATGCGGTCGGCATACAGGGGGAATCCGTCAGCGCCGTTGACCCGCCACCACAGGGACCAGCCCGAAAAAATGAGGTCGTCTACCGTCCAGGCGACCCGGTGCTGCCAGGAGGTCGACGAGCCGGTGCGCAGGGTCCAGGGCGCGGCACTGTCAGGTAGCGGCTCGCCGCCTCGGAACGGCTTGAGCGGGCACCGGCAGATGGTGGACACGATGAGGTTGCGGGCGCGGGCGACGGCGGGAATCCGCATGGCCGCCGCGCGGGTGTTGACGGGGGTGCTCGCGCCGAGGATGTCGTCTACGACGATCCGGTTGAGGTCGCTGGGGCCGGACCAGGGCGACGCGAACGGCAGGGAGGCCGGATCGGCGACGAAGGTCGCGATGTCGGCTTGGGTCTGCTTGATGCGGCGCATAGATCGGATTCCCACAACCCCAAGCCTCCGGGGGCGCGTTACATCTCCAAGTCCGTTCCCTTGGCGCGGTGGCGGCGGACGCGGGCGGCGGTGATAGCCCGCATGTGCTCGGGGCTGGGTTCGGGGTGTGCTCGGTAGATGTGGGCCATAGCCCAGGCGTCGGCTTCGGATTGATCGTTGAAGAGTCGGCGTGCGCCGCAGGGGCGACATCCGGCCACGACGGAATGGGCGGTGCGGTCGTACCAGATCATGCGGGGGTTCCTCCGAAGTCGATCACGGGTTTGCAGATGGGGTCGAGGCCGTCGAGGAGGTGACCGGCGACCATCTGGCAGACGGCGGGGCTGATGTCCCCGGTAGACAGGCGGCGGGAGGGGACGGTCGCGTCGGACACGGCGCGGGTGACCAGGCCGGTGACGGCATCAGCGAACGCGGGCGTGCCGTCGTGCGACAGGGTGCGGGTGGCGATGCGGGTCATCCAGCGGGAGAACGACGAAGCCAACTCGCTGGCAGTGGTGGTCCGCACGTCCAAGCCCCGGCGGCGGAGTTCGGCGGTCACCGCGCGCGCCGGGCCGCCGTCGTCGGCACCTACGACGGCCGGTTTGAGGCGGGCGGCGAGGGCTTGTACTTCGTCGGCAAGCCATTCGACCCCGGCGTCACGGCGCACGATGCGCGAGTGCAGGACGCCGGCGAACGCGCCGCGACGGGGTGCCCAAGTGAGCATGAGGGTCGAGGCCGTCAAGTCGTGGGCCACGTCGTAGGTGAGGGCCAGCGCGTCGCCGTCACCGATGGTGTCGGTGCTGGCGAGGTCGGCCCATACCTCAGCAGAGATGAGGTGGCTGGTCGTGCGGGTGGTGCGGTTGCCGTAGGCGCGCACGAACTCCGGCCGGGGCATCTGCTCAGCGGCAGCCGCGATGTCGTCCACGCTGATCGTGTGCCCGACAGCCGGGTGAAACAGAGGCCAGGTGGTGCGGTCGAGCACATCGACGCCCTCGCCCGCGCCGTAGTCGATCAGCGCAACGCCCGCAGCACCCGCACGGCCTTTGTCGATCCATTCGTTGAGGAACGTCGATTCAACGGTGCCGCGCGTGGACACGATGTAGAGCTGCCGGTCGCTGATCGTGGCCTGAGCGGGGATCACGGCACCCAGGAGGAGTTGCCCGGCCACCTCGTCCAGGCTGAACGCCTCGTCGACCATCACGACGTGCGGGGTGTAGCCGTGCAGCGATTCGGGGGTGGGCGCGAAGGGCGCGAAACGGCTGCCGGTGGTCTTGTGAGTGATGCGCGAATCTCCGGCGGAGCGGCGCACGGTGAAGCGGGGAGCGGCAGCGGGGTCGCGCTCGATGGCCTCCACGAGCTGCTGCCAGCGGGCGCGCGCGTCTTTACCGGTCTGTGCGGTGTAGTACACCTCACGGCCGATGCGGCTCATCATCTGCTGCATGGCGATAGCGCGCAGCAGCGTGGTTTTCCCCGACTGACGGGGCACGCTGATAACGACAACCTGGTAGGCGTAACGACCGCTGGGGAGCCGTTCGAGAGCGATGTCAGCGGCGGCACGCTGCCAGGGCATGAGTGGGGTACCGAGAAGGTCGGCGACCTGAGCGACCTGGCCGCCTTCGGTCGGCCGGTCCGGGTTACGGGGTGTGCTGAATCGAGGCCCCACGGGCGAGGTTCCGCTCGAAAGCGGTCCAGGGGTCGGCATCGTCGTCACCTCCCTGAGCGGTCGGCAGCACGGCGAGAGTGGCGAGTAGTTGCGCGTGCAGATTCGCCACGGCATACGCCTTCGCGGTCGAAGCGGCCGCGATGTCGTAGGCGCGAGAGATGGACAGCAGCGACTGGCACAGCAGCGCGTCACGCTCGCTGATGAGGCCCGAGGCGTTGAGCGCGGTGATGGTGCGCCGGGCGGCGACCTCCACAGGTCCAGGCGGACGGGCGGCGACTTCCAGGCCCGGCAGTGGTGTCGGCTCACTCATGCTTCACCTTCCCGGCTCTCTTGGGTCGGCAACGTTTTTTTGCTGACGTTTCGGGAGAAAATGGACGGCGGACGCGGGGCTTCCTGTCGGTCGTGATCCTCAAAAAAGGCGGCCGGGTCGACGCTGATCGCCTCGACGCGGGCGCGGAACTCCGCGAGGAGGGCGGGCGTGAGGGGCCGGTCTTGGCGGCGCGAGTTGCAGCGGTGATGGGCGGGACGGCAGTTGTCGAGGATGTCCAGGCCGCCGCGTGCGAGGGGCACGAGATGGTCACGGGTCGTCGCGCCGGGACGCTGGCATAGGTGACAGGTCAAGCCGTAGGTGTCGAGGACCAGGGCGGTCATGGCCGAGGAGGCGCGCCCGCCGGCGTGATGCTTACTCATCGGTGCGGTAGTCCGACGCGAGGGCCAGCCGCTCGACCTGTGCGGCGATAGCACGCGCATACCGGTGACGGGTTTGCTCGCTCATGGTGAGCGTGTCGAAGTGCAGCAGGGCGGCATCGTGGGCGAGGTCGGACAGGCTGACCAGATCGAGGGTGAACAGCGGCCCGGCCTGCACGGGGAGCGCGGGGGTCGCGGGTCGGACGGGCAGGCGGGTGACCGAGGACGGGAGCCGGTCATCGGGAGCCGCGTCGCGCAGGCGCTTGATCGCGGCGGTCATGTCGTAGCCGGACTCTTCGAGGCGGGCGAGGCGCTTGCGGGTTTCGGGATGCATCGGGGTTCCTATCTCACATGTGACGTTTCTTGGGGTTGGTGGGTGCAAGTTCTTGCAAGCCACTTGCAGGCCCGTGACGCCCACCGCAGAGCCAGAGGGCAGGGAGGTGGAGGGCGGGGGACCCCCAGACCGCGAAAGCCTGGGCGTCCCCCATGCGTGTGGCTTGCTGCCACCGCGTCACCGTCGGTTGGATCGGCTTCGGTTTGGGAGACCTGCCGTAGGTACGAGCTACGGCAGCGGGACCGGGATGTTCAGCGCGTCGGCTACCACTGCCACGTGGTCCCCGCTCGGGTCCGCCTTCACCGGGTACGAGCACGCTGATCGAGATGTGTGCCACCCCCCCGGCGTGCGGGAGGGGTGGGCACAGTTGCCCCTCTAACGGGCGACGACACCGCGGGCGAGGCGGCTCACCCGTCTTCACCCTGCTCGGGTGCCCCACGGGCGCACGGGACAAACCCGGCGGTCGGCCTCGCCCTCGCCTCGGGCTGATTCGGGCGAGTCACAAGCCCGCCTCCGCGCGCACGTAATCGCGCCGCGCGATATACAACTCACGCAGCGGCAGCGGCCCGGCTTCCGTTGCGGCATCAACGGCTCCGATGGCGGCGGCGGTGAACAGCAGATCGGTGGCATTCGCGCAGTCGTCGACGGCGCGGATCGCCGCCCACAGCGCGTCCTGATACCCGTCACTCGCCGCGAGGAAAGTCCGCACGGACTCCGGTACCCCCGCCGGGAACACCCCGCCGCTCACGCCACAGCCTCCGGCAACACGACGCGCAGCGCGCCCATGAAGTCCCCGGACACCCCCGCATCCGCCGCGAGACCGAGGGCGAGGTCCAAGGCCATCGTCTTGACCGGCTCCGGATCAGTCCCGTACTCGATCACCGCCTCAACCAGGCCGTACGTCGCCGACACCCACTCAGCCAGCGCCACCGCCATCGGGTGAATCACATTGTTGTCATTCGTTGCCATAGTGCGACAGTGGCTCATATCTGAGCCACTGTCAAGTCTCTCGTCTCATTTGCGAGACAAAGTCCTCAGACCTCGGTTAGAGTCTCGACCATGACCACAAGCACACTTGACCGCCGCGACCTCGCACGACAGATGAGCGAGAACATCGCAACGATCCTGTTCCGACTGCACTGGTCGCAGCGCGACCTCGCCATCTCCACCGGCATCAACCGAAGCACGCTGTCGCGAAAGATGGGCGGGGCCGGGGAATGGAGCCTCAGCGAAGTTGAAGACATCGCGGCGGCGACGTTCGTCACCCCCAATGAACTGATCGGCGATCTTCCGTCATACGAGGTGTGGGCGGCGCGAATGACCGAAGCCCCCGCCGGGGTGGCGGGGGCTTCGGCTGTCTTACCGCAGCGCGCCCGTAGGGATTCGAACCCCAAACCTTCTGATCCGTAGTCAGATGCTCTATCCGTTGAGCTACGGGCGCATAGCCCCACGTGCCGTAGGGCTTCGAAGAGTCTAGCCCAGGGGGTGAGCGATCCCCGAATCAGGTCCCCCCGACGCCTCCCGGCCTCAGCCCGTGGCCGATGCGCGCAGCACCGACGGGCCGAGATAGTGGCACGCCTGCAGCGCCAGTTCCACGTCGAGTCGCCCCTGATCGAGCGGGTGACCGAGGATCGACCGCGCCTTCTCCAACCGGTACTTCAGCGTGTTGCGGTGGATCACCAGCGCCTCGGCCGTGGCGACCTGATGGCTGCCGTGCGAGAAATACGTGCGCAGCGTGTCGCGCAAACCCGAGTACGGCTGGGCGTCATAGGCGAGATCGCCCAGCACCTCGCGCACCCAGGCCCGCAGCGACTCCATGTCGTGCGTGAGCATCGAGATCGCGGCGATGCCCTCGTCGGCGTAGTTGACCACGTCCAGCCCCGCCACGAGCGCCACCGAACGAGCCGCCTCGGCCTGCGCATGCGTCCGGCGGAAGCCCTCGACGCCCCCGCCGGGCAGCCCCAGCGCCGCACGGCCACCCGGGATCTTCGCCAGCTCACGGCGCACCTCGTCGGAATCGACCGTCGCCCGCGTCCGGCCCCGCGGCAGCCACACCCAAGCCGTCGAGCGGTCCACCGCCGAGAACATCGGCTCCCCCGCGCCCCCGGCCGCAAGTCGACGCACGGCACCCTGCAGGTTCCGCAGGGCATCGCCGTCGTCGTCGGCCCACACGACCATGCCCACGTGATACTGCCGCAGCCCGTAGCGCGTCTCGGCCTCGAAAGCCTCCCCCGCCGGCGCGTCACCGCCGGCCAGCACCGCATGCAGCATCGCCGTGCGCACATGCCCGGCCGTGGTGTTCCACCGCTGCTGCTCGGCCTCGTAGATGTCGAGCAGATACAGGCAGATCCAGTCGATGTACTGATAGATCAGCCCCGACATCTGGTGGACGACGCGCAGCTTCAGCTCCGAATCACAGTCCAGCCGCTGCGCCTCCTCGAAGCACTGAGCCATGAGGTCGTCCTGGCCCATGTGATAGGCCCGCACGAGCGAGTTGGCCGGCACCCCCCGCTGGGCCAGCCGCTCGGCGTACTCGACCGCAGCCGTCGCCGGACGCAGGTTCGCCACCGGGATGTCGTTGATGAGCATGTGCAGGATCGTGCTGACGTTGGCCCCGATGCTGGCCTCCAGCAGCGTGACGAGCCGCTGGTCGTCGTTGAGGTAGTCGATGTGCGACAGCAGCTCGGTCATCGACTGGGTGATCTCCCGCTCCCGCTCGTTGAGCCGGCTCGCCACGAGCGACACGAGCCGACGAATCTCGTCGTCCTGGGGCACCAGATCGGGGGCCGGCGTGCGCATCGCGACTACCTCACGCTGTCGAGCGCCGAGCGCGCCGCGAGATACCCGCACATGCCGTGGGCACCCGGCCCCGGCGGGGTCGCCGCCGAGCACAGGTACACGCCCGGCACACCCGTCGAGTACGGGTCGAGCGCCACCCGCGGCCGGAACACCAGCTGGCCGGGATTCGTCGCGCCTGTGGCGATGTCGCCCCCGACGTAGTTGGGGTTGTCCGCAGCGATGCGCCGGGTCGGCCGGGCCGTGTATCCGACGATGCGTTCACGGAAACCGGGTGCGAAACGCTCGATCTGCGCCGTGATCGCCTCGGTCGCGTCCCCGGTGTAGCCGGCAGGCACGTGCGCGTAGGCGTCGATGGGGACCACGCCGCCCTTCCCGCGGCTCGGGTCGGCGTTGTGCTGCTGCATGAGCAGCACATAGGGGCGTTCGGGCATGACGCCGCGCCAGGTGTCGCGCTCGGCCGAGGCCATCTCGGCGAAGGTGCCGCCCACATGGACGGTGCAGGCCGTGCGTGTCGGCTCGTGCTCCCACGGGACCCCGCCGTCGACGGCATAGGCCACCTGGAAGGCCGCCGTGCCATGCCGGAAGCGCCGGTAGGCGCGCGCGACGCGGCGCGGGAGGCGGTCGCCGAGGATGTCGGCGGCACCCGACGGCGCGGTGTCGAGCAACAGCAGGTCCGGCTCGCCGAGCTGATCCATCGAGGTGACCCGCACGCCGGTCTCGACCCGGCCGCCGTGCTGCTCCAGCAGCGCGATCATGGCCTGGGCGATGGACTGCGAGCCGCCGACCGCCACGGGCCAGCCGTAGCGGTGGGCAGCGGTGCCGAGGGCGGCACCGATGGCCGAGGAGAACGGCGTGCCGAGCGGCCGGAAGGCGTGCGCCGCCACCCCGCCCCACAGCGCGCGCGCCTCCTCGGTGCGGAACCGGCGGCCGAGCACCGAGGCCGGCATCGCCGCGTAGGCACCGAAGCGGCCGAGCACGAGGGGATGCGACGGCACGTGCAGCATCGGCTGCAGGAACTCCTCGCCGATCTTGTCGAAGCGCGCCGTCAGCGGACCGAACATGCGCCGCCACGACCCGGCGTCGCGGCCGAGTCCGGCAGCGGTCTCCTCGACCGACTGCCGGACCACGGCGCCGCAGCCGCCATCGAGCGGATGGGCGTACTGGACCGGGGCCCAGGCCCACTCCAACCCCGCTTGCGTCAGGTCGAAGCGGCGCGTGAAGGCGTTGTCGAGCGCCAGGGGGTGCGCTGCCGAGCACTCGTCGTGCAGCAGCCCTGGCACGGTGACCTCGCCCGACCGGGTGCCGCCACCGGGGGTGTCGGCCGCCTCGAGAACGGTGACCTCCACCCCCTCGGCGGCGAGGGTGAGGGCGGCAGCGAGACCGTTCGGCCCGCTGCCGACCACGACGGCTGTCGTCACGGATATACCCTCTCGTCGTTCGTCATGGCGTTCAGGCTCCCGCGCTAGCGGCGAGCCTGGACTCCCAGCCAACGTACTGCGAACCGTCCGACGGAGCGGTGTAACCCGGCTTCGTCCAGGTGACCACGTGCTTGACCGGGCCGTTGGGCAGCCACGGCTGCTCCTCGACACAGTCGGCGACCTTGAAGGTGCCCCGCTCCACCACACCGAGCGCGGCATCGATGACGCGGTACTCGACGTAGTCCTTATGGATCGGGTTGCTCTCGTGGAAGGCCACGACCAAGTCGCCCGGCTCGTAGTTGCACAGCTTCTGCACGGCGGCGATCAACCGGTCGTCGTGCAGGTGGCCGTCACCGAAGTTCCAGCCGGTCAGCGCGTTGCAGATGAACTCCGCCTCGCGGATCACGTAGTCGTCGATGCTCGGCGTGTGACGCATCAGCAGCGACATGAGGCCGCGACCCATGTAGTGCATCATGCGGAACGAGACGCCCTTCTGGATGAAGATCTCCGCGACCTCCTCGCCGTACAGCGCGGCGACCTGGTTGACCTGCATCTTGGAGGCCTTCTTGATGTTCGCATCGAGGCGCTCCTCCATCTCCCGGTTGCGGAAGGCCCACAGGCCCGAAGCCCAGTTGCCCGCGTACTGGCGCATGGCGACCAGGAAGGAGATGTGCTTCGGGATGACCTCGCCCCAGATCGGAAAGAGGCAGCCGGCGACGACCGCAGCGATCAGGACCGGGGTGCTCGCGTCGCCGAGACTGAAGGTGATGCCGCCCCAGGCCTTGTCCGTGAACGCCGGGTGGCCGACGAACAGCCAGAACGTCGCGAGCATGAAGAACAGGTTCCACTCCAACGGCACCGCAATCGGGTAGGTCGAGATGATGAAGAGGTGGAAGACCATCATGCCGAGCGCGGCCAGGATGGTGATCGTGGAGTTCGTCGAGAACAGCAGCGTCAACGGCAGGACGATCTCGGCGATGGTGCCGGTCACGTGCGCCATGAAGTGCGTGAAGCCGGACGGACGCATGTCGTTCGGGTAGTTCTTCCACGCCTTCTTCTTGATCGAGCGCGGTGCCCACGGCGTGTTGGTCAGCATGACCGCGACGGTGAGGCTGAAGTGCTTGCCGATCTTGGAGATGCCGGCCCACACCCACACGCAGACGATGAGGATCTTGAGCGCAACGATCATGTCGACGTAGCCGAGCAGCGCGAAGCACAGGATCGGCGGCAGGTACTGCTCGGAGCGCGCTGCGAGCCAGACGACGCTGTCGCGCAGTCCGGCCAGGCAGATGATGGCGACGAGGGCCAGCAGCAGGTACGGGTTGACGATGTTGATGGTGAGCGCTTCGTTGTCGAGGCTGCCGCCGATGAGGCCCTGACCGTTCTTCAGCGTCGTCAGGCCGAGGAAGGAGTCGCCGAAGACGCCGCTGAGCACGAGCGCGCCCGACAGGATCGTCGCGGCCCAGTAGAGACCAGCGTCGACCACCGTCCGATGAGCGCCCGCCGTACCGGGGATCTTGTCCGGCCACGGCGGATTGCGCAACGTGCCGGTCTTGCCCCAGTAGAGGAATCCGCCGATGAGCGGCTTGAACTTGAAGGCCAGGGGACCCATCGTGCCGCCGAAGCCGAGCAGCTCCCAGAAGACCGTGAAGAGCATGATCTTCATGTAGAGGACCGGCTGCACGAAGGCGTACGTGAAGCCGAGTTCGGAGGAGATATCCCGCAGCTCGGACGTGGTGAACCACGCGAGCGCGAAGCCGGCGAGCGCGTAGAAGACGATCTTCGGCACGTAGAACATGAGGTGGATCTGCTTCGGAGTGCCGAAGCCGAACTCACCCCAGTGCTGCACGAGCGTCTTCTGCCTCTGCAGCGTCGGGATCGATCCGAACGTTGCCGGATCGACGGGCGGCATATCCGCGTCTTTCAGTCCCATGAGGGACTCCTTTCTGCCCGCGCGAAGGCAGGGCGGTCCGGCACGAGAAGGCTCTCGCGCAGTAGGGGAGGGATTCAGGCCGAGGGTTGGAGGCTCCGGCGCAGTGAGGGTTTGTCGATCTTGCCGACGGGGTTCTTCGGCAGCGCGTCGACGATCTGCAAGTCGACGGGAACTTTGACCCGCATGAGTCGTTCGCGGCAGTGCGCCAGGAGGTCACCGGCGCTCACCGTCGATCCGGGGTAGAGGACGACGCGGGCGACGGGCACCTCGCCGAGCACCTCGTCGGGCCGGCCGACGACGGCCACCTCCAGCACGCCCTCGACCTCGGCGATGGTCGACTCGATCTCCTTGGGGTAGAGGTTCTCGCCGCCGCGGATGATCATGTCCTTGACCCGGTCGACGAGGGTCAGGTAGCCGTCCTCGTCGAGCCGGCCGACGTCGCCGGTGTGCAGCCAGCCGTCGGCGTCGATGGCGCTCGCGGTGGCCTCGGGGTTGTTCAGGTAGCCCTTCATCACGGTGGGGCCGCTGATGAGGACTTCGCCGGCCTCGCCGACCGGCGCGCGTCCGCCGAGCGAACCGGCGATCTCGATGCGCTGGCCGGGCAGGGCCGGACCGACGGTGCCGAGTTTGCGCGGGCCGTCCAGCGGGTTGCAGGCCGAAGCGCAGGTGCCCTCGGTCAGGCCGTAGCCCTCGAGGATCGTGAAACCGTAGCGCCGCTGGCTGGTCTCCAGCAGTTCCTTGGTGACCGGCGCGGCACCGCAGACGACGAAGCGCAGCGAGGAGGTGTCGGGCTGCACGTCCTCGGGCAGGGCGGCCAAGATGGCGTAGATCGTCGGCACGGCAGAGAAGTACGTGGGCCGCAGCCGCTCGACGTCGTCGAAGAAGCGCGACGGGGAGAAGGTGCCGGTGATGGTGACCCGGCCGCCCGCGCGCAGGGGCGATAGCGCGCTAATCATCAGGGCGTTGACGTGGAACAGCGGGAGGATCAGCAGGCAGTGGTCGGCGGAGGTGATCTGGAAGTGCTCGCAGGCGATGCGGGTCATCGCGTCGGCGTTGGCGTGCGTGAGCATGACGCCCTTGGGGCGGCCGGTCGATCCGCTGGTGTAGATCAGCAGGGCGAGGTCGCCGGGCTGCAGGTCGACCGGGGCGGCATGCTCGGCGCCCTGCGGGGCGAGGTCGTCCACCCCGATGCCGGGGAGGCCGTCGACCGGGCTGGTGCCGTCGATGGTGACGACGAGCTTCGCGCCGGAGTCGCCGAGCTGGTGGCCGGCCTCGGCGGCGGTGAAGGCGGGGTTGACCGGGGTGGCGGTGGCGCCGAGACGCCAGGCGGCCAGGATCGTCAGCAGCAGTTCGGCCCGGTTCGGCAGCATCGCCGCCACCACGTCACCGCGACCCAGGCCCGCCTCGGCGAAGCGGGCGGCCACGGCGGCGCTGCGCTCCTCGAGTTCGGCGTAGGTGAGTTGCACCTGGTCGTCGGCCAACGCAACAGCATCAGCGGCGTGCTCGGGGTGCTTCCACGGCAGGTGGCCGAGAGTCATGGACGTTCTCCTGTGGTCGGTGTGATTCACGACACTAGAGAGATGTGAGCCAGATCACTACGGCCCGAGACGACCAACTGTGACCCAGATTTCGTGCATGCTGCACAAGACGTCGCGCGCGTCGTTCACCATGACCGAACCCGAAGGGCAGGATGTGCCGGTCGCACGAGGCACGCCGGCCGCAGGCCCTCCTTCTCCTCTTCGCTCAGGAGTCGGTCGATCGTCTCGTGCTCCAGTCGGACGATGAGCCGGAGGAAATCGGTGCCGTCGTCGGTATCCGCCTGTTCCAGAGCCTGCAGGTAGGCGGGGCGGTCCTTCAGTAGATCGGAATCGGCAGGTACCCGGATCGCTTGAGCAAGATATTCATGGCCAGACGTCCAGTGCGGCCATTACCGTCGATGTGCGAGCGCAGCACACCTCGAATGACCCGCCCACGGCAGGCTTCGTTCCTCGCGGGTCCTGAGGTGTGAGGAGCTTGCGACGAGCCTCGAAGGGCACACCTCAGCCAGAGGCTCGACTTTGGTCAGCACCAGCGAGGTCTCACCGGCGAGCACTTCATGCCGCCCGTCGTCGTCTTGCACCCAACGAACACCTGATCTGGCCTTCTCGCGCACGCCTTTCACATCCGCACCCCACGCACGTCGTACTCGAACAGCGCCTTGTTGGAGTTGCGCTTGCGGATCGTCTCAATCTCGACATTCTCGAACCCGAGCGCCTTCAGCATGTCCGCGTACCACTGGTGCGCTGGGACCTCATGTTTGTAGAAGGTCGAGTTGCCGATGATGTACGAGACGCTACCGCCCACCTTCACAGCGTTCTTGATTGCCGTGAAGTGCTGCCACATATCGTGGTGGTACTTGTGAACGTAGGTCGCAAGAAGAGGACCGTTCTTGCCCCCGTCCGCAGCGATCTTGGCTGTTACGACAGCGATCTGGTCATCGATGGGCGTCTCGACCTCAGGCGTCCATGAGTTCAGCTTGCTGGTGGCCGTGCCCCACGTCCCACCGATGGCACGCCAGTCAAGGTCGCCGGCATCCGAGGCTATGTCGAGGTAGCCCAGCCAGTACATGTAGGGGCGCAACTCCCTGATGTACGACATGCGGTTGACGTAGGGCGGTGAGGTCAGAACGAGGTCGGCTTCCTTGATGTTGCTGAAGCCCTCGCGGGAGTCTCCGAGGTGAATCTCGCCTTCGCCAGACAGGTCAAACTGAGCCGACTCCACAACATGCGCCAGCTCGTGTGTGAACGTCGCAACGGTGGCCTCGACCTCACTCACGTCAAACACGAGTCCTTCTCCGGACGGGTCCTTGAAAGACATGGACTGGTGGTTGAAGGCCGCGTTGCTCCTGGCGATGAGCGTCCGGCAGAACGCCACATCCATCAAGTCGCGTGGGCTGTCACCGTACGAGTCGATAGCAGCGCGAAGGACCTTCAGCGCGTGGAGGTTGCCGACGCTCCACCACTTCTCGATCTTGAACAAGGTGGGCTGCCACAGATCTGCGTCTCGGTCGGTAGCCAGCGCGAGGGAGGCAACCTGTTGGCCCGCATCAACCGTGTCGAGTAGTTCGCCTGCGGTGTAGTGACGCACCTTCGCCCGACCAAGCCAGATCAGGAAGGGGTTGACGTCCACTGACTGACCGAGGTGACCGAGTTCTGCTGCCGCCAGCGGCGTGGTTCCGGTACCGGAGAACGGGTCGGTGATGACCGATCCGGCTGGCAGGTGCGCGATGCGCTCGCGAACCAGTCTGACCCCGTAGGCGGGTGTGAGCCGGAGCCAGCCGTGACGACCAACGCCCATGTTGGCTCGGAAGGTCATGTGCTCGTTCCTCGTGAGGATCGCGCGGTCCAGCGTTGGCGTGCTCACTTGGCCTCCAGCAGTTTCTCGAGCACCTCTTCAGTACCGGCACGGAGCAGTTCAGCGTTACGCTCGAAGAATCCGATCAGGTCGTAACCCACCACCGAGGCGAGGAAGCCGTAGGTGCTGGTATTCGGATCGGGGTCAAGGCTGCCCATCAGCACCGACCAGCGGCCGTTCAGGTAGCGAGCACGCACCCCTTGGTTCATCTGCCTGGACATGATGACGAGCACCGGCAGGTAGCCGTGCCCGAGCGCCTGAGCCGCGTTGGCGAGATCGCCGTTCTGACGCTTGCTGTCGGCACTCTTGTAGCCCTGCCGAACCTCAAAGACCGCACCGCCGAGGTCGGCAGTGATGTTCAGTCGCTTGCGTTGGGCGTCAATCCACTTCTCGATGCGGTTGACCGCAGCACTGTCGGCCACGTCGCCAAGATCGACTCGCCCATCCAGCGACAGGACCCGTGCCTTGCCGCTGGACGAAGTCGGCAGCGCCTCGTAGGACCACGTCACCTGATCGTCGGCAAGACTCAACTCGTCCTTGAGAACGGCCCTGAACAACCGCTCGCAGCCGATCCCCAACTGGCGGTAGATCGAGGTCATGCCTCCGGCAGCCTTGTGGGCTGCGAACATCTGCGGCGAGTCGAGGCCGATCCAGTGGTACAGCGGGTCCGAGCCATACAGAACTGCGAACCCTTCGAGGTCTACCTCATCCGAGCCACCCATCTTGGGCAGATAGTCCGCGCTTGTCTGCAACGGTTCCAGCAGTAGTGCGCGATAGCGGGCGTCTCGATCCACTCGTTCATCGTATTGGCCGCTTCTCTACTTGACGTATGACTAGCCGCCATCGCGGCTGTTGTCGCGGGGCAACGCCCGGAGGGGCAAGAGAAAACCCCCGACGGGCTAACGCCCGCCGAGGGTTCCAATGTGACTCATGTGGCGGAGATGGCGGGATTTGAACCCGCGAGAGGGATAAACCTCAACCCGCTTAGCAGGCGGGCGCACTAGGCCACTATGCGACATCTCCTCGTTGCCACCCGCGAGCGGCAACCCCGCCACGATACCGGCCCGCGACACCACCCGGCCAACCGGCCTCACCGCTCACGCGAAGCGACGGTATCCGTACGCCGTGTTGAGCCGGTCGTAGACCTCGCGAGCCAGCCGGCGACGATCAGCCGGCTCCAGCAGCCGCAGCTCGATCCGGGCCGTGTCATCACCGCTCAGCACGAGGAAACCGGACTCGATGGCCACGTCCTCGACCTGCTTCCACGCCGCCCTCGCCCGCGGACGGCCCACCGTGAACCCCTCGGCATCCAACCGGATCAGCATGGGTGGCCGCCAGGCGAATCGCGCCGCCATCGCCACGCTGCCCAGCGCCAGCACGCCCACGACCGCCGTCGCCGCGATCCGGACGGGCGTGTCACCGGCGAGCAGGAAGCCCGCGAACACCAGCAGGCCGGCCGCGATGAGGAACGCCCCCACCGCCACGAGCGCCGGACCCCGGCCGAGTCGGTAGACCGAAGGGTCGGACTGGGGCATCGCCTCACTCATCTCGATCCTCCACACGCACGTCGGCCAATCCGATCCCTGAGGTGCGACGGAGGAGCCTCGAAGGGACCACCATCGCGAGAGTCGTCCTTCGAGGCTCGCTCGTTCCTCGCTCGCACCTCAGGACTCGACTCCGCGCATGCCGACCCGACACCGCAGCAGAGGGGGCGGGATTCGAACCCGCGGCTGACCTATGAAGCCAGCGACCGCTTTCAAGGCGGTTCCGATCGGCCACTCCGGCACCCCTCCTCCCCCGACCCGCGCAGGCCAGGGCAAGTCCCGATTCTTGCACGCCCCCCGGCGGCTCAGCGCAGGCCCGACCACCGGGACGGCTCAACCCGTCGCGCCGGCTCGATGGCCCGCGCCGCGCGCGCCGAACTCGGTGCCATGACGAACCGCGACACCAGCCAGCCAATGACAAAACCGATGGCCGCCGAGTACAGCGTCGACAACCCGATATAGGACGGATAGGCCAGCGGCGACACGAGCGCCGCAGTGACCGAACTCGTCGCCAGCACCGCGAACACCAGGATCCACCAGCCCTCGCGCCGCTGGGAGCGCAGCCGCAGCCCCACCACCAGCGCCGGAAAGCCGACGAACGTCTGCACCGGCCGCGGCACCCCGCCGACCGTCGTGCGCAGTTGGTAGATCGCACTGTCGATGGTGTTGATGACCGATGTCGACCCGTAGCTGCGCACCGCATAGGTGTAGACGACCAATAACAGCGACACGACCGCGACCATCGCCAGCACCGCCAGGTGATTACGGCCCAGACCGTGCAGGCCCTCGCCGAGCGCCCACACCAGCCCCAGGACGACGATCAGCGACACGCCGCCGACGGCCACCACGAACACCACCGTGTTGACCTGGGCGTTCCAGGCGGCCACCCCCGCACCCGCGCCGCCGGCGATCAGCAGGCTCACGAGGTATTCGCGCACCGTTGCGCCGAAGGACCGTGCCGGGCACGTCAGGACCACCGCCAGCACGCCACCGACTACTCCGGTCGCCACTGCGGCCACGGCCACCGCGCCGGCGGCCTCGGTCACCACAGCAGCCGTACACAGCAGCGCCACCAGGCTGACCCAGATGCGCATGTGACCGCCGGCACGGTAGACGAGCATCACCGTCAGCGCCACCGTCAGCAGCGCCGCGGACGGGCGGTAGATCGCACTCGGCACGTCGACGGCGATCAGCGACAGCAGCGAGCCGGCCAGCCCGACTGCGCCCGCAGCGGCGACCAACGCGCCGACACCGACAACCGAACCGCGCGAGTGCAGCCGCGGGGGGCGCACCGGCTGCTCGTACTCGGGCAGCACCGAGGCGTCGAGACGCCGTCGACCGGTGGTGGTCCCACTCATCGTTCGGCTCCTTAGCGCAGGCGGATTCGGCGGTTGGCCAACGACGGATTCGTCTCCCGCGTGCGCTCGATGACGGATCGGTCGCAGGCCGCGAGGATCGTCTCGTTGCCGCCGGAGGCCTCGACCACGATAGATCCCCGCGGATCGGCCACGAGGGAGTGCCCGGTGTAGCGCTGCCCGCCCTGCCCGGTACCGAGGACGTAGACGGTGTTCTCGACGGCTCGCGCCACCAGCAGCGTGCGCCAGTGCGCCAGCTTGCCCTCCCCCGCGACCCAGGCTGCGGGCACCGCCAGCACATCGGCCCCCTGGTCGACCAGCAGTCGCGCCAGTTCGGGGAAGCGCACGTCGTAGCAGGTCATCAGGCCCACCCGGAGGCCGGCGACGTCGATGACCACCGGCGCGACCGGTCCGGGCGAAAGCCGGTCGGACTCGCGGTAGCCGAAGGAGTCGTAGAGGTGGATCTTGCGGTAGGTCGTCACGAGCGAGCCGTCCGGGCTGATGACGACGAGCGTGTTGAACGGCCGGGTCAGCGCGTCGATCCGCTCGAACATGCCCGCGACGACGGTGGCATCGAGTCGGCGGGCGTGTTCGGCCAGGAGGGCGACGAACGGGCCGTCGAGCGGTTCGGCCACGCGCCGCAGGTCCAGGTCGGGCGGACCGAAGTCGGCCATCGTCGCCTCGGGCAGCACGACGAGGTCCGCACCGGGGCGGACGGCCTTCAACCGGGCGGCGACGAGGTCGCGGTTGATGGCCGGATCCGTCCCGCTCGCCAGCTGGACCAGAGCGACTTTCATGCGCCCACGCTAGTCGCTTGAAACAGCGGCGGCGAGCGCTTTCCGTAGGCTCGACCCATGCGTGCCGTCATCGTGCCCGAACCCGGCGAGGCCGACGCCCTGCGCGTCACCGAGCTGCCCACCCCCGAACCGGCTGCCGGGGAGGTGCTCGTGCGGGTCGCCGCCGCAGGCGTCAACCGAGCAGATGTCCTGCAGCGGCGGGGTTTCTACGATCCGCCGGCCGGTGCGACGCCGGTGCTCGGCCTGGAGGCGTCCGGGACCGTCGCGGCGGTCGGCGAGGGGGTCGACGCCTCCTGGATCGGCCGCGAGATCGTGGCGCTGCTGGTCGGCGGCGGCTATGCCGAGTACGTCGCCGTGCCGGCCGGGCAGGTGGCCCCGGTGCCGGAGGGTATCGACCTCGTGACCGCCGGCGGCGTCATGGAGGCCGCAGCGACGGTCTGGTCGAATGTGGTGATGGTGGGTCGTCTCGTGGCCGGTGAGACCTTCCTCGTCCACGGCGGAACCAGCGGCATCGGCACGATGGCGATCCAGGTCGCGAAGGCCCTCGGCGCGCGGGTCGTCACGACGGTCGGCAGCCAGGAGAAGGCGCAGGTGTGCCGCGACCTCGGCGCGGACCTGGTCGTCAACTACCGCGAACAGGACTTCGGCGACGCGCTGAAGGAGGCGGGCCTGCGCCCGGACGTCATCCTCGACATCATGGGCGCGAGCTACCTCGACGCGAACGTGCGTGCCCTGGCGACCGGCGGCCGGCTGGTCGTCATCGGCCTGCAGGGCGGCATCAAGGGAACGCTGGACCTGAACCGGCTGCTGATGAAGCGCGCCTCGGTCACCGCGACCTCGCTGCGCGCCCGGCCGGCGCAGGAGAAGTCGGCCATCGTGGCCGAGATCGGTGAGCACGTCTGGCCGTTGATCGCCAGCGGCACCGTCCGGCCCGTCGTGCATGCGCGGTTCGGCCTGGACGACGCGGCCGAGGCGCACCGGGTCATGGAGGCCTCGACCCACGTCGGCAAGCTCCTCCTGCTCCCCTGACGCCGGAAGCCGGTCTCCTGCCATTGAGGTGCGCCCTTCGAGGCGGGCACGGGGCACCCTCACGCCTCAGGGACCGGTGGCCGAACCTGGTCCTTGAGGTGCGAAGCGAAGCGAGCCTCGAAAGGACCACCGCCCACCTGGGGCAGGTCCCTTCGAGGCTCCTCGTTCCTCGTCGCACCTCAGGGACCGAGATTCACCTACCGACGGGCGTTCTAGGCTGGCGGCATGAGTGAGACCCCCATGACCATCGAGCCGGACGGAACCCCGGTTGCGGTGCCCGCCACCGCCGACGAGCCGGCCGCCGACACCCCTCTCACCGATCTCGTCGAGCAGCCCGCGAAGGTCATGCGCATCGGCGGCATGATCCGTCAGCTGCTGGAGGAGGTCAAGGCCGCGCCGCTGGACGAGGCGAGCCGCGCCCGGCTGCGGGAGATCCACGAGCAGTCCATCGCCGAACTCAAAGACGGTCTCGCGCCGGAGCTGGTCGAGGAATTGTCGCGGCTGAGCCGCCCGTTCGAGGCCGTCTCGCCCACCGAGGGCGAGTTGCGTATCGCCCAGGCGCAGCTGGTCGGCTGGCTCGAAGGACTCTTCCACGGTATCCAGGCCGCGCTGTACGCCCAGCAGGTCCAGGCACAGTCGCAGCTGCAGACGATGCGGCTGGCGCTGCCGTCGCCAGACGGCTCCGAGAGTGCTCAGCCGGAACAATTCGGAAACAATGGTTCCCAAGGCGGCATGTACCTGTAGAATCGTCAACAATTCGATCGGTCCCAGGGAAGAGGGAGCCCAATGACCATCGTCGACGATTCTGTCGTACCCGCGTGCGCAGACGATCCGACCATTTTTCTCGACGAGACGCTCGGGGTGCGTCAACGCGCCGCCGCGCATCGGCGCTGTGCTGCGTGCCCGATCTTCACCGACTGCCTATACCGCGCGGTCGTCGAGGTCAACGTCTCGGGCTTCGTCGCCTGCACGACCGAGTCCGACCGGGCGGCCCTGCGCCGCCGGCTCGGGGTCTCGGTCAGTGACCACGAGTTCGCCATGCTCGGGACGGCGCGGCTCGGCAGCGGGCCGGTGGACCACGAGGCGGTGTTGACGGCACGGCGGACGCACCCGGGCGATACCTGTCAGCAACTCGCCGAACGGCTCGGCTGTTCGACCTCGACGGTGAAGCGGCACCTGCGCCGGGCGCGGCAGGAGCAGGCCGGGGGCGAGGCCCAGGCCGCCGCGCCGCAAGCGAACCGTCGCCCGAGCGTCGATGAGGTGCTGGACGCCTTCGGCGAACTCGAGTCCGGCCGCCGCCTCATGCGCGTCAGCTGATCTCCGGGCGGAGGTCCCTTCGCCCTTCGAGGGCGCTCGTTCCTCGCGCCACCTCAGGGACCGGGTAAGACACCGGTCGTTGAGGTGCGAGGAGCTTGCGACGAGCCTCGAAATGACCAGCACCGCGCCTCAGAGGTAGCGGCGGAGGACGGCGTCGGCACCGTCCTCCTCGACGGTGCCGGTGACCTCGTCGGCGACCGCGATCAGCTCCGGCGGTGCCTGGCCCATCGCCACCCCGTATCCGGCCCACCGCAGCATCTCGACGTCGTTGTTGCCGTCGCCGATGGCCAGCACATCGCCGCGTACGATGCCCAACCGCTCGCACACGAACTCCAGCCCCGAAGCCTTCGAGATGCCGACCGGAGCGATGTCGAGCCATGCCGTGTAGCCGATGTAGTAGTTCGTATCGGACAGGCCGAGGTCGGCGACCATCGCGTGAAACTGTTCGGTGCTGTGCTCCGGCGAGCGTACGACAACGCGGGTGACCGGCTCGGCGACCAGTTCGTCGATGCTCTGCACGGTGATGGCACCGCCCAGCTCGTGATCGGGGAACTCCCGGTTGACCCGGTAGCCGACGCCCACCTCCTCGACCGCTATGCGCACCTGCGGCATGCGCTCGACGATGGCGCGCACCGCGTCGGAGGCGTCGAAGGTGACCGCGCGCAGCACCTCCAGGGGCCGGTAGCCGAAGACGAGAGAGCCGTTGCTGCCGACCGCGAGGCCGTGCTCGAAGCCGAGTTTGTCGGCGACATCGATGACGCCCGGCACCGACCGGCCGGTGGCGAGGACAACCTCGATCCCGCTCTCACGCAGCGCCCGCACCGTCGCACGCAATGTCGGCGACAGCTCGTTGCCCCAGGTGACAACGGTACCGTCGACGTCGAGTGCGACCAGGCGCGGCCGCCAGTCGGTCACGACACAGGCTCCAGCACGGGTCCGAGGAACGGATGCAGGACGGCGGGCAGCCGCACCGAGCCGTCGGCCTGCTGCCCGTTCTCCAGCAGCGCGACGATGGTGCGGGTCATGGCGCACAGGGTGCCGTTGAGGGTGGCCGCCGGGGTGGTTCCCGCCTCCGCGCCGGCCCCGCGCACCCGGATGTCGAGTCGGCGGGCCTGGTACTCGGTGCAGTTCGACGTGGAGCTGACCTCGCGGTACCGCTCCTGCGTGGGCACCCAGGCCTCGCAGTCGAACTTGCGGATCGCCGAGGCACCGAGGTCGCCGGTGGCCACGTCGATCACGCGGTAGGGCAGTTCGAGGGAGTCGAGCCATTCACGCTCCCATCCCAGCAGCCGCTCGTGTTCGGCGAAGGACTCCTCGAGTGTCGTGTAGGTGAACATCTCCACCTTGTCGAACCAGTGGACGCGGAAGATGCCCTTGGTGTCCTTGCCGTGCGAGCCGGCCTCGCGGCGGTAGCAGGGGCTGAAGGCGGCGTAGCGGCGCGGCAGCGAGGCGGCGTCGAGGATCTCGTCGGAGTGGTACGCCGCGAGCGGGACCTCGGAGGTGCCGACGAGGTACAGGTCGTCTTTGGGCAGGTGGTAGACGTCGTCGGCCGCCTGCCCGAGGAAGCCGGTGCCCTCCATCGCCTGCGGGCGCACCAGGGCCGGCGGGATCATCGGGGTGAAGCCCCAGCGCGCGGCGGTGCTCATCGCCAGCTGGATCAGCGCGAGTTCGAGTTGCGCGCCGACCCCGGTGAGGTAGTAGAAGCGCGAGCCGGAGACCTTGGCACCGCGTTCGACGTCGATGGCACCGAGCATGCGGCCCAGTTCCAGGTGGTCGCGCGGGGTGAAGCCCTCGGCGGCGAAGTCGCGGGGGGTGCCGACGACATCGAGAACCACGAAGTCGTCCTCACCGCCCTCGGGTGCTTCGTCGGCGACGAGGTTGGGCAGCGAGCGCAGCAGCGTGTTGTAGGTCTGCTCGCCTGCGGCTCGTGCGGCGTCGGCCTCCTTGACCTCGGCGCTGAGGGCCTTGGTGCGCTCCAGGAGGGCGGTCTTCTCCTCGCCCTTGGCCTGCGCGACCTGCTTGCCGAGTTGCTTCTGCTCGGCGCGCAGGGCCTCGAAGGCGGCGATGGCCGAGCGGCGGCCCTCGTCGGCAGCGACCAGCGAGTCGACCACCTCGGGGGACTCGCCGCGGCGGCGCAGGGCGTCGCGCACACGGTCGGGATCGTCACGGAGCAGGCGAGGATCGATCACTGCGCCAGCCTAGCGGTTTGCCGTCCGCTGGTTGCCCGCCCCGGTGGAGGTCCCTTCGCCCTTCGAGGGCGCTCGTTCCTCGCGCCACCTCAGGGGCCGGGTGAGTGCCGGTCATTGAGGTGCGAGCTTGCGAGCCTCGAAATGACCCCACCACCCGCCTGAGACAGGTCCCTTCGAGGCTCGGGCGCGAGGCGCCCTCACACCTCAGGGACCGGCGTACCCGGTGGCTGAGGTGCGACGAGGAACGAGGAGCCTCGAAGCCACCAACCCAGGCAGGTCCCTGCGCCCTTCGCCCTTCGAGGGCGCTCGTTTCTCGCTCGCACCTCAGGGGCCGGGCCGGCGGCGGGGGTGGTGGAGGACGACCGCACCCGAAAGGAACAGCATGAGACCGAGGGCAATCAGGGAGCCGTCGGCAATCGCGCCGGTGCCGGGAAGCGACGAGGAACCGGTGGTCGTGCCGGTGCTGTGGCCGCCGTCGCTGCTGCTGTCACCGCCGTCGGTGCTGCCGTCTCCGTCCCCGTCGGTGTCGGTATCGCCGTCATCGTCGGGATCGGTGGGATCAGCGGCATCGGCCGCCTGGTGTCCGGTCACGTCGGCCGCGTTGGTCGCGGTTCCGGTGACCGTGCCCGTTCCCGAGACGGTGGCAGTGTTGAGGTACGTGCCCTCGACAGCGGTCCCGGTGAAGGTGCAGGTGATCGTCGCGCCGACCGGCAGCGCCGAACCCCACACGGCTCCGTCGGAACGGGTGCAGGCCCCTGGATCGAGTGCCACGTTCGGATTCTGGTCGTCGGTCAGGGTGAGGTTCTCCAGCGGCTGCTCACCGGTGTTCGTCAGGACGTACACCCAGGTGACGAGATCACCGGTGACCAGGTTGCCGGCGAACTCGACTCCGTTGGTCGTCACCTCGACGCTCACCCCCGCGCCCGGCGGCGGCGCGAGCGCGACGTACCCGGTCGGGTCGGTGTCGTCGACGGCCGTCGCCGTGTCCGCGCCGATACCGGTGGCGGAGGCGGTGTTGACGTAGGTGCCGGTGGTGGCGGTGCCGGTGAACGTGCAGGTGATCGTGCCATCCACGGGCAGCGGGTCACCCCACGTGCCACCGTCGGAGCGCGTGCAGGCGTCTTCGCGCAGTTCGACGTCCGGGTTCTGGTCGTCGGCCAGCGTGAGGCCGGTCAAGGCCTCGCCACTGGTGTTGGTCAGGACGTACGTCCACGTCACCGGGTCGCCCGGCGTCAGGCCGGAAGCAACGTCGTCGACCCCGTTGGTCGACGCGACCACACTGATTCCCGGAGTTTCGGTCGCCTCGGTGGAGTAGCCAGTCCAGTCCGTCGCGCTGACACCCTGGCCGCTCAGCGCACCGGTCGCCGATGTCGTGCCGGTGTTGAGTCGCATCGCGTCGTCGGCCGTGCCGGTGAACGTGCAGGTGATGCGCTCGCCGACGGGCAGGGGTGTGCCCCAGACTCCCCCGTCACTACGGGTGCAGTCCGCCTCGTCCAAGGCAACTCCGCTGTTGACGTCGTCGGCCAGCGTGATGCCCAGCAGCGGCTCGCCTCCGGTGTTCGTCAGCACGTACACCCACTCCACCGGATCGCCCGGCGGCACATCGGCGGCGAACTCGGCACCATTGGTCGTGACCTCGATACCGATCCTCGGTGCCAGGCCAGGGGCCGTGACCACGCTGTGACCGGTCCAGTCGCTCGCGGCCGTGTCGGTACCGGACTGCTCGCCGACACCCGTCACGGTGGCGGTGTTGACGTAGATGCCGTCCGTCGTGGTCGCGGAGCCGGGATACGTGCAGGTGATCGTGTCACCGGGTGCCAGCGGATCGCCCCAGGTACCCCCGTCGGAGCGGACACAATCGGTCTGACTGAGCGTGACCGCCGGGTTCTGGTCGTCGGCCAACGTCACGTCCGTCAGCGACTCGTTGCCGGTGTTGGTCAGCACGTACACCCACTCCACCGGAGCACCCGCAGGCAGGCCCGAAGCGAACTCGACTCCGTTGGTGGTCACCTCGACGCCGAGCGACGGAGCCGGGTCGACCGTGCTGTAACCGGTGCGATCCGTGGCCGTCGCCGTCTGGGTCGAGAACTGGCCGATGCCCGTCGCGGTGGCGTTGTTGAAGTAGGTGTCCTCGCTGGCCACACCCGTGAACGTGCAGGTGATGGTGGCACCCACCAGCAGCGGCTCTCCCCACTCGCCCGAGGACCGGACGCAGGCGGTCTCGTCCAGCGTGACGGCCGGGTTGCGGTCGTCGGTCAAGGCGAGCGATTCACCCGTCAACGGCTCACTGCCGGTGTTGGTGAGGACGTACACCCATTCGACCGGGTCGCCGTTGTCGAGGTCGCTGTCGAAGTCCACCCCGTTCGTGGTCACCGTCACATCGACTTCCGGTGTCGGTGCCCACTGCTGCACCGCCACGACCGCCGTGTTCGATGCGGTCACCGCGTCACCCTTCGGCGGATCGCCGGTCACCGTGGCCGCATGGTCGTGGGTGCCCACCGACCATCCTGGGACCCAGGTGCACTCCACGACCCGCTCTTCCCCGGCGACCAGCGTGCCGAGGTCGAACTCGGTGCCGCAGTAGAAATCGACCGCCGGGTCGGTGATCGTGACATCGGTCAACGCCACCGCGCTCGTGTTCTTCACGACCCACCGGTAGCGGACCGGCGAACCCGAGGAGTAACCCACCGCGTCACCGGCCGTGTCGGCGTCGGCGAACACGCCGCTGCCGGCCTCGGTCTCGACCTGCTTGACCAGCGAGATGCCCGGATCGACGACGTTCACCGTCGCCGTATCGCAGTCGTCTTCTGCGGGGTCGTCCACGACGCAGTTGCCGACGGCCGAGTCGAGGTCCTCGACGTTCATGCCGCTGGCCTGTGCGAGGTTGGTGTGCTCCCCGGTCGCGTTGACGACCGCCCGGTAGGTGAGGGAGGCATTCGAGCCGACCGGCAGGTCGCCGACGTCCCAGATGCCCGTGCCCGGATCGAAGGTGCCTCGGGTCGGCACGGCCGAACCCGGAACGAGCGTGAAGCCCGAGGGCAGCACATCGGTGACCTTCAACCCGTAGGCGGGGGCCACGGCCGACGTCGGGTCACCGTTCTCGTCGACGTAGGAGGCCGCGCCCGTAACCGAATCGATGACGACCTTGGTGTCGTGGCTGGCCTTGACGGTGAAGGTCACCTCTTCTCCGGCCACGACGTTCTCGCGGTCGACGCTCTTGTCGAGCGACACGTCGGCCTGCGGCACGGCCAGACCCACCTTGGGCGGTTCGGACGGCAGCAGGGCGGTGCTGTCGTCGACTCGGTTCGCGGCGACCGCGACCGAGTTCCACGCGATCTGGCCCGCGTCGGGCAGCGGATCGGGTTCGGCCACCGGCCAGGTGAACGCCGCCTCCTGGCCCGCCGCGAGGCTGCCCGCAGTGAGCTTGAACCGCAGGGCCGTGACCGTGGACAGATCAGCCGGTGGCGTCGTAGACCAATCGTTATCGCAGGACGCGGGCCACGGAGCACCGTCCAACAGACCACGGACCTCGTCGCGGCACGGGTTGTCCGAGGTGGAGTAGGCGACCTGCCAGGTGCGGCTGGCCGCACCCGTCGCGGTGTCGGTGACGGTCACCGGACCGGTCAGTTCGGGCCGGAAGTCTGAGCCGCGCGCCCGATCACTCATCACGCCCGACACGCCCTTGTCGCCGGGCGTCGGCAGCACGTCGTAGAGAACGACGTCCTTCAGCGCGACCGTGCCACCGCTGCGGACGCGCACGCGGTATTCGGCGCTACCGGGGTTGTTCGGGTCGATCATGCCGACTGCGGGGAACTCGGCGAACTGCGTATCCCCGCTGCCCTTGACGCCCTTGAACGCCTGCAACAGCGGCCCCGGCGTCGCATTGGTCACCGACGCCGACGCCCCGCAGAACGGAGCACCCGCCGCTACGTGTTCCGGGTTGGCCGTGTTCGGGGTGGTCGGCGCGACACCGGGACCTGCTGCGACCCATCCGAGCGTGCTGCCTATCCAGCCGTTGTAATTGACGGCACTGCACGCGTCGATGTCGGTGCCGGGGAGGACCACCTGCATGTTGTTGACCGTCGTGCCCGGCGGCCAGCCGCCCGGTACCGAGAACGTGGCCCACAAGGAGGTCGGCGACGTCGATGCCAGATGCAGTGCCCCTGCCGGGATCGAAATGCGGATCAATGTGCGCCCCGAACCGTTCCAGTTCGGAATCTGCTCCAACGTGTACGCCGACTCCGGCACCGGCGTATCCGCCGGACTCGACACTTGGTTGCTGCCGTTGAGGGCGATGCCCCTCGGCCACTCCGGGCCATAGGGACGGTAGACGAACGATGTCAGCGTCGCCGAGGGGATGCCCGCCGGCAGCAGGTCGGTGATCGTCACCGGACCGGAATAGCCGCCCTCCATGTTCGGCCCCATCACCCCGGCCCTCAGGGTGAAGGAACTGCCCGAAGCCGAGTACGTGGCGGACTTGTAGGCGTTGACCCGCACCTGATCGGTCGCCACCATGCGGCCGATCTGGGTTCCGGTCACCACGGGAGTGCTAGCCCCCTCCACCGTGCGGGTGAAGTACCCCACATTATGAATCCGCTGCCCGTTCGTGAGCGATCCGTCCAGGTGGCCCCATAGATCGAAGGAGGCGGTGCCGCCCGACGCGCTAAGAGCGATGTTGCGGATGCGGACCTCCGCGACCACATCACCGTCGGCCACCAGGACGTGTGCATACCCGTCTTCGCTCTCCGGTGGCAGGAACTCCTTCTCCGTGCCGTCGGGAGTCACGTAGTAGTACTCGGCGCTTGAGTCGCTACCGGTGATATAGGTCCGCCCTACAGCCCAGATGTGATAAGCCGGGTGCTGACACAGAACGCCGGGAGCATTGGGCAGGTACATGTTCTGCGTCGCGTCGTAGTTGTCCAGACACGGCACCGGGTCCACGATCTCACCGACTGCGGGCAGCACTGAGGTGTTGGTAATCGACAACAGGAACGAGCCTTCGTAAGAGCCGCGCGGGTGGCCGGAAGTACTGGGGAAGTTGAACTTCGGGAAGGGGTACGGCTCCATGATCTCCGCCCAATCGCCGGCCCACGTAGGCATCGCGGTACTGGTATTGCACGTTCCTTGGGTGATGTTGCCGGTCATCAGGGGCGTAATGGCCCTCTTGCAGAACGACCCGGAGTTCCCCGGTGCTCCGAAGGTGTGGTTGCGCGAATAGGTGGCCGTCAGCGGTGTCGTCTCACCGATCGGGGTACCCGTCGCGATCGCGGTGTTCGTCACACTCTGACCTGCGGCGAACGTCGCCGACGGATACTTCACCGTCACCCAGTACGGCCCGGCTGGCTGACTGCGGTACCCGCACGTGGGCAGACCACCATCGGTGGTCCACGTCACCGTGTTCGTCGTCGCGTCGTACACGCCACCGGAGGAGGCATCCACGAACACCGCACCCGCTGGCAACTGATCCACCACCGTCATCCCCGGCTGCATGTACAAGGCTCCGGTGGACCCCACCGACGTACACGGACCCAACCGATAGGTCAGGTCGTAATCGCGAGGCATCGGGGCACCATCGGCGGAATTGGCCGGCAGGCTCTTGTGGACGGTCAGGTTCGCGCTCGCCCGGATCGTGGCCGACGCCACACCCGACGTCACCGTCTGGGTGTTGTCCGCACCCACCGTCGCCTGCAGACTCAACACCGTGCCGTCCGGGGTGTAGCCGTTGACCAAGCCGGTGTTGATATCGGTCTGGATCGACGCCCCCGCCGGGAACGACGAGATCAGATTGATCGTCAGCACGTTATTGGAAACGCTGTATCCACTGATGTAAGGGTGCGCACCCACCGAGGTGGTCATGCGGCCCTCCGGCAGCGGGATAACGACCTTGCCGCCGTCACAACTCGGCGACGTCAGCGCCGCGCACTGCAGACTGAGCCGGAAGGTCACCGGCGCGCCGGAGAGCTGCTCGGCCGCGCTGATCCGCTGGAGCTGGATCACCCAGGTGTTGCCCGGATCGGCGTCGGAGCGGTCACTCGTCCCGAGTATCGCCGCACCGGCCAGCAGCATCATCCCCAGAGCGACATAACGCCGCCACCGATCCGGCAACCGCACCTGCACCGCATGCACCGACATCCAGCCCGCTCCTCGCTTGAAGGCATAACACACTGACACCTCTCAGCGCGTTCACAGCGTAGGGACACCCCCCCCCGCCGTCTACGCGAAAATGCAAATTGCACCTCATTACCCACACCTCACTAGTCCGAACGGACTATGTGACCTGACCGACCCGAACCAGAACCAGGGCTTCCCGGTGGCTGAGGTGCGACGAGGAACGAGGAGCCTCGAAGCCACCCCAACCGGCAGGGCAGGTCCCTTCGAGGCTCGGGCGCGGGGCGCCCTCACACCTCAGGGACCGGGGAGCCGGAACCGGTCATTGAGGTGCGAAGCGAAGCGAGCCTCGAAATGACCACCACCAACCCGAGGCAAGGCCCTTCGAGGCTCGGGACCGAAGAAACCCGGTGGCTGAGGTGCGACGAGGAACGAGGAGCCTCGAAGCCACCCCACCGAAACGTGGACTCGTGAGACGGGACAGATCGAGGACCAAACTTTGTCGCCCCGACTTGACTTGATAGTTCTAGTCGCACTAGACTAGTCTCGTGAAGACAAAGGCGGCCATCAAGAAAATCCGCGAGGCAGCCGAAAAAGCGGGCCTGGAGTTCGAGCAGTTCGAACGCAAAGGCCACACCGGCATCCGCGTCGGATCGAAGAAGACCACCATCGGCCGTCACACCGAGACACCCGACGGCATGGCGGAGAAGATCTACCGCCAACTCCAAGACGAGCTAGGACAAGGCTGGTGGCGATGATGCACCACTTCACCTCGACCGCAACCCGCGAAGGCCGCTGGTGGGTCGTACAGTGCGACCAACACCCCGGCGCGCTGTCCCAGGTCGCGCGACTCGACCAGGCCGCCGAGTATCAGCGCGAGGCGATCTCCTTCGTCACCGACCTACCCGAGGATCAGATCACCGTCAAGGTCATCCCACGAATCGGCGACGACATCGCCCGCACGGTCGATCAGGCGCAGCGTGACCGCGCCGAAGCCGAACGCCTCGCGCAAGCCGCCAGCGAGAACCTGCGCCGCGCCGCCCGCGAACTCCACGCCCAGGGCCTGTCCCTGCGTGACATCGGCGTCGTGCTCGGCGTGTCGTTCCAGCGCGCCGGGCAACTCGTCAAAGACGCCGCATGACGCACCTGCTCGCCGTTCGGCAGAGGGAGATCCCTTCGCCCTTCGAGGCTCGGGACCGGGGCGAACGCGGCGGCTGAGGTGCGACGAGGAACGAGGAGCCTCGAAGCCACCCCACCAGCGGGGAAGGCCCCGGACCGCGATTCGATTACGCTGACGGCGACGCGGCACGCACCGGGGCGAGCCGAAGAAGGAGAACAGCGTGCCAGTCGACCTGCGCCGGGCCGAACCGAGTTACCGCGGCGTATTCGGCGTCGTCCTGGGCTGCCTCACCCTCCTCGTCGCCCTGCTGACTATCGAGGTCACGTCCGGCTGGGACCCCTTCGGCGACTTCGACCGCACCCTCACCCGCCGCGCCACCGATGCCACCGACAGATCAGGCCTGCTGCTCGACCTCGGCAAAGCCCTCGCGGTCGCCTTCAACACCTGGCCCGTCGTCGCCCTCGTAGCCGCCGTCATCGCCTGGGCCGCATGGCGCCGCGAATGGGGCATCGCCGCCTGGATCACCGTCAGCGGCCTCGTCGTCGTCCTCGGCAACCCCGCCCTCAAAGCCCTCGTCGACCGCCCCCGCCCCCCGCAGAACGGCGACGTCTACGAGATCGGCGGCTGGTCCTTCCCGTCCGGACACGCCGCAGGTGCCGGACTGCTGCTCGTCATCGCCGTGATGCTGACCATCGTCACCACCGGACGCGGCCTCAAACGCCGCCTGCTCATCACGCTGTGGGCGATCCTCGCCGCCGCCGTGGCCGCGAGCCGGGTGTTCCTCGGCGTCCACTACCCCACCGATGTCGTCGCCGGACTCGCCTTCGGCAGCGGCGTCACGCTCGCCCTGTGGCTGCTGCTGGCCACCGACGCGACCCGGCTACCCTCCGAACTGGCCATGCTCACCGGCACCGGCGGCAAGAAGGCCGCAGTCGTACTCAACCCCGCCAAGGTCGGCGACGTCGAGGAGTTCAAGAACCGCGTGCGCGCCGCCGCGAAAGCGCACGGCTGGAGCGAACCGCTGTGGTTCGAGACCAGCGTCGAAGACCCCGGCTACGGCCAGTCGCTCGACGCCCTCGCGGCCGGCGTCGACCTCATCGTCGCGGCCGGCGGCGACGGCACCGTGCGCGCAGTCTGCGAAGAGGCCGCCCGCACCGGCGTCGCGGTCGGCGTCATCCCGCACGGCACCGGCAACCTGCTCGCGCGCAACCTCGACATCCCGCTCAACTCCCGCGACGCCCTCGACGTGGCCTTCGGCGGACAGGACAAGGCCATCGACCTGGCCCGCTACCGCACCGATTCCGGCGTAGACACGTCCTTCCTCGTCATGGCCGGCCTCGGCATGGACGCGATGATTATGACCGGCGTCGACGACGACCTGAAGAAGCGTGTCGGCTACCTCGCCTACTTCGTCTCCGGCCTGAAAGCGCTGCGTTTTCCCGGCATGAAGGTGACCATCACCGTCGACGACGGCGAGCCGCAGACCATGCGCGCGCGGACCGTCGTCATCGGCAATGTGGGCTTCCTCCAGGGCGGCATCCCGCTGCTGCCGGAGGCGCGCATCGACGACGGGCAGCTCGATGTCGTGGTACTCGCGCCGCGGCGCTTCCTCGGCTGGCTCGGCATCGCGTGGAAGGTCATCACGCGGCGCAAGCGCAACACCGAGCGGTTCGCCCGGTTCACCGGCGCGCGCGTCCACATCCAGGCCACCTCCGACACCCCGATGCAGCTCGACGGCGATCCGGTCGGCGAGGGCACGGAGATCACCGCCGAAGTGCGGCCGGGCGTCGTCCTCGTGCGAGTCCCCGTCGTCCCCATCCCCGCCGGCTGAGGCGGGGGAGGTCCCTTCGAGGCTCGCAAGCTCGCGCCTCAGGGACCGGGGCCTCCCGGTGGCTGAGGCGCGACGAGGAACGAGGAGCCTCGAAGCCACCCAACCGGGGGAGGTCCCTTCGCCCTTCGAGGGCGCTCGTTCCTCGCGCCACCTCAGGGACCGGCTCGGGCGCGGGGCGGCCTACACACCTCAATGACCGGGTGTGTCAGTCGAGGGTGACCTCGGCGGCGAAGATCGTCTCCTCGGCCAGGCGCAGCTCGATGCGGTTGGCGTCCTGCGTGATCGGGATGGCCCGGCCCTCCGGCACCCACTTCAATCCGCCCTGATTGCCCACGAGAACCACGAACGCGCCGTTCTCGCGCTGCCCGCGAAACAGCAACGGACCACCAGGGGTCGCCCGGATCACCAACGCCTCACGACTCAATCCGGGCAGGTCCACCCGGACCGTCCCGATTCCACTCCCGAAGACGAACCGGTCGCCTTCGATGACGTGGATCTCACCCCCTGAGCCGTCATACAGGCCCCACGCGACGGAGAACATAGTCCGGATTCTTCCCGATGCCCGCAGGGCCTCAGGTACCGGGGACCGTCGCGGTGATGATCGATCCGTCACCGCGCTCGCGGCCGGGCACCGGAGCGGGCTCGCCGGCCAGCCGCGGACCCTGGCCGGCCAGTGCCACCACCCGCGGCGACCCGGCCGCAACGGTGACCTCCTCGCCCCGCACGATCACCGTCGCCGCGTCGCCGTCCTCCACCGTCAGCTCGACCTCCGCCGGCCGCACCGCGACCCGGACCCGCGTGCCCCGCAGCGTCACCCGGTACACCAGTTCGTCCCACGCCTGCGGCAGCCGCGGATCGACGGTGAAGACCCCGCCGTGATCGCGGAACCCGCCGAAACCGCAGGCCAGCGCGCTCCACACCCCGCCCGTCGAGGCCACGTGAACCCCGTCGGAGGTGTTGCCGTGCCGGTCGGCCAGGTCGACGTACAGCGCCGACAGAAAGTACCGGTACGCCAGATCGGCATAACCCACCTCGGCGGCCATGATCGACTGCACCACCGCCGACAGCGTCGAGTCGCCCGTGGTGATCGGATCGTAGTACTCGAAGTCCGCGCGCTTCTGGTCCGCGGTGAACTGGTCGCCCTGCAGGAACAGCGCCAGCACGACATCGGCCTGCTTGAGCACCTGGAAGCGGTAGATGACCAGCGGGTGATAGTTCAGCAGCAGCGGGCGCTTGTCGAGCGGAGTGCTGTCGAGGTCCCACACCTCGCGTTCGAGGAAGTGGAAGTCCTGCGGATGCACGCCCAAGTGCTCGTCGAACGGGATCGCCATGTCGGCCGCAGCCCGCTCCCACGCGACCACCTCGGCCTCGCTCAGCGCCAGCCGCCGCACGACCCGCTCGTATTCGAGGCCGTCGCGCGCGGCCAGCTCGCGCACGGCCGCCGCCGCCCGCGCCAGGTTGAAACGGGCCATGACGTTGGTGAACAGGTTGTCGTTGACGACCGTCGTGTACTCGTCGGGGCCAGTGACGCCGTGGATGTGGAACGAACCGTCCTCCTCCGAACGCCAGAAGCCGAGGTCGACCCACATGCGGGCGGTCTCGACCAGCACGTCGATGCCCTCGCGCACGAGGAAGTCGAGGTCGCCGGTGGCCTGCACGTACTGGCTCAGCGCATAGGAGATGTCGGCGTTGATGTGGTACTGCGCGGTGCCGGCGGCGTAGTAGGCCGACGCCTCCTCCCCGTTGATCGTGCGCCAGGCGTACAGCGCGCCGTCTTGGGCCAGCTCGCGGGCGCGGCGGCGGGCGTGGTCCAGCAGCGTGTAGCGGAAGCGCAGCGCCGCGCGCGCCAGGTGCGGGGTCGTGTACGTGAGGAACGGCAGGACGTAGATCTCGGTGTCCCAGAAGTAGTGACCGCTGTAGCCCGATCCGGTGACGCCCTTGGCCGGAAAACCGTTGCCCTCGGCCCGCGCGGACGCCTGCAGCACCTGGAACAGGTTCCAGCGGACCGCCTGCTGGATGTCCGGGCGCCCGGGGATCTCCACATCGGAGCGTTTCCAGAAACTGTCCAGCCAGGTGCGCTGATCGGCGTACTGCTGCTCCAGGCCCTCCTCGGCGGCGCGGTCCAGCGTGCGGCGGCAGCGGTCGAGCAGCTCGCGGACCGGCACGCCGCGCGAGGTGTGATACGAGACGACCTTGGTCAGCGTGATCGGCTCACCGGGCTGGGCGTCGACGCGGTAGGTCATCTTGGCCAGGTCATCCTCGACCTGCACGCGCTGGGTGAAGGCGTTGGCCGTGTCCAGGAGGTGATCGGCGGCCACGGCCAGCGTCATGCCGCTGTCGTGCGCGCGGTAGCCGAGCTCGACCCGGCCCTCCTCGACGCTGCCGCGGCAGTGCTGCGGCTCCAGCACCCGCCGGTCGAGCGTCTCGCTCTTGCGCGGGTCGACGCCTTCGCCCATCGCCTTGGCACGCACGTGGTACTCGTCCTCGCCGTCTTGCCGGTTGAGGATCTGCGAGCTGATCGCCACCGGGGCGCGCGCGTCGAGCAGCGTGACCTCGAAGGTCATCACCGCCAAGTGCCGCTGGTGGAAGGAGACCATGCGCGTGGAACGGATACGCACCCGCTTGCCCGAGGGGGTGCGCCACAGCAGCTCTCGGCGCAGCACGCCCTCGCGGAAGTCGATGGACCGTTCGTAGGCGGCGATGTCGGCGATGGGCAGCAGCAGCGGCTCGTCGTCGACGTACAGCCGGATGACCTTGGCGTCGGGGGCGTTGACGATGGTCTGACCGACCCGCGCGAAGCCGTAGGCCTCCTCGGCGTGGTGGATCGGCCAGGTCTCGTGGAAGCCGTTGAGGAAGGTGCCGTGGGCGTAAGAGTCGCGGCCCTCCTCGACGTTGCCGCGCAGGCCGAGGTAGCCGTTACCCACGGCGAACAGCGTCTCGGTGACCCCGAGGTCGCCGGCATCGAAGGCGGTCTCGACGAGCCGCCACTCATCGACCGGGAACCGCGTGCGGTCGAGGTAGTCGTGCGCGGGCGGTGCCTCGTGGGACGGACTCATGGCAGCAGCTCCTCGAGGTCGGTGACGACGACATCGGCTCCATGATCGCGCAGGGCGGTCGCACCCGCGCCGCGGTCAACGCCGACGACCAGCCCGAAGCCGCCGGCGGCACCGGCCTCGACGCCGGAGATCGCGTCCTCCAGCACGACGGCGCGCTCGCGCGGCACGCCGAGGCGGTCGGCGGCGTAGGAATAGGTGTCGGGTGCGGGCTTGCCGGGCAGGCCCTCCTCGGCGGCCAGCGCGCCGTCGACGACCAGCTCGAAGCGCTCCAGCAGCCCGGCCGCAGCGAGCACGGCCGGGGCGTTGCGCGAGCTGGACACGACGGCGAGCCGGACCGGGGTCGGCGCGAGCGCGTCGAGCAGGGCGACCGAGCCGGGGTAGCCTGCGACGCCGCCCGCAGCCAACGCCTCGGCGAAGAGAGCGTTCTTGCGGTGGCCGAGTCCGGCGACGGTCTCGGCCTGCGGCGGGTCGTCGGGGCTGCCCTCGGGCAGGGTGATGCTGCGGGAGGCGAGGAAGGCCCGGACCCCGTCGGCGCGCGGCTTGCCGTCGATGTAGCGGTGGTAGTCGGCCTCGGTGTACGGCTCGGCGATGCCGCGCTCACTCAGACTGCGTTCACTCAAGCCATGCTCGCTCAAGAACGTGGTGAACATGCGCTCCCAGGCGCGCAGGTGTACCTCGGCGGTCGGGGTGAGGACGCCGTCGAGGTCGAACAGCGCCGCGTCGTAGTCGGTCCAGTCCACGCCCGCGAGCCTAGGCGCACCAGATGACACCCGCATGAACGCGGTCCAAGGCAGCCCCGCCGTGCGTCTCACGATGCAGCTCAGATCGGTGTTCGCCGCGCCTTTACTGTTCGATCACCCAGGGTTATTTGGAGCGGGTTGTCTGGATGATCGTCGCGTCGTCCCTGCTCTGGAGGCCTCATGCTCGCCGGTCTGATCCGGTCCACGCTCACCGCCGCAATGGTTCTCCTCTGGACCATGATCCCCGGAATCGGTGGCACCGCCTCGAGCGCTGCCGGAACGGACGAATCGCCGTTCACGCAGGCCGATGTCGAACTGACCGAGGACGGCGCGTATGACATCACCTGGACCTCTGCCGCCGAGACCGTGACCGTCACGGCTTCGCCAAATCCCGACGGATCGGACTCGACGACACCCGTCGGCGCCGGATCCGGCAGCGGCTCGCTCACCGTCACAATGCTCGAACCCGACTGGTACTTCGTCCTCACAACGGACACCGGCGAACGGCTGGTCACGCGCGACCAATCCCTGCACATGTCGAACGCCCGGAACCTGCGCGACCTCGGCGGCTACCGCACCGCCGACGGCCGCTGGACCCGTCCCGGCCTCGTGTTCCGCTCCAACCGGCCCACCGACCTCGATGCCGCCGACTGGCAACGGCTCGCAAGCCTCAACATCGCCGACCTGGCCGACCTGCGCAACACACAAGAGGTCGAGGAAGACCCCTACACCCCGCCGAACTCCATGACCTACACGCACCTCGACGTCATGAACGTCGCCGGCAATCCCGATCTCACCAAGTGCGGCCTGACCATCCCCGTCGGCCTACTTGAGGTGCTCGCGACGACCTCCGACATCGAGGATGCGGGCACCGCGATGGGCTATCCGCTCTCGACCTGCGCCGGATCGGCCAACGACGCCTTCGGCACGCTGATGGA
This sequence comes from Aeromicrobium sp., assembly GCF_047607065.1. Lineage (GTDB taxonomy): Bacteria > Actinomycetota > Actinomycetes > Propionibacteriales > Nocardioidaceae > Aeromicrobium. Next base: position 56,477 of record NZ_JASGDU010000046.1, read on the forward strand.
CATGATCGAGTCGACCGACAGGTCTCTGCTGTTCCACTGCAGCGGCGGCAAGGACCGCACCGGGTGGGCCAGCGCGATCCTCCTCACGATTCTGGGCGTGTCCCGCGAAACGGTTATCGCCGACTTTCTCGACTCCAACCGCTACCGTGGCCCCGGCTCAGTGCAGCGCGAATGGATCGAGAGCGCCTTCGCGCAGGTCGATCGCAGTTACGGCGACTTCGACACCTACGTGCACGATGGCCTGGGGCTGAGCACGGCGCAGGTTGCCTCACTACGCGACCGACTCCTGCAGGACACCGCACCAGCCGTCGTAGGCCCGAACGTCCCGGAAACGGTCAATCCCACCGAGCAGACCCCCGATGCCTCCGTACCTGCGGTGGGTGCCCCCTCGGTGGGCAGCAACTCACTCGTGGGCAGCGGGGGCGGTGACATCGAGCAGGCCGGGCAGCACCTTCCCGCCACCGGCAGTCACGCCCGTGCCTTCCTGCTCACCGTGGCCGCCGTGCTCCTGGCTGCCGGGCTGACCACCAGGCTCAAGCACTCCTGACCCTCACCGTCAGCGCAGGACGTAGGAGGCGTCGAGGTCGGCCGCACGCGGGCAGCCGAGCAGCGCGAGGGTGGTGTCGAACTCCGCGACGAGCTGGCGCAGCACCGCCTCGGCCCCCTCGGCCCCGCCCCGCGCCAGGCCCCACAAGACGTGCCGCCCGACCAGCACCGCGTCCGCCCCCAGCGCGAGTGCCTTGGCCACATCCCAGCCGCGCGTGATGCCGCCGTCCACGAGCAGATCCAGACCGCCGCCGACCGCATCGACGATGGGCACCAGCGCGTCGACGGCCGCCGCCGTGGTGTCGAGCTGGCGGCCGCCGTGATTGGACACGATGATCCCGGCCGCTCCCGCGTCGACCGCCCGCTCGGCGTCATCGGGACGCAGGATGCCCTTGAGGATCACCGGCATCCCGGCGGCCGCAGCGAACTCGCCGATATCGTCCCAGGTCAGGCTCGGATCGTGCATGTCGTGCAGCTGCCGGGTGGTCAGCGCGGTCCCGGAGGGGTTCAGCGCGAGCGGGTACGTCACGTGGAAACCGGTCCGCCGGTCGCGCTCGCGCCAGCCGCCGACCGGGAAGTCCACCGTCAGCACCAGCGCCTCGTAGCCGCTCTCGCGCGCCTGCACCACGAGATCGAGCGAGACCTGCCGGTCCTTGAACACATACAACTGGAACCAGCGGTCGGACTCCCCCAGCGCGTCGGCAACCTCCGGCAGGCTCGTCGTGGTCTGCGAGGACAGCACGAACAGCGCCTCGGCCGCTCGCGCCGCCTCGGCCAGCGCCCGCTCGCCGCCGGTATGCGCATGGCGCTGATAGGCCATCGGTGCCACCGCGATGGGATGGGTGCGATGGCGTCCGAGCAGCGTCGTGCCCAGGTCCCGCTCGGTCACGTCCACGAGGACCCGTGGCGCGAGGCGGTACCGGCTCCAGGCCGCCGTGTTGTCGCGCAGCGTGATCTCGTCGCCGGCACCCCCGGCGAAGTAGCCGAAGGCACCGGGACCGAGCAGGTCTTCGAGGTCGCTCATGCCGCCGCCTCGGAAAAAGCAACGATAGGCGGTGCCGACATGAGGTAATACCCGACTGTCGCTCGCTTGCGCTCGCTCATCCCAGGAGCGTACGACCCACGATCTCCTTCATAATCTCGGTCGTGCCGCCGTAGATGGTCTGGATACGGGTGTCGAGGTAGGCCCGCGCGATGGGGTACTCGGTCATGTAGCCGTAGCCGCCGTGCAACTGCAGGCACTTGTCGACGGTCTTCTTCTGAAGCTCGGTGGTCCACCACTTGCCCATCGCGGCGTCCTGCACGGTCAGCGTGCCCGCGTTCAACTCCATGATCGAGCGGTCGACGAAGACCCGCGCGATCTGGGCCTCGGTCTCCAGCTCGGCCAGCACGAAGCGCGAGTTCTGGAAGTTCGCGATGGGCCGGCCGAACGCCTTGCGGTCCTTGACGTATGCGACGGTCTGGTCGATGACCGTGCGGCACGCGGCGGCGGCGACGACCGAGATGGTCAGGCGCTCCTGCGGCAGTTTTTCCATGAGGTAGATGAAGCCCTGCCCCTCCTGGCCGAGGGTGTTGGCGACGGGCACGCGCACGTTGTCGAAGAACAACTCGGCCGTGTCCTGGGCCTTGAGGCCGATCTTGTCGAGGTTGCGGCCGCGCTCGAAGCCCTCCATGCCGCGCTCGACGGCGATGATCGTGAAGCCCATCGCGCCGGCCTCGGGATCGGTCTGGCAGACCACCAGGACGAGGTCGGCGAGGATGCCGTTGGAGATGAAGGTCTTGGAGCCGTTGAGGACCCAGTGGTCGCCGTCCTTGACCGCAGTGGTCTTGATGCCCTGGAGGTCCGATCCGGTGCCCGGTTCGGTCATGGCGATGGCGGTAATCATCTCGCCGGTGCAGAACTTCGGCAGCCAGCGCGCCTTCTGCTCCTCGTTGGCGTAGGACAGCAGATAGGTCGAGACCAGGTCCGTGTGCAGCGCGAAGCCCACGCCGCTGGCTCCGATGCGGGTCAGCTCCTCCTGCACGATGGCGTTGTAGCGGAAGTCGGTCATGCCAGCGCCCCCGTACTCCTCAGGCATCATGAAGCCGAGGATGCCCAGCTCGCCGGCCTTGAGCCACAGCTCGCGCGGGACGATGCCGTCGGACTCCCACTGCTCGTGATACGGGGCGATCTCCTTGTCACAGAAGGTCCGCATGGTCTCGCGGAAGGCCTCGTGCTCGGCTTCGAAAATGGTGCGCTGCATGGTCGTTTCTCTCTTTCTTGGCGGTCAGGAGGTCCCTTCGAGGCTCCTTCGTCGCACCTCAGGGACCGGGCGACTCGGTGACTGAGGTGCCCGAGGAACGAGGGCCTCGAAGTCACCTCAGGGACCGGTTACTACTCGTTCTGAACGGCGACGCCGCGTTCGATGAGGCCGGCGACGTCGTCGATGCCCCATGCGGTCAGGGCGTCGCGGGTGTCGGCACCGATACGCGAGGGCGGGGTACCGAGTTCGGCCGGGGTGGCCGAGAAGCGGGGAGCCGGAGCCGGCTGGGTGATGCCGTCGCGCTCGACATAGGTGCCGCGCGCGACGTTGTGCGGGTGTGCGTAGGCCTCGGTCAGCGGCACGACCGGGGCGACACAGGCGTCGGTACCCTCGAAGACCTCGGCCCACTCGGACTGGGTCTTGGCGGCGAAGACGGCACCGAGCCGGGCACGCAGGTCGGTCCAGGTGGCCGGGTCATTGCGATCCGGCAACGGCTCGAAGCCCTGCTCGGCGAGGATGCGCTCCATCTCGGCCCAGAACTGCGGTTCCAGCCCGCCGACCGACATCCACCGGCCGTCAGCGGTGGCGTACACGTCATAGAAGGGCGAGGCGCTGCCGAGGAAGTTGGTGCCGCGCTGGCCGTCCCACAGGCCGTTCTGCTGCATCGTGACGGCCATCGTCATGAGGTGTGCGACGCCGTCGGTGATGGCAGCGTCGACGACCTGGCCCTGCCCGGTCGCGCGCGCGTGGGTGAGGGCGGCGAGCACGCCGGCGACGAGGTAGAGCGAGCCGCCGCCGAAATCACCGAGCAGATTCATCGGGAACGCCGGGGCGCTGCCGAGCCGTCCGAGCGGGTCCAGCCCGCCGGCGACGGAGATGTAGTTGAGGTCGTGCCCGGCGCTGTGCGCGAGCGGACCGTCCTGGCCCCAGCCGGTCATGCGGCCGTAGACCAGCTTCGGGTTGCGCGTGAGGCAGGTGTCGGGGCCGAGACCGAGGCGCTCGGTGACGCCGGGGCGGAAGCCTTCAATGAGGATGTCGGCCTTCTCGACCAGGTCGAGCACGAGGTCGATGCCGCCGTCGGCCTTGAGGTCGACGGCCACGCTCGGACGGCCGCGGCCGAGGATGTCACGCTCGGGGCTGGCTAGGGCCAGGCCCGGACCCGTGGGCCGGTCGACCCGGATCACGTCGGCACCGAGGTCGGCAAGCATCATCGCGGCGAACGGACCCGGGCCGATCCCGGCGAGTTCCACGACACGGACGCCCGCGAGAGGTCCGCTCCGGGCGGCGCTCTGAATCGTCACAGCAACAGTGTGACAGTAGTGCTGTCACGATTGTCAACCGGCCCGTGGCGCGCATGGCATGGCCGTCCGTCCAGCCCGCATCCCCTTGACAAGTAACCTTGCCCACAAGTAACTTTGTCACGTGGTGGGCGACCCGATCACCCTCCCCTCGGCCTTCCGTCACGGCATGGGAGAAGAAGACATGCTGCACGCCGTGGAGTTCGCGCTCTACCCGGTCGTCCAGGAGGACGGAATGGTGATGTGGATCGGTCCCAACCTCGCCGGATCGGTCATCGAGGTCGGCGTCATCGAATGGCACGGCGAACTTGCCATCGCCCACGCCATGAACCCTGCCCGCGACAAGTACCTGAGGTGATGAATATGGCCAAGCGCTCACTAGAAGAACTCATCGCGCAAGCCGACGAGTTCGCCGACAAGTTCGAGAACTACGACCCGAAGCCCGAGGACTTCGACAAGCCGGTGCCGCCCGCTATGGCCCTCCAGTTGGCCGCGTGGCGGCGTGCCCGCGCCGAGCAGGGACTGGCCGACGCCGTGAAGCAGGCTCGCGAAGCGTCCCTGTCGTGGCGTGCGGTCGGCGAGGCCATCGGCACCACCGGAGAGGCCGCGCGACAGCGGTATGCGGACCACGCGGAGAGCGCCTGACACCCGAGGGAGCATGGTCCGCATGCCGTTGTCCACGTCGCTCGGTGACGAACTCTCGAAATGCGCTGCAACCTCGACAACAAAGCCCGCCGCATCACGTACGACGAGTACATGGAGAAGCAGCCTGCGGCGATAACCCAGCCACGAGCGAACCGAGTTCGAGGCTGCCCTCGCCTGCGCGCCATCGTCGTGTACCGGCCGAAGATCAGGACAACAGCGAACCCGGCGGCCGCAGGAAGCCACCCCCACCCCAGGTCAGCGAACGACCTGGACACGTGGCCAGCGTAGAACCGAGGTATTCGCAGAACCCCCGCCCGGCCACGCCGTCGTATGTCCCGGGGAGAAGTACGACTCCCACGTGTCGAACTTGGTCACGCGCTAGCGGCCACGGGATCGAATGACGCGACGCGCTGCGCTGCGATGGCACGAGCGCGGCGGTCCTGCTCGGCCGCGTCGATCTTGCCCTGGTAGGCGAGGATCAGGTTCTCTGTCTCCTCGCGAGTGGGGTTCCAACCTTCTTGGTGCCCCATGCCGATGATGTTGGTGATGTCGAAGACCTCGCGCTCGCTGAGGCCGTCGAAGAGGTCGGGCCAGAGGGTCGTGGGGCTGAACAGTTCGTTGGCCATGATGCGCCTTCTTCCTTAGCTTCTTCCACCGTAGACCGAGCGTGCCCAAAACATCTAGGGATAGTTGTGGATCATCTTGCCTTCGCGCGCATCCCGGTACCGACCGCGAAACGCTTCATTGCCGGTAGCCGCGAGTACGGAGCGTGAGGAGTACGCCTCCGAGACGGTCGATGAGTTCTTCCAGGAGGATTTCGTCAGCGCTTGGCCTCTGGCTCCACGACCGCGCCTGGGATGGGACATAGCCCGATAGGGAGGGAAGGTCCCTCGCCCAGGCCCGCAACTCGTCGTCGGGAGGGCGCGAACCAAGACGGGCCTCAATCTCCCGGACCAGGTTCCCATAGAACGTGCTGTCAGTGATCTTTGCCAGGCGCTTGGCAAACTTCAACGCTGTGGCCAGTTGCTTCTCGCGCTCAGCCCAGGTGTAGAGGTGTTCAGTCATGGAAGTGCTCACTTCAGCGAAGCCAAAAGCCCCGGAGGGCCTGAGAACGTGTTGGGGGAAGGGGTGGGCGTGTCTTTGCTGGTGGGGGTTTGGGAGTAAGTGTTGGGGTTATGTGGTCTTTTCCCAGCCCGTTACCCCTCGGACTTGACTGATGGGCAGTGGGCGTTGATCGAGCCTATGGTCGCGGTCAAACTGGGTGGTAGGCCTGTCAAGCATGCACGCCGTCGTGTCGTGGAGGCCATCTTGTAGGTGAACCGGACCGGGTGCTCGTGGCGGCAGATGCCCCACGATTTCCCGCCGTGGGACACCACGGTAGTGGTACTTCCAGCGTTGGGTCGAGGACGGCACCACCGACCGGGTCCGCGATGCTGCGGAGCGGGACCCGATGGCCTCTGCGGGGATCGTGGATTCGCAGTCCGTGAAGGCCGCTGACACGGTCGGGAAGGACTCGCGCGGCTATGACGCGGGCAAGAAGATCAACGGCCCTCAAGCGGCATATCGTGACCGACTCTCTCGGTTTGTTGATCGTGGTCATGGTCACCAGTGCTGCGTTGCAGGACCGTGACGGCGGTCGGCTGGTCTTGGAGCGGGCGAAGATGAGAATGCCCTCACTCGTGCTGGTGTGGGCTGACGGCGGCTACGTCGGCAAACTCCTCGACTTCGCCCAGCACCGGTTCCGGATACTCGTGGAGATCATCAAACGCACCGACAAGAAGCCGACCTTCGAGGTTCTTCCCAGACGGTGGGTCGTCGAGCGTACGAACTCCTGGCTGATGCGCACCTGACGACTGGCACGCGACTACGAACGCCGGCCTGAGCGCTCCGAGGCAATAATCAAGTGGACCATGATCGGCATCATGGCCCGCCGCCTCGCACCCGGCCCCCAACGCCGCCCATGGCAACCCAAACCAGCCACATAGAAGACTTCCCCAACACGTTCTCAGTGAAAGAGGACTGCTCGCTGTCCAGGACCCCCATGATTTCGCAGTCCGGCCGACCGAACCAGGCGACGAGTCCATTGCCGAAAAGATCACCGCATCCCTCACTCACCCCGGCGTGAGAAGATCCCAACTGTCGCAAACGGCCTCGCCGACGACGGCGATCCGGTAGAGAAGGACGAGCAGGCCGTTCAAGGCCCGGGCGATCCTCCCCAAGCGAACTAGGGCCGACATCTCGACCATTTTCCGGTGCTTCGGCTGGTATCTTGCGTCACGCATCAAATGTGCCCTTACGATCAGCGGAACGGGCGTTTTGCCCTTACCGATCGAGATGCGGCGACAACCGGACGACAGTCGAAGACGAAGGATGCCCGGCCGAAAACCAGCACCGAAACGGTGGCGCGCAAAGAGCCAATAGGGGCCGTTATGACAACGATGTCGGTCATGGGGTCTCCTTCGGGTCGGGAACATCGGCAGACAACCAAAGTTGACAAACGGCAGAATGGCAACTAAAGTTGACAATGTGATCAAGGGCAGCGCCCGCAAGCGCGGATACAGCGACAGCGAACTGCTGCACGCCGTAGCAAACGCGATCCGCGTCTGGCCGCACGACGGCTACGACATGGTCATTTGGCCGCGTTTCGACGACTCCTTGCTTGAGGTCGGCGTCAACTCTGACGGCGACATCTTCCACGCCATGCCAGCCCGAAAGAAGTTCCTCTGAGGAGGGGTGAACCCCATGAGCACAAGCCAGAAGACCCGCGATACCGACCTGCTCGACCGCATCGAGGCCGACGCCGACGAACCGACGGGACCCGCCATCGACGCCGCACCACTTCGCGCCATCGCCGAGGCTATGCACGCCCGAGACACTGCGGAGGAAGACATCCGCTCCGGCGTCGAGAAGGCCCGTGAGGCTGGCCTGTCGTGGGCTGTGATCGGCGCGGCCTTGGGAGTCAGTCGCCAGGCCGCGCTCAAGCGATACGGCCACTGACGGAACCACCGCCTCCACCTCGACGGCACGCTCACGGGCGACGCTCATCAGCGGGCCTCCGAATCGCTCGAAGCCTGGCTAGGGCCAGTGTGGTGGGCTTGGGCCGGAGCCTCGAGGCAGTCCGTCGAGGGAGTAACCCACGCGCTATCCGTGTCCTGCCGGGGCGCGCCCTCCCCTGCACCAGTCCCCACCACGCCGGAATCAAGGCCGGCCACCAGCGCCACGACATCATCCTGGGCGAGGTCCCAGTCGTCGTTGTCCCAAAGCCATACGGGCTCTTCACAGTTGAGGGTGTAGTTGGGGTCTGAAGCCGCCGGTCTCGAGTAGGCTGCGGGCGACATAGTTGGTGAGGTTGCGAAATCCCAGGGCCGAACCACGCAGGTGTTCGAGGCGTCCGTTGATGGCCTCGGTCGG
>NZ_JASGDU010000047.1:0-96885 GCF_047607065.1 Aeromicrobium sp.
CATCACACGCCGCCGCGCCCAAGGCAAAACCGACCGCGACATCCGCCGATGCCTCCGCCGCTACATCGCCCGAGAAATCTGGCGAACCCTCAACCAAACCCCCACTTGACAAACATAGAAGCGTCGGCCGGTCCCGGTCCCTGAAGTGCGAAGGCCGCTCGCGGTCGAAGCCTCGAAGAGACCGGCGCAGGGGGAACGGGGCTTCAGGAATCGGTCAGCCAGCGGCGGGCCTGGGCGAGGTCGCCGGGACGGGTGATCTTGAGGTTGCGCTCGTCTCCGGGCACCACCACCACCCGCGCGCCGGGTTCGTGCGCCAGCACGACCGCGCAGTCGTCGGTCGGCTCCCCCGGCGCGAGGGCGTCCGCAGCATGCGCGCGGCATAGGACCGAGGCTCGGAAGGCCTGCGGCGTCTGGACCCGGCGCAGCCGCGCACGCTGGATGGTGCGCACCATACGGTCCGCGTCGACCTCGACCACGGTGTCGACACACTCCAGCGCCGGGGTCGCCGCGTCGTTGTTGTCCAGGGCCGAGACACAGGCGTCGATGACGGCCGGGGGCACCAGCGGACGGGCCGCGTCGTGGACCAGCACGAGGTCGTCGTCGCCCCAGGCCGGCACCGCCGCCAGGCCCGCACGGGTGCTGGCCGCGCGCGTGTCACCACCGGCCACTACCGAGACCACCTTCGGCTCGGCCGCCGCGATCCGCTCGGCCTCCGGCGCCGAGGCCGCATGGGTCACCAGCACGATCCGATCGACGCGCCGGTGACCCGCCAGGGCGTCCACCGACCGCGCGAACACGCTGCGCCCGCCGAGATCGAGCAGCTGCTTGGGTTGCTCGCTGCCGAAACGCGAACCGGTGCCGCCGGCAAGCACGAGCGCCCAGACGGTCACCGGCCGGGCCGCCACATCGGCTCATCGCCGCAGGCACGCTCGGCCTGCTTCCAAGCCCGGAAACCCTCTTCGGTCTCCCCGCGCCGCCAGTAGGCCGACACCGACAGGTCGACGCGCGGCAAGGCACGATCCTTGGCAAGGTAGGGGCGCACGGTCTTGAGCAGCGCGGACTCGCCGTGGACGAAGGCCTGCACCCGGCCGGCGGGCCAGTCCCACGCCCGCACCGCGCGGTCGAGCAGGTCGGTCGAGCCGGCCGGGGCGGGCGCGCGGTGCAGCCAGATGATCTCGACATCACCGGCCGAATCGACGGGCTGCTCGTCGGCGGGGCCGTCGACCTCGACGAAAGCCGTGGCCCGCTGCCCCGGCACGAGTGACTCCAGGCTCGCCGCGATGGCAGGCAGCGCCGCCTCGTCGCCGACGAACAGGTGATGGTCGGCTTCGGGGTCGGGACGGTAGGCACCACCGGGGCCGCGCAGGCTGATCTCCTCGCCGGGCCGGACCCGCTGCGCCCACGGCCCGGCCAAGCCGTCGTCGCCGTGCGTGACGATGTCGATCCACAGTTCTCCGGCCTGCGGGTCCAAACGCCGGACCGTGTACGTGCGCAGCACCGGATCGTCGCTGCCGGGCACCGCGAAGGCGAGTTTGACGTACGAGTCGGTGAAGCCCTGCCAGCGGCCCGCAACCTCGGCGAAGCCGTCGCCGCCCAGCACCACTCGGCGCATCGACGGCGCGAGGGCGTCGGCACGAAGCACCGTCAAACCGGTCAATGGGGGGCGAGGCACGCCTGTAGCCTAACCGCGTGACCCAGGGCATCGACATCGCACAACTGGACGCCGAGGTTCGCGTCCAGGACGACCTCTTCCGCCACGTCAACGGCCGCTGGCTCGCCACGGCCGAGATTGCCCCCGACCGCGCGACCGCCGGCTCCTTCGTGACGCTCGTCGACGAGGCCGAAGCCAAGGTCCGCCAGATCATCGAGTCCGCAGCTCCGACCCTTCGAGGCTCGGGCGCGGGGCGCCCTCACACCTCAGGGATCGAAGCATCGTCGGTCCCTGAGGTGCGAGCGGAGCGAGCCTCGAAGGGCGACGCGCTGGCCGGTTCGGATGAGCGCAAGATCGGCGACCTGTACGCCTCCTTCATGGACACCGAACGGATCGAGGCGCTCGGCGTCGAACCACTGCAGCCCGATCTCGCCCGGATCGCCGAGGTCGCCGACTATCCGGCCTTCACCCGGCTGCTCGGCGACCTGGAGCGCACCGGCACGAGCGGCGTGCTCGGCCTGTACATCGCCCCGGACCGCGGGCAACCGGACCGCTACATCGCGCACGCCTTCCAGGGCGGCATCGGCCTGCCCGACGAGTCCTACTACCGCGAGGACGACTTCGCCGAGATCCGCACCGCCTACGTCACCCATATCGCGCGCATGTTCGCCCTCGCCGGACTGGACGACTCTGATGCACGCGCCGAACGGGTCATGGACCTGGAGACCCGCATCGCCGCGCACCACTGGGACCGGGTGGCCTGCCGCGACGCGCAGAAGACCTACAACCTGCTCGCCTTCGAGGACCTGCAGGCTCTCGTCCCGTCCCTCGACCTGACCGCGTGGCTGGCGGCCGGGCAGATCGACCCGGCGACGCTGACCGAGGTCGTCGTCTCCCAGCCGTCATTCCTGGAGGGCCTGGAGACGCTGCTGACGGGCGACCTGCTGGAGCACTGGAAGGACTGGCTGCGCTGGCACGCCGTCCACGCCGCCGCCCCGTACCTGTCGTCCGAGGTCGTCGAGGAGAACTTCGCCTTCTACGGGCGCACCCTGTCAGGCACCGACGAGCTGCGCCCCCGCTGGAAGCGCGGCGTCTCGTTCGTCGAGAGCGCGATGGGCGAGGCGGTCGGCCGCATGTACGTGCGCACCGAGTACCCGGCGTCGGCGCGCGAGCGCATGGGCGAGCTGATCGCCAACCTCATCGAGGCCTACCGACAGTCGATCTCCGAGCTGTCGTGGATGAGCGAGGAGACGAAGGCGAAGGCGCTGGACAAGCTCGCCGCGTTCACCCCGAAGATCGGCCATCCGGAGCGGTTCAAGGACTACTCGGCCCTGAAGACCGACCCGGCCGACCTGCTCGGCAACGCCCGCCGCTCGATGGCCGTCGAGACCGCGCGCGAACTGGCCAAGATCGGTGCCCCCATCGACAAGGGCGAGTGGTACATGACGCCGCAGACGGTCAACGCCTACTACAACCCGACGATGAACGAGATCGTCTTCCCGGCGGCGATCCTGCAGCCGCCGTTCTTTCATGCCGAGGCCGACGACGCGGTCAACTACGGTGCCATCGGCGCGGTCATCGGCCATGAGATCGGCCACGGCTTCGACGACCAGGGTTCGCAGTACGACGGCACGGGCGCACTGCGCAACTGGTGGACCGATGCCGACCGCGCGGCCTTCGAGAAGTTGACCGCCGCGCTGATCGTGCAGTACGACGCGCTGTCGCCGGAGGGCGCGGACGGCCAGAGGGTCAACGGCGCGTTGACCATCGGTGAGAACATCGGCGATCTCGGCGGCCTGAGCATCGCCTACCGGGCCTTCCGCATGACCGAGCCGGGCGACGAGTTGGTCGACGGGCTCACCCCCGATCAGCGCTTCTTCATCTCGTGGGCGCAGGCCTGGCAGGCGAAGGTGCGCCCGGCCGAGACCGTGCGGCGCCTCACCGTCGACCCGCATTCGCCGCCGGAGTTCCGCTGTAATCAGGTCGTGCGCAACATCGACGCCTTCTACGAGGCGTTCGGTGTGACCGAGAGCGATGCCCTGTGGCTCGACCCGGCCGAGCGGGTCACCATCTGGTCCTCCTGAGGCAGGCCCCTTCGAGGTCGGCGGAACCTGGTCATTGAGGTGCGAGTGCAGCACACCTCGAAATGACCCACCACCGCAGGCTTCGCCCTTCGAGGCTCGTCGCAAGCTCCTCACACCTCAGGACTCGGCACACGCGGTCCCTGAGGTGCCGCGACGCAGGAGCGGCCTCGCTGGGCGAAGGGACCCGCCCTCAGTGGCGGCGTTGGTGCTTGTTGCCGCGCAGCGTGTCGGTGACGGCGTACCAGGCGTCGGCGAACGGATCGCTGATGCGGAACCAGAGGTCTTCGAGCTTGATCGCCACCGGCTCGGTGACCTCCGCCAGCCAGTCGACACGGTCCTCCAGCAGGTCGTCGGGGAAGACGACGAGAGTAACTGCGATGATCGCCAGCGCGGCCGGCACAGCACCGAAGACGACCGCGAAGAACACGTTCGCCACGATCGCGAGCGTCACCGCTACCACCCGTGAGGCGCGAGTCAGCATGAGCGGCGCGAAGAAGAGCTGGCTCAGCAGCACGCCGTAGGTGAGGAAGGCCAGGAATACCGGACTGGCCGAGACCAGATCGGACAGCCACGGGAACGGCCGGTATTCGGGAAGCTGAGTCGTGTAGTACAGCGCCTCGCCTGAGCGCCAGGCAGCTCGCGCGATCTTGTCCAGACCCGCAGTGACGTAAAGCAGGACGGTCTGCACCGCAAGCCCGAGCAGGCCGATGTTATGCAGGCTGACGCTCAGCCAGCGCGGCAACGACTCTTCCTGCGGACCGACACCACCAGCGGCGCGAAGTTCACGACGCCGCTGGTCCAGGGAACAGCGGTCTCCGGCGCTGGTGAGCACCAGCCACAGCAACGCGAGCCGGACCGCGTTGTCACTCGTATTGCCGACCATGGGGTTCTGGCCGACGATGGCCACGAAGCCGACCAGGGTCACGACATTGACCACGCGGGTACGCCAGCCGAAAACCAACGCCACTGCGGCGAGCATGGTCGCGACGTAGATGACCGTGACGACGAGGTCGGTGGCGTTGCGCACGAGCCATAGTTCGGGGAAGTCCACGGCGTCGCGGGCCGGCTCGGCCCACACCGAGGCGTTGCCGACCCACAGGGAACGCTCCGCGAAGTTGACCGCCAAAGTCAAGAACACCGACAAGCCGAGAAGCATCCGGCACAATGCGACAGCGACGAGCGCGTGTCGCTGCCCGAACAGCCACTGTTCGGCCTTCTCGCGGGTCGAGATCACCGCATCGACGAAGATCCACCACGCATCACGCATTGCCGTCACCTCCCCACGTAGTCGTCGAATGCTTGCTGTGCCTCTTGATTGCCCGGCCGGGCCTCCCGCCAACCGAGTTCGATCCAGTCGTACGGCAAGTCCGCCAGGGTCTCGTCGGCCCGGTCATCGTAGGCGGGTACCCGGCGCAGCCCCACCTTGACCTGTACCCGCAGCACGGTGCCGTCGGCCGTGGCCTGGGTGTAGAGGGTGGCGAACTGGGTGGCCATGGTCCAGTTGGCGAAGAAGACTCGGCTGTCGTAGCGCGTCGCTCCGGCCTTGTGTAGTTCTTGTCTGCGGTTTTGGCCCTCGTCGTCGGCCATGTCCTCCCCGACCGCCTCGCGCACCTTATCGGGCATCGAATAGAGCGCGACGTTGAGATTCGTCGCCAGCGCTCGGGCCGAGCGCGCCACGCGGGTGCTGGCCAGCCCACTCGCGCCGAGTTGAGCACCGGTGACGTCGATCCACTCGGTGACAATCTCCTCGCCAGTGTCGTTCAGGACGGTGGCCCGCACCTTGAGCGCCTCGTCAGCACGTTGCAGTGCCGGGTCGATGGTCGTGGGCGACTGACGGAAGTACGGGTTGATGTAGGAGGCCAGCGCGTTCTCGCCGACGCTTTCACGGATCGGGCTGCTCGGGCTGAGCCACAGCCCGACGATGACCGAATGAAGGACCACTGCGACCGCAGCCGTCAGCATCACGCCGCTCTGCCAGCGGGTCACCGAGACTTCGGTGGAACTCGCAGCGGGCATGGTCCTCATCCTAGTTGTCGGTTGGTGAGCGGCCGTCACATCAGGTCATGGAGGCGGGGAGGTCCCTTCGAGGCTCGTCGCAAGCTCCTCGCACCTCAGGGACCGGGGTGGCCCGGACATGACCGATGCCGACGGCCCCCGCAAGGGAGCCGCCGGCATCGGGTCAGGCTACGAGCAGATCAGGCGAGCAGCTGCGCAGCTTCGCGCCGCTTCTCGTTGATCATCGCGGCAATACCGAGAGCCACCAGGAGCAGGCCCAGCAGCCAGAACGGCCAGAGGTTCGACGCGCCCGTGGTCGGCAGCGTGTCGACCGACTGGTCGGCCACACCACCATTGGCATTCACGTTCGTGTCGGTATCCGCATCCGTATCCGTGTCGGTGTCCGCATCGGCATCCGTGTCGGTGTCCGCATCCGCGTTCGTGTTGTCGTCGTACTCGTTGAGCCAGTTGTAGCCGGCCAGCGAGTTGGCCAGGTTCAGGCTCAACAGCGGGGAGTCACCGGCCGCAGCCAGCAGCACCACACGCAGCGCAGTGATCGAGAAGACGCCCTCCGTGCCGGTGCGCTCGCTCGTGGTCGTCGTCACGTAGTTGCCCTCGTCGGCGTCGTCGGCGGTGCCGTAGTGCTGAACGTTGACGTTCAAGCTGAGCACGTCCGTGATGGCGTCGGTGACGGTGGCGAGGTTGTCGCCCACCTCAGCCAGCGGCTCGTCCAACTGCGCCAGGATCGTGTCGAGCGCATCCTGCAGCGGCGACAGCAGAGCGGAGTACAGCTGATCTCCAAGATCGATCTCGACCGGGTCACCGAGCGGCGGGGTCAGCGTGAGGCCGACCGCACCAATCGCGGTGGTGAGGTTGTCGGTCAGGTCCGCCAGGAAGGTGTCCACCTGGCCCAGCAGGCCCGGCGTGCCGTTGCAGCCAGCCTCGACGAGCTCCGGGACGTCATCGCAACCGGCCAGGATCACGTGCAGCAGGTCGGTGTTACGCGGCAGCGAGTTGATGTCGAGACCCATCTCGGTCAACAGCGCCGGGACATCGACCGAGATCAGACCCGCGTCGTCGCCGATGATGTTGATATCGACCGCACCATCGGTGCTGTTCGCCAGGGCGCTGGTGATGTCGTCGATGCCCGTCACGCTGATGCTGCCCAGCGCGCCGCCGTCGATCGTGGTCAGCGTGTCGAGGATGCTGATCTGGTCGTTGATGGCACTACCGAGCGTCTGCAGGGCGTTGAGTTCGATGTCCAGACCGCCACCGCTGATGCCGTAATCGAGCACGGCCTCGTCGGCGCTATCGGGCTTGGTCTGGCTGTAACCGGTCAGTTCAGCAGAAGAAGCGGCGGCACCGAGGTCGACCGTGACGTTCGCGACGTCGTTGAGCGCCTCCAGCGGCATGCCCGAACCGGTCAGAGACAGGGTCGCGTTGGCCGGCTCGTCGGCACTCGCGCTGTCGACGTTGACCGCGCCCTCGTTGGTCACGAGGCCCGAGGCACCGTGGGAGTAGTTCTGGTTCGCGTAGGCGTAACTACCGATGACGCCGACGCCCGTGGAGCCGAGAGCGTCACCGAGCGGGCCGGTCAGAGCGGCGAGTTCGTTCAGCGCGCCCGAGGCCCAGTAGGGACCCGAGGTCTCCTCGGTGCCGTTCTCGGTGTCAACCAGCGCCCAGGCACCGGTCGTCGGATCCGCGCCGCCGTTGTCGGCCTCGCCCTCCGCCAGCGTGTCGATCAGCGGGTCGGTCAGGTTGTCGCCGAGCAGCGAGCCGGAGCCGCTGATGTACTGCGCCTCCGCGTACGACCGATAGTCCGTCACGGTGGCCGCACCAGCGTTCAGGCTGGCGGCCGTAGTGACGAGCAGCGTCGCGACGCCGGCGCCAATCACCTTCTTGCCAATGTTCTTCATCCGAGAGGGCTCCTCGTGTTGCTTACTTGCACGAATGCGGGCGACGGTTCTCATCTCCCGCCCACGTTTGGGACGAAACACCACACGTAGACGTGATGTTCCGATAGACATTCTAACCACATTCTCAAGGTCACCCCCCCCCCGATCAGACTTGCGTGCCTGTTGCCTCCGTCACAGAAGGTCTCCTGATCGGCGTCGACGCCTCCAATACCGGCGTAAACCGGCCGCCGCCCGCCGCCAGGATTCGTCGCTGATGAGCACCGCGTCGGCGGCGATCATCGCCAAGGAGAAGTACATGAGGCCCAAGAGGACTCCGATGCCCAGGTGGGTTCCCGTGATGAGCACGAAGCCAAGGATGCGGGTACGACGAGTGAACAGCAGCAGTGGGAAGGTGAACTGGATCACCATCGCACTCCAGGTGGCGGCGTGGACGAACGGCGACCACGTGTACAGCCAGTCGAACTCACCGATCCACGGGGAGTACTGGTTGACCTGCAGCGGATAGTAGACCGCCGTGCCGTCCCTCCAGGTCGGTCCGTCGATCTTCCACAGGGCCGAGCCGACATAGACCATGACGATCTGGTGAGCGATCATCACGACCGCCGCGTTGTTGAAGAGGATCACCAGCCATTCGGCCCTCGGCAGCCGTGACTCACCCCTGCGCGCCTCGGCAGCCCGGCGGCGGGCGTCGAGCGAGGCCACCGCGCCACTGTCGCTGAAGCATAGGTAGAGCAGTACCAGACGAACCACGTCCTCCGCGCCCGAGCGCAGCATCGGCGATGCCTCGATCATCACGGTCCACATGACGAACGAGGCGACACACGACCAGCGTGTGTGCCAGCCCAGCAAGAGCGCGACCGACGTCAGGATCGATACGAGCACTGCGGCATCGGTCACCCACGCAGGCGCGGCCGGCAGCCACGGCACCCAGGCGAGGACCGCCTGGCGATCATGAGTGGACTCAGCCCATCGCTGGCCGACCCCCCAGATGTACTGGCGGTCGACAAAACCCACGACCAACTGGATACCAATGGTGAACCCCAGCATGATGCGCGTGGCGGCCAGGCCGTAGGTCGACCACCGACGGGTCGTCAGCGTCGCTACCAGCCAGTCGACGCCCTGCCACAGTGCCCTCACCGGTGACGCTCCAAGTACGAGGCCACTGCGGCCCTACGGTCAGGATCATCCTGAGCCGGCAGCCGCCACGGCCCGGCCGCGATGGAACCACCGGTCTTGTCCTGGACGTCGCGCCGCTGCCACTTCGGCACGCTGCTGACCCGCGTCGCATAACGAACGGCAACCAATTCACCGTGATCCGGTTCGAGGGTTCGCACCGCGTCGGTCGCGTAGGTGACGGTCGCCAGGTCGAAGTCGCCGATCACCTCGGCGGCCCTTTCGGTAGCCTCGGCCGCCAGCAGCGCCTCACGCAAGTCATCGACCGACAGCGGCTCCTCGGGCGAGGACTCGTCTCGCACCGCAGCCTTGACTTTGTTGCCCGCGTTCGCCCACGACGCATCGATAGCGCCGGCCATGCGCGACGTGAGGTACGCCGAGCGCGGCGCGCCGACCGCATGAGCGACCACGGTGTTGTCGATAGCGGTCAGGTCGAGCCACTCCCCCTCGACAACCGTGTCGCCGTCACGCCACGCCGCCTGCACCAGGAGATTGCGGTCCAAGCCGACCGGATTAGGCGCGAAGAGCTTCCACTCCTCCTCCAGATAAGCCGGGATCACCGCCAGGCCCAACGAGCGGGCTGCGGGGGGTGCCGACTCGGGCGGAATCGACACGACGGTCACCCCGTAGACCTGGACACACACCACGGCGACGACCGCCAGCACGACCACAGCACGCAGCTTCTGCGCGATAGAGCCACTCGACACGCCGCCACTGTAGGCGAGACGACACAGACCAGCTGCCGAGGTCCCTTCGCCCTTCGAGGCCGCTCCTTCGTCGCGGCACCTCAGGATCCGGCTCGTCGCGCCTCAAGGACCGGATTCGCTCGGTCCCTGAGGTGCGGGGCTGCCTGCGGCCGAGCCTCGAAGGGACCCGCTCAGGGCGCCGGGCGTCAGGCTTCGCCGGGGGCGCTCCACTTGGCGTGCTTGTGAGCGGCCTGGCCGACCGCCGTCGCGGCCATACCTGCCGCCGCACCCAGCAGCAGCGCCGGCGCACCGGTGTTCGGTAACACGCCGCTGTCGGCCTGGACCGTGCCACCGCCTCCGCCGAGGCTCGGCTGCTCCCCGGGCACCTCAGTCGGCACCTCGATATCGACCGTCGGCACGCCCGGCGGCGCCTGGATCAGCAACTCCAGATTGCGTGAATCGTCCCCGCCGAGGCCGGCCTCCTGCCCGCCCTGCGGGTCGTTGGCCGACAACTCGCGGCTCAGCGCCGCCAACGAGACCGGGTTGTTCAGGTCGCCGTCGAAGGCCGCCGGTGCCGCGTGATCGAGAAGCGTGGCAAAGATCGACCAGGTGCCGTCGAGGTTGTCGGCGATCTCGACGACCCGCGACTGCTGCGGGAAGTCCACATGCGAGGCGGTGTTGATCTCCCAGAACCCGCCCGTGCCGTCCGAGCGGGCGTGGGCGAACACCCGGTTCTTGTGGGTGTGCCCGTTGACCCAGGCGATGACTCGCGGCTGCGTGAGCAGAAACTCCACCAGGTCGTCGCCCGACACTCGTGGAGCGTCGAGGTCGAGACCGGTCGCCACGAGCACATTGCCCATCGAGTCGGCCGTGTGGTGGCTGAACAGGATGATCGCCTTGTCGGTGGTGGCCTCGATGGTGGCCTTGATCCAGTCGAACTGCGCCTGATCGAGCGAGCCGTCGGAGTAGCCGTTGCGGTTGACGGTGTCCATCGCGATCATGCGGAAGTCACCGTGGTCGAAGGTGTAGTAGGCGGTGCCGTTGCTGCGGTTCTCGTCGGTGTAGCCGTGCCCGACCGGCTCCCCGGTGGTGTCGAAATACTCCGTCACGACCTCCTGGCGATTCAGCATCCGGCGGTTCTCATCGGCGGTGACCAGCCGCACACCCGGCAGCGAGGTCAGGTCGTCCCCGAGCAGGCCGAGCAGCGCCGACGGGTCGCCGCCGGCCAGATCGGTGAGCGCGTCGACGGCATCGGCGGGTGTCACACCGGCCGGGATCGAGTAGACCTTGAGCGACCCAGTGGCCAGGAACGGACCGGGCATCGTCTGTGTCGGGAAGGTGCCCTGCCACATGCCGTCGTGATTGCCGAAGACGCTGTACCACGGAATCGACAACCCCTGCGCCTCGAAGGTCGCCCGCGCGGCGTCGAGCAGACCCGGAACCAACGGGAAGCCGTGGTCGGCGCGATAGATGTCGTCGCCCTTGAGCGACTCCGCGGGCGTGCCGTCGGGATGCCAGTAGTGGGTGTCGTAACTGAGAACCTCCTGATCCATGACGCCCTCGTACTTCGCGTCGTCACCGCTGTCGGGGGTGACCGGGCCGCCGTCGAGGATGTCGATGTTCCAGCGGATCTCGTTGTAGTGACTGTTGTCGGAGTTGTCGCCGGTCTCGATCATGAACTCCAGCGGCTGACCGAGCACCGGGCCGACGCCCAGGTCGTTGACCGCGCGCACCATCGCATCAGCGACGTGCGCGGTGAGCATCTCCTGCGCCCGGTAGGCCGAGGTGAACAGGCCGATGGCCGGGATGCCCGTCGTGCCCGGATCGTCGTACCGGTCGGCGAACTCCAGGCGTGCGGGCGATTGGTGATCGATGATGTGGACATCGGTGAACTGCACGAAGGTCGCCTTGTGGGTGCGCGTCGTCGCGCGCGAGGCTCCGGCTTGCGCCCCCAGATCGGTACGCACCACGCGCTCCTCCGGCGGGCCGATGACAACGCTGCTGTAGCCGTTCGAGTCCGGCTCGCCGATGCGGAAGGTCGACAGGGTCGTCGAGCGGGCGGCGATCCGCGCGTTGACCCGTGCCGGGGAGACCGCCTGCGCCGAACGCGGGCCGAGCACCTGACTTCCGACGACAACGACGGCGGCACCGAGGAAGCCGCCACGGATCAGTGAGCGGCGCGAGATATTCGTGTCCACGATCCCATCTAACGGCCCGGCGGTGATCCAGGTCACGGCACCCCCGCAACAACGGCCCGCTGCCTGGGTTCCTTCGCCCTTCGAGGCCGCTCCTTCGTCGCGGCACCTCAGGACCCGGCTTCGGCCGCAAGCGGCCTACGCGCCTCAGGGACCGGGCACCACCCGGTCCCTGAGGCGGATGTCAACGCAGGTCGAAGCGGTCGGCGTCCATGACCTTGGCCCAGGCACGGGCGAACTCCGTCACGAACTTGTCCTGCGCGTCGTCACTGGCGTAGACCTCGGCCAGCGCCCGCAACTCGGAGTTCGAGCCGAAGACCAGATCAGCCCGGCTGCCGGTCCAGCGCACCTGGCCGGAGGCATCGCGCGCCTCGAAAACCGCCTGGTCCTCGTCGACCGACGACCACGTCACCCCCATGTCGAGCAGGTTGACGAAGAAGTCGTTGGTCAGCGTGCCGGGGTTGTCGGTCAGCACGCCGAGCGAGGACCGGTCGTAGTTCGCGCCGAGCACCCGCAGGCCACCGACGAGCACGGTCATCTCCGGGGCGCTCAGACCCAGCAGGTTGGCCTTGTCGACCAGCAGGTATTCGGCCGGGAGGCGGTTGCCCTTGCCGTAGTAGTTGCGGAAACCGTCGGCCTTCGGCTCGAGCCACGCGAAGGAGTCGACATCGGTCTGCTCGGCCACCGCGTCGACCCGGCCGGGCGTGAACGGCACCGTGAGGTCGTGCCCGGCCGCCCTGGCCGCCTGCTCGATGCCCACGTTGCCGGCCAGCACGATGACGTCGGCCAGCGACACCTGTGCTCCGCCGGCACCGTTGAAGTCGGCCTGGACACCCTCCAGGACACCCAGAACGCGGCGCAACTCACCGGGGTTGTTGGCCTCCCAACCGATCTGAGGCTCCAGACGCACCCGCGCACCGTTGGCACCGCCGCGCATGTCGCTGTTGCGGAACGACGCCGCCGAGGCCCAGGCCGTCGTGACCAGGTCGGCGACGCTCAGGCCGGTCGCGGCAATGGCTTCCTTGAGCGCGGCGATGTCGGCCTCGCTGATCGGCTCGCCCTCGGCAGCCGGCAGCGGGTCCTGCCACGGCAGCGCCTCGGCCGGGACCTCCGGACCCAGGTAACGCGCCACCGGCCCCATGTCGCGGTGCGTGAGCTTGAACCAGGCCCGCGCGAAGGCATCGGAGAACGCCTGCTGGTCATCCTTGAAGCGCTGGGAGATCTCCCCGTAGACCGGGTCGAAACGCAGCGCAAGGTCGGAGGTGAGCATGCGCGGCTCCTGGCTGCCGGTGCCGTGGGCGGCGGGCACCATATCGCTGCCCGCGCCGTCCTTGGGACGCCACTGCTTCGCCCCGGCCGGCGACTCGGTCAATTCCCACTCGTAGGCGTACAGGATGTGGAAGAACTCGTTGTCCCAGCGCGTCGGGTGGTAGGTCCAGGTGACCTCCAAGCCCGACGTAATGGTGTCGGCACCCTTACCGGTGCCATAACTCGACTTCCAGCCGAAGCCCTGCTCTTCGATCGACGCACCTTCTGGCTCCGGACCGACCAGCTCGGCCGGGCCGGCACCGTGAGTCTTGCCGAAGGTGTGACCGCCGGCGATCAGCGCGACCGTCTCCTCGTCAGTCATGCCCATGCGGCCGAAGGTGTCGCGGATGTCTCGCGCCGAGGCCAGCGGGTCGGGGACACCCTCGGGGCCTTCGGGGTTGACGTAGATGAGACCCATCTGCACCGCCGCGAGCGGGTTCTCCAGGTCGCGCTCGCCGGAGTAGCGCTGCTTGCCGCCCTCCTCGCCGCCGAGCCACTCGGTCTCCGGACCCCAGTAGACATCCTCGTCCGGCTCCCAGACGTCCTCGCGGCCACCGGCGAAACCGAAGGTCTCAAAACCCATCTCCTCCAGCGCGACGTTGCCCGCGAGAATCATCAGGTCAGCCCACGAAATCGACTGGCCGTACTTCTTCTTGACCGGCCACAGCAGGCGGCGGGCCTTGTCGAGGTTGCCGTTGTCAGGCCAGCTGTTGAGCGGGGCGAAGCGCTGTTGGCCGGCACCGGCACCGCCGCGGCCGTCCTGGACACGGTAGGTGCCCGCAGAGTGCCAAGCCATGCGGATCAGGAGCGGGCCGTAGTTGCCGAAATCTGCCGGCCACCAGTCCTGCGAGTCGGTGAGGATCGCGGCAATGTCGGCCTTGACTGCCGACAGGTCGAGCGCCTCGAAGGCGGCCTTGTAGTCGAAATCCCTGCCAAGCGGGTTGGCGACGTCGGGGTTCTTGGCGAGAATCTTCAAGTTGAGGCGGTCGGGCCACCAGCCTCGGTTGCTGCTACCGCTCTCGGCGGGGTACTTCGCGCCGCGAGCGACGGGGCAACGACCCTCGTTGCTCGGGTCGTTGAGGTCGCCAAGTTCTGTGTTGTGCCGGTCGGCATTGTGCTCGGCCATGTCGATCCTTCTCTTCTCTCTTCGTGGGTCAGGCGGATGGGGTCCGGGAAAGGCACGAGGGGCACAAGCCCCAATAGATGACCTCGGCTTCGTCAATGAGATAGCCGTGGTCATGGGACGGGGTCAGGCAGGGGGCCGGGCCGACCGCACAGTCGACATCGGCGATGGCACCGCAGGATCGGCAGACAACATGGTGATGGTTGTCGCCGACGCGCGACTCGTACCGCGCCACCGAGCCGGTGGGCTGAATACGGCGGACGAGTCCAGCGGCAGTCAGCGCGGCGAGGGAGTCGTACACCGCCTGGTGGGAGACCTCGGGAAGCTCCTCGCGGGCGACGCTGATGACGGTGTCGGTGTCGGCATGGGGGTGGGCGTTGACGGCGCTCATCACCGCGACGCGCGGGCGGGTCACCCGCAAGCCGACCTCGCGCAAGAGCGCTTCGGCAGCAGGGGTCACGGTCACGAGAGCCACGCTACGCCTTTTCTTGAACAATTCAAGAAAGGTAACCCTTTCTCCGTCCCGGCGAAGCCTCGGAGCCGTGTCGCAGGAGAGACGTGGCAGTTGCTCGGATAGACCCGCTGGCTGAGGAACGAGCGAGCCTCGAAATGAGCTGCGGTCTGGTCCCTTCGAGGCTCGCAAACTCGCACCTCAGGGACCGGCAGGCGGCACACAACCCGAACAAGCCAGGGGTGCCCTAGCACACGGATGCACGCGAAGCGGACCGGTTTCACGTCGTGGGCACAGCAGGGCCGAGCGGCACCACTGTTCCTAGTGTTCCGGCTGAACGACGCCGACACCGAGGCGCCGACAACCGACAGGAAGCACCATGAGTCCGATCCGGCCCCGCCGCACCCATCGCGCCGCGCTCGCTGCGGCCACCGCCGCCCTGCTCGCCTTCACCGGCGCCTGCGCCAGTGCCGGCGGAGGCAGTTCCGACACCACCACCGTGGACCTCGTCGGCTTCGCCGTGCCCGAGGCCGCCAACGAGGCCATCGAGGAGAAGTTCCACGAGACCGACGCCGGCAAGAACATCGACATCCAGGGTTCCTACGGTGCCTCGGGCGATCAGAGCCGCAAGGTCGAGGCTGATCCGGAGATCGCCGACTACGTCCACTTCTCCCTCGAAGGCGATGTCACCCGCCTCGTCGACGCCGGGCTGATCGACGAGAACTGGAAGGACAACGACAACCAGGGCATCGTGTCGCGCTCGGTCGTCGTCCTCGTCGTCCCCGAGGGCAACCCGAAGAACATCACCGGCTGGGACGACCTGACCCGCGACGACATCTCCATCGTCACGCCCGACCCGGACTCCTCCGGTGCCGCGCGCTGGAACATCCTCGGTGCCTACGGTCACGCCATCGCCCAGGGCAAGTCCGAGGAGGAGGCCAACAGCTTCCTCGTGGACATCTTCGGCAACGTCGACCAGTGGTCCGCGAGCGGCCGCGAGGCGACGACCGCCTTCGACACCGGCGAGTACGACGTGCTCATCAGCTACGAGAACGAGGCGATCCTCGCACGCCAGAACGGGAAGGCCTACGACTACATCGTTCCCGACGACACGCTGCTCATCGAGAACCCCGGCACCGTGCTCAAGGACGCCCCGGAAGCCGCGACCACCTGGCTGAACTTCGTCCTCAGCAAGACCGGTCAGACCGAATTCGCCAAGAAGGGCTTCCGCCCGGTGATCGACGGCATCGACGTCGAGGTCGAGGGTGCCAACGACCCGGCCGACCCGTTCCCCCAGCCGGACCGGCTGCTGACCATCGCCGACGACTTCGGCGGCTGGGACGCGGTCAACGAGAAGTTCTTCGCCGAAGACGGCGGACTCATCAAGCAGTTGCGCGATCAGGCGGCCCAGGGGTGAGTCTGAGCACCGAGAGCCGTGCGGCGGGGGCGGAGGTCCGTCCCCGCCGCCGGCAGCGCCGCTCGACACTGACCCCGGCCTCCGGCCTGGGCCTCGGGCTGGCGGTGGTCTGGTTCAGCCTGCTGGTCCTCATCCCGCTCGCGGCCGTCGTCATCGCCGCGACCGAGGGGGGCTGGAGCACCTTCGTCGCGACGCTGACCGACGGCGACACCGCCGCAGCCATCCGGCTGACCGTGGCCGAGGCGGCCCTGGTCACCGTCGTCAACGTCGTCATGGGCACGGTCATCGCGTGGGTACTCGTGCGCGATCGCTTCTGGGGCAAGCGCGCGCTGGAAGTCGTCATCGACCTGCCCTTCGCGCTGCCGACCATCGTCGCGGGCCTGGTGTTACTGAGCCTGTACGGACCGCACAGCCCGGTCGGCCTCAATGTGGTCAACACCCGCCAAGGCATCTTCCTGGCCCTGCTGTTCGTCACGTTGCCGTTCGTCGTACGGACCGTGCAGCCGGTGCTCTTGGAACTAGACGCCGACGTGGAGGAGGCTGCTGCCTCCCTCGGTGCCTCACGCGCCACGACACTGCGCCGCATCGTCCTGCCGAGCCTCGCCCCGGCGATCACTGCGGGTGCCTCCCTGGCCTTCGCCCGCGCGATCAGCGAGTTCGGCTCACTGGTCCTCATCGCGGGCAACCAGCCGCGCCACACCGAGGTCGCCTCACTCAAGATCCTCAAATACATCGAGGGCGATCAGCAGGCCGCAGCCGCTTCGGTGGCGGTCTTGCTGCTACTCGTCGCGGTCGTCGTCATCGTGGCCCTCGACGTCCTCGCACGGAAGGTGGCCGCCCGTGGCTAACATCACCCACCGCTCCCGACCGCTCGCCTACACGCTGCGGTTCGTGGTCGTGGCCTACCTGTTCTTCCTCGTCGTCTGGCCGGTGTCGGTCGTGGTGCAGCGCGCCTTCGACCCGACCGACGGCAAGCCCGGCGGAATCGGTCCGCTGTGGGAGAGGCTGAGCGATCCGGCGGCGGTCTACGCCTTCAACCTGACCCTGACCGTCTCGTTCTGGGCCGTCGTCATCAACACGCTCTTCGGTGTCGGCATCTCCCTCTTACTCGTACGCCACCGCTTCCCCGGCCGCCGTGCGCTGTCGGTGCTGGTCGACCTACCGATGAGCGTGTCGCCGGTCGTCGTGGGCCTCGCCATCGTCTTGACCTACAGCACCTCGCTCGGCCTGTTCGGCGACGTCTTGCAGGTGGTCGGGCTGCGCATCATCAACTCCACACCCGGCCTGGTCATGGCGACCGCCTTCGTCAGCCTTCCCCTCGTGATCCGCGAGGTGATCCCCGTACTGGAGGAGGTCGGCGAGGACGCCGAAACCGCCGCGCGCAGCCTCGGCGCTTCCGGCTGGCAGACCTTCTGGCGCATCACCGTGCCCACGATCCGCTGGGCGGTTGTCTACGGCGTGGTCCTCAGCGCCGCCCGCGCGATCGGCGAGTTCGGCGCAATACGCATCGTCAGCCGCGGCGCGGAGTTCAACGGCGAGACCGCCACCTTGCTCATCCAGAACGAATACAGCTCCTTCAACGAGGCGTCCGCCTACGCCGCAGCACTCGTGCTGGTCGCCCTGGCCGTCTTGGCCCTCATCGTCGTCACCGTCCTTCGCCCCCAGGAGTCCCACCAGTGAGCATCGAGATCGCCGGCGTCAGCAAGTCCTTCGGGGACTTCGCCGCACTGACTGACATCAACCTGACCATCCCCACCGGACAGCTCACCGCTCTGCTCGGACCGAGCGGCGGCGGCAAGTCCACACTGCTGCGCGTCATCGCCGGGCTGGAGGAGGCCGACCCCGGAGGACGAGTGGTCATCGAAGGAACCGATGCGACCGCGCTGCCGGTGCAGCGGCGCAATGTCGGCTTCGTCTTCCAGCACTACGCAGCCTTCAAGCATCTCAGCGTGCGCCGCAACATCGCCTTCGGCCTGGAGATCCGTAAACGCCCGAAGGCCGAGATCGCCGCGCGGGTGGACGAACTGCTGGAGTTGGTCCACCTGACGCAATGGGCCGACCGGCTACCCGCGCAGTTGTCCGGCGGGCAGCGGCAGCGCATGGCCCTCGCGCGAGCGCTGGCCATCGAGCCGAGCGTGCTGCTGCTCGACGAGCCGTTCGGTGCCCTCGACGCCAAGGTGCGCAAAGAGTTGCGCGACTGGCTACGACGCCTACACGACGACGTCCACGTGACGACGGTGTTCGTCACGCACGACCAGGAGGAGGCGCTGGAAGTCGCCGACCAGATCGTCGTCATCAACGAAGGCCGCATCGAGCAGGTCGGCTCCCCCGATGATCTGTACGACCGCCCGGCGAGTGAGTTCGTGTTGAGCTTCCTCGGCCCGGTGACCCGCCTGGCCGGAGACCTGATCCGGCCGCACGACATCGAGATTTCGCGCTACGAACAGGCCGCCGTGGCCTCCGGCCCGATCACCCGGTGGACGCGCGTCGGCTTCGAGGTGCGCCTGGAGGTCACCCCGACCGACCCGCGCCACGACGACCCGGTCCAGGTTTCGCTGACCCGCACGGAAGCCACGGCGCTCGGCCTGCACCTCGGGGACCTCGTGTGGCTGCGCCCCCAGGCCGGTGCCCAGACGGTTCCCGGCTGAGACCTGACATGTACTCACACCCCGCTGGCTGAGGTGCGAGGAGCGGACCCTGAGGTGTGAGGCCGCTTGCGGCCGAGCCTCGAAGGGGGCGACGAGCCTCGAAGTCCGCCCGCCGCTACCGGCGGGTGCGGGTTCCGGCGAGGAAGATCAGCAACCCGGCCAGCGCGAGACCGGCACCGACCAGGCTCGGCGCGCGATAGCCGTGCCCTGCGGCGATCACCACCGAGCCGAACCAGGCACCCAGGCCGTTGGCGACGTTGAGCGCCGAATGGTTGATCGCCGCGCCCAGCATCTCGGCGTCGCCGGCCTCGTGCATGAGCCGGATCTGGAGGTTGATCGCCAGCAGCGAGCCGAGCGCTCCGACGACGAACACGAGCAGTGCCAGAGCCGTCGCGGAACCGGCCAGCGGCACGACGAGTACCAGCGTGACGACCGAGGAAAGGAAGCCGAGCACGACCGACCGCCAGACGTCCCAGTCCGCCAGCCGTCCGGCCGCCCAGGTGCCGATGACCGAGCCGATGCCGAACGCGAGCAGGAACAGCGGCACCGAGCCGTCGGGCAGGCCCGCCTCCTCGGTGACCAATGGGGCCACATAGGAGTACATCGCGAACACCCCGCCGAAACCGATCATCCCGGTGAGGGCAGCCACCAGCACCTGCGGACGTGCCAGGGCCGACAGTTCCTGACGGACCGTCGCGGCCGGATTGCCCGGTGTGGCCGGGACGAAGCAGGCGATGAGCACGGCGGCGAGCACCGCGATGGCGAGCACAACGCCATAAGCACTGCGCCAGCCGAATCCCTGACCCAGCCAGGTGCTCGCCGGGACGCCCGCGACGGTCGCTACCGACAGACCCAGCATGACCGAGCTGACCGCGCGCCCGCGCCGCTGCGGCGGCACCAGGGAGGCCGCGATCAGCGAGGCGACGCCGAAGTACGCGCCGTGCGGCAGGCCTGCGACGAACCGCGCCAGCATGACCGGTCCGTAACTGCCCGCGAGCGCCGTCACGGCATTGCCGACGCCGAGGGCCAGCACCAGCGCGACCGCCAGGCCGCGGCGCGGAAGCCTGGCCCCCAGCGCGACCAGTAGCGGGGCGCCGACGACCACGCCGAACGCATAGGCGGTGATGATGTGGCCAGCGGTCGGGATCGACTCACCGATACCGTCGGCGATCTGCGGCAGCAGGCCCATCGTCATGAACTCCGTCGTGCCGATGGCGAAGCCGCCCATCGCGAGCGCCAGCAGCGCCAGGCCGAGGTGATGGGTCGCCGAAACCGGAGTCGCGGCGGGGCTGTCGCAGGTCGTCACCCTCAAGTCAAGCCGCCTCGGTGCGCACCCATTCCCCGAGGCCGCATGGAACCGATCACACGCCGTCGCCCGCAGGTAGGTCCCTTCGAGGCTCGCTCGTTCCTCGCTCGCACCTCAGGGACCGGTCGTCCCGATGGCTGAGGTGCGCAGGCCGCCTGCGGCCGGAGCCTCGAAGCCCACGCCTCGAGCGAATCCCTTCGGGGCACCCATCCGCATCCTCTAGAATCGTCTCGGGTGTGCCGGGAAGTCTGGTCGGCGATGATGCCGACGACCCCAGGAGTCCCATGACCCGCCTGTACCGCCTCGCCACCGACCAGAGGGCCGCGAGCGCCCTGCTGCTCAGTGCCGCCCTGCTGGCGCTGCTGTGGGCCAACTCCCCGGCCGTCGGTGCCTACCGCGATCTCGTCTCGGCCGTCGTCGGACCGTCCGTCCTGCATCTGGACCTTCCGGTGTCCGCGTGGGCCTCCGACGGGCTGCTCACGGTGTTCTTCGCCGTCGTCGGGCTGGAACTCAAGCATGAGCTGGTCTGCGGCAGCCTGTCGCGCCCCCGCGAGGCCGCCGTGCCGGTACTGGCCGCCGTCGGCGGCATGGCCGCACCGGCCGCGCTCTATCTGCTGATCTCGGATCATCCGGGCGGCTGGGCGATCCCGACCGCCACCGACATTGCCTTCGCGGTCGCCGTCCTCATGGTGGCCGGGCGCGGGCTGCCACCGGCGCTACGGGTGTTCCTGCTGACGCTGGCGGTCGTGGACGACCTGCTGGCCATCGTCGTCATCGCGGTCTTCTACACCGAGCGGGTCGACCTCGTCTCGCTGGCGGCGGCCCTGGGCCTGGTAGAGCTGTGCGGCCTGCTGGCCCGCGCCGCGCGGCCCCGCTGGTGGCTGCTCACGCCCGTGTCCGCCGCCGCGTGGTGGTTCATGCACGACTCCGGAGTCCACGCGACGGTGGCGGGCGTCCTCGTCGGGCTGACGGTTCCGGCGGCGACGGGACGCGCGCAGCGCTGGGCCGAACGGCTCCAGCCGTGGTCGTCGGGGATCGCGCTGCCGCTGTTCGCGTTCTGCGCCGCAGGGGTCGTCGTTCCCGCCGGCGACGTCCTGGACGTCCTGACCTCGCCGGTGGCCATCGCCGTCCTGACCGCGCTGGCGCTCGGCAAGGTCGTGGGCGTGCTGGGGACGACCGCGCTGGTGACCCGGTTCACTTCGCTAAGCCTGCCGCCGGGCATCGGGATGCGCGAGCTGGTCGGCGTGGGCCTGTTGACCGGCATCGGCTTCACGGTCTCCCTGCTCATCGCCGAGCTGTCCTTCCCGAGCGGTGCCGAGCGCGATGCCGCGAAAGCGGCCGTCCTGCTGGCCTCGCTCCTGGCCGCGACCGCCGGAGCCGCCGTCCTGCGCCGCGACGCCCGCCAGGTCTGCGGCCGGTCCCTACGGGGCCGGGACTCCGGGGACGGCCAGGCCGAGCACGATTAGCGCCACGCCGACGAAGGACGTCCAGGCGACGTCGAAGGTCTTGCCCCGCACTGCCAGCAGACCGGATTGTTCGTCGGACAGTGCCGTCCGCACGAGCGCCGCGATGACGAACGACCCGCCGACGACGACGATGCCCCGGCGCCAATACCCGAGGGCCACCAGCGCGAGCCCGAGCAGCACCAGCGCGAGCAGCACCACATAGACGCGCGTCCCGTAGGTGCGCGGCACCCGCAACAGCGACGGCCCGCCCTGGCTCACAGCGAGTCCCCCGGCACGCCGCCGACGCGACCCACGGCCTGCTCGGTGGCGTCGACGACATTGGCCAACAGCATGGCGCGCGTCATCGGCCCGACACCGCCGGGATTCGGAGCGACCCAGCCGGCGACCTCGTACACGTCCGGGTGCAGATCGCCGACGATGGCGTTGTTCTCGTCACGGCTGACCCCCACGTCGAGCAGCGCCGCGCCCGGCTTGACCATGTCGGCGGTGATGATCCCCGGCACGCCCGCCGCCGCGATGACGATGTCGGCGCGGCGCACCTCTTCAGCGAGATCGCGGGTGCCGGTGTGGCACAGCGTGACCGTGGCGTTCTCGCTGCGCCGGGTCAGCATGAGTCCCATCGGACGGCCGACGGTGATGCCCCGGCCGACGACCGCGACATGCGCACCTTCGATGGGCACCTCGTGGCGGCGCAGCAGCTCGATGATGCCGCGCGGGGTACACGGCAGCGGCGCCGGCTCGCCCAGGACGAGCCAGCCGAGATTGGTCGGATGCAGGCCGTCGGCGTCCTTGGCGGGGTCGATCCGGCCGATCACCGCATTCTCATCGAGGCCCTTCGGCAGCGGCAGCTGGACGATGTAGAGGGTGCAGTCGCGGTCGGCGTTGAGCCGGTCGACGGCGGCCTCGACCTCGGCCTGCGTCGCCGTGGCGGGCAGGTCGACGCGGATCGAACGGATCCCGATCTCCGCGCAGTCGCGGTGTTTGGCACCGACGTACCAATGGCTCCCCGGATCGTCACCGACCAAGACGGTGCCCAGACCGGGCACGATCCCCTGCTCGGCGAGCACCGCCACGCGGGTCGCGAGTTCGGACTTGATCTGGGCGGCCACGGCCTTGCCGTCGAGAATGTACGCAGTCACACGTCCCATACTCCCACTCGCCCCGCGAATCACCCGAACACGCCTGCCTCGGCGCGCGCCGCGCCCCATAGACTTCAGGCGGCAGTCCGATTCGCAGGTGAGGAGCCGTCATGGCGTCGAGAGCGCAGTTGAGCCAGGCACGCAGCCGTGCCCGGCGCGACGCACTCCTGGAGGCCGCCCTCGAGTTGTTCGCCGAAGGCGGTGCCCGCGCCATCACCCATCGCGCCGTCGCCGCCCGCGCCGGCCTGCCGCCCGCGACGACGACCTACTACTTCACCTCGATCACCGAACTCGTCCGCGAGGCGCTGTCACACCACCTTCAGACGTGGATCGATACCCTGCGCGCCCTGACCGACGTCGAGTTCGACACCTCCGCCGACATCGACGCCGCCGCAGCCTTCATCGAGACCGTCTACAGCGCCCGCAGCCCGGAGATCGCCGGCACCCAGCTGGCGATCTACCTCGCCTCGGCGCGCGACCCGGAGTTGCGCGAGCTGGCCGCCCAGGCGCTCACCGCCCTCGACGACCTGACCCGTTCGATGCTGACGCGCCTGCGGATCGAGAGCGTCGACACCCTCGCCTCGGCCATCACCGCCCTCATCGCCGGCAGCGCTTTCCGCCGGCAGAGCGGGGCCAGCAGCGACGCCGAGGAGGCCCGCTTGCTGGCGACCTCGCTGCGCCATCTCGTCGCGGCCCATCTACTCGGCGAGGACGCCGTCACCACCGCCCTGCGCACCGGCAAGTAGGAGATTCCGCAGTAGGCCCCGCTGGCTGAGGTGCGAGCGAGGAACGAGCGAGCCTCGAAGCCTGCGATGGTGGGGTCTCTTCGAGGCTCCTTCGTCGCACCTCAGAGACCGGCCACACCGCTCCCGAAGGGACCTCCTCGCCGCCTGTCGCCGTCTGCTCAGTGGAAGAAGTGGCGGGTGCCGGTGAGGTACATCGTCACCCCGGCGGCCTGCGCGGCCTCGATGGTCTCGGCGTCGCGCACCGAGCCGCCCGGCTGGACGATGGCCTTGACCCCGGCCTCAATGAGGATGCCCGGACCGTCGGCGAACGGGAAGAAGGCGTCCGAGGCCGCCACCGAGCCGCTAGCCCTCTGCGCACCGGCGCGCTCGACGGCCAGGCGGCACGAGTCCACCCGGTTGACCTGCCCCATGCCGATCCCTACTGCGGCACCGCCGGAGGCCAGCAGGATCGCGTTGGACTTCACCGCCCGCACCGACCGCCAGGCGAAGGCCAGGTCGGCCAGCGTCGCCTCGTCGGCCGGCTCGCCGGAGGCCAGCGTCCACGTGGCCGGGTCGTCCTGGCTCACCTGGTCGCGCACCTGCACGAGCAGGCCCCCGCTGATCTGGCGGAACTCCGTTTCTCCCCGCTCCCCGAGGTGCGAGCCTGCGAGCCGCGAAGGGTCCAGGTCGCCCGCTCGCAGGATGCGGATGTTCTTCTTACCCTGCAGCACCTCGACGGCACCCGCCTCGTAGTCCGGAGCGATGATGACCTCGGTGAACACCTCCGCCACCTGCTCGGCCATCTCCAGCGACACCGGGCGGTTGACCGCGATCACCCCGCCGAACGCCGAAACCGGGTCGCACGCATGCGCTCGGCGGTGCGCCAGCGCCACGTTCTCGCCGACCGCGATGCCGCAGGGGTTCGCGTGCTTGATGATCGCCACCGCCGGCTCGGCGTGGTCGAAGGCCGCGCGGATCGCCGCGTCGGTGTCGACGTAGTTGTTGTAGCTCATCTCCTTGCCGTGCAACTGCTCGGCGCCGGCCAGGCCGCCGCCGCTGCCACCGGTGTAGAGCGCGGCCTGCTGGTGCGGGTTCTCGCCGTAGCGCAGCACTGCGGCCTTGTCCCACGCTTCGCCGACGAACTCCGGCCAGCCGTCCTCGGACCCGTCATAGGACGAGGCGAACCAAGAGGCGACCGCCGCGTCGTAGGCGGCGGTGTGCGCGAAGGCCTGCGCGGCCAGGCGGCGGCGCTGCTCGAAGGTGAAACCGCCGGCGGCCAGCGCCTCGCGGACGTCGCCGTAGGCCCGCGGCGAGGTCACGATGGCCACGCTCGGATGGTTCTTGGCCGCCGCGCGCACCATCGACGGACCGCCGATGTCGATCTGTTCGACGCACTCGTCGGGCGTCGCGCCGGAGGCGACCGTCTCGCGGAAGGGGTAGAGGTTGACGACCACGAGGTCGAACGGCTCCACGCCCAGGTCGGCCAGCTGCGCCACGTGGGACTCCAGCCGCGAATCGGCCAGGATGCCCGCGTGGACGTGCGGGTGCAGTGTCTTGACCCGGCCGTCGAGGCACTCGGGGAACCCGGTCAGCTCCTCGACCGGCGTGACCGGCACCCCGGCGGCCTCGATGGTCTTGGCCGTCGATCCGGTCGAGACGATGGCGACGCCGGCGGCGTGCAGGTCGCGGGCGAGGTCGTCGAGGCCGGTCTTGTCGTAGACCGAAACGAGGGCGCGGCGCAGGGGGCGCTGAGTCATGGGATGTCCTTGGGGTCCGGGGGATGCGGGGCGGAGCCGGGGACGACGCGGCGGCCGTCGACCGAGTAGCCGGCCGTGGCCAGCCGCCCCACCCACTCGACGAGCATGGCGCGCTCGCTGATCTTGATGCGTTCGTGCAGGGTCTCGGCGGTATCGTCGTCGTGGACCGGCACCGCGACCTGGGCCACGATAGGGCCGGTGTCGACGCCCTCGTCGACGACGAACAAGGTCGCGCCGGTGATCTTGACGCCGTAGGCCAGCGCGTCGCGCGGGCCGTGCATGCCGGGGAACGACGGCGAGAGCGCCGGATGGGTGTTCAGCGTGCGGCCGCCGAAGCGCGCGAGGAAGGCCGGGCCGGCCAGTCGCATGAAGCCCGCGAGCACGACGAGGGCCGGGTCGTGGGCACCGACGCACTCGGCGAGGGCGGCGTCCCAGGCGGCGCGGTCGGGGAAGTCGGTGACGGGCAGGACGAAGGTGTCGATCCCGGCCCGGCGTGCGCGCGCCAGGGCCTCGATACCGTCCCGGTCGGCACCGACCGCCGCGATGCGCACGCCGAAGGCGGGGTCGGCCGCAGCGTCGATGAGGGCCTGGAGATTGGTGCCGCTACCCGAGACGAGGACGACGATGGGCGTCGCGTCAGGCTTGCGGGGCACGGCCACCACGATAGTGGGCCGCCGCTGCCGCAAACCCGGCGGCCACGACCATCATCGGCACCCCGGCGAAAAGCGCCCACAGCGATTCCGGTCCGACCTGCGCCATCCGGCCCGGGCCGACGGCACCGCTCGACGCGTACGCCAGGACTGCCAGGAGCACCCCGCCCAGCCCCCCGGCACCGGCGGCCAGCCCCACGCCCCACCAGAAGTCCACCGCGAGGTCGAGGCGGCCGCTGCGCACGAGGTGCCATCCGGCCCATCCGGCCGACAGCGCCGGCACCAGCGCCAGCAGGAACGCCCAGCCGGGAATGTCTCCGGGGGCCGGCAGCGCGGCGAGCACCGGCAGCCCGGGGAGCTGGCCGAGGTTCGCGTGCATGAGGTCGACCGAGGTGTCGGTGCCCACGCCGAAGCCGGGACCGAGCAGCACCGCCACCGCCCACAGCGCGAGGGTCGGCACGCACAGCACGCACACGAGCGCCAGCCCCAGGCCGCCCCCGAAACCCGGATCGAGCATGGCCCACAGGCTCGCGGCCCGCTCGACGTGCAGGGCGATCATCGCCACCACGAGGACCAGCGCGGCGACGAACACCCCGAAGGCGCTCCACCCGGCACCGGCCAGAACCGCGCGCACCTGCGGGCGTCCCTGCGGCCACCAGGCGTCCGGCACCCCGTGAGCCAGCGCATAGCCCGCAGCGCCACCGACTCCGCCGAGCACGAAGGTCACGAGCGCCGCGCGGATCGTCGGGACCGTGGCACCCTGGTCGTTGGCCAGCGCCGTGAGGACGGAAGCCGCCACCGCGTAGGTGCCCGCGACCGTCGCCGCGAAGGCCGCCGGCTCGGCGACCGGCTCGCGCACCTGCCGCCAGGCCATCGCCGCGACCAGCGCGACCGCGACGAGCAGGCCGCCCCACGGGATCAGGGTGATCCGTGTGCCGTCGATGGAGATCGCGCTGCCCTGGGCGACCAGCCAGATCCGCGTCACGACGCGGGCGGTGCCGAGCGGTGATCCCCCTCCTCCGGCCAGCAGCACGGCCGCCAGGGTCGTCAGCCACCCTGCGGCCGCCGCCCACAGCGCCGCGATGGCACCGGGCCACGCCGCCGAACGCAGCTCGGCGGTCCGGGTGACAGACACGGGTGAAGGCACGGACTCCATCATTCCCTGTAGGGTTACGGCGTCTTCCGGAGGCACACCGACTCGCGAGGAGGGGTTCGATGTCGCGGGTCGAAGAGTTCGACACGTTCTACGATTCCACGTCGAAGAACACCCTGCAGGTCATGTACGCGCTGACCGGTGACCGCTCGGTGGCGCGCGAGGCCACCATCGACGCCTACCGCCACGCCTGGCGCGACTGGTCCAAGGTCGGCGAGCACGAGCCGCACCGCTACGTCCGGGTCGAGGCGTGGAAGGCCCAGACCGTCAGCCGCAGCACCCATCCCCTACGTCGCCGCCACGAGGACGACGCCGACAGCGCGCTGCTGGAGGCCCTCGCCGACCTGCCCGCCGACGACCGGCGCCTGCTGGTCCTGATGACCCTCGGCACGACGGCCCTCGACGACGCCGCCCGCGAGATCGACGTCAGCGACGAAGAGGCCATCGAGCGCGTCACCACCGCCATCGCCACCTTGGAGCAGGCGACCCGCCAGAGCATCGACGACCTCGAACAGCGGCTGAACGCCCTGGCTTCGGTCACCGAACGGCTGCCGATGCCCGAGGCCGAGAAGATCCGCAGCCAGGCCACCCGCGGCCACCGGCTGAGCACCGCCCTGCTCGTGGCGGCCACGGTGCTGGCCATGATCGGCGGTGCCTTCGCCATGACCGACGGACGACCGCTGGACCGGCTCTCCGGCGACACCTACCGCGAACGCCTCGGCGCGGAGAGTCACGACCTCATCCTCGACGCCCAGAAGATCTCCGCCGACGACCTCGTCACCTCCGGCCAGATCGCCCGGCTCGCGCCCGCAGCGAGCTGGCAGGTCGTCGACACCAGCGAGCAGACCGACGCCGCCGAGCCGCTGTCGATGTGTTCGACCGAACGGTTTGCGACCACCGATCCGCTCAAGGTGTTCGTCCGTACCTTGGAGGCCTCCGACACGACACCACAGCGCGTGTCGCAGTCCATCGAGATAGCGCGCAACACCGCCGACGCCGAAGCGGGCTATGTGCGCGCCGTGACCTGGTTCGCCGACTGCGAGGTCCCGCGGGTGCAGCTGACCGAGTCCTACCGGGTGGCAAGGCCGTACGGCGACGTGCTGGTGCTGCGCCTGGTCGTGCACGGCGATGTCCCGCGCACCGTCACCGTCGGGTTGAGCCGGTCCGGCGTGGTCACGACGACACTGACCCACGAGACCGAGGGATCCACGCCCCCGGCCATCGACGACTTCGCCATGACCGTCAACGACTCGCTGCAGAAAGTCTGCAACGACAGCGGGGGGAAGTGCGACGACACGCCCACTGCGGTCGCCGTCGACCCGCCCGCGCTGGCCAGCGATCCGGCTTTCCTCGGGGCCGTCGACCTGCCGCCTCTGCCCGACGTCGACTCACCCTGGGTACGGACCGAGAGCGAGACGGCCACTACGGCGGCCTCGGCCACGACGTGCAACACGTCGGACTTCTCGGCCTCCGGTGCCGAGGCGGCGACGCGCATCTTCCTGTTGCCCGATACCCCGACGTTGCCGTCGGCCTTCGGCATCGTCGAGTCCGTAGCGAGCTTCCCGTCAACGGAGGCCGCCACGACCTTCGTCGATCAGGCTCAGGCGGCGCTCAACGACTGCCCGGCGACCAACCTGGCGGCCCGTGTCACCGAGGCGCAGACCTTCGGAGAGTCCCCGGAGTTCCGCGGTGCCACCTGGACCCTGACCCTGCAGGTCGACGGCGGCAGCCCGGTGATGATGCGCACCGCCGTGGTGCAGCGCGGCCCGGCGGTGGCACGCATCCTATTCACGCCCAGCGGCACGGCCGACATGAGCGGTGACGTGTTCACCTTCGTGGCCCAGCGCGCCGCGCAGCGCCTCGCGTACGCCTCCCGCTGACCGTACCCGCACCGGCAGCAGAAAAGCCGACGGGGAGCGGGCACCCGGCCGGAACCGGATACCCGCTCCCCGTCATACAGGAGCGCGATGCCTTGGAACGTGCGTGGATAGGCGGAACCTGGTCATTGAGGTGCGAGCGCAGCACACCGGGTCCTGAGGTGCCGCGAGGAACGAGCGGCCTCGAAGGGCGACATGACCCACCACCGCAGCAGGCTTCGAGGCTCCGGCCGCAAGCGGCCTACGCACCTCAGCCAGCGCCTATCCGTGCATCCTCTTACTGGGCGTTGAGGATGCTCCGCAGCAGCTCGGCGGTCTCGCTCGGCGTCTTGCCGACCTTGACCCCGGCGGCCTCGAGGGCCTCCTTCTTGCCCTGCGCGGTGCCCGCACCGTCAGACACGATGGCACCGGCGTGGCCCATCGTCTTGCCCTCCGGAGCGGTGAAGCCCGCCACGTAGCCGACGACCGGCTTGGTGACGTTCGCCTGGATGTAGGCGGCGGCCTTCTCCTCGGCGTCACCGCCGATCTCGCCGATCATCACGATGGCCGTGGTCTCCGGATCGTTCTCAAAGGCCTCCAGCGCGTCGATGTGCGTCGTGCCGATGATCGGGTCGCCGCCGATGCCGATGGCAGTCGAGAAGCCGAAGTCACGCAGCTCGTACATCATCTGGTAGGTCAGCGTGCCCGACTTCGACACCAGGCCGATGGGACCCTTGCCGGCGATGTTGGCCGGGGTGATGCCCGCCAGCGCCTCGCCGGGGGTGATGATGCCGGGGCAGTTCGGACCGATGATGCGGGTCTTCTTGCCCTGCGCGTAGGCCCAGAACTCCGCAGAGTCCTGCACCGGCACGCCCTCGGTGATGACCACGAGCAGGCCGATCTCGGCATCGATGGCCTCGATGACGGCATCCTTGGTGAACGCCGGCGGCACGAAGGCCACCGATACGTCGGCACCGGTCTTCTCGATGGCCTCGGCCACGCTGCCGAAGACCGGCAGCTCGACCTCGGCACCCGAGGCGTCGGTGTGCGTCACAGTCGTACCGGCCTTGCGCGCATTGACGCCGCCGACGATGTTGGTGCCCGCCGCGAGCATGCGCGCGGTGTGCTTGGAACCCTCACCGCCGGTGATGCCCTGGACGATGACCTTGGAATCCTTGTTCAGGAAAATCGACATATTGTTTCTCCGTCCCTCAGGCGTTCGCCAGCTCGGCGGCCTTGTCGGCCGCACCGTCCATCGTGTCCACCAGCGTCACGAGCGGGTGGTTCAGCTCGCCCAGGATCGCGCGACCCTCGTCGACGTTGTTGCCGTCGAGACGCACGACGAGCGGCTTGGTGGCGTTCTCGCCGAGCAGCTCCAGGGCACCCTTGATGCCGTTGGCGACCGCGTCACAGGAGGTGATGCCGCCGAAGACGTTGACGAACACGCTCTTGACCTGCGGATCGCCGAGGATCACGTCGAGACCGTCGGCCATGACCTGCGCCGAGGCACCGCCGCCGATGTCAAGGAAGTTCGCGGGCTTGACGTTGCCGTGACGCTCACCGGCGTACGCGACGACGTCGAGGGTGCTCATCACGAGTCCCGCGCCGTTGCCGATGATGCCGACCTCGCCGTCGAGCTTGACGTAGTTGAGGCCCTTGGCCTTGGCCTTGGCCTCCAGCGGGTCGGCCTCCTCGGTGATGACGAACGCCTCATGGTCCGGGTGACGGACCTCCGAGGCGTTGTCGTCGAGGGAGACCTTGCCGTCGAGGGCCTCCAGCTTGTCGCCCTCAAGGCGCGCCAGCGGGTTGACCTCGACGAGGGTGGCGTCCTCTTCGGTGAAGACCTTCCACAACGACTGGACCATCGCCACGGCCTGCTCGGCGAGCTCGGCCGGGAACTTGGCCTCTTCGACGATGGCGCGGGCCTTAGCCTCGTCCACACCGGTTCCGGCGTCGACGGGGATCTGGCGGACCGCCTCGGGGTTGGTCTTGGCGACCTCCTCGATCTCCACGCCGCCCTCGACGCTCGCGATGCACAGGTAGCTGCGGTTGGAGCGGTCGAGCAGGAAGGAGAAGTAGTACTCCTCGACCGGCGGGGTCGCCGGGGTCACGAGCACACGGTTGACCGTGAGGCCCTTGATCTCCATGCCCAAGATGGCCGAGGCGTACTCATAGGCCTCGTCGGCGGTCTTGGCGATCTTCACGCCGCCGGCCTTGCCTCGGCCGCCGGCCTTGACCTGCGCCTTGACGACGGTGACGCCGCCGATCTCCTCGGCCGCAGCCTTGGCCTCGTCGGCCGTCGTGACGACCTTGCCGAGCGTCGTAGCGACGCCGTGCTTGGCGAAGAGTTCCTTCGCCTGGTATTCCATCAGATCCACGGTGATAACCGTCCTGTGGTGTTGACGAATGATTGAGTTGGGGTCCAGGCGGCCTACGCCGCTGGAAAACCGAGGCGACTCTATCTCTCCGAGATTCCCGTGCCGGGTATCGGGTCGGTTACCCGTCAGTCGCTCTTCGGCCTCGCGCAGGTCACGGCGATGTCATCGACCTGCTGCGCGGCGAACGCGGTGCCCCGGCGAGGCCCGATTTCGCCCCGTCGGAGAGCCGTCATAGCAGCGCCGCGACCAGCCGGAATATGTGAGCCCACCCACATGCGGACCACGCCGCTCCTGCCATCACGGCTCCTGCAGTTCGGATTTGGGCATTAGGCATGCGCGGTGCCCTGACGGTCGGCTATAGTTAGCTAGGTTTGTGTCGTCTCAGGGTCGGAGGTCGTGCGTGAGTTCTTCTCCCGCGCCGAAGCGACGACTCGACGTACGTCATCAGTCCACCGAACGCGCCGCGCAGGCACGAGGCGGACGGCGCGCGGCGCGGCGGCGTACTTCCTCGGCTTTCCGCCCGTCCATGGCCACCATCGGTGCGTTGGCCCTTGTCGCAGCCGGACTCGGCTCGGCGATCATCAGTGACCGTACCGACTCGGGCACGCTGAGTGGCGACTACCAGGCGCTCTCAGCAGATGCGAGCAGCGGTGGCTTCGACGTCAGTCGTGACTTCGACCGCGAGTTGCTCGAGGAGCAGACCAAGGCCCAGGCCGATCAGTTGCTCGCCGCCCAGCAGGAGTTGCAGGTCGCCACGCAGGCCAAGGCCGACGAGCTCAAGGCGAACCAGTGGGTTCTGCCGGTGACCGGCTACCACATCACCGGGCGCTACGGCACCACCAACTCGCTGTGGGGCAAGGGACACAGCGGCTTGGACTTCGCCGGTCCCAGCGGATCGACCATCGTCGCCATCGCCTCCGGCACGGTGATCGCGGTCAAGTATTCGGGCAACTGCGGCAATATGACGCAGTTCCAGCTCGATGCGGAAGATCTCGTCATCATGTACTGCCACCAGAGTCGCCAGGTGGTCAAGGTCGGCCAGCATGTCGTGGCCGGCGAGGTCGTCGGCTACACCGGTTCGACCGGTCGCTCGACCGGCCCGCACCTGCACGTGGAGGTCAAGCCCGGCGGCGGCCACTCGGCCGACCCCGAGCCGTACTTCCACGACCACAACGTCTACCCGTAAGCGCTCCCGCTGGCTGAGGTGCGCCCTTCGAGGCTGCTCGTTCCTCGCGGCACCTCAGGGACCGCGAGGAACGAGCGGAGCCGGGTCCTGAGGTGCGACGAGCCTCGAAGGGCGGAGCCTGCGGAGGGTGGGTCCCTTCGAGGCTCGGCCGCAGGCGGCCTCACGCCTCAGGGACCGGTCGTCTACAGCTTCTCGAGTCGGGCGTAGCGCAGGATGAGGCGCTTGACGCCGGCCGAGCCGAAGTCGACCGACGCCTGCATGTTCTGGCCGTTGCCGTCGAGCGCGACGACCGTGCCGAGACCGTAGGTGTCGTGCGTGACGCGGTCACCCGGCTCCAGCGAGAGCACCCCCGTCATATCCGCCGCCCGCGAGACCGCCCGCAAGGTGAACGCCCGGCCGGACCCGGCGCGCTCGCGCCGCGCACCGGACAGCGCCGAGGCCGAGGGCACCGACGGCATCCAGGAGGTCAGCGCCGGTGCCTCCCGGCGCCAGTCGAGCAGCGTCTCCGGCACCTCGTCGAGGAAGCGCGACGCCGGGTTGTAGGCCGGGGCACCCCAGGCCGACCGGCTCGTCGCGCGCGTGAGGTAGAGGCGTTCGCGGGCGCGCGTGATGCCGACGTAGGCCAGTCGCCGCTCCTCGGCCAGTTCGGAGGCGTCACCGAGCGAGCGCTGGTGCGGGAAGATCCCGTCCTCCATGCCGGTGAGGAAGACGACCGGGAACTCCAGGCCCTTGGCCGTGTGCAGCGTCATCAGCGTCACGACGCCGTCGCCCTCCACAGGCAGGGAGTCGGCGTCGGCGACCAGGGAGACCCGTTCGAGGAAGGCGTCCAGCGAGCCGGGCGCGAACGGTGCCGGTTCCTCGGCCGACTCAGGGTCGTCTTCGACGTCCTCGACCTGGGCGGCTCCGGCGACAAACTCACGCGCCACCGCCACCAGCTCGGCGAGGTTCTCCACCCGTGTCTCGTCCTGCGGGTCGTCGCTGGCTTCGAGCGCGGCGAGGTACCCGGTGCGGGTCAGGGCCGCCTCCAGCACCTGATCGGCGGGCGCACCGTCAGCGGCCAGCGCCCGCAGGCCGTCCATGACCTCGGCGAACTCACCGATGGCCTTCGCCGACCGGGTGGCGAGGTCGGTGATCTCGCCGGTACGGCGCATCGCCTCGGCCAGGCTGATCTGCTCACGGCCGGCGAATCGCTCCAGCGCCGCCTCGGCCCGCTCGCCGATACCCCGTTTCGGCTCATTGACGATGCGGCGCAGCGAGACGGCGTCGCGCTCGTTGGCTACCGCCCGCAGGTAGGCCAGTGCGTCGCGGACCTCCTTGCGCTCGTAGAAGCGCACGCCGCCGACCACGCGATAGGGCAGGCCGACGCGGATGAAGACTTCTTCGAAGACACGGCTCTGGGCGTTGGTGCGGTAGAACACCGCGACCCCCGCAGGCGTGACCGCTCCGTCGTCGACGAGCGTGTCGATCTCGTCGGCGATGAACTGGGCCTCGTCGCGCTCGTCGTCACCGACGTAGCCGACGATCTTCTCGCCTTCGCCGGCCGCCGACCACAGGTTCTTGGCGGGGCGGCCCTCGTTGCGGCTGATGACGGCGTTGGCGGCCGACAAGATGGTCTGCGTCGAGCGGTAGTTCTGCTCCAGCACGATGGTCTCGGCGGAGGGGAAGTCCTTCTCGAACTCCAGGATGTTGCGGATCGTGGCACCCCGGAAGGCGTAGATCGACTGGTCGGAGTCGCCCACGACCATGAGGTCGGTGCCGTCGTCACACAACTCGCGGATCAGCGCGTACTGGGCGTGGTTGGTGTCCTGGTACTCGTCGACGAGGATGTGGCGGAAGCGCCGCCGATAGGACTCGGCGATGGCTGGGAACGCCTGGAACAGGTGCACGGTGTGCATGATGAGGTCGTCGAAGTCCATCGCGTTGGCGGCGGCGAGCCGGCGCTGGTACTCGCCGTAGACCTCCGCGAAGGTCTCCTCGGTGGGCGTCGACGTCTGGCTGCGTGCGGTCTCGTGGTCAACCAGCTCGTTCTTGTGGTTGCTGATCCAGTTGAGGACCGCCCGCGGGTTGACCCGCTTGGGGTCGAGCTGCAGGTCACGGCAGACGAGCGTGACGAGGCGTTTGGCGTCGGTCGCGTCGTAGACCGTGAACGACGAGGTGAAGCCGAGCGTGGTGGCCTCGCGGCGCAGAATGCGCACGCAGGCGGAGTGGAAGGTGGAGACCCACATGGCACGCGCCGCGCCGCCGACGGCATCGGCGACCCGTTCGCGCATCTCGGCGGCGGCCTTGTTGGTAAAAGTGATCGCCAGGATCGACCCCGGCGCGGCGCGGCGTGCGGCCATGAGCCAGGCGATGCGGCGGGTCAGGACGCGCGTCTTGCCCGACCCGGCTCCGGCGACCACGAGCACCTGCCCCGGCTCGTGACCCACGGCGGCCCGCTGCGGGTCGTTCAAGCCTTCCAAGAGCGTCTCCGAGCGCGGGAGGCGACGTTCGGCGGGGCGGGGAGCGGCATCGGCCGCAGGGCGCAACTCGGGCACGGGGAAAGGCAGCGTCATCGTCGTGCCAGCCTAGTCGCCGCCACCGACACGCTCCGACCCGCCGCTGGCGCCCGGACGCGCTCGGGAGGCCGGCGCAGAATGCGCGCCAATAGGCGAGCCTCGGCCCCTGAGGTGCGAGCTTGCGAGCCTCGAAGGGACCCCACCACCGCCGGCTTCGAGGCTCGCTCGTTCCTCGCTCGCACCTCAGCCAGCGGACCTATTGGCGGAACCTCTCAGTCGTCGGTGGGGGCGTCGCGCCAGCGGCGTTCGAACGGCAGGCGCCAACTGCGTGGTGCGATGAGCTGGTGCACCGCGT
The DNA here is from genome assembly GCF_047607065.1 of Aeromicrobium sp. Classification (GTDB taxonomy): domain Bacteria; phylum Actinomycetota; class Actinomycetes; order Propionibacteriales; family Nocardioidaceae; genus Aeromicrobium. Next base: position 35,114 of record NZ_JASGDU010000047.1, read on the forward strand.
TCGGCCCCCAGGTCCCCTGGTCGTACAGGCGCACCGGCGGCGGATCGTCGAGCAGCGGCTGGCTGACCTCCCAGAGGCGTTCGATGCCCTCCGCCGTGGTGAACAAAGTCCGCTCGCCGAGCATCGCGTCGTGGATCAGCCGCTCGTACGCCTCCAGCACGTCGCCCTGCCGTCCGGTCTCCTGCATGGCGAACTGCATGGACAACTTGTCGAGCTTCATGCCCGGTCCGGGTCGTTTGCCGTAGAACGACAACGACATACGCGAAGCGTCGGCCAGATCGAAAGTCAGGTGGTCCGGACCGGAACGGCCAACCCCCGAGCCTTCGGGGAACATCGACTTGGGCGGCTCACGGAAGGCGATGGAGATGATGCGCGCGCCCTCGGCCATGCGCTTGCCGGTGCGCAGGTAGAACGGCACCCCGGCCCAGCGCCAGTTGTCGATCTCGGCCTTGAGCGCCACGAAGGTCTCGGTCTCCGAATCAGCCGCGACGCCGGGTTCTGAGCGGTATCCCGCGTACTGGCCGCGCACGACGTCGGCCGGGACCAACGGACGCATCGAGCGGAAGACCTTGTTCTTCTCCTCGCTGATTGCATCGGAGTTCAACGCGGTCGGCGGCTCCATCGCCATGAACGCGAGGACCTGGAGCAGGTGAGTCACCACCATGTCTTTGAAAGCCCCGGTGCCCTCGTAGAACCCCGCGCGACCCGAGACCGACAGCGTCTCGGGCACGTCGATCTGCACGTGGTCGATGAAGTTGCGATTCCAGATCGGCTCGAACAGGCCGTTGGCGAACCGGAAGGCCAAGATGTTGAGTGCAGCCTCCTTGCCGAGGAAGTGGTCGATGCGGAAGATCTGCTCCTCGGCGAAGACCTCGTGGATCGAGGCATTGAGCGCGCGGGCACTGGCCAGATCGGTGCCGAAGGGCTTCTCCATGATGATGCGCGCACGGTCCACCAGCTCGGCCTCGGCCAGCGTGCGCACCACGTCGAGCGCCGCCTTCGGCGGGACGCTCAGATAGTGCAGCCGGCGCGCCCCCTCGCCGAGGCTCGCCTCCAGATCCGCAGCACGAGCGGCCAAGACCTGCGCCCCCTGGGCCACATTGACGTAGGCGAGCTTGTCGGCGAAATCGTCCCACTCGTCGCTGCGGACCGGCCGGGTGCCGAACTCGCGGCAGGCCTGCAGCGTGAACTGGCGGAACTCGTCGTCGTCGAAGTCATCCATCGACACGCCGATGATGCGCGCGTCGCCCACGAGCTGGGACTGCACCAGGTGCATGAGTCCGGGAAGAAGTTTGCGGCGGGCGAGATCGCCGGTAGCCCCGAACAGGACGATCAGATGCGGCTGCTTCATGTCGCCCAGGCTAGACCCGTCACATTGCGCCCAGGTGAACGTTCCGTGTGCCGTCGCTCAGGAGGAGCGCTTCTGGCCGGAGGTCTCCTCGTACATGAGCAGCGCCTGCGCGCTGATCCGCTGCTGGGCCTCCTCCAGCGAGACGCCACTGGACTCCAGCGCGTAGGAATCCCAGATGGCATAGCACATGAACGACGGCCAGAAGAACAGGTCCGGATCGTCCTCGTCGGGCTTCTCGATGCAGATCGCGTCGCCGAGGCCGGCCGGCGAGTCGGTCTTCTCCAGGCCTACATCAAGCGCCTGGTCGACGAAGTCGTCGACCAGGGAGGTAGCACCGCGGGCGTTTTCGGCGACATACACGGTGGTCACATTGGTCGCCACCCGCGAAATACCGGCCTTGTCGAAGGCCCGCTCCAGACCGCTCGCGTCGATCTGGAAGATCTGCGCGGTGTGCCCGCCGTAGATGGCGGCATCGTCGACGAGCGTGCCGCGCCCGTCGGCGGCCAGCACCTTGGACCACAGGCCCGTCGGGTCAAGGTCGCGCTTAGTCGGCTCCTCAGAGATCTCTACCGGATCGACGCCGTCGAGCAACAGCGACTGCTCAAGCAGAAAGTCGTCGCGCTCGTTGCGCACGTCGTCCATGTCGCCGTCGATGTCGTAGAACCAGCCGAAGACGAGGAACGGCCCGTAGGCGCGCAGAACGTACACCTGATTGGCGACGTCGTTGCTGACGGCGGCGAGGCCGACGGCCTCGTCGTCCCCCGGCACCGACTCAGTCACGTACTTCGCCGCCCCGGTCTCATCGGGAGCCACCATGACATCGGCCGTCGTCTGCACTGCGGCCTGGGCAGCGGCGGAATCGGGGAACTGCACAATGGCGGTGGTGATCCAGGCGTCCGCGTTACCCCGGACCCGCCGGGTGAGCAAACCGACTTGAGCCGAGGCGAAGGCGTCGCCCGAGGAGGTGAACGTGTGGTCGAAATCCTCCGGCTCGCTCATGGCCATCGTCTCGATGCCGTAGCCGGTCATCTCCTCGTCGAGCTGCTGAGGCAAGACGAGATACTCGCCCAGTTCCATAGCCGCAGCGCGCCGCGCGTTCTCCGGGGTCAGCGCCGTATCGACGTCAGTACCGGTCGGATCGATACGGCCCAGGTCGAGCGCGTCGGGGTCAAAGGTAGTTGTCTCGGCGGGCGTCACATCGGGCTGCGGATCGTCCTTGCCGCCGCACCCGGCCAAGCTCACGACCAGCGTCGCCGCCAGTGCCAGCGTTACGGCTGCCCGCCTCGACATAGTTCCCCCTTCGGTGTGCAGGTGCCGACGCGCCGCCGTTCCTGCCCGCACGAGTGTAAACCGCCGCGCCGACTGATCCGGTCCGTCAGATCAATCGGCGGTCGCTGGCCCAGCGGGTCAGCTCGTGTCGGCTGGACAGCTGGAGCTTGCGCAGCACGCTGGACACGTGCGTCTCGACGGTCTTCGGCGAGATGAACAGCTCCTTGGCGACCTCCTTGTAGGCGTAGCCGCGGGCGATGAGCCGCATCACCTCCCGCTCGCGCTCGGTGAGCCGGTCGAGGTCGCTGTCGACCTGCGCCACCTCGACGTACCCGGCGAAGGCGTCGAGCACGAAACCGGCCAGACGCGGGCTGAACACCGCGTCCCCCGCCGCGACCCGCTGCATCGCGTCGAGCAGTTCCGGCCCGGAGATCGCCTTGGTCACATAGCCGCGCGCTCCGGCCCGGATGACGCCGATGACGTCCTCGGCCGCGTCACTGACCGACAGCGCCAGGCACCGCACCTCGGGGCAGGCCGTGGCGATCCGGCGCAGCACCTCGCGGCCGCCGCCACCGGGCAGGTGCACGTCGAGCAGCACCACGTCGGGCCGCTCGGCGGTGATGACCGCGGCGGCCTCGTCCACGTCCCCCGCCTCACCGACGACATGCACGGTGTCGGCGATCTCGGCCCGGACACCGGTGCGGAACATCGCATGGTCGTCGACAAGCACGACGCGCAGCGCCGCGGACATCTCGGGCGGGAGGGAGGTCATCGGCGCTCCTGGTCGGTGGTCGGCGGGGCTTCGCGCGGTCCATCCTCGCGCGGCATGACCATGGCGACTTCCGTGCCCTCGCCGGGGGCCGACCTCACCCGGGCCGACCCGCCGTGGCGCCCCATCCTTTCGAGGATCGAACCGCGCATGCCCATGCGGTCGGGGTCGATGCGTTCGGGGTCGAAGCCGGTCCCCCGGTCGCGCACAAAAACCTCGACGGCACGCGGCGTGACCTCGGCAAAGACGTCGACGCGGTCGACCCCGGCATGGGTAGCGGCGTTGAGCATCGCCTCGCGCGCGGCGCGGACCAGAGCAGCCACGTCGGCATCGACCTGGGTCTCCCCGACCATGACGAGTTCGACGGCGACGCGATGGTGGTCCTCGACTTCATCGGCGGCAGCACGCAGCGCCAGGCTCAGGCTCGAGGGAGCCGGGTCGTCGCCGCCGTACAGCCAGGCTCGCAATTCGCGCTCCTGGCGGCGCGCGACCGTGGCGACAGTAGCCGGATCGTCGGCGTACTTCTGCAGGAGCGAGAGGGTCTGGAGCACCGAATCGTGCAGGTGGGCGGCGACGTCGGCGCGCTCCTGCGAACGCACCCGTTCGCGCCGCTCGGCACCCAGGTCGGCGATCAGCGAGGCGATCCACGGCCCGAGCACGAGTCCGAGACCGACCAGCGCCACCACGAGCGCCGCGCCCGCGTCGGTCAACGCCGACCTGCCCCTCTCGACGGTCACGAGATAGGCCCCGGCGAGCGCGACGAGGCCCAGGCCCACGCCCACCCGCAGGACCGACCACCAGCGCATCCGCCGGGCGGCCAGCAACGCCACGTCGTCCAGACCACGCCACATCACCGCCAGACCCACCCCGCCGATGACCAGGGGGACGAACATGCCCCAGGCGATGCCGTGGCCCGACACCTGCAGCGCAAGGCCGACGCCCGCACCGAGCGCGAGAACCGCCACAGCGCGCGTGTGGTCGATCCAGGTCGTCGTGCGCCCCGGCCGCAGCCCGCCGCGGGCCGCAGCGTCGAGGCCGGGGCTGATCGTGTCGTCGGTGATCGGCAGGAAGCGCCACAGCAGCAGGTAGGCGACCAGGCCCGCGCCGTTGATCATCGCCGTCACCGTGAAGGCGAGGCGCACCCAGAGGGTGTCGACCCCGAGGTGTTCGGCGACCCCCGCGCTCACGCCGGAGACCAGGCGGCGACCCGCCGGGCGGTAGGCGCGGCGTAGCGGCAGGGCAGTCGAGGTCACCCCATGATCGTCACATGTGCCGCACCCTCACGGCCATGCGGGAAAATCCTCGGGGTTCTCCGGGCCGTCTCAGGGACGGATCAGGGACGCACCCGATGGTCCCGGAGCGTTCACGCGCCCAGGATGGAGACATGAACCAGACCGCCACTCCCCCACCACCGCCGCACGGTGCCACGGAGCCGCCACCCGCGCCCGGCCCCGACGGCCAGCGTTTCCGTTCGCTCGCGCAGACCCGGCGCGCCACCGAAGGCCGCGTCGTCGCCGGGGTCTGCGCGGGGCTGGGCCGCCACCTCGGCATCGATCCGATCATCGTCCGCGTCGTCTTCGTCGCCCTGTGCTTCGCGGGGCTGGCCGGACTGCTGCTGTACGCGGTCGCCTGGTTCGCATTGCCCGGAGACGACGAACGCCCGAGCGTCATGGCTGACTGGTTCCGTCTCGGTGTCAACGAGCCACAGGTGCGCACGGGCGCGCTCATCATCGGCGGCGCACTGGCCTTCGCCTCCATCGTCGGCGACAGCGGATGGCTCTGGGGGCCGGCGACGCCGCTGTCCGCCCTATGGCTCGTGGTGCCGGCGCTGTTCTTCTACTGGCTGTTCGCGGTCCTGCCGCGGGGTTCTCGTGAACCGGCGAAGGACTCGACCGGCGCGCCCGGCGAGGCCGTCACGCCCCCGCCGCGACCCGCAGCACCGATGGTCGCGCCCGCACCGGCACCGCGTGCTCCGCACACTCCGCCGCTGCTGTTCTGGGCGACGATGTCGGTGCTGCTGATCGCCCTCGGCACCCTGGCGGTCGTGCACCTGGCAGTCGGGTCCGGATTCCCGGTCGCCGCCTACCCGGCGCTCGCCCTCGGGGTCGTCGGCGCGGGACTCCTCGTCGGGACCCGATGGGGACGCAGCATCGCCCTGGTGCCCCTCGGCCTGCTGCTGTGCCTGGTCCTGGCCGCGACCAGCGTGTTCCCCGAAGGACCGCTCGGGGACTTCCGGCAGACGCCGAAGACGGCCGGTGCCGTCGCGTCGACCTACGAGGTCGGTGCCGGGACTCTGGAGCTCGACCTCACCGAGGTCGCCGATCCGGAGCATCTGCTGGACCGCACCGTCCGCGTCGACAGCGGGTTCGGCCAGGTGCGCATCATCGTCCCCGGCGACCTCGCGGTCTCCGTCGACGCCGAGGTCGCCGGCGGGGACATCCGGGTCTTCGGCGAGTACAGCTCGGGCCGCTCGGCCGATCTGAGCGTGCCCAGCGACCAGCAGCACAGCCTGCACCTGATCATCGACCACGCCTTCGGACAAGTCATCGTGGAGCGAGCATGAACGAGCGAACGCAAGAGAACACGCACCCTTTCAACGCCTGGAGCTTCCTGGCCGGGACGGTCTTCGTCCTCGTGGCGGCAGGCTGGGCTTCGGTCGAGTCCGGTCTCTTCGGCACCGGGACCCTCCTCGTGGCGGCCCCGATCACCCTGATCGCCCTGGGCATCGGGGGCCTGGCCCTCACCTTCGTCCGCCGCAACCCGCCCGCCGACTAAGGGCATGCGCCAATAGGCGAGCCTCGGTCCCTGAGGTGTGAGCTTGCGAGCCTCGAAGGGACCCACCGCGGCAGGCTTCGAGGCTCCGGCCGCAAGCGGCCTACGCACCTCAGCCAGCGCCTATCCGCGCACCGACTGAACGCAGAATCCCCTGGTCCCCGTGCAGAGCCTGCTCCTCAGGCGTCCTTCGAGCGCGGACCGAGGGCGGCGACGGCGGTGGCCGTGTCGTCGGCGAAGAAGCCGTCGACCCCGGCGGCCAGGAACTCCCGGAACTCCTCGACCACGCTGCCGTGGGCCGAGACATCCTCGCCCCGGCGCAGGTCGGTCGGCAGGAAGTTGTTCTCGTCGCGCATCGTCCAGATGTGGACCAGCAGCCCGGCCGCGTGGGCTGCGGCGACCAGACCGGTGTCGCCAGCGAGCCGGTAGTCCCCGTCGCGGCGGATGACCAGGCTCTTGTTCGGCCCGATCCCGTCAGCGTAGGTGGCGATGTCGGCCAGCGCCTCCGGCGTCGTGAGATCGGCGTAGGTGCGGGGGTCCCTGGCCTCGACAAAGTCCCACGGCGCGCCCTGACGGTCGATCAGCTGGATCAGCGTTAGCGGCGTGTGGTCGCGCAGAGCGCGCAGGTTGCCGGTCTCGAAGGACTGGATCGTCACCGGGATGTCGGCCACGGGCTGGTTTAGGCCGCGCCGCTCCAGCGCCTCGATCAGCCGACCGTCGATGTCCAGCCCGATGCTGCGGAAGTAGCTCGGGTGCTTGGTCTCGACGTAGACCCCCACCCGCCGGCCGGCGGCCTCGGCGAGGTCGAGCACCTCCTCGAAGGTCTCGATGCGGGCCGTCTGGGCGAGGGCCAGGTTCTGCGGGCGCAGCTTCGGCAGCCGCTCGGCGACGTAGAGCGTCTTCAGCTCGGCCAGCGTGAAATCCTCGGTGAACCAGCCGGTCCGCGGCGTGCCGTCGATGAACTTCGTGGTCTTGCGGTCGGCGAACTCCGGGCGGTCGGCGACGTCGGTCGTGCCGCCGATCTCGTTCTCGTGGCGCACCACGAGGTGCCCGTCGGCGGTGCAGACGACATCGGGTTCGATGTAGTCCGCCCCCCAGGCGATCGCCAGTTCGTACGAGGCTCGGGTGTGCTCCAGGCGGTAAGTCGGTACGCCCCGGTGCGCGATGATGATGGGCCGGTCCACGGCGCTGGCTCCCGTCACTCCCACTCGATCGTTCCCGGGGGCTTGCTCGTGACGTCGAGCACGACCCGGTTGACTTCGCGCACCTCGTTGGTGATGCGCGTGGAGATGCGCTCCAGCAGCTCGTAGGGCAGCCGGCTCCAGTCGGCAGTCATGGCGTCCTCGCTGGAGACCGGGCGCAGCACGACCGGATGACCGTACGTGCGTCCGTCGCCCTGCACCCCGACGGAGCGGACATCGGCCAGCAGCACCACGGGGAACTGCCAGATCTCGCCGTCGAGGCCGGCCGCTGTGGTCTCCGCGCGCACGATGGCGTCGGCGGCGCGCAGGATGCGCAGCCGCTCGGCGTCGACGGCACCGACAATGCGGATCGCCAGGCCGGGACCGGGGAACGGATGGCGGCCGACGATGGCCTCGGGAATGCCGAGCTGGCGTCCGACCTCACGCACCTCGTCCTTGAACAGCGTGCGCAGCGGTTCGATGAGATCGAACTCCAGGTCGTCGGGCAGGCCGCCGACGTTGTGATGGCTCTTGATGTTGGCCGCGCCCTCGCCGCCGCCGGACTCGACGACATCGGGGTAGAGGGTGCCCTGCACGAGGAACCGCACCGGCGGGCCGGGCGTGGCGACGATCTCGCGCTCGGCGGCCTCGAAGGTGCGGATGAACTCCCGGCCGATGATCTTGCGCTTCTCCTCGGGGTCGCTGACGCCGGCGAGGTGGCCGAGGAACTGCTCGCTCGCGTCGACGACCTTGAGGTCGACCCCGGTGGCGGCGACATAGTCCTCGCGCACCTGCTCGGCCTCGCCCTCGCGCAGCAGGCCGTGATCGACGAAGACGGCGGTGAGCCGGTCGCCGACAGCCCGCTGGACGAGCGCGGTCGAGACCGCCGAGTCGACGCCGCCCGACAGCGCCGAGATGACGCGGGCGTCGCCGACCTGCTCACGGATGCGGGCTACCTGGTCCTCGACGATATTGGCGCTGGTCCAGGTCGGCCGGCAGCCGGCGATGTCGGTCAGGAAGTGTTCGAGCACCCGCTGGCCGTGCTCGCTGTGCAGCACCTCGGGGTGCCACTGAACGCCGGCGAAGCAGCGGGCGGTGTCCTCGAAGGCCGCGACGGGGGCACCGTCGGTACTGGCCAGCACGGTGAAGCCGGCCGGTGCCTCGGTGACCGCGTCGCCGTGGCTCATCCAGATGCGGTGCGTCGCGGGCACGCCGGCCAGGAGGGTGCCCGCGTCGGACACCGTGACCTCGGTGCGGCCGAACTCCGACAGGCCGGTGCGCGCGACGGTGCCGCCGAGGGCCGCCGACATCGCCTGGAAGCCGTAGCAGATGCCGAAGACCGGCACCGAGCCGTCGAGCACACCCGCGTCGAGCTGCGGGGCGCCCGGCTCGTAGACCGACGACGGCCCGCCGGACAGGATGATCGCGGCGGGCTTCTTGGCGAGCATGTCTGCGGCGCTCATCGTGCTCGGCACGATCTCGGAGTAGATCCGCGCCTCGCGGACCCGCCGGGCGATCAGCTGGGCGTACTGGGCACCGAAGTCGACGACGAGCACCGTGTCGTGCTCGGCGGCGTCGGGGGCAGATGCGGGGGCAGAGGGGGCGTCCGTCACGCAGCGATCCTAACGGGAGAAAAAGTTTCCCGAGGTCACGTAACCCCTACCGGAGGGCGTCGTTGATAGGAGTGAATCTGGCACATACTCCCTCCCGTCAGATTCAGTGCCCGCTCCTCGTGGCACAACAGAACCCGGTCACTTTCTCCCTCCCGACCGGGTTCTGTGCATTTCTGAGGTCTTTCGCCCCGGCATCCGGAGCGGGGCCGACCGCATTGAGGGTTCGCAGCTGCCAGAGCAGCCGCGGACCCTCAATGCGGTCCACGCGACCGGGGTGGTCAGGAGACGATGGGCAGGCGCAGGGCTGCGGGGGCCTCGTCGGGCACCACCGGACTCTTGGGCGCCACCGGGGAGATCTTCCGGTACTCCTCGCCCATGGCCGGACGCACGTCGGTCTCGCCCTTGTTCGGCCAGTACGACATCGCCCGCTCGGCCTGCGCGGTGATCGTCAGCGACGGGTTGACGCCCAGGTTCGCCGAGATCGACGACCCGTCCACCACGTGCAGGCCCTCGTACCCGTACAGCCGGTGGTACGGGTCGATGACGCCGGTCTCGGGCGAGTCTCCGATGCATGCCCCGCCCATGAAGTGCGCAGTCATCGGCACGTTGAACGGCTCGCCGATGGTGCCGCCGGGGGTGCCCTTCATGTGCTTGGCCATGAGCTGCACGGCCTCGTGCGCCTCAGGGATGAAACTCGGGTTCTCCGCGCCGTGGCCCTGCTTGGACGTCAGCGTGCGCCCGAACAGGCCGCGCTTGGTGTAGGTCGTGATCGAGTTGTCGTGCGTCTGCATGACCAGCGCGATGATGGTGCGCTCGGACCAGTGCCGCAGGTCGTAGAGCCGGAAGAGCTTGGTCTTCTGCTTCCACATCTCCTTGAGCCACGTCCACCAGCGCGGCTCCGGCTTGGAGCCGTCGGTCAGCACGGTCTGCATGAGGCTCATCGCGTTCGACCCCTTGCCGTAGCGGACCGGCTCGATGTGGGTGTGCTCGTTGGGGTGGAACGACGAGGTGATCGCCACGCCCTCGGTGTAGTCGACGTCGTTGCCGTCGGCGATGGAGCCGAGCAGCGCCTCGGAGTTCGTCCGGGTCAGCAAGCCGAGGCGGTCCGAGACCCGCGGCAGCGCACCGGAGTCCTTCATCTTGTGCAAGAGCTTCTGGGTGCCCATCGTGCTTGCGGCGAACACCACCTGCTCGGCACGCAGCGTGCGATGCGGGCGGAAGCGCTTGTTGGTGCGCCGCGTCTCGACCTCGTAGCCGCCACCGGGCAGCGGACGCACCGAGACCACCGTCGTCAGCGGATGGATCTCCGCACCGTTGTTCTCGGCCAGGTACAGGTAGTTCTTGACCAGCGTGTTCTTGGCGTTGTGACGGCAGCCGGTCATGCACTCGCCGCAGTTCAGGCAGGCGTTGCGCTCCGGGCCGACGCCGCCGAAGTACGGATCCGGGATCTTCGCGCCCGGCTCGTCGCCGAACAGGACGCCGACCGGCGTGTGGTGGAAGGTGCCCTCGACGCCCATGTCCTCGGCGACCTTCTTGATGACCCGGTCCGCCTCGGTCTCGCGCGGGTAGACGCTGACGCCGAGCATGCGCTTGGCCTGGTTGTAATACGGGGCCAGCTCGGACTTCCAGTCGGTGATGTGCCCCCAGGCCGGGTCCCGGTAGAACGGGTCGAGCGGCTCGTACAGCGTGTTGGCGTACACCAGGGAGCCGCCGCCGACACCGGCACCGGACAGGATCAGCACATCCTTGAGCTTGTCGATCCGCTGGATACCGTAACAGCCGATCTGCGGCATCCAGAGGAACTTGCGCAGGCTCCAGGAAGTCTTGGCGAAGTCGGAGTCGCGGAACCGCTTGCCGGCCTCAAAGACCGCGACCTTGTAGCCCTTCTCGGTCAGCCGCAGCGCCGAGACGCTCCCGCCGAAGCCGGAGCCGATGACGATGACGTCGTAGTCGAAACTCATATCGGTGTGCCTTTCAACGGCGGGTCGTCGTGCGGCGCAGGACGCGCAGCAGGAAGGTCAAGACGGCGGCGTAGGGCCTCGGCGGGATCGCGGCCGGTCCGGAGACCGGCAGGAGCCGCTGCACGCCGACCGCCTGCGTCTCGGTGTATCGGTAGTAGCCCTCGTCGCCCTGCCTGCGGCCGGTGCCCGAGGAGCGCATACCACCCATCGGAGCGTCGATGCTGCCAAAGGTGGCCGCGAAGCCTTCGTTGATGTTGACCGTGCCGGCCTTGATACGCCCGGCGATGCCGCGAGCCACCGGCACAGGACCGTAGATCGACGCATTGAGACCGTACTCGCCGGCGTTGGCCAGTTGCACGGCCTGTTCGATGGTGTCGTAGCGGTACAGCGACACCAGCGGCCCGAAGGTCTCCTCGGCGAAGCAGTCGGCGGCCTCGGTGACCCCTTCGAGCACGGTCGGCTCGTAGAAGTGCGGGCCGAGGTCGGGGCGGGCGCGGCCGCCGGCGAGCACGGTGGCCCCGTTGGCAACGGCGTTCTCGACATGCTTGCTGATCGTCTCGACCTGGCTGGCCGAGACCAGCGACCCCATATCGGCGTCCCAGCCGAGGGTGGCACCCAGGCTCATCGCCTGCACCCGCCGGATGAAGGCGTCGCGGAAGTCGTCGTAAAGCGTGTCGTGGACGTACAGCCGCTCGATGGACACGCACAGCTGTCCGGCCGAGGAGAAGCAGGCACCGACCGCTCCCTCGGCCGCCTTCTCGATATCGGCACCGGGGAGCACGATCATCGGGTTCTTGCCGCCGAGTTCCAGCGAATAGTTGACCAGCCGCTCGGCGGCAAGTTTGGCGATACCGGTGCCGGTCGCGGTCGAACCGGTGAAGCAGATGTAGTCGGCCTGCTGGACGATGGACGTGCCGACGACCGAGCCGGCTCCACTGACGACCTGCCACACGTCGGCGGGGAAGCCCGCCTCGCGGAACAACTCGACGGCCGCCAGCGCGGTCAGGCAGCTCTGGCTGTCGGGCTTGTGGACGACGACGTTGCCCGCAGCGATGGCGGGCAGGCCGTCGGCCATCGCCATCGTCAGCGGGTAGTTCCAGGGGCTGATGATGCCGACGACGCCCTTGGGCACGTGGTTGACGCTGATCTGGGTGATGAGCGGGAAGACCCCGACCTTGCGCTGCGGCGCGGCCAGATGCTTGAGCCGGCGGCCGTAGTACCGCGCGGTCAGCGCGAGATGGACGACCTCGTCGTAGGCGTGCTTGCGGGTCTTGCCCGATTCGAGCTGAACGAGGTCCATCAACTCGCTCTGGTGCGCGAGCACGAGGTCGTGCAGCCGCAGCAGCGCTGCGGCGCGCTGGCGCACCGAGGTCGCGGCCCAGCGGGGCTGGATCCGGCGGGCCTCGTCGAAGGCCGCGTCCACGTCGTCCAGGCTCGACACCGGGATGAGCGCCAGCGGACCTCCGGTGAACGGGGCGGTCGTGGTGCGGGTCTCGCCGGTGGTGGAGCGGATCAGTGCGGTGAGGCTGCGGACGCGAGCCGGATCGACCGTGAAATCCGAGGTGGAGGCAGGGGTGCTGAGTGTCGACGCCATGAGCGGCAGGGTACCGCCGTCACACACGCGATTTCCATCGAACACCCATAATGGCTCATCGCCGCAGGTCAGAGCGTTATGCGCTGCAGCACCGGCAGTCTGCGGCGCTCGGCGAGCATCGGATGGGCCGCACGGGTGGCGACCACCTGGTCGAGGTCGAGGTCGGCCACCGCGATGCCCTGCGCACCCTCCGGCACCGCCGCGACCACCCGGCCCTCGGGGTCGTAGATCGCCGCGCCTCCGCAGAACCGCGCTCGCCCGCACTCGCCGATCAGGGCACCGATGGCCACGAAGAAGCCGTTGTCGAGCGCCCGCGCGTGGCCGTAGAGGTCGCGGCGGTGCTCGCTGCCGGCGTAGTAGGCGATGGAGGCCGCATAGACCAGCGCGCCCGCGTCGGCCGCCGCCCGCGCGTGCTCGGGGAAGCAGGCGTCGTAACAGATCGCCAGGCCGACCGGAACCGACCCGAGATCGAGAACCGTCCCGGCCTCACCTGCGGCGAAGCAGTCGCGCTCGCCGCCGGACAGGTGCTGTTTGTCGTACAGGCGCCGCGCTCCGGTGGTGCCGAGGCCCAGGGTGCTCAGCGTCGGCCTCGGCGAACCGCCGAGGGCTGCCCCCGCCAGCACCGTCGTCCCGCATGCGGCGACCGCCTCGGCCAACGACGCCAGGCGCGGATCGTCCGCGCGACCCAAGATGTGCGGCGGGAGCGTGTAGCCGGTCAGGAACAACTCGGGCAACACCAGCAGGTCCGCGCCGTCGCACTGGTCCAGCGCGGTCAGCGCCGTAGCGACGTTCGCCGCGACATCGCCGGCGACCGACGGCAGCTGGGCGACGGCGACGCGCATGTCGTGACACCGGCTCAGCCGACGACGACCTCGACCCGCTGGAACTCCTTGAGCTCGGTGTAGCCGGTCGTCGCCATAGCCCGGCGCAGCGCGCCGATGAGGTTCATCGTGCCGTCGGGCACGCTCGACGGGCCGAACAGCACCGTCTCCAGGGAGCCGATGGTGCCGAACTCGACCCGCTCGCCGCGCGGAAGTTCGGCGTGCCAGGCCTCGGCCCCCCAGTGGAAGCCGCGACCCGGTGCCTCGACGGCGCGGGCGAACGGCGAACCGATCATCACCGCATCGGCACCGCAGGCGACGGCCTTGGCGATGTCGCCGCTGCGGCCGATGGAGCCGTCGGCGATGACGTGGACGTAGCGGCCACCGGACTCGTCCAGGTAGTCGCGTCGCGCGGCGGCGACATCGGCAACGGCCGAGGCCATCGGCACCGAGACGCCGAGCACCGACCGGGTCGTGTGCGCCGCACCGCCGCCGAAACCGACCAGCACGCCCGCCGCACCGGTGCGCATGAGGTGCAGGGCCGCCTGATACGTCGCACAGCCGCCGACGATGACGGGAACGTCGAGTTCGTAGATAAAGCGCTTGAGGTTGAGCGGCTCGGTCTGGCCCGAGACGTGCTCGGCCGAGACGGTCGTGCCGCGGATGACGAACAGGTCGACCCCGGCCTGGACGACGACGTCGGCGAACTGCTTAGTGCGCTGCGGCGAGAGCGCCCCCGCCACGGTCACCCCGGCGTCGCGCACCTCCTGGAGACGGCTGGCGATGAGTTCGGGACGGATCGGGGCCGCATAGATCTCCTGCAGCCGTGCATTGGCGACCTCCGGGGCGAGGCCGGCGATCTCGGCCAGCAGCGGCTCGGGATCGTCGTAGCGCGTCCACAGTCCCTCGAGGTCGAGCACCCCGAGGCCGCCGAAGCGGCCGAGGGCGATGGCGGTCGCCGGACTCATCACCGAGTCCATCGGGGCGGCGATCACCGGCAGCTCGAAGCGGTAGGCGTCGATCTGCCAAGCGGTCGAGACCTCTTCGGGGTCGCGCGTGCGGCGGCTCGGCACGATCGCGATGTCGTCGAAGGAGTACGCCCGGCGGCCGCGCTTGGCGGCACCGATGTCGAGATCAGCCATGAGGCCACCCTAGCGGCGCACCTGCCCGCACCGCACTCACCGGATCAGGCCGATCCGCAGGGCGAGCGCGAGGCAGCACCGATCACCCAACGAGAGTTGTCGGCCACCGGTGATGCCGCGCAGTTGGCCGGCCAACAGGCCGTCCCCATCTGTGACCGGTTCGATCCTGACATCCGCGTTCTCCAGCATCCTTCGGACGGGTTCCACGGGGATGTCCGCATCGAGCAGTTTGCCGATCACCTCGGCGAAGTTCGCGGCTCCCAAGACCGCTCCGGGAAGGTGCGCCAGCACTCGCTCTCCCCCGGCCTCTTCACGGAGAACGGCCATCACCGCCGAAGCGTCGAGGACCGCCGTCAATCGCCCTCCTCCGCAGCAGCGCGCCGTTCCGCGATGAGTTCATCGACCAAGGAACGACCATCGTCGCGCTTGGCGTAACCCCACAGCGCACGAACGGCGTCGCGTTGCCGCTGCAGCACCACTGCCCTGCCTTCCACCGACACCCTCAACTCCTCGCCTGGTTCCAAACCCAGGGCAGCGCGCACCTCGGCAGGGATCACGATGCGCCCCTGCTTGCCGACCGTCACTGTGGCATTCATAACGCCACAGTGGCATATCTCCCGGATATGTGCCACGGTCGCGCACGCCGCCTGCGAACGGCCGAGGCCGGACCCGGCGTCATTGGCGGGTCCGGCCTCGGAGTCGTGCGATGCGGGCGTTCAGCCGACCTTGGCGGCAGCGTCGGCCAGCAGCGGGACCGCCTTCTCGACGGCCAGCGCAATCGACTGCGGCGTGCCGGCACCCAGGCCGAGCACGATCTCGTCGGTCTCGTCGAGCACGAGCGCCCGCTGGTCCTTGACCACGCCGAGCGAGGAGATCAGCGGATCGTTCTGCAGATCCGACAGCGGCATCCCGATGGTCGTCAGGAGGGCCACGTCGGCATCGAGCGCGGAGACCTTCTCGGCCGGGACCGAGGCGAAGAAGCCCATGGCCTCCAGATCGGCGACCGGCGGATTGGCCACGAACCCGAGTGAGGCGAACACGTCGAACCGGGCGTCGCCTTCGAGGTAGGCACTGTAGGCGTCGGCGAACTTCGCGCCGTAGACGAACGTCTTGCCCACGAACTCCGGGTGCTCCGCAGCGAGGTCGGCGATGACCGCGTCGGTCTCGTCGATGGCGGCGGCGGCCTCGTCGTCCTTACCGATGGCCTGGCCGATGATCTCGGTCTGCGTACGCCAGTCGACGGCGAAGTCACCGGTGTCGGCCGGAGCCGAGGCGACCGGGGCGATCTCGGAGAGGCGGTCGAAGACCTCCTCGTCGGCCGAGGCGCGGACGTTGAGGATCACGTCCGGCTCCAGCAGCTCGATCTGCTCGTAGTTGTAGGTGGTGCCGGTGTTCTCGATGACCTCCGGCTCGGTGTCGCCGAAGGCGTCCGTCGCCCACGGGCCGACGCCCTTGTTCTCCTCGCCATGACCCTGCCAGTCGTAGATGGCGATCGGCTTGACGCCGAGGTCGAGCGCGATCTCGCCGTCGGACCAGCCGAGCGCGACGACCCTCAGCCCGTCGTCGGAGGCGCGCACCTCCTTCTCGGGGCCTCGCTCGACGGTGCCGACGACCTCGCCGTCCTTGGCATCGTCGCTCGAACCGCAGGCGGTCATCGTGAGCGGGAGCGCCATCGCCACGGCGATAGCGCCCAACCGGCGCATGGATCTCATAGCTGTTCTTCTTTCTTGTGGGGGATCTGACGGTGCCGTCACGAGGCGGCGGCCGGTTCGGCGCGGTAGTTGGCGGTGTCTCCGGGCAAGGAGGACTCCTGCACCGCTCCGGAGGCCAGCGGCACGACCATCGGCGTGCCGGTCTCGGGGTCGGCGATGACCCGCGAACGGACGCCGAAGACCCGCTCGACGCTCTCCTCGGTCACCACCTGGTCGGGTGCGCCCTCGGTGATGACGCTGCCGGAGCGCATGGCAATGAGGTGCGTCGCGTAGCGGGCCGCCTGGTTGAGGTCGTGCAGCACCGCGACGAGCGTGCGGCCCTGCGCGTTCAGCCGGGCGCACAACTCCAGCACCTCCAGCTGGTGCGCGAGATCGAGATAGGTCGTCGGCTCGTCGAGCAGCAGGATCGGCGTCTCCTGGGCGAGCGCCATAGCGATCCAGACCCGCTGGCGCTGGCCGCCCGAGAGCGCCTCGACCGGGCGGTGGGACAACTCCACCAGGCGGGTGGCCTCCAGCGCCGAGCGAACGGCCTGCTCGTCGGCATCGGTCCACTGCTTGAACAGCGTCTGGTACGGGAAACGCCCCCGTGAAACCAGGTCGACCACCGTGATGCCGTCCGGCGCGAGAGACTGCTGGGGCAGCAGGCCGATCTCGCGCGCGAAAGCCTTTCCCTGGTACTCGTGAACGTCACGGCCGTCGAGCAGCACCGCGCCAGCCGTCGGCTTGAGCAGCCGCGACAGCGTGCGCAGCAGCGTCGACTTGCCGCAGGCGTTCGGGCCGATGATGACCGTGAAGGAGCCGTCGGGGATCGTCACGTCCAGGCCGGAGATGATCGTCCGCTGGTCGTAGCCGACCTGGAGGCCGTGCCCGCTGAGTCGGCCGGAGGCAGAACTGGTCACACTGACACCTTTCGAGACTGGACGATGAGCAGGCCGAGCAGGTAGACGCCGCCGAGCGCCGTGGTCACCACGCCGACCGGCAACTGCACGGGGGCCAGGAGCGAACGCGCGATGACGTCGCTGATGACCAGCAGCGTCGCGCCGACCGCCGCGCTCGTGACGAGCGGGATGCCGGGGCTTCTGGCAAGCCGCATCCCGACCTGCGGCGCGATGAGGGCGATGAAGGCGACCGGCCCGGCGACGGCCGTGACGACCGCGACGAAGCCGACGGCGACGAGCAGCAACAGCAACTGCAGCCGCTCGGTGTCCACGCCCTTGCTGCGCGCCGAGTCCGGCCCCAGCTCGAACATGCGCATCCCGGGCGCGAGGACCGCCAGCGCCGGTGCCAGCAGCGCCAGGACGACGGCCACCGGGATGATGTCGGTGAACTTCAGCTGGTCGAAGATGCCCTGGCCCCACGCGGCGGCGACGGAGGCGTTCTCGACCTTGGCGCGCGCGAGCAGGAAGCTGTTGAAGGCGACGAGCATTGCGCTGACGCCGATGCCGACGACGATCAGCCGGGTGCCCTCCACTCCGCCGCGCATGGCGAGCAGGTAGATCACCAGGCCCGTGGCGAGACCGCCGACGAGCGAACCGAAGGTGGCTCCCGCATAGCCGAGGTTCAGCACGAGCATCGCCACGAGCGCGCCGGTGTTCGCGCCGCTGGTGAAGCCGATGATGTCCGGGCTGCCCAGCGGGTTGCGGGTGACGGTCTGGAAGATCGCCCCGCTCAGGGCCAGACAGGCACCGCCGAAGACCGCGACGGCCACCCGCGGCAGGCGCCCCTCGACGACGATGCGGTGGATCGTCTCGGACTCCTGGCCGGTGAAGGCACCGAGCACCCTGCTCAACGGCAGATTGGCACCCTCGACCGAGCCGATGCTGAGCGACCAGATCGACACGGCCGCGGTGATCGCCGCCAGCACGGCGGTCACCGTCACCGTGCGCACGTCGACGCGGACGCGGACGCCCTCGCGTGTGCCGACGAAGCGGAATCGCGGCGGCCAGATCTCGACCTCGGCATGGTCCGGCGGAAGCGCGCTCACAGCTCGTTCACCCCTTGCCCACGAGCCAGCCAGATCAGCACCGGTGCCCCGATGAAGGCCGTCATCATGCCGACCGGCAGCTCGCTGCTCGTGGCGACCCGGCCGATGATGTCCGCGCCCAGGAACAGGATCGGCGCGCACAACAGGCAGGCCGGGACGATCCAGCGCTGGTCCGGCCCGACGATGGAGCGGACCGCGTGCGGCACGATCAACCCGAGGAAGGAGACCGGGCCGATGGCGGCGGTCGCCGCGCCGCACAGCAGCGTCATCGCCACGAAACCGACCGTGCGCACCGTGGTCACCGGCACGCCCAGCGAGCGGGCGCGGTCGTCGCCGAGCGCGATGGCGTTGAGGTAGAGCATCAGGCCGAGTGCGAGCACCAGGCCGACGACGATGTAGGGCAGGGCACCGAAGAAGATCGCCTCGCCGCCGGACTTCTGCAGCGATCCCATCTGCCAGCCGCGGATCGCGTCGAAGGCCTTGGGGTCGATCATCGTCAGGCCGAAGGCCAGCCCGGTGAAGACGCAGCTGACCGCGACGCCGGTGAGCACGAGCTTGCCGGGGCTGGCACCGGCCCGGCCGCGCGAGCCGACGAAGTAGACCAGTCCCGAGGTGATGAAGGCCCCGATCATGGCGAACAGCACGTAGTTCGCCGTCGACATGGCACCCCAGAGCCAAAAACCCACGACCATCGCCAGGTAGGCACCCGCGTTGACGCCGAGCAGGCCCGGATCGGCCAGCGGGTTGCGGGTGAGCGCCTGCATGAGCGCCCCCGCAACACCGAGCGCGGCACCGGCCGACAGCCCCAGCAGCGTGCGCGGCACCCGTGCGGTACGCACGATCTCGGCGGTGGTGCTGTGATCGTTGCTCCACAGCGCCCGCCAGGCCTCGGCGACCGAGATGTCCCCGCTGCCGACGAACAGGCTCAGCAGGCTCACGCCCGCGAGAATGCCGCCGAGGGTCAGCAAGGCCATCGACCTCGTCACGCCGGACCGGCTCGAACCGGTCGCGGCGGCCGTCGCTGTCGCCACACGCACCCCATCCCAAGAAAGATGAGGCTTACCTTACATATGAGATCCGATCACTCCCGAGGGGGTCCGTTCAGAGGGTGCGCCAGTAGGACCGCTGGCTGAGGTGCGAGGCCGCTTGCGGCCGAGCCTCGAAGCCTGCGGGGTGGGTCATTTCGAGGCTCGCAAGCTCGCACCTCAATGACCGGGTTCTCGCCTATTCGCACATCCGTTTACCGGCCGGCGTAGTTCGGGGCCTCGACGGTCATCTGGATGTCGTGCGGGTGCGACTCCTTCAGCCCGGCGGCCGTGATGCGCACGAAACGGCCCTTCTCCTGCAGGTCGGCGATGGTCCGCGCGCCGACGTAGAACATCGACTGATGCAACCCCCCGACCAGTTGGTGCGCGACGGCTCCAAGCGGGCCGCGGTAGGCCACCTGGCCTTCGATGCCCTCCGGGACGATCTTGTCGTCGCTGGTGACGTCGGCCTGGAAGTAACGGTCCTTGGAGTAGGACTTTTTGCCCCGCGAGGCCATCGCTCCGATAGAGCCCATACCGCGATAGCTCTTGAACTGCTTGCCGCCGACGAAGATCAGGTCGCCCGGACTCTCCTCGCAGCCAGCCAGCAGCGAACCGACCATGACCGAGTCCGCACCGGCCACGAGCGCCTTGGCGATATCACCGGAATACTGCAGGCCGCCGTCGGCGATGACCGGCACCCCGGCCGGGCCGGCCGCGAGCGAAGCCTCGTAGACCGCAGTCAACTGCGGCACGCCGACCCCCGCGACGACGCGCGTGGTGCAGATCGAGCCTGGACCGACGCCCACCTTGACCGCATCGACTCCGGCGTCCACGAGCGCCTGGGCGCCCTCGCGGGTCGCGACGTTGCCGCCGATGACCTGCACACCGGCGAAGGCAGCATCGGCCTTGATCCGGCGGATCATGTCGAGCAGCAGCCGGGCGTGGCCGTGCGCGGTGTCGACCACAAGAACGTCGACCCCGGCCTCGCGCAGCTGGTTGGCGCGCTCCCACGCATCGCCGAAGAAGCCGACCGCCGCTCCGACCATGAGCCGGCCCGAGGCGTCGTTGCTGGCCAGGGGGTACTGCTCGGCCTTGACGAAGTCCTTGACCGTGATGAGTCCGGCGAGTTTGCCGCCGGCATCGACGATGGGCAGCCGCTCGCGCTTGTGCTGGCGCAGCAGCGCCTGGGCCTCGTCGCGGCTGATGCCGACCGGGCCGGTGATGAGCGGCATCGGCGTCATCACGTCGCCGACCAGCGTCGTGGCCCATTCGGCGACCGGGGTGAAGCGCAGGTCGCGATTGGTGATGATGCCGAGCAACGTGCCGTCGGTGTCAACGACCGGAAGGCCCGAGACCCGGTACTCCCCGCAGGTGGCGTCGAGGTCTTCCAGGGTGGCCTTGGGGCCGATGGTGATGGGGTTGGGGATCATGCCGGTCTGCGTCCGCTTGACAAGGTCGACCTGGTACGCCTGATCCTCGATGGACAGGTTGCGGTGCAGGATGCCGATGCCGCCCTCACGGGCCATCGCGATGGCCATGCGCGATTCGGTGACGGTGTCCATCGCGCTCGACAGCAGCGGGATGCGCAGCGTCAACTCACGGGTCAGCCGGGCGGTCGTATCGACCTCGCTGGGGATGACGTCGGTCTCGCCCGGCAGGAGCAGCACATCGTCGTAGGTGAGTCCGAGGGTCGCAAACTTCTCCGGGATGCCACTGTCCATGCCTCGATCCTATGCCGCCCCCGATGCCGCAGGCCGCGCAGGTTTGCCCCCTGGCCCCCACGACGAGCGGCCCCCTCCCTGGTCAGGGAGGGGGCCGCTCGCGGGGGCGGGGACGTCAGTGGGCGTGACCCGCGTGGGCGTCCGCCTCGTCCTCGGCCGGCTTGTCGGCCACCAGCGTCTCGGTGGTCAACAGCATCGCGGTGATCGACGCGGCGTTGGCCAGCGCCGAGCGCGTGACCTTGACCGGATCGAGGATGCCCTGCGCCAACAGGTCGCCGTACTCGCCCGTGGCGGCGTTGTAGCCGTCACCGGACTCGCGGACCTTCGAGACCACGACCTCGCCGGACACGCCGCCGTTGCGGGCGATCCACTCCAGCGGGGCGTCGGCACCCTTGCGCACGATGCGCACGCCGACGGCCTCGTCACCACTGAGGCCGAGGTCGCCGTCGAGCACCGCGACGGCATGGACCAGCGCCGAGCCGCCGCCGGGGACGATGCCCTCCTCGATGGCCGCGCGGGTCGCCGAAACGGCGTCCTCGATGCGGTGCTTCTTCTCCTTCAGCTCGACCTCGGTGGCCGCGCCCACCTGGATGACGCAGACACCGCCGGCCAGCTTGGCCAGGCGCTCCTGCAGCTTCTCGGTGTCCCAGTCCGAATCGGACAGCTCGATCTCGGACTTGATCTGCGCGACGCGACCGGCGACCTCCTCGGCATTGCCGCCGCCGTCGACAATCGTCGTGCCGTCCTTGGTGACGACGACGCGGCGGGCGGTGCCCAGCACGTCCAGGCCCACCGAGTCGAGCTTGAGGCCCACATCGGGCGTGACGACCGTCGCGCCGGTGAGCGTCGCGATGTCGGTCAGGATCGCCTTGCGACGGTCGCCGAAGGCCGGAGCCTTGACCGCGACCGAGGTGAACGTGCCACGGATCTTGTTGACGACGAGCGTGCTGAGCGCCTCGCCCTCGACGTCCTCGGCGATGACGAACAGCGTCTTGCCTGCGGCGATGACCTTCTCCAGCAGCGGCAGCAGGTCGGCGACGGCCGAGATCTTGCCGGCGTGCAGCAGGATCAGCGGATCGTCGAGCACCGCCTCCATGCGCTCGGTGTCGGTGACCATGTAGGGGCTGAGGTAGCCCTTGTCGAACTGCATGCCCTCGGTGAACTCGAGCTGCGTGCCGAGCGTGTTGGACTCCTCGACGGTGATGACGCCGTCCTTGCCGACCTTGTCGAAGGCTTCGGCGATCAACTCGCCGATGTGGGCGTCACGGCTGGAGACCGTGGCGACGGCGGTCATGTCCTTGACGTCATCGACGGCGCGGGCGGTCTCGTGGAGCTTGTCGGTGACGGCCGCGACGGCCGCCTCGATGCCCTTCTTCAGACCGACCGGATTGGCACCGGCAGCCACGGCGCGCAGGCCCTCGTGGACCATCGCCTGCGCCAGGACGGTGGCGGTCGTGGTGCCGTCACCGGCGACGTCGTTGGTCTTGGTGGCGACCTCCTTGGCGAGCTGCGCGCCGAGGTTCTCGAACGGGTCGTCCAGCTCGACCTCACGCGCGACGGTCACGCCGTCGTTGGTGATCGTGGGGGCACCCCACTTCTTGTCGAGCACGACGTAGCGGCCCTTGGGGCCGAGGGTGACCTTGACGGTGTCGGCGAGCTTGTCGACGCCGCGCTCCAGCGCGCGGCGGGCGTCCTCGTCGAACTCCAGGATCTTGGGCATATGAGCCTTCTTTCCGGTACAGAGACGGGTGGGAGACGCGAGCGCCCCGGCACCCCTGGGATCAGGAGGCCGGGGCGTCAGCGCATCAGGAGATGACGGCGAGGATGTCGCGCGCCGAGAGGATCAGGTAGTCCTGACCGGCGTGCTTGACCTCGGTGCCGCCGTACTTGCTGAAGATGACCTTGTCGCCGACGGCGACGTCGAGCGGAACACGGTTGCCGTTGTCGTCGATGCGGCCGGGGCCGACGGCCACGACCTCACCCTCCTGCGGCTTCTCCTTGGCGGTGTCCGGGATGACGAGTCCGGACGCGGTGGTCTGCTCGGCCTCACTCGTCTTGATGATGAGACGGTCCTCGAGCGGCTTGATCGTCGACACTGGTCGACCTCCCCTTCGTGATGAACGGAGTACGGGATGAACACGGATCGTGTGCGCGTCGTCGCGGGTGCCGCGCACGTTGGCAATCTCAGGTGGAGAGTGCCAATTCGGAATGTAGCACGTCGCTGGCACTCGCCCAACAGGAGTGCTAAGCGGGCACCCTCACCCTGCCGCTTCTCGTCCTGGCCGGGGGTGGGGCGCTGACCGGTCCCTGAGGTGCGACGAGGAACGAGGAACCTCGAAGGGACCTGCCCGGTGGGTGGCTTCGAGGTTCGGCCGCAAGCGGCCTCACACCTCAGCCACCGGGAGTGTCCGGTCCCTGAGGCGCGAGCGAGGAACGAGCGAGCCTCGAAGGGCGAGGGACCCCGCCATCGCAGGGACCGGCCTTCGTTCTCGCGTGCGCATGGCTAGGGTCGGGCCGTGGACCTGGAGACCTTCGAGCGACTGCTGACGCCGCCCGGCCAGGACCTGCTCGCCGAGATCGCCGCCGCGCCGCCCGGCACCGACCGCCTCGCCCTGGGGACCCGCCTGCGCAAGACTCATCCGCACGATCTGGTCGCCGCCGCGATGACACAGAACAACCTGCGCACCCGTGCCACCGCCAAGTTCGGGGCCGATGCCGCATGGCTCTACTTCACCCCCGACGCCCTCGAACAGGCGACCCGGCGACGGGTCGCCGGCCACCGGGCGCAGCGACTCGCCGCGTCAGGAACGGAGGCGGTCCTCGACCTCGGCTGCGGCATCGGCGCGGACCTCATCGCCTTCTCTCGCGCCGGCCTGCGCGTGCGCGGCGTCGAACGCGACCCGGTCCGGGCCGCCATCGCTACGGCCAACCTGCGCGCGCTCAGTCTCGACGGCGAGGTCATCACCGGCGACGCGACCGACACTCCCCTGCGCGCCGGCGAGACCGCTTTCGTCGATCCGGCCCGCCGGACCGGCCGCGGCCGGGTGTTCGGCACCGCCGACCTCCAGCCGCCGTGGCCCTGGGTGCGCGACCTGCTGGCCGGGCGCGCGGTCGCCAAAGTCATGCCCGGCCTCGCGCACGCCGACATCCCCGAGGGCGTCGAGGCCGAATGGGTCAGTGACGGCGGCGACCTCGTGGAGTGCTGCCTGTGGGGTTCGGCCTTCGCCCGGACCCGGCGGCGCGCCACGCTGCTGCCGTCCGGGGCGAGCCTCGCCCACCGCGACGAACCGGCCGTCACGGGGGAGGTCGGGGCCTATCTGTACGAGCCGGACGACGCGGTGATCCGCGCCGGTCTCGTCGCCGAACTCGCCGCCGAACTCGGCGGGTGGCTGCCCGATGCGAAGATCGCCTACCTCAGCGCCGACCGCGGCGACGCCACCGCCCTGGCCCGGCGCTTCACCGTCGTCGCCGAACTGCCGTTCCGCGAGAAGCAGTTGCGCGCGGCCCTCCAGCAACGCCGCATCGGCACCCTCACCGTCAAGAAGCGCGGCGTCCAAATCGTGCCCGAGGAGTTGATCCGGCGGCTGCGGCTCGACGGACCGCATCAGGCCACGGTGATCCTGACCCGCGTGGCCGGAGCCGGGCGGGCCTTCCTCGTCGACCCGCTCCAGAACTGACCCGCATGGCGGTTGTCCACAGCCGCCCGTCACCGGCCTTGCCGCCCGTCACCCTGCGTGACAGGTTCGCCTCGAACGGAGAGAATAGGAAGGTGATCTCCATGTCCGAACCACAGGTCTGGACGCTCATCGGCGTCTTCGGCACGGCGATGTTCGCTATGGTCACCGTCGTGTCCGGGTTGTTCGTCCGGGTTCTCAAGGCCGAAATCAGCGGCTTGCGTGGTGAGATGCGGGCCGAAATCAGCGAACTGCGCGGCGAGATGCGGGCCGAAATCGGCGGTCTACGCGGCGAAATGCATAGCGAAATCAGCGGTCTACGCGGCGAGATGAATGCACGCTTCGAGACCTTGAACCGGCAGATTCAGCATCTGGACCGCGACGTGCAAGCAGTGATGAAGCGCGTCTTCGGCCACGAGTAGCCGCAGGCCTGCGGCCCTCTCCTAGACTCGGGCCATGCGGGTCGATCTCAACGCCGATGTCGCCGAGAGCGCCGAGGACCTCGCCCTGCTCGACGTCGCCACCAGTGCGAATGTCTGTTGCGGGGCCTACGCCGGAGGTGTCGACCTCATGGTGAAGGCGTGCGAGCGGGCCGCCCGGCGGGGTGTCACCATCGGTGCCCAGGTCGGCTACGCCGATCCCGAAGGCTTCGGCCGCCGCCGGCTCGATCCGCCGGGCGGCGAACTGCTGACCTGCCT
Source organism: Aeromicrobium sp. (assembly GCF_047607065.1). Classification (GTDB taxonomy): domain Bacteria; phylum Actinomycetota; class Actinomycetes; order Propionibacteriales; family Nocardioidaceae; genus Aeromicrobium. The sequence continues at coordinate 60,404 of NZ_JASGDU010000047.1, forward strand.
GCGCGAGCAGATCGACCTCCTGGCCGATATCGCCGACGCTGCGGGAACCCCGCTCGCCTACGTCAAACCGCACGGCGCGCTCTACAACACCATCGTCTCCGACGAGCGCCAGGCGAGCGTCGTCGTCGAGGCCGTGGCACCGTACGGGCTGCCGCTGCTGGGCCTGCCCCAGGCGGCATCGCTTCGACTGGCGCGCGCCGAGGGGCTTCCCGTCGCGGTGGAAGGATTCGCCGACCGCGCCTACCGGCCCGACGGGACCCTGGTCCCGCGCTCCGAACCGGGTGCCGTGCTGACCGACCCCGGAGTGGTCGCGGCGCAGGCCGTCCGCCTGGCTGCGGGCGTCGACTCGCTGTGCGTCCACGGCGATTCGCCCGGCGCGCTCGGCCTGGCCCGCTCCGTCCGCGAGGCGCTGGAGGCCGCAGGATTCGCCCTCGGGCCGTTCGCGTGAGACTGCGGCCCTGCGGCGACACCGCGCTGCTGCTCGACTGCGCCGACCCCGGCGAGGCCCGCGCCTGGCATGCCGCCCTCGCTCCGCAGGCCGAGGCGACGCTCGGTGCCTCCACGGTCCTGCTGCGCGGCGATCCGCCGGCGCTGCGCCGCCTCGTCGCCGTGACGACACCGGGCGCGGTCGCCCCGCTCGGCGACGGCGAAATCGTCATCGCGGTGGTCTACGACGGCCCCGATCTCGCCGAGGTCGCCCGGATCACCGGCCTGACCGAGACCGAGGTCATCGCCGCCCACACCGGCACGGCCTGGGATGTCGCGTTCACCGGGTTCGCCCCCGGATTCGCCTACCTCACCGGCGGCGATCCGCGCCTGCACGTGCCGCGCCGGGGCACCCCACGCGCCCGCGTCCCCGCAGGATCGGTGGCGCTGGCCGGACCCTATGCGGGCGTCTACCCGCGCGCCTCACCGGGCGGCTGGCAGTTGATCGGCCGCACCGAGGCCGTGCTGTGGGACCTCGACCGCGACCCGCCGGCACTGCTGCGCCCGTGCCTGCGCGTGCGGTTCGCCGAGGACCGGCGATGAGCCTACGGGTCATCGAAGTCACCGGCGTGACGCTCGTGGAGGATCTCGGCCGCCCCGGCCGCTCGGCCCTCGGCGTCGCCCCCTCGGGCACCTTCGACCGCACCGCGATGCGGCAGGCCAACGCGCTCCTTGGTAACCGGCCCGTCGACGCGGTGCTCGAGGTGATCGGCGCGCTGACCGTGCGGGCCACCCGCCCGGTGACCCTCGTCGTGACCGGGGCACCGGGTCCGCTCGACATCGACGGCCGTCCGTGTCCGCACGGCCGCGTGCTGCGTCTGAGGGCCGGCGCGTTCCTGGGGGTGTCGCCGGCCACCGTGGGCGTGCGCCGCGTGCTCGCCGTGGCCGGGGGCATCGCGAGCGCTCCGGTGCTCGGTTCCCGTTCCCGCGATCTGCTGGCCGGCCTGGGTCCCGAGCCGGTGCGCCCCGGCGACCTGCTGCCGGTCGGCCTGGCCCCCGCCGCGCCGCCGTCGCCACTGCCCGACGACCTCGGCCCGCTCCTGCTCGGTGCCGTCGGCGACCTGACCGTCCGTGCCGTCCCCGGCCCTCGGGACGACTGGTTCACCCCGGAGGCCGTCGCGATGTTCTTCGGCACGCCGTGGACGGTGTCCGAACGCAGCGACCGGATCGGCGTGCGCCTGGACGGCCCGGCGCTGGAGCGCGCGGTCACGGCGGAACTGGCCTCCGAACCGGTCGTGCGCGGCAGCATCCAGGTCACCTCGGCGGGCCTTCCGGTCGTGCTCGGCCCAGACCACCCGGTCACCGGCGGCTACCCGGTGATCGCCGTCCTACTCGACCACGACACCGATCTCCTCGCCCAGGCCGCGCCCGGCCGGATCGTCCGCTTCGCGCGACACCCGCTCCCCGGCTGAGGACGCCTACGCCACGACCGAGGTGACGGGCAGGCCCGAGTCCGCAGGCAGGTCGAACGGCGACGGAGGCAAGCCCCGGCGGACCACCTCGGCACCGAGCGCGGCGACCATCGCCCCGTTGTCGGTACACAGGCCCAGGCGCGGCACCCGCAGCTCGATACCGGCCTCGGCGCAGCGCCGCTGCGCGTACCAGCGCAGCCGCGAGTTGGCCGCCACCCCGCCGCCGACGACGAGCGTGCCGACCTCGTGTTCCCGGCACGCCGCAACGGCCTTGGCGGTCAGCACGTCGCAGACCGCGTCCTGGAAAGACGCCGCCACATCGGCCACCGCGAGCGGCCGGCCGGCCAGCTCCTCGCGCTGGACATGACGAGCGACGGCGCTCTTGAGGCCCGAGAACGAGAAGTTCCAACGGTGCCGCTCACGGTCGCGGGCGGCCGTGAGCCCGCGCGGGAAGGCCACCGCCGCCGGATCACCGCCGGCCGCGACCCGGTCGATGTGCGGACCGCCGGGATAGGGCAGGCCCAACAGCCGGGCGACCTTGTCGAAGGCCTCCCCTGCGGCATCGTCGATGGTCTGGCCGAGCAGCGTGATGTCACAGGCGATGTCGTCGACGAGCAGGATCTCCGAATGCCCGCCGCTGGCCAGCAGGGCCACGACCCGGCGGTCGAAGCGTCCGTGCTCCAACTGGTCGACCGCGACGTGCGCGGCGAGATGGTTGAGTCCGTACAGCGGCTTGTCGTGCGCCAGCGCGAGCGCCTTCGCGGCGGCCACGCCCACGAGCAGCGCCCCGGTCAGGCCCGGGCCGCTTGTGACCGCGATGGCGTCGACATCCGCAACACTCATGCCGGCCTGGGCGAGCGCGCCGTCGAGCGTCGGGACGAAGGCCTCCAGGTGCGCCCGGCTCGCTACCTCCGGCACGATGCCGCCGAATCGCACGTGCTCGTCCATGCTGGAGGAGACGACATGGGCCAGCAGATCGGTGCCGCGCACGATACCGACACCCGTCTCGTCGCACGAGGACTCGATGCCGAGGACGATGGGTTCGCTCACCGGCTCATCCTGTCAGGTCCCTTCGCTGCGGTTCCCCCGGCAGGAAGCCGCCAAGACCAGGCCATTCGAAGCACCGTAGTCCATACTGGCCGCATGCTTCTCAGCGCGTGGCATCGTCACCCCAAGACGCTCGTCCTCGCGGTCGGGATCATCGTGTGTCTGGCCACCGTTGTGACGTCCCCGACACCGCAGGCGAAGGCCGCCGACCTGAGCCAGTTCCGGGCGGGCAACATCATCAGCGACGAGGTCTTCTTCAGCGCGTGGACGATGAACGAGAGTGACATACAGGCGTTTCTCAACCAAAAGGGGAGCGCCTGCTCGGGTTCCATGTGCCTGAAGAACTACGTGGACACCGTGCCGTCGAAGTCGAGCGACCAGTTCTGCGCAGGTTATCCTGCGTCAGGATCTGAGTCTGCGGCGCGCATCATCTACCGTGTCGCCAACTCCTGCGGCATCAATCCGCAAGTCCTTCTGGTCATGCTCCAAAAGGAGCAGAGTCTCGTGACCCGCACCAACCCGACGGCCACCGCCTACCAGAAGGCCATGGGGTTCGCCTGTCCCGACACCACCGCCTGTGACTCGACCTACTACGGCTTCGGCAACCAGGTCTACAGCGCGGCGCGGCAGTTCCAGCGCTACGCCAACAGCGGAAGTTACACCTGGATCAAGGTCGGGCAGGTCAACCAGGTCCGCTATCACCCCAATACGGCTTGCGGCAGCGGATCGGTCCTCATCGAGAACAAGGCCACGGCGGGCCTCTACTACTACACCCCGTACCAGCCGAACCAAGCAGCACTAAACGCCGGTTACGGCACCGGAGATGCGTGCTCCTCGTACGGCAACCGGAACTTCTACCAGTACTTCGTCGATTGGTTCGGCAACACGCAGTCCGTGTCCTCCATCGTTCAAGTACCTGGCCAAGCGGAGATCTGGTTAGTGGTGGGAACGTCCAAACACCACATCACGGCGTACGCGGACCTACGGGTCTTCACGTCGCGGCTCGGGTCGGTCAAGTCCGTTCCGGCGAGTTACCTCAGCTCCTTGACGACGGGCCGGCCCGCGACACGCCTGGTGCGCGATCCCAGAGACGGAGTGATCTCCATGGTGGGAATCGATGGGGCCAAACATCGATTCCCCGACGCGGCGACCTTGGCGGACTACGGTTACGGCTTCGACACCTACGTCGATCTGAGTCCGAGCCAGTCGGACGCTTTCACCACCGGGCCAGAAGCAGGGAACTTCTTCCGCATAGAAGACGGACCCGAGATCTACTTCTTGAACGACGGCACCCGCCAATACGTCACGACGATGCGAGCCTATGCGACGGCGGCGACCGGCAAGAACCCGTACGTCCTCCCGATCTCAGCCGCCCTTGCCGCCACGTTCACGACAGGACCAGCGATCCTCGAGCCGAATACCCTGGTGCGCGAAACCTCACGAGCCGAGGTCTATCTCACGCTGGGCGACTCGGGCCTGCTGCATATTCCCTCGTTCGGCCTGGCCGCAGAATTGGGGGCGACCCAGCGCATCGTGGTCTCTGACGGCACATTGGCGAAGAACAGCACGCTTACGGGTTCCCTGAGTCCCGTCATCACCTGTGACGGGCGTGATCTTCTGATCGCTGGTGGTCAAGCATGGCCTATCTCGGGGGCTGGGCCAACGGGCTTCGCTGCGGTGCAGTTGCCGCAGGCAGCGTGCGCCCCTCTTTCGATCTCTTCGACCCAGGTGTCTGCTCCCTTCTTCGTGCAGATACCCGGCAAGCCGGAGGTCTACATCATCGACGCCGGCCAATTGCACCATATTCGCAGTTCTGATCGACTGCGGCAGCTCAATGGCGACCGCGACCTGACGCTGCTGCCGTGGTCGGCCGCAACGGTTTCCTATATCGGTATCGGAGCGCCCGATGTGGCAGGGACGTTCCTCCAGTTCGACGGTGGAGACGAGATCTATCAAGGGAACGGTCGTGAGATACGACATGTGACGTCGATGGACGCGCTGATCCGCCTAGGCGGGGGCAAGAAACCGGCCATCGAGCGAATGCCCTTGGCATGGAAGTCGTATTACACGACGGGGACGCCTATCTCGTGATGTCGGCGGCGCGGTCTTCGGACGTTCGCACAGTGAGAACCCACGACCACGAGCCGATGCCGTCCATGATCGCGCTCACGACAGCCGCCGTTCGTAGACCAGGGCGTCGGTTCCGCCGGGGTAGTAGCCGCGCCGCCGGTGAATCTCGGCGAACCCGGCGGTCGCGTACAGCGCGCGAGCGGCCGCGTTGTCCTCGGCGACCTCCAGCAGCATCCTTTCAGCGCCGGCCTCCCGTGCTTTCCGCCGCACCTCGCCCAGGAGCGCCCGTGCGACGCCCTCACGCCGGGCGGCCGGGTCAACAGCGATCCGCAGCAGGTCTGCCGTGTCACCGGTCACCGCCACGCTCGCCCAACCGGACGGCACGGAACCATCGCGGACTGCTACCAGCACCGTGCGGTTCACCAGTTCGTCCCGTACTAAGGCAGCGCTCCACCCCGACGCGAAGCAAACCGCCTCCAGGTCTGCGAGCGCATCGACGTCGGCATCCGAGCCGGGACGGATCACCAGATTCATCGCTGATCGAGGGGCACCGCGTCGGGGCGTCGCAGGTACAGCGGTTCGACGGGCAGGAGCGCGGCCGATCCGCCTGCGACCGCGCTCGCCAGGGCCGCAGCCGACGGATCGCGCGGCCCGCGGGAGGGGCCAAGGAGATCGGCGTACAGGTCGGCACCTCGCCCGATCACCGGGCGGCCGGGGAAGCGAGCGGCGAGGTCGGCCGGGACAGCCACATCGGGGCCGTCCAGGCGTGCCCCGGCCGCGTCGTAACGCGCCCAGTAGACCTCGCGGCGACGCGCGTCGGTGGCGACGAGGAACTCCTCGCCCGGACCACCGGCGGCTACAGCCTCGGCGGCGAGGGTGTCGAGGGTGCAGATGCCGTGTGCTCCGATGCCGAGCGTCGAGGCGAGAGTCAAGGCGGTGACGACACCGACCCGCAGGCCAGTGAACGGCCCCGGCCCCACGCCGACGGCGATGTCAGTCAGGTCGGCGGGGTCCGCTCCCGCCTCGGTCAGGGCCTCGCGGATCGCGGGGGCCAGCCGTTCGCCGTGCGCAGTCGCACCTTCGCTCGTCGAGGCGGCCAGCAGCCGGGTCCCGTCGTGGACGGCGACGGTCACCGCTGGCGTCGCGGTGTCGAAGGCGAGCAGCAGCACCCCGCGAGCCTACGCGACAGGAGGCGGACCCGGTCGCTGAGGCGCGAGCTTGCGAGCCGGTCCCTGAGGTGTGAGGCCGCTTGCGGTGGATGGGTCATTTCGAGGCTCGCAAGCTCGCACCTCAATGAGCGGCATCGACCTACAAATCAGCACGTCCCCAGCAGCGTGGACCGCAGCGGCACGCCGACCCAGCGCGGCCCGTGAGGCCGGATGGTCACGACCCGCATGTCGTCCTCGTCGCCCGGCTCGTCGGCGGCCACCGCCGTCCCCAGCGGATCGCCCGGCGCGGCACGCCGCCGTTCCAGGCTGATGTGCAGCCGGTTCGGTGCCAGTTGCTCGGCCAGTCCCTCCCCCCATTCGACGACCGTGACCGCCTCGTCCACGGAGGCGTCCAAGTCGAGGTCGTCGAGCTCGGCGGCCGATCCCAGCCGGTAGGCGTCGACATGCACCAGCGATGGACCGCCGACGAGCGAGGGGTGGCTGCGCGCGATGACGAAGGTCGGCGAGGTGACCGGGCCTCGAACGCCCAGGCCGTCGGCGAGTCCCTGGGTGAAGGTCGTCTTGCCCGCACCGAGGCCGCCGGAGAGCACCAGCAGGTCGCCGGCGCGCAACAGTGCGGCCAGCCGGCCGGCCAGCGCCTGGGTGTCCTCGGCCGTCGGCAGCTCCCGAGCGAGCCACAGGGTCTTGCCGAACTCCAGCAGCGTGCCGTCGCCGCCGATGGGCACGTAGCGCCGACGCTCCCAGAAGCGCACCGTGTCGGGCAGCTCGGCGCGCACGTGCAGCCAGAGGCCGTCCTTGCCGCGCTCCTCGGCGATGTCCTCGGCCACCCCGACCATCGCCGAGGCGACCCCGCGCGCCTGGATCTGCGGATCGACCGAGACCCGTCGCAGGCCGAGCAGGCCGGGCCTGGACTCGTCGAACAGCAGCGCACCCATAGGCCGGCCGCGACGCTCGACGATCAGTCCTCCGGCGCTCTCCAGCGCCGCGCGCACCGAATCGGCGGTCTCCTCGGTGGCCGTGGACGGCGGATCCAGCACCGGCCGGGCGGCGAAGGACCGGCAGATGATGTCGGCGACGGCCTCCGCGTGCTCGGGGCGGGCCTCGGTGACGTCGAGCGCGGGCATCAGAGCGCCCCTCACCGCAGCCGGTCGACGAGGGCGGTGACGGCAGCGTCGACCGGTTCGGGCTGTTCGAGCATCACCATGTGTCCGGCACCGGGCACGAGCACGAGCCGCGCACCCTCGATGGCCTCGGCGAGCCGCCGGCTGTGCTTCGCCGGGGTCAACAGGTCGTCGGTGCCGCACAACACCGTGACCGGCACGTCGGCGAGCGTCCGCAGCGCCTCGAACAGGTCCAGGGACGGGAAGTTCGGGTAGAAGTCCACGAGGAGGCGTGTCGGCGCCCGCGCGATCATCTCGTCACACATCGCCACGGCACGCGGGTCGGCGTCCGGGCCGACCGCCCACCGGCGGACGAGCGAGGTGCTGTTGAAACTGCGGCCCCAGTCGAGCACCGGTCCGGCGGCGCGCACCACGCCGCCCAGCCGCTCCAGCACCGGCTTGCCGCGCATGAGCTTGCCGGCGCTGGTGCCGACGAGGACGACCCCGACCACGGTTCCGCCGAACAGCTGCGGGTGGTCAGCGGCCAACTGCATGATCGCCATGCCGCCCATCGAATGCCCGACCAGGACGACGCGGCCGCGACCGTGCTCGGCGATGACCCTGGCCAGGTCGTCGGCCAGGTGCGCCAGTGAGGAGTTCTCGGCGGTGGTGGCCCCGGACGCGCCGTGTCCGCGCTGGTCGATGAAGACCATGCGGGCGCGACCGCGCAGAGCAAGTCGCTGGAAGTGCCAGGTGTCCTGGTCGCACATCCAGCCGTGGACGAAGACGATGGTCGGGCCGCGCCGGTCGCCGGCCGCCGGCTCCTCGACCTCGACGTGCAACGGCGTGCCGTCGGCGGCGATGACGGTGTGCCCCGTCGAGCGCACCGACCCGAAGGGGGTGTCGCCCGGCAGGTGCTCACGGCGCGCGGTGATGCGCCGGTGGCGGACCGCCGATGCGGCCAGGCCGGCACCGACGAAAGCGCCCGCCGTGAGCGCCGCAGTCGTCAACCGTCTCATGGCGGCCCCTCTCCGTAGGTGTATCCGATCCGGCCGCCCAGCGCGGTAACGACCTCGTAGGCGATGGTGCCAGAGGCCGCCGCCCAGTCGACGGCGGTCGGCTCGCCGGCCGCGCCGGACCCGAACAGGGTGAGCACGTCGCCGCGCTCGGCGGGCAGGTCGCCGAGGTCGACGACCATCTGGTCCATGCAGATCGTCCCGACGACCGGCACGCGCCGCCCGGCGAACCAGGCCTGCGCCCGTCCCCCCGCCGCGCGGTGTAGGCCCTCGCCGTAGCCGGCCGGCACCAGGGCGAGGGTGGTCTCGCGGTCGGTGACGTAGCGGTGGCCGTAGGAGACGCCCTGCCCGGCCGAGACTCGCTTGACGGCCGCCAGCCGGACGCGCAGGGTCATCACCGGCGTCAGGTCGATGCGGGGCGTGCCGGGGTGGGCCGACATGTCCGGGTCGGGCGGGAGACCGTAGGTGGCGATGCCCGCGCGCACGAGGTCGAGGTGGGCGCTCGGCCGGGTCATCAGCGCCGCAGAGTTGGCCAGGTGCCGCAGGCCGGGGTCGATCCCGGCGTCCTCGAGTTCGGCGACGGCCTCGCCGAAGCGGGCTTCCTGGGCGTCGTTGGCGGGGTGTCCCGGCTCGTCGGCGCAGGCGAAATGGGACCAGACCCCGCTGAGGCGCGTGCGCGAGTCCCGGACGGCCGCCACCAGTTCGGTCCACTGGTCGCCGAAGGCACCGTTGCGGCCCAGGCCGGTGTCGACCTTGAGCTGGATGCGCGGCACCGACGAGGCGGCGAGGATCTCGGCGAGCTGGTCGGCCGAGGAAGCCGTCACCTCGATGTCGTGCCGGGCCGCGGCGGCGAAGTCGGCTCCGGGGGCGGCCAGCCAGCACAGCAGCGGACCCTCGTCGCCGGCGCGCCGCAGCGCCAGGGCCTCGTCGAGGGTGGCCACGCCGAGCCAGTCGGCTCCCGCCTGGCGCGCGGCGCGGGCCATCGTCACCGAGCCGTGTCCGTAGGCGTTCGCCTTGACGACCGCCAGGAACCGCGCGTCCGGGGCCAGCGCGGCGAGGGTGCGGATGTTGGCACGGTAGGCGGCCAGATCGACGTACGCCTCGGCCTGGAGGGGCGCGCTCACCAGTCCCGCTCCCCGCTCAGGCGGCCGGCGAGGAAGTCCGCGACGACCGCAGGCAACGCGGCGGCCACGCCCGAGGCACTCACCGGTCCGCCCGGATTGGCGCGGACCCCCGCAGCCCCGTGCAGGAAGGCGGCCACGGCGGCAGCGTCGTGGGGCACCAGGCCTGCGGCCAGCAGCGACCCGAGGAATCCGGAGAGCACATCGCCCGATCCTGCCGTACCGAGCCAGGCGGTGCCCGAGAGGTTGACGCGCGTCGTCTGCCCGGGTGTGACGATCAGGGTGCGCCGCCCCTTGAGCAGGACCGTCGCCTGCCAGCGCTGTGCGGCTTCTCGCGCATGCCGCCACGGGTCCGCCTCGACCTGCTGACGGTCGAGGCCGAGCATGGCCGCGAGTTCGCCTGCGTGAGGGGTGAAGACCCACACGCTCCCTGAGGTGCGAGCGTCAGCGAGCCTCGAAGGGTGCAGCGCAGCGGCGTCGACGACAGTCGGCACCCCGTCGGCGAGCGCCGCCGCGAGGTGGTCGCCGACGTCCTCACCGCCGCCGGGACCAACCACCCAGGCCTGCACGCGGCCCGTGCCGGGCACGATTTCCGGGGCGTGGTCAATCACACTCCGGGTCACCTCGGGGTCGCCGACGAAACGCCCGTAGCCGGCCGGACCCGCCTGGGCACCGGCCACGCACAGCCGCGCCGCGCCCGGATAGGCCGGCGATCCGGCGCGGATGCCGAGGACTCCGCGCGTGTACTTGTGAGCGTCGCCGCGCGGCACGGCCGGGGCGAGCAGGGCGTGATCGTCTGCGGTCAGCGCCTCGACGGCCGGTTCGCCCAGGTGTCGGCCCATCCCGATGTCGGCGACCTCGACGGCGCCCGCGAGGTCGGCGGCGGGGCCGAGCAGGAGGCCGGGCTTGAGGGCACCGAAGGTGACGGTGTGGTCGGCGACGAAGTGCGGGCCGGGAGCCGTCCCATCGTCGACGCCGATGCCGGACGGGACATCGACCGCGACGGTGTACGGCCTAGCGTCGGCCTGCCAGGCGGCCCAGTCGGCGGCACGTCCGGTGCCGAGGCCGGGGCGGGCACCGATGCCGAACAGTCCGTCCACGACACTCGCATGCCCGTGCGGTTCGGCGACCTCCCTGGCCCCTGCGGCGCGTGCGGCGGCGAGTCCTCCGGGGTGGGAGCGGTCGGGATCGAGGAGGCACACATCGACCTCGCGGCCACGCTCGCACAGCCGGGCTGCGGCGTACAGCGCGTCGCCGCCGTTGTTGCCGGGACCGACGAGGAAGACCGGCGTCTGACCGGGCGGCAGCCGGTCGAGCAGGACACCGGCGAGGGCGTCGGCGGCGGCCTGCATCAGGGCGTCCCAGCCGGTCTCGGCGGCAACCGCAGCCTCCGCAGCACGGATCGCCGCGACGTCGTGCGCGGCACGCACCGTCAGCCCGCCTCGGCGACGACGAAGGCGGTGGCGACCGGGCCGTCGTGGGAGATCGACAGGTGCAGCGCCGTGATGCCGAGGTCGCGCACGCGCGCACGCGCCGGACCGGTCAGCTCGAAGGACGGCGCACCCCGGTCGTCGGTGACCACCTCGATGTCGGTCCACGACAGTCCCGCCGGCGCACGCAGCGCCTTGACGAAGGCCTCTTTGGCAGCGAAGCGGCCCGCCATTGATTCGATGCTCAGTTCCGCCTCGGCGGGGGTCAGGAGCCGCTGGCGCAGGCTGGGGGTGCGCTCCAGCGACACGGCGAAGCGCTCAATGTCCACCACGTCGACGCCGATCCCACGCACGCTCATGTGCGTCAGGTTACGTCCCTTCGATGCTCGCTTCGCTTCACACCTCCAAGGGACCCGCCAGCCTGGTCCCTGAGGTGCGAGGGCGCCCCGCGCCCGAGCCTCGAAGGGACCCCAAACAACGAGCCGCTGTCTGGGTCATTTCGAGGCTCGTCGCAAGCTCCTCGCACCTCAACGACCCGGTTCGGCGCGCGCTCTATTCGACCGTGACACTCTTGGCGAGGTTGCGCGGCTGGTCGACGTCGTGGCCGAGCGCCGTGGCGTACTCGCAGGCGAAGATCTGCAGCGGCACCATCGCCACGAGCGGCTGCAACAGCGTCGGCACCTGCGGCAGCCGGATCAGGTGGTCAGCGAACGGCACGACCGATTCGTCGCCGTCCTCGGCCAGCACGATGGTCCGTGCCCCCCGCGCCCGCACCTCCTGGATGTTGCTGACGACCTTCTCGTGCACCTCGCCCGGACCCGCCGGAGGCACCACGACGAAGACCGGCGTGCCCTCCTCGATCACCGCGATGGGACCGTGCTTGAGTTCACCGGCCGCGAAGCCCTCGGCATGCAGGTAGGCCAGCTCCTTGAGCTTGAGCGCGCCCTCCAGCGCCACCGGATAGCCCACATGGCGGCCGAGGAAGATGAACGACGACGCCCCGGAGAGCGCCTGGGCGATGTCGCGCACCGTGCCGGCCTCGTCGAGCATGCGCTGGATGGCCGCCGGGGTCGCGACGAGGTCGTCGAGGATGCGCGCGATCTCGTCGCCGAACTTTGCCCCTTTGACCTGCGCGAGGTACAACCCGAGCAGGTAGCAGGCGACGACCTGCGCGAGGAAAGCCTTGGTCGAGGCGACGGCGATCTCCGGCCCCGCGTGCGTGTAGATGACCGCATCGGACTCACGCGGGATAGTCGAGCCGTTGGTGTTGCAGATGCTGAGCACGCGGGCGCGCTGCTGGCGGGCGTACCGGATCGCCATGAGCGTGTCCATCGTCTCGCCGGACTGGCTGATCGTGACCACGAGCGTCGACTGATCGAGGATGGGGTCGCGGTAGCGGAACTCGCTGGCCAGTTCGACCTCGACGGGGATGCGGGTCCAGTGCTCGATGGCGTACTTGGCGACCATCGCCGCGTAGTAGGAGGTGCCGCAGGCGATGGCGACGATCTTGTCGACCCCGCGCAACTCGTCGTCGGACAGCCGCATCTCGTCGAGTTGCAGCAGCCCCTCGGGGGTGTGGCGGCCCAGGAGGGTGTCGGCGACGGCCTTGGGCTGCTCGGCGATCTCCTTGAGCATGTACCACTCGTAGCCGTCCTTCTGGGCGGCCGAAAGATCCCAGTCGACGGTGAAAGCCGTGGTCACGGCGGGTACCCCGTCGAAGTCCGTGACGACGATGTCGTCGGGAGTGATGACGACGACCTGGTCCTGGCCGAGTTCGACGGCCTCACGGGTGTACTCGATGAACGCCGCGACGTCGGAGCCGAGGAAGTTCTCGCCCTCGCCGCGGCCCACGACGAGCGGCGAGTTGCGGCGCGCGCCGACGACGACGCCAGGGCTGCCGGCCTCGCAGATGACCAGGGTGAAGGCCCCCTCGAGGCGGCGGCAGACCGCGCGCACCGCCTCGGGCAGGTCGTCTCCGGCGGCGAGGCGGCCGGCGACGAGGAAGGCGACGACCTCCGAATCGGTCTCGCTGGCCAGTTCGTGACCGGCGTCCTCGACCTCGGCGCGCAACTCGGCGAAGTTCTCGATGATCCCGTTATGAACGATGGCGACGCGGCCGGTGTCGTCCAGGTGCGGGTGGGCGTTGCGGTCGGTCGGGCCGCCGTGCGTCGCCCAGCGCGTGTGTCCGATGCCGGTCGTGGCGGCGGGCAGCGGATGCTCGGCCAGCACGGCGTCAAGGTTGGCGAGTTTGCCGGCCTTCTTGGCCGAGACGATGCCGCCGCCGGCGACCACGGCAACGCCGCCGGAGTCGTAGCCGCGGTACTCCAGGCGCCGCAGGCCGCCCATGACGACATCGACGGCCGAGCGCTGGCCGACGTATCCGACGATTCCGCACATGGGCTTCAGGGTACCGACTGCGCCGGGTAGACCTCGTGCCGCGACAATGGTGCGCATGTCCCGCGAGCTGTCGCCCTACGTGGAGTTGGAGCGCAAGGCATGGGCCGAACTCGCCGGGGAGGCTCCCCTGCCGCTGTCGGCCGCCGAGATCGAACGCATCCGCGGGCTGGGCGAGGAACTCGACCTGGAGGAGGTCCGCCAGGTCTACCTCCCGCTGACCGAGTTGATGACGATGCGCATTCGCGCGGCGGCGGGGCTGTACCGGGCGACCGAGAAGTTCCTCGGCAATCCGCAGCCGCAGCGCACGCCATATGTCATCGGGGTCGGCGGGTCGGTGGCGGTCGGCAAGTCGACCACGGCGCGGCTGATCCGCGAGTTGCTCGCGCACGCCCCGGAGAAGCCGAAAGTCGAACTCGTGACCACCGACGGCTTCCTGCTCCCGAACTCCGAGTTGGAGCGCCGCGGCATGTTCGACCGCAAGGGCTTCCCGGAGTCGTACGACCGCAAGGGGCTGCTGCGGTTCATTATGAACGTCAAGTCCGGTGCCGAGGTGGTCGAGGCACCGGTCTACTCGCACCTGACCTACGACGTGACCGACGAGGTTGTGACGCTGCACCGGCCCGATATCGTCATCGTGGAGGGCCTCAACGTGCTGGCACCGGCGCGCTCACGCGGGGATGGCAGCCCAGGCCTGGCGATCAGCGATTTCTTCGACTTCACGCTCTACGTCGATGCCGCCAACCGCGACATCAAGCGCTGGTACATCGACCGCTTCTTGACCTTGCGCCGCACGGCCTTCGCCGACCCGCACTCGTACTTCCATCGCTACAGCGAGTTGAGCGACACCGAGGCGCTGACGCGCGCGGAACTCTTGTGGGACACCATCAACTGGCCGAATCTGCGCGAGAACATCACCACCACGCGCGGGCGGGCCGATCTGGTCCTGCGCAAGGACGCCGATCACTCCGTCAAGTGGATCCGCCTGCGCAAACTCTGACCCTCGTGGGGTGTCCCTTCGAGGCTCGCTCCGCTCGCACCTCAGGGACCTGCCCCGGTCCCTGAGGTGCCGCGAGGAACGAGCGGCCTCGAAGGGACCACCTCAGCCAGCGGGTCCTATTGGCACGCGTTCTTACAGCGCGAGGTGGGCCTGGACGATGTGGGCGAGGTCGTCGGCGACCTTCTGGGCCTCGTCCTCAGTCGGGGCCTCGACCATGACGCGGACCAGCGGCTCGGTGCCGGAGGGGCGCAGCAGGATCCGCCCGCAGCCGGCCAGCGCCGCCGAGGCCGCCGCCACCGCGCCGTGCACGGCCGGGTCGGTGTCGGTGCGCGTCTTGTCGACGCCGGGCACATTGACGAGCACCTGCGGCAGTCGCGTCATCACTGCGGCGAGGTCGGCCATCGAACGGCCGGTCTGCACCATGCGCGCGGCCACCTGGATCGCCGCCAGCACGCCGTCACCGGTCGTGGCGCGATCGGCGACGATGACGTGACCGGACTGCTCCCCGCCGAGCGAGAAGCCCCCGGCTCGCATCGCCTCCAGCACGTAGCGGTCGCCCACGGCGGTCTGGACGCAGGTGATACCCGCGCGTTCCATCGCCTGCACGAAGCCCAGGTTGCTCATCTGCGTGACGACCACGGTGTCGTCCTTCAGCGACCCGGCCTCGCTCAGCGCGAGCGCGAGCACGGCGAGGATCTGATCCCCGTCGACGGCCTGCCCACTGGCGTCGACCGCCAGGCAGCGGTCGGCGTCGCCGTCGAAGGCGAACCCCACGGCCGCCCCGTGCTCGACCACGGCCGCCTGCAGGCCGCCCAGGTGGGTCGATCCGCAGTCGGCGTTGATGTTGGTGCCGTCGGGCGAGGCGTTGATGGTGACGACCTCGGCACCCAACTCGGCGAAGGCCGCCGGACCGGATTCGTAGGCGGCCCCGTGGGCGCAGTCGAGCACGACCTTGAGGCCGTCCAGCCGCGACGGTGCCGAGGCGACCAGATGACGGACGTACTCGGCCAGCCCGACCCGGCTCTCGCCGACGCGGCCCACGTCGGCACCCGTCGGACGCTCCCGCCACGGCTCGCCGAGGCGATCCTCGATCTGCCGCTCAACGGCGTCGTCGAGTTTGCGTCCGCCACGAGCGAGGAACTTGATGCCGTTGTCGGGCATCGGGTTGTGACTCGCCGAGATCATCACGCCCAGATCGGCGTTCAGGTGATCGGTCAGGTAGGCGCAGCCCGGCGTCGGCACGATCCCGAGCCGGTGGACGTCGACACCCGCCGACGCCAGCCCGGCCACCACCGCAGCCTCCAAGAACTCCCCGGAGACGCGGGTGTCACGAGCGACAACAGCCGTCGGCCGGCCGGAGCCGACCTCGCGCCGACCGAGAACCTGGGCGGCCGCGACCGCGAGGTCGACGGCGAGTTCGGCGGTCAGGTCCCGATTGGCCAGACCCCGAACCCCGTCGGTTCCGAAGACCCGACCCACGCCCGGATCAGCGCTTGCTGTACTGCGGAGCCTTGCGGGCCTTCTTGAGACCGGCCTTCTTGCGCTCCTTGATGCGCGCGTCGCGGGTCAGCAGGCCGGCCTTCTTGAGGACCGGACGGTTCGCCTCGACGTCGATGCCGTTGAGCGCACGGGCCACGCCGAGACGCAGCGCGCCGGCCTGACCGGTCATGCCGCCGCCGGTGACGCGGGCGATCACGTCGAAGGAGTCCTCCAGGCCGGTGGCCGCGAGCGCCTCCTTGGCGATCTGCTGGTGCAGCTTGTTGGGGAGGTACTCCTCCAGCGGCTTGCCGTTGACCGTCCACTGGCCGGTGCCCGGGACGATGCGCACGCGGGCGACGGCCTCCTTGCGGCGGCCGGTAGCCGCGCCGGGGGCCACGAGGGCCGGGCGGTCGGTGGCCGAGGCGGAGATGCCGCTCGACTCGGAGGTGTAGGCGACGCCCTCGGCGTTCGTCTCGAACTCGACGTCAGTGGTGGTGTCGGCCACGATGTTCTGCTTCCTGGTGCTCACTGGGAGATCTGCGTGATCTCGAACGGCTGGGGCTTCTGGGCGGCGTGCGGATGGGTGGGACCCGCGTACACCTTCAGCTTCGAGATCTGCGCCCGGCCGAGACGGTTCTTCGGCAGCATGCCGCGGACCGACTTCTCGATGGCCTTGCGCGCGTCCTTGTCGAGCAGGTCGCCATAGGCGATCTGCTTGAGGCCGCCGGGGTAACCGCTGTGGCGGTAGACCTGCTTGTCGGTGCGCTTAGCACCGGACAGGGCCACCTTCTCGGCGTTGACGATGATGACGAAGTCACCGCCGTCGACGTGCGGCGCGTAGGTCGGCTTGTGCTTGCCCCGCAGGAGCGTGGCCGCTTCGACGGCCAGACGGCCCAGGACGACATCCTCGGCATCAATCACATGCCACTGACGGGTGATGTCAGCGGGCTTGGGGCTGAACGTACGCACGGCGTGACCTATTCTTCTCGTTCTCGAGTGGCTGATCGGGGACGCTGCCCCGAACGGAGATCTATGGTGGTTGTGTCCGCGTGGGAAATCGCAGGGCACAACGACTCGCTAGCCTAGCCGCCCGCACCCGCTGCGGTCAAAACGGCCCACCAGCCCCCGAGCCGCGGCGGCCTCAGGATGTGAACGATCCGCGCCCCCGGCACCCGCGATGGGGCCGGGGGCGGCTAGGTTGCTGTCAACGGTGCCACACCCCCGGCGCTCCGCACACGTCGTACGTCACAGGAGACCCATCGTGACCGAGAACAACACCTTGACCGTCCGCGACAACCGCACCGGTGCCGAATACGAGATCCCCATCACCGACGGCGCGATCCGCGCCACCGATGTGGGACAGATCGGCAAGGGCGACGACTCCCCCGGCCTGGCGGTCTACGATCCGGGCTTCACCAACACCGCGTCCACGCGCAGCGCCGTCACCTACATCGATGGCGACAAGGGCATCTTGGAGTACCGCGGCTATCCCATCGAGCAGTTGGCCGAGAGTTCGACCTATCTGGAGGTCGCCTACCTGCTAGTCAACGGCGAACTTCCCACGCAGGCCCAGCACGAACAGTGGGTCCACGACATCACCTTCCACACCTTCGTCCATGAGAACCTCAAGGGCCTCATGCAGGGCTTCCGCTACGACGCACACCCGATGGGTCAGCTGCTGTCGAGCGTCGGCGCGCTGTCGACCTTCTACCCCGAGGCGCGCAACATCAAGGACCCGGAGATCCGCATGGCGCAGATCGTGCGCCTGATCGCCAAGATGCCCACGCTCGGTGCCTGGTCGTTCCGGCACGCGCAGGGCAAGCCGTACGTCTACCCCGACAACGAACTGAGTTACACCGAGAACTTCCTGTCGATGCTCTTCAAGATGAGCGAGTTGAAGTACGCGGCCGACCCGCGCCTGGTCAAGGCGTTGGAAGTGCTGTTCATCCTGCACGCCGATCACGAGCAGAACTGTTCGACCAATGCGGTGCGTTCGGTCGGCTCCAGCCAGGTTGACCCGTACTCGGCGGTCAGCGCGGGCATCGCGGCCCTCTACGGCCCGCTGCACGGCGGTGCGAACGAGGCCGTCCTGCGCATGCTCAAGCGGATCAAGACCAAGGAGAACGTCGCCGACTTCATCACCGGGGTCAAGAACGGCGAAGAACGCCTCATGGGCTTCGGTCACCGGGTCTACAAGAACTACGATCCGCGCGCGAAGATCATCAAGAAGGCCTGTGACGACGTCTTCGCGGTCACCGGGGTCAACCCGCTGCTGGAGGTCGCGCAGGAGCTGGAGAAGATCGCACTGGAGGACGAGTACTTCGTCAAGCGCAAGCTCTACCCGAACGTCGACTTCTACTCGGGTCTCATCTACGAGGCGCTGCAGTTCCCGCCGGAGATGTTCACGGTGCTGTTCGCGATCCCGCGGACGTCGGGCTGGCTGGCGCAGTGGCTGGAGCTGGTCGACGACCCGGAGCAGAAGATCGCCCGGCCGAAGCAGATCTACACCGGCGGCCGCACCCTCGACTTCACCCCCGCCGCCCAGCGCTGGGCCTGAGCGCGCGCTACGGGGGCCTGAGATAGGTCCCTTCGAGGCTCCTCGGTCCTCGTCGCGCCTCAGGGACCGGGCCTTCGGCTCCTGAGGTGTCGCGCCGGGGTCGGCGGGCGGCGATACGGTGAGGGGGTGCGACTGCGTATCGACTTGGCCTACGACGGCGGCGACTTCTCCGGGTGGGCCGTCCAGCCCGGTTTGCGCACTGTGCAGGGAGAGTTGGAGAAGGCCCTGGCCACCGTGCTGCGGCTGCCCGAACCGCCGCAGGTGGTCTGCGCGGGCCGCACCGACGCCGGCGTGCATGCGCGCGGGCAGGTCGTCCACGTCGACCTCGACACCCATCCGGGAGTCCTCGAACGGCGGTTACGGCGGTTGGTGCCCGGTGATATCCGGATCAAGTCGGTCACCGAGGCACACCCCGACTTCGATGCGCGTTTCGCGGCGCTCGAGCGCCGCTACGTCTACCGTATGACCGATCATCCGGCCGGTCCCGACCCCCTGGCTCGCGGGATGATCGTCGCCCAGCCGCGGCCGCTGACCGTCGACCTGATGAACGAGGCGGCCGAACACCTGCTCGGCGAACACGACTTCGCCGCGTTCTGCAAGAAGCGCGAGGGTGCCACGACCGTCCGCACCCTCCTGGCGCTGCGTACGATGCGCGGCGGCGAGACCATTGCCACCACGGTCCGTGCCGACGCCTTCTGTCATTCGATGGTGCGCTCGCTCATGGGATGTCTCGTCGCCGTCGGCGAGCGGCGGTATACGCCGGAGTTCGCCGCCGAAATCCTCGCCGGGCGGGTGCGCGATCCGCGGGTCAAGGTCATGCCGGCGCACGGGCTGGTGCTGGAGGAGGTCGTCTACCCGCCCGACGAGCAACTGGCAGAGCGCGTCTCTCAGGCCCGGCGGCGGCGAGACGAGTAGCCGCGACGACCCGCCGACGCTCTCGTCGCTCCACCAGGATGGCTGACAGAATCGGGGCGTGTCCGACCACTACTTCTCTGCCACCCCCGATGTCGAGGATCGACGCCGAGAAGTGACCGTCCGGATCGCCGGGCGCGAGTTGGCGGTCACCACAGCGGCGGGCGTCTTCTCCGGAGACGGACTCGACCATGCCACGGCAGTCCTGCTGGAGCACATGCATGATGCCGAGCCGCAGCGCGTCCTCGACCTCGGCTGCGGCTGGGGGCCGGTCGCGCTCGCACTCGGGCTGCGCTGGCCGGGCACCGAGGTGTGGGCCGTCGACGTCAACGAACGCGCCCTCGCGCTGACCGCCGCCAATGCCCGGCGCCACGGTCTCACCGTGCGCACCGCGCTGCCCGAGGACGTCCCCGACGACCTCCGCTTCGACGCGATCTGGTCCAATCCCCCCATCCGCATCGGTAAACAGGCGCTGCACGCGCTGTTGTTGCACTGGCTCGACCGGCTCAGCGACGACGGCACCCTGACCATGATCGTCGGTAAGAACCTCGGCGCCGACTCACTCCAACGCTGGCTCACCGACCAAGGACGGCCGACCGAACGCCTCGCCAGCGCCAAAGGCTTCCGCATCCTGCGCACCCGCCGCGCCACCTGAGCATTTCACCCTGACAGCACTGAGGCCAGGGGCACCTCCCGCTTGCGGGGAAAAATCCTCGGAGTTCTCAGCAGCCGTGGAAGGAGACGGCTTCGCGCGGGTTCGTCGCCATGTCGACCCACCTCGGTCAGCGAATCTGGCAGTTGCGTGCTGAGGTGCCGCACGCCCTGTCTGCCGTCCAGACCACCGCATCCAGCCGGCCGCCGAGCGCGAGGCACAGACGATCACCCAGTGACAGCCCCGGCGTGTCCGACCACAGCCGAGCGGCCAGTTCGGCATCCTCGACCGTCACCGGCTCGATGCTCAGCGGGAAGGACAGCAGCGCCGATGCGTCGAAAACGTTCACGCGGCGTCCACAGCGGCGGCGCGGCGGTCGGCCAGCAGTTCGCCCACGAGGTCGAGTCCGTCGAGATCGCGGCGCACCCACTCGCGCAGCTGATCGCGCGTCAGCAGGACGATGCCGTGGTCGGTCTCGATGACCGTCAGAGCCGTACCGCTGGAGGGCACCGGCCACAGGCCTCCGCATCCTACGCACCCGCCGCTCGGGCGGTGCGTGCGAGGCCTATCGGCAGCCCCGATACACGCCTAAGAGGTTCCGCAGATAGGTCCGCTGGCTGAGGTGCGAGCGAGGAACGAGCGAGCCTCAAAGCCTGCCACAGAAGGGTCCTTTCGAGGCTCGCAAGCTCACACCTCAATGACCGGCTCCGCCTATCTGCGGAATCTCTAACACGCCGCTCAAGGGGCGAGCGCGGGCCGGTCAGGACGGCGAAGCGCCCGCCACCTGCGAAGGGGTGACGGGCGCTTCGATCTCGAACGAGTGAGGATCAGTCCTCGGCCGGGGTCTCCTCGGCAGTGTCGGCCGCCTCGGCCTCGGGGGCCGCCTCGGTGACGACCTCTTCGGCGCTCTCCTCGACGACCGGCTCCTCGACCGGAGCCTTCTCGGCGGCCTTCGCCTTCGGCGTCTGGTTCTGCGCGCCGAACTCCTTCGCCTCGACGATCTCGATCACGGCCATGGGCGCGTTGTCGCCCTTGCGCGGACCGATCTTCGTGATGCGCGTGTAGCCGCCGGGACGGGTGGCCATGGCCGGGCCGATCTCGGTGAACAGCGTGTGCAGGACGCTCTTGTCACGAATGACCTTGACGACCTGCCGGCGGTTGGCCACCGTGTCGTTCCTGGCCTTCGTGATGAGCTGCTCGGCGTACGGACGCAGACGGCGGGCCTTGGCCTCGGTCGTCGTGATCTTGCCGTGCTCGAACAGCGACTGAGCCAGGTTGGCCAGGATCAACCGCTGGTGCGCGGGGCTACCGCCGAGGCGGGGACCCTTGGTGGGGGTGGGCATGGTTACTCCAAAGGGGGTCTGACGGGCAGCGAGCCACCCGACGAAATTGACTCAGTACTGCTCGTCCTCGGCGAACGAGGTGTCCTCGTCGTCGAACACGACGGCCGACGGATCGAAGCCGGCGGGGCTGTCCTTGAGGGCCAGGCCCATCTCGACCAGCTTCTCCTTGACCTCGTCGATCGACTTCTGTCCGAAGTTGCGGATGTCGAGCAGATCCTGCTCCGAACGGGTGATGAGCTCACCGACGGTGTGGATGCCCTCGCGCTTGAGGCAGTTGTACGACCGCACGCTGAAGTCGAGATCCTCGATGGGCAGCGCGAGGTCGGCGGCCAGCTGCTCGTCGATGGGCGACGGGCCGACGTCGATGCCCTCGGCCTCGACGTTCAACTCGCGCGCCAGGCCGAACAGCTCGACCAGCGTCGAACCGGCCGACGCCAGGGCGTCGCGCGGCACGATGGACGGCTTGGTCTCGACGTCGATCACGAGGCGGTCGAAGTCGGTGCGCTGCTCGACACGGGTGGCCTCGACCTTGTAGGTGACCTTCAGCACGGGGCTGTAGATCGAGTCGACCGGCATACGCCCGATCTCCTCGTCACCGGTCTTGTTCTGCACCGCCGAGACGTAACCGCGGCCGCGCTCCACGATGAGTTCGATGTCGAGACGGCCCTTCTCGTTGAGGGTCGCCACGTGCAGGTCCGGGTTGTGGACCTCCACACCGGCCGGAACCTCGATGTCGGCCGCCGTCGCGTCGCCGGCGCCCTGCGCCCGCAGATACATGACGACCGGCTCGTCGATGGTCGAGGAGACCACGAGGTTCTTCAGGTTGAGGATGATCTCGGTGACGTCCTCGGTGACACCGGGCACGGTCGAGAACTCGTGCAGGACGCCGTCGATCTTGATCGACGTGACGGCGGCACCCGGGATCGAGCTGATGAGGGTGCGGCGCAGCGAGTTGCCGAGGGTGTAACCGAAGCCCGGTTCGAGCGGCTCGATGACGAACTTCGAGCGATGCTCGTCGATGACCTCTTCGGACAGGACGGGGCGCTGGGCAATCAGCATGTTTCTTTCCTTTCCGGACCACCTTCATCTGAGGTCCGGGTCGGTGGGGTGGACGAGATCGTCGGAAGGATCAGATCTTCGAGTAGTACTCGACGATGAGCTGTTCGGAGATCGGCACGGTGATCTGCTCGCGGACCGGGTTCTGGTGAACCAGGATGCGACCGCGCTCGGGCGAGACGTCGAGCCAGCCGGGAACGGTGTCCGAGTCGTGGGTCTCTCGCGCGACGATGAACGGCGTCGTGTTCAGGCTCTTGGCCTTGACGTCGATGATGTCGTGCTTGCTGACCTGGAACGACGGGATGTTCGTCTTGACGCCGTTGACCAGGAAGTGACCGTGGGTCACCAGCTGGCGGGCGTGACGCCGCGTGCGGGCCAGGCCGGCGCGGTAGACGACATTGTCCAGACGCGACTCGAGCAGGCTCAGCAGGTTGTCGCCGGTCTTGCCGGGACGGCGCGAGGCCTCCTCGTAGTAGCGGCGGAACTGCTTCTCGAGGACGCCGTAGGTGTAACGCGCCTTCTGCTTCTCCTGCAGCTGGGTGCGGTACTCGGACTCCTTGACGCGGGTGCGGCCGTGCTGGCCGGGCGGGTAGGGGCGACGCTCGAAGGCGGCGTCACCACCGACGAGGTCGACGCCGAGACGGCGCGACTTCTTGGTGAGAGGACCGGTGTAACGGGCCATGATTCACATACTCCTGGAAAGAAAGATCGAAGGCAGCGCGTCAGAGACGGCGGTGCTTGGGCGGGCGGCAGCCGTTGTGCGGGCTGGGGGTGACGTCGGAGATCGTGCCGACCTCCAGGCCGACGGCGCTCAGCGAGCGGATCGCGGTCTCGCGTCCCGAGCCGGGACCCTTGACGAAGACGTCGACCTTCTTCATGCCGTGCTCCATGGCCTGACGGCCGGCGGCCTCGGCGGCCATGCCCGCCGCGAACGGCGTCGACTTGCGCGAACCCTTGAAGCCCACGGTTCCGCCCGAGGCCCACGCGATGACGGCACCGGTCGGGTCGGTGATGGTGACGTGCGTGTTGTTGAACGTGCTCTTGATGTGGGCCTGGCCCTGCGCGACGTTCTTCTTCTCCTTGCGGCGCACCTTCTTGGCGCCGGCGGTCTTGGGAGGCATCAGGCGATCACTTCTTCTTTCCGGCGACGGTGCGCTTGGGACCCTTGCGGGTGCGCGCGTTGGTCTTGGTGCGCTGGCCGCGGACCGGCAGGTGCGCACGGTGGCGGCGGCCCTGGTAGCTGCCGATCTCCATCTTGCGGCGGATGTCGGCGGTGACCTCGCGGCGCAGGTCGCCCTCGACCTGGTAGTTGGCCTCGATGTGATCACGCAGCGCGACGAGCTGGTCGTCGTTCAGCTCGTGGACCCGCAGGTCGCCGGAGATGCCGGTAGCGGCGAGGGTTTCGGCGGCGCGGGTGCGCCCGATGCCGAAGATGTAGGTGAGTGCGATCTCGAGGCGCTTCTCGCGCGGGAGATCGACTCCGATGAGGCGTGCCATGTCTGGCGGTCCTTTCGGTTCGGCGAAGGTGTGGTCATCCGCGGCGCCCCGGTTGCCTCCCGATGCTCGTGGCTTCGGAACCGGGCCCCGGCCTTCGCGCCGGGGGTCGCACCCGAGGAGTCCTCGGGTGAGCCGTCAGATGTTCAGTGGTGCTGGCGAAGAAACTCTGCTGATGTTCTGGGGTCAGCCCTGGCGCTGCTTGTGGCGCGGGTTCTCGCAGATCACCATGACGCGGCCGTGGCGACGGATCACCTTGCACTTGTCACAGATCTTCTTCACGCTCGGGTTGACCTTCATGGAGAAGCTCTTTCCTGAATCTGAACGTGAATGGTCGGATATGCAGTTGTGACGGGCACAGGTGTGCCCGCGAGCGACGCGCCTAGCGAGGCGTCACTTGTAGCGGTAGACGATGCGACCGCGGCTGAGGTCGTACGGCGAGAGCTCCACCACGACCCGGTCCTCGGGGAGGATGCGGATGTAGTGCTGGCGCATCTTGCCGCTGATGTGGGCGAGCACCTTGTGCCCGTTGGTCAGCTCGACACGGAACATCGCGTTGGGGAGGGCCTCCACCACCGCGCCTTCCATCTCGATGACGCCTTCTTTTTTCGCCATGAACCTCAGCTACTCGGATTGCTTCGACTTACCCGGTGCAGGCACGCCACAGTGACGGCACCCAGACCGGCTACCAACCTTACGCCCGTGCCCGCCCTCCCACCAAATCGGGTCCCTCCCCGGATGTTTACACATAAAAGAGATCCTGTTAGAACGCCCGCAGGTAAGTCCCGTTGGCTGAGGTGCGAGCGAGGAACGAGCGAGCCTGCGGCGGTGGCCCCTTCGAGGCTCCTTCGTCGCACCTCAGGGACCGGAGGCCGCAGAGCGGTCCCTGAGGTGCGAGGCCGCTTGCGGCCGAGCCTCGAAGGGTGCCGTGGCGGGGTCGCCTATCCGGCGATCAGTAGGAGACCTTGCGGCCACTCAGGGTGATGCCCTCGAACGAGGAGGTATCAGGGCTGTACGGCGTGGCCTCAGAGTTCAGGTTCGTGTTGGCCTGCGAGCGCGGCACGAAGGCCACCGAGTCGAGCCACGCGGAGTCACCGTTCGGCGTGTTCGGCGAATAGTAGTTCTTGAGGATCACGAAGAACGGATGGCTCACGGTGGTCCCCGCAGGCTGGGACTCCTGCCACATCACGTCGACGTCCTCCGAATAGTTGCCGTAGCTGTTGAGGTATTCACAGGCCGGGCCGTCGGTCGTGAAGCGGTGCTCCACCTGGATGCGGCCGTCGCTGGAGTCCCCGTATGACGACGAGGAGAACATGTCGAAACTGAAGGCACCGACCAGCGGGGTGTCGAAGCCCTCGGTCCGGGCGGTGACCGTCATGGAACCCACCACGAGGCCGTCTCGCTCGGGGTCGAAGGAGCAGGACGTGCCGAGGATCAGTTCGGCGTCACTCGGATGCGACGCGCCGACGAGCTGCGTGCCGGACTGCACGGTACCGAAGGAGATCGTCATGTCGAGGCTGAAGCCCTCGTCGTCGGTGTAGGCCCAGGTGGCGCTGTTGTTCATGCCTCCAGGTGCCTCCGGAGCGGTCGGCATCGGGCTGGGGGTCGGCTCGTAGGTGGGTTCGTAGGTCGGCTCGTAGGTGGGTTCGTCGTAGTCGTCGTAAGCCTGCGAGGAGTCGCCTCCCCGGTTACCGAGGATGACGGCGGTCAGGACGCTGCCGACCAGGAGCAGCGCGATGACGACGGTAGCGATGATCGCGCCCTGCTTGCCAGCCAGCCCCGTGCCCCCGGAGGACGCCGGTGGCGGGGGCAGAAGGCCGACGGGTTCGCTGCCGGCCGGAGACGGGAGCGGGAGGTCGACGGGTTCGCTGCCCGCGGGTGGCGGAAGGGGCAAGTCGAGGGGCTGCCGGCTGGCCGGAGGCGGAGGGAGCGGGACCGGCTCGGATGCGGTGGTGGTTGCGGCAAGCGGCCGGGGCATCGCTGGCGGCTCACCCTTCCGGGACGAGACCGCCGACCACAGGACCAGCGCGAGGCCCGCCAGGAGCGCCAGCGGGAAGCCGACATAGGCGGTCCAACTCGGCGGGTAGACCGTGGCGAGATAGAGCACGAGTCCCAGTGGATCGCCGCCGCCCCACCAGAAACCGGTTCTCAGCGCGTTGACGAGCCACCACACCGTCTCGCCTGTCATCTCAAGCAGGCCGAGGATGAGCCAGCCCGTCGACGGCTTGGCGAGCAGGCCGACGACGGTGACCATGAACGCGAGGATCACGGCGCATTCGATCAGGCCGAGATTATCGATGAAGTACCAATGCAGGTAGTCGCCGAAGGACAGGCCGAAGCCCCCGGTCGTCCCTTGGACGACACTCTTGACCATGGCGGCGAGGAAGAGGACCGCGAGGCCCCCGTAAAACAGCGCGCCGCAGAGCGCGGGGGGCTTGGCGGGAGCCTTGGCCGCGACGGGGCGGGTTACGAGAGCCGGTGGGGCCGCAGGCGTTGCCGCCGACGGCGCGGCCTGCGCGAAGAGGACCGGTATCGTGCTGGCGGGCTGCCAGGGGCCGTAGTCGACCGAGATCATCGAGGTGGGATCGATACGCCCGTCGGCGACGAGGCCGCTGAGTCCCTCGGCGTCGAGCGGCCCGTGGGAGTCGCCGTCGATCACGGCGTAGTAGTCGACCTCCGGGATCGGCTGCGGTCCATCCGAATGGGTCATGCGATTCCTCTCCACGTCGAGCTTGTCCGAGGCTAGGACCGCACGCGCCCCGCGGCCATGGGGACTTCTCCCCTACGCGGATAGGCCCCTGAGGCGCGACGAGGAACGAGGAGCCTCGAAGGGCGAAGCCTGCTGTGGTGGGTCATTTCGAGGCTCGCAAGCTCGCACCTCAATGACCGGGTTCTCACCTATCCGCGCAGGTCTAACCTGCGACGAGCCGGTCCCTGAGGCGCGAGCGAGGAACGAGCGAGCCTCGAAGGGACCCCGGCCGACCACTACGGCACCGGCTTGCCGATGACGTCGCGCACCTGATCGTCCTCGGTGCCGACATTGCGGCAATACGCCTCGGTCGTCATCCGGGTCAACGCGACCGCCGCGTCACTGTCGTCGGCGTCCGCCTCGTCGAGCAGCGTCTTGACGACCTCGATCCGCGCGCTCTCGGACTGCGCAAGGAACTCCCCGCACGTCGTCTCCCCGCCCTCATTCGCGCCGGTGCATGCGGCGAGAGCGGCAAGAGCCGCAACCCCCAACCACCGCCCGTTCACCGGAGTTTCC
This sequence comes from Aeromicrobium sp., assembly GCF_047607065.1. GTDB lineage: Bacteria > Actinomycetota > Actinomycetes > Propionibacteriales > Nocardioidaceae > Aeromicrobium. The sequence continues at coordinate 87,407 of NZ_JASGDU010000047.1, forward strand.
CGTCGAACGACTCCAGATCGTGATTCGGACCGTCAACCTCGACCTGACGACCGATCGCGTCGTAGGCACTTGTGTACTTCTGCCCAAAGGTCAACAGATCGCCCGAAGTCGTGTAGTTGGTGATTCGGCTGGTGTCGATGCCGTCTTTGAGAGCGCCGCCCTCGGTCATGCGACCCAACACGTACTGGCCGAAATTGGTGTCTTTGCCCATGAGTGTGCGCGCGTAGAGCAGATCGTCGTTGGTGACGCCTGCCGCGTTGAACGTCACGGCTGTCGATCCGGTGACAAGGCCCGCTACAGCCGCATGCCGACCGCCGAGCGAATGCCCGGTGGCCGTCATGTTTTCGGTGCCGACGGCGTTCTTGAGCGCAAGGGCGAGGTTCATGGCTTCTTCGGTCGAAGACCCGGGGTCGTGGAGAGCGAGAAGGTCTGCCGCGCCTTGAGAGGCGATGCTCCCCACCGCGCCGGAGGACAGGCCCGCACGAGCATTCTCTCGCCACCAGTCCACGGCCCCTCCGTGCTCGGTGGAGCCACGGAAGATCAGCACATAGTGACCCTTGCCATCGGTCGCGATCACCGCGTCCAGACCATTCTTGGTGTGCAGCATGCCCGGATCGATGCCGAGTTTCTTCAACTCGTCGCCACTCGCCGGCTGCCATCCGTCGGGGAGTTTAGACGGGTCATAAGCCGCCTTGGAGAACTGCAGATAGTCATCCGCCGTCACCTCGCCCCAGGGCGCGCTCGTGTCCTTCCAGGAGGTCGCACCACTCGCCACGACCGACGAGCCAGCGGTACCCGACAGGCTCGTGCTGGCGGCCTCTTGCTGCGCGGCATTCTGGCGCAGCACTGTGGCGTTCTCGGCCAGTTCCTCGGCGGCGTTCTTGAGGGCGACGCTGTGGGTGGAGTCCCAGTCCGCCCGGAAGCGCACGGCGACCGGACCGACCCACGCCGACACCTGTACGCCGTTGGAGACCTGGCCTGCCTGTGCCCGCAAACGATCAGCCGCCTGGTCGAACTGCGTCGCCAACTGCCGCAGAGCATCGACGTCGGCACCGATCATGGCGTTCATGTCACTGCGCGCCTTGACGCAGACGGCCCGCCCATTCCTGCCAGACCGTGGAGGCCGTCACCGTCATCACCTCGGCGGAATCGTCGGTGTTCGTTTCCGGTCCGACGACCTGCCAATCGCCGGCTTCAGACCGCTGCAATGAGGCGGCCTGCCACGACGAGTCTTCACGATGCCACTTGACCGTACCGATGGCAGCGACCGAGCCGACTTCCTCGAATCGTTCCCGCACGACAGCGACGGCCAGGTCGATGAGGTCGACCTCGGGGCGGAGGGGGTTGACCTCACGGATGCCCAGCTTGACCACCTGCAAGGCAAGCCCTCCCAACGGCGCACCGATCAAGGTGTACGCCGTGACGGCCTCGTCAGCCGTCATCACCGCCACTTCGACCCATTCGGACGACTCCGCGAAGACCACTGCCACATGACGGGCTGGGCCCTGAAGATCGAGTTCTTCCCCATCGGTGGTGGCGAAATCGCGCACGACCAAGGTCGCTGCACCCATGAGCGCGAAGTCGGCGGCTTCCTCCCCTACCGGCAACTGAAGGACCTCACTGGTCTTGGTCGACCCCGCCGACGTGCTCATCCCGGCCAGCGCGACCAACTCATGCCCGGTGAAGGCAATGGTCTCCTGCGTCATACTCGAATTCACCATCCAAACTTGAACTTGGGCGGACGGAACAGGTTCTTGACGGCATCGCCAGCCCCGTTCACGATGTTCTTGGCCGTGTCACTGGCACCTTCGGCAAGCGCTTTGGCACCGTCGGCCACGGCGTGAGTCGCTTTGTTCGTCAGGTCCGCCGCGCCGTTCCACGTACCCACGGCAAAGTCGGCGACACGCTTCGAGACCGGCACGTCACCACTCGCCAACTGCGCGGCTCCCCACGCCAGACCGACGCCACCGACAACCAGAGCAGCAGGCGGGCACGCGACAAGGGCAACGCCGGCCACGGCGAAGCCGGCCGAAATGACGCCGTCGGTGACTTTGAAGCCATCGCCGGTAGCGATCCCTTCACCGATCTGCCATCCGGCATCGAAGGCACCGATCACCGCCGTGACGTCGCCGAGTTTGCCGAGAACCTTGCCCGCTTTCGCCATCCAGGGAAGACTCTTCGCCCATTGCGGTTTCGCCCACTCGACGGCTTCTTTCAGAAGCTTCGCCGAGTCAATGCCCATGGCTGCTCTTTGGTAGACGTCCTTGACGCCATCCCAAAAGTCGCTCGCATCGGCAATCGCCTTCGACCCCCCGCCCTGGGCGGCGTGGCGGGCGGCGTTCTGCACCGCGTGAGCCTTGACCACCGAGGTCCCGGCGTTACCACTGAGGCTGGCGCTGGCGGCCTCCTGCTCCTTGGCGTTCTGACGGAGGCTGAGGGCGCTCTCGGCCAACTCGGCTGCGGCATTCTTCAGCGCCACGCTGTGCGTGGAGTCCCAATCGGCCCGAAAACGTACGGCGACCGGCCCGACCCATGCCGAGACCCGCACGCCGTTGGAAACCTGGCCGGCCTGTGCCCTCAGCCGGTCAGCCGCCTGATCGAACTGTGCGGCCAGACGCCTCAGGTCATCGACGTCCGCTCCGATCATGTGCCCCATGTCAGCGCCCCGAGATCCGATGCTGCTCGTCGGCGTTCGTCCGGGCGGCGCGCGCGGCGTTACGCAACGCCGCCGAGGCGTTACGCAGGCCCGTCGTATGCGTTGTGGACCAGCTCGACTCGAACCGTGTGCGGTCGTTACCGACCCACTTGGTCGAACTCAGCGCCTTGGTCAACGTGGTGACGATCTGATCGACCTCGGTGCCTGCGGCGTCGAGTTGGCTTGACAGTGCACGGATCTGCTCGATGTTCATGCCGAACATCTGGTTCATGGCGGACCTCCTCTCATGGGGCGACCCGCGGCCCCGGCCAGAGCCGGCCGGGGCCGCACCGCGGGTCAGGCGTTGGAGACGTTCTCCTGGTCGGTGGCGTTCTGACCGGCCTTCTGTCCGGCCGTGCGCACCGCGTTGACGACGTTCGTGATGGCCGTCATGTGCTGGCCCTCCCAGTCGCTCTTGAAGGTGTTGAAGTCGTTGCCGACCCAGGTGGTACTGTTGAGCTTCGAGCCAATCTGACGCGCGAGGGTCTCGATCTGCTGCGCAGCGGTGTCCATCTGCTTGGCGAGAGTGCGAACCTCTTCGACATTCATGCCGACCATTCCGGCCATGATCCCTATCCCCTTCTGTAATGTCCTCGGCCACGGTGGCCTCGGTGGTGATCCCCCGATCTCGACCGCCCTGTCGCGGTCAAGACGAACTTAGAGAGGTTTTCCGCCTGGGTCGATGGGGACCAATCCCCATCTGAACCCGGCGCCTCTCACGACGGCAGACCCAACTGCACGCGCATGGCCCGGCCGCCGTCGACGACGATGCCGCGACCCGGCGGGAACTCCGACCTGCTGGCCCGTGGGAAGGACTGCTTGAAGACGGTCTGTCCGTCCATATCGTCCGGTTGGAGCGCGATACCCCGGCGGGCCTGCTTGAAGGTGGTTCCGAGCGTGTAGGCGCTGCTGAGCGCCGATGTCTCCGATTCGCCGACGACAAAGGCGTCGTAGCCGACAGCCGTCCTGACCAGGGCGTCGATGGCCGATTCGGCCATCGCTCCCACGAGGGCCTCGAACGACTCCACCACGATCAGGACCGGACATGTCGGCTCGGGCACCAGCGTGCCCGATGACAGCCGGTAACTCAGATCGGCTGCCAACTCCGACATCTCCTCATCGGTCACCGCGATGGACTCCCACGGATCCATGTGCCGCAGAACCGTCCGCTTGGCACCGAACAGGTACGACACCGTCCGGGGTGCCGCACGACGGGTCGCGGTGATGATCGAAGCCAGCGCCGTGGTGCGTCCGCTCACCGGCGGACCGACGACCAGGAACGATCCCTGCGTCTCGATGGCATAGGGCTGCAAGTCCTCATCGCCAACGCCGATGACCGCATGGCCGTTGATCGCCGCCGGCAACTCGGCCAGTTCGACCCGCTCGGCAAGACGCTCGATGGGCCGGGCCGGGCTGCGGCCACGTCGTCGCATGACTGCGGCGAGGCGTCCGAGGCTCTCGGCCTGACGAGGCAGGCTGGACGAACCGCCGATCATGGCGACCTGAACTTCCAGCCCGTCCAAGATGCCACGACCCGGGGCGAGTCGCTGGAAAGTACGTCGGACGGCACACCCGCCAAGGAGTAGTCGTTCTGATCCGACAGGCGCAGGATGAGGCGCTGCTGGATCGTGGCCGACAAGGACGCGGGCACACCCGCAGGACGGTCTGCGGTGAGCACGAAATGGATGCCGACGGCACGGCCGTCGGCGGCCAACTGGTTGAACAGGGTGTAGTAGCCACTGCGCGGACCGAGTTCGTACTCCTGCCGGAAGGCCCCCAAGCCATCGATCAACACGAGAAGGCGCCGTTCATCGGTGTCGCCCGAGCGTTGCCGATACTCGGTGATGGTGGACGCATTCACGGCCGCGTACCTGCGCGCCCGGAACTCGGCCTCGTCGCGCAGCCACCGCAGCAGGCGGCCGACCCGCTCGTGGTCCGTCCCGGCGATGACGGCCCCCACGTGCGGAAGCTCTTCGAGCATCGCCAGTCCGCGCGAGCCGAAGTCCAGCGCGTAGACGTCGCAGGGGCCGCCGCGCATGGTGCCGGCCGCAGCCACCGCGAGCGTGCGCAGCGCACCGCTTTTACCCGATCCACCAGTGCCGATGATGGCCATGTTGCCGTCGACGTCCGGGCGGAAGTAGATGAAGTCGTTGCTCTGCTGCTGCGGGATGTCCTGCATGCCGATGGCCAGTTCGGCATCCGTACGCTGAGGAACCATCGCCTGGTCGTAGACCCGTGCCAGCACCGGCAGCCACGGCTTGCGCGGCTCGGACAACTCCAGTTGGCGGGCAGCTGCGATGACCTGATCCACGGTCCGGTTCAGGTCGGTCTCCGGTTCGGGACCGGTGGGTCGCACTTCGTCGGCACTGTCTCGCTTCAACACCTGAGCAGCACCGAAGGTCAGGGTCTCCAGGTCCACCGACGGACGGGGCACCACGTCCGGCGTGCTCCCGCCGACATAGAGGGATTGGAAGGTCGTCAACCGGCCCGGCCCCGTCTTGGCGGCACCACGACCGGGAATGCCCGGATCGAATCCGGCCGCCATGACGTCTTCGAGGACATCCTTCGAGTCGTCGGCGTCAGCCATACGCAGCGCGACGCGCAGGTTGGTGTTGGCCCGCAGGTTCCCGGTGATGACGCCCGAAGGCCGCTGCGTCGCCAGAATCAGGTGCAGGCCGAGAGACCGGCCGCGTTGGGCGACATCGACGACGCCATCGACGAACTCCGGGATCTCCTGCGCCAACGCCGCAAACTCGTCGACCACGATGAGCAGGCTCGGCAGTTGCGGGGCGTCGGGCTTCTTCTCCAGATCGATGATGTCCTTGGCGCGGTAGTGGGCCAGGATCTCCTCACGGTAGGTCAGCTCGGCACGCAACGATGTCAACGCACGCCGGACCAGATGCTGGTCGAGGTCGGTGACCAGGCCGACGCAATGCGGCAGTTCGGTACACCGGGCGAAGGCCGACCCTCCCTTGTAGTCCACGAACAAGAAGGTGACCCGCCGGGGACTCTGGGAGACCGCCAACGACAGGACCCACGATTGCAGGAACTCGCTCTTGCCCGCGCCGGTCGTGCCGCCGACCAATGCGTGCGGCCCGTGGGTGCGCAGATCGAGCGCGAACGCATCGCCGGCCGCCTGGCCGACCACCGCGCGCAGCGAGAACCCGCCCTTGACCGGCGGCCCTCCGACCAGCGTCGGGTCGTTGGCGATCCACCGTTCGACGACCGGCTCGGGAGAACTGCCCATCTCCGTTCCCATCGAGGCGAGGAAGGAGACCGAACGCGGCAGGTCGCTGTCGTCGTGGATCGGGGCACCGGCGTCCACGACTGACGAGAGCCGCCGCGCGATGTGGCCGGCGACGTCGACGTCCAAGGACTCGCAGCGGATCGGGTCGACGATCTCCGACAGGTGGACCTGTCCGGACTCGGCATGGCCGGCATGGTCGACTTCGACGAACGAGCGGCAAGCCGCTGGAATGCGGCCCACCGACGAGGCGCACCACAGCACGTGCAGCCCCACCTCCGGGCCGGCCTCGGCGAGCGTGACGAGCCGCGAGCGCTCAATGGGCGCGTCGTCCACGGCGATGAGGACTACCCGAGGCTCCGACATCGGACCGGTCGCATTCTCCTTGGCGACCATGCGCTCGTTGAGCAGCTGTTCCAACTCGGCGACCAAACGTGCCGAGGTCGTCGAATTGTCCGCGAGGGACACACCAGTGATAGGCGCGTGCGGACCGCCCACATGCGGCAGCCACTTCAGCCAGTCCCACTGCCCCACCGATTGAGAACTCCCGACCGCCGCGATGGCCACATCAGCGGGCGAATGCAGGCAAGCAAGTTGCGCGACCAGGGCGCGCGCCACGACCGACATCATCTCCGGCGGTCCGGCGACTCCGATACCGCCGGCGTCCATGAGTGAAGCGACGACGGGGACATCATCGATGGTAGAGAAATCCCGTTGGAGGTCGGCGATCAGGTGCCAATGCTTCGGGTCCGAACGGCGGCTGTCCGGAAGGTTCAAGGTCACGCGGGACGGCACCCGGCCGATGCCGAGCCGCAGGTCCAGGAAGCCCGGCCGGTCCGTCCGGCGAGACCACAGCAGACGGCCGTGCTGCTCGACGGCCGACAATCCATCGGCGGTCGACGGGGCCTCGTTGTACCGCGAGGCGCGTTCTTCCTCCCGCAGGATCTCCAGGTCCGCTCGCAGGTCCTCGACGGCCGCCCGGTACTGCCTCAGCGCTTGCTTCGCTTCACCTTTGTTCTGACGCCTCTGGTCGAAGAACGCGCCGAGCATCATAAACGGGCTGAGACCCATCATCACGAACATGATGGGAGAGGTCTGCATGCCGGTGAGTTTGACGACGGCGAACATCGCGCCGGCGATGAGAAGCGGCCCCGCCATGGCGACGAATGGGAAATGGGACGTCCGCACGAGTCCCGGAGGTTCGGGTGCATCGATCTCCCGCGCGGCGAAGATCTGCTGCACGAGGGGTGCCCGATTGAACTGCACCGTGCCCGAAGCGTCGGCAGTAAGCCGCTGGAGCGGGACGATCGTGAAGCTCGTGTCGCCGATCTGTACGACATCGCCCGGCAGAACCGTCGCCCGCTGCACCTGTTCACCGGACAGGCTCGTGCCGTTGGCCGATCCGAGGTCGATGACCTCGACGACATCGGTCACGCTCACGCGCACGTGCCGTTTGGAGACGAACCGGTCGGACAGCACCACCTCGGAGGAGGCGTCGCGGCCGACGTGGGTGGCGCCGGAGGGCAACCCGAACTCCTGGCCCGCGTCCGGGCCGGCGAGCACCCTCAGCACCGCCACGGCACCGGCCCGGCGGTGACCGCTTCCGTCGAACAGTTCGGTGGAGGAGGCGACGCTGACCCGAGAGCCGGACGGCAACGGGGACTCGCCGATGGGGCCGTGCGGATCGAGCACCACGGTCTGCGCACCGCGTTCGGTCGGCAGGCCGTGTACCCGTAACGTGGTCTGCCCGCCTGACGACGAGTTGCCGTCGAGCCGTGCCTGAATCTCCTCCGCGACATCGCCCACGGTCGCCGCAGCGTCGGCGGTGACCAGGACGTCGCGGTCGCCGTTGGCCCCTCCGACCGACAGCTTCAGCTTCATTCGGACGGCTCCAGGGTGAAGATCCGGTCGCCGAGGGCGATCTGATCGCCGGCGGCGAGGACGGTCGGCTCGGTTAGCTCCGACTCGTTCCCGTCGCGCACGAGGTAGGTGCCGTTGGTCGAATGCAGGTCCTCGACCTCCACCTCGATGCCGACCAGGGTGAAGCGCGCATGGGTCTTGGACATGCTGCGCTCCGGATCGTCGACCGGCACCAGCGTCGCGCCGGGATGTCCGTCTGCGGACGGGTCGCGACCGACCAGCACCGTGCCGAATACCTCGATGACCTGACCGGAATCGGACCGCAAACGCCACGCGGGCTGCTTGGCGCGACGAGGACGCAACTGCGTGCGCGCATCGACCTCGCTCGCGGGCCGCTGCGGCACCGGGGGCTGGACGGCCGGCTGCGGCGTTCCTGGCGTCGACGGCGCACTGAATCCCGGAACCGAGGTGATAAGCCCCCCGGTCGGCGGGGTCGACGGCGGAGTCAGCGGCGGGGTCACCGGAGGCTGGGGCAGCGGCGTCGGAACCGCAGGCGACACGGGCGCCGCAGCCGGACGGACCGGCGGCGCGGGCAGGCGGTCCTTAGCCTGTGGGGCGGCCAGCGGCGGCGTCCCGGGATTCGAGGTGAGGTCGGTTCCCGGGCGCGTGGGCAGCGGCGGCAGCACGTGGCCGGCCGGTGCCGAAGGCGGCGTGCCCGGCAGCACCACCGGCAGAACACCCTCGGCCGGGGCCTTCGCTGCGGGTGCCCCGCCGAGCGAATCGGCCCTGACCGCCACGGTTCCCGCAACGCTGTCATGCCACATCTGGCGTCGCGGATGGGAGTTCGACACCAGCGCCGAGATCAACGCCATGATTCCGCAGCACGTGGCCGTCAGGGCCAAGACGACATTACGCAAGATCGCGCGCCCCATCCCTACCGGCCGGCCGGTATCCATATCGACGACCGCGATCCCGGCGACCTTGTGACCGATGGCCTGCCCGTGGACACCGACGCAGTAGATCCGCTGGTAGAACCACCAGCCGAAATAGAGGACCCACAGGACGAGCGCGCCGATGAGCAGACCCGTGTTGACGCTGTACGGGTCGGATGTCGCCGCGATCTGCAGGCCGTAGGCCGGGCCGACGAATAGCAGGTTCAGTAGCCCGTCGACTGCGGCACCGACGAACCGGTTGCCGAGGGTCGCGTAGGCGGTGGGCGGCTGGGGATGGTGCTGGCTCATGCGTGGACCTCGGGTTCTTCAGTCGGATTCATGGGACGGAGGAGGCGCTGGAGTGGTCCCTTCGAGGCTCCTTCGTCGCACCTCAGGGACCGGACGGCCGTCGCTGGCTGAGGCCCGCCCCTTCGAGGCTCCTTCGTCGCACCTCAGGGACCGGGAGCATCCGGTCCCTGAGGTGCGAGCTTGCGAGCCTCGAAGGGACCCAAACCGCAACTCATTTCGAGGCTCCGCTCGTACCTCGCTCCGCACCTCAATGAGCGGCATCGACCTATAAATCAGCGTTCCCCTAGGCACTGGGGGTCCTCCGGCGGGTCAGGCGCGCGGCGCGCTCGCGCAGCCACCGGGCCGGACGGCTGCCGGCCGCCGCGACCGCATACCCGCGCCCCCGCTCGCGTGCGGCCCGGCCCACCTGCCGCCACGGGATCGACGCCGGCGACAGCAC
>NZ_JASGDU010000048.1:0-52692 GCF_047607065.1 Aeromicrobium sp.
CGGCGAGGCCAGGAGCGCGGCGGCATCGGCGTCGGCCCGGCCGCTGCGCCGCAGCCAGGCGGTGAAGGCCCGCAGCGATGTGGCGCGCCGGGCCAGCGTCGAGCGCGCCCGTCCGAGGGTCTTCTGCTGAGCCAGGTGGCTGCGGACGACGCGGATCGTCAGGTCGGCCGGATCGAGCACGCCGAGACGCCGCGCGTGCTCGGCGAGGCCCCGGACGTCGGCCAGGTAGCCGCGCACCGTGTTGCCCGTGAGGTCGCGCTCCAGTCGCAGGTGGCGCTCGTAAGCGTCGACGGCCTCGTCCCACGCCGTCGCCTCGCCGCCCGCCATGCCCCCACTGTGGCCCATCGCCCGCGCCCGGCGCATCCCGACCCCGCGAGGCGATACAGGGGAACGGCAACGACCGTCGGCCACCGCCCGATGTCCTACCGCGTGAGCCAGCCGTCGCCGACACGGCCAGCCCGGCCGCGTCGCTCCAGCAGGATCAGGGCGCTGCGTGCGGTGCGCTGCGATGCCCCGAGCAGGTCGGCCATCGCACCCGCGCTGACGCCAGTACCGGACTGCGGCAACAGCGCGTAGGCGCGCCGCGCGGCCTCGGTCAGGACGTCGCTCGGGTCACAGTCGGCCCAGCCGACCCCGTTCAGCTCCTCGGCGACATCTTTGGCGGAGGTCACCAGCACCGCCTCGCCGGAGCGGACCGCCTGGTGGGTGCCGCCCGATTGCGCCGAGGCCACCGGTCCGGGTACCGCCATCGACAGCCGTCCGAGCCGGTCGGACCAGCGCAGCGTGTTGAGCGAACCGCTGCGCAGGGCCGCCTCGACCACAACCGTCCCGGCACCGAGCGCGGCGATGATCCGGTTGCGGGTCAAGAAACGGTGCCGGAACGGCGTGGAACCCGGCGGGTGTTCGCTGAGAATCCATCCGCCTTCCTCGGCGATGCGCTCCAACAGCGCGGCGTGCGCACGCGGATACGGGACATCGACGCCGCACGCCAGCACCGCGACCGTGCGCCCGGCGACCGCCAGCGCACCCCGATGCGCGCAGGCGTCGATGCCGAAGGCCGCACCGCTGACCACGGTCCACCCCCGGTCGGCCAAGTCGGCACCGAGGTCGCCGGCGACCTGAGCGCCGTAGGTCGTACAGTCGCGAGCACCGACGACCGACACCGCACGGCCGGCCTCCAACGCCCCGCAGCCGCGCACCCACAGGCCCCACGGCCGCTGGCCCGGCTCCGCCACCCCATCCAGGTCGTCGAGCGCGCCCGGCCAGTCGTCGTCACCGGGCACCGTCCACCGTGCACCCGCTGCGTCACCGGCCCGCACGACGTCCTCGACCGGCAGGTCGGCGGCACGGCGCACCCATTCTGCGGGCACCTGCGGCGCACCCGCTTCGCCGCGACAGGCCGCCGCCGTGGCCGACACTCCGTGCGACGCCACGCACTCGCGCAGGCGCGGATCGAGCGGTTCGGCCACCAGGCTGAGCGTCAGCCGATCCCGTGACTCGGCGCTCATGCCGCACTCACCAGCGCCCGCATCGCGGCATCCAGCGGCAGATCGGCCCGCAGACACAGCGCCGTCCGCACGTCCTCGGCACTCGGCTGCCCGTGGCCGTGCAGGTCAGCAATGCTCCACGCCAGCCGCAGCACCCGATCGGCGGTCCGGGGATTCAGCTTGTCGGCCTGCATGTGCCGGTCGAGCAGCAGCCGCGCGTCGTCGCGCACCGGCCATCGCTTGCGCAGCTCCGTCCCCGGCACGTCGGCGTTGAGCCGCCAGGCGGTCCCCGCATACCTCGCATGCTGGCGCTCGCGCGCGAGACGGACCTGCTCGGCCAGTTCGCGCGTCGTGCGCGCTGGTGAAATGGCGGCGGCCAGCTCGGGGCGCGACGGAGACACGAGCGTGCGCCGGATGTCGATGCGGTCGCGGATCGGGCCGGACAGCCGCTCGGCGTACCGGCGTCGCATCGCAGGCGTGCAGCGGCACGACCCGTCCTCGCCGGCTTGACCACACGGACAGGGATTGGCCGCCAACACGAGTTGGAACCGCGCCGGATACACGACGGTCTGCGCCGCCCGCGCCACCACCACCTGCCCCGCTTCCAGCGGCTGACGCAGCGCCTCGAGGACATTGCCGGCGAACTCCGGTGCCTCGTCGAGGAACAGCACGCCCCGATGGGCCAGGCTCATCGCTCCCGGACGCACCTGCCGGCTTCCGCCGCCGACGATGGCCGCCGCGCTCGCGGTGTGATGCGGGTCCAGGAACGGCGGGCGCACCAGCAGCGGCACCTCGGCGGGCAGCACCCCGGCAATCGAATGCACCGCGCTGACCTCGATGGCATCGCGCCGGTCGAGGTCCGGCAGCAGCCCGGGCAACCGCTGGGCCAGCATGGTCTTGCCGACACCGGGCGGCCCGACCATCGACAGATGGTGCCCCCCGACCGCAGCCACCAGCACCGCGAGCCGGACGTCCTCGTGACCGGCCACATCGGCCAGGTCCAGGCCCGCGATCCGCTCGGACGACCCCCACGGCTGCGTCGACGGCGGTCCGAGCGGCGGAACCGGCGGGTCGTCGGGCAGCTCCTGGCCCGTCATCATCGCGACGAGCTGGCGCAGCGAGCGGACCCCGGTGACCGCGATGCCGTCGACCAACTCGGCCTCGGGCACGTTGACCTCCGGCACGACCACGTGCGTACAGCCGGCTTCCGCCGCCGCGATGGTGGCCGGCAGCACGCCCGGCACGGCCCGCAGCCGCCCGTCGAGCGCGAGTTCGCCCACGAAGGCCCCGCCGGCCAGCGCCTCGGCCGGCACCGACTTCTGCGCCGACAGGACCGCCATAGCGATGGCGAGGTCGTAGTGCGATCCAGTCTTCGGCAGGGTCGAGGGGGCCAGATTGATCGTGATGCGCTGATCGGGCCACGGCACCCCGGAGTTGATGACCGCCGACTTGCACCGGTCACGGGCCTCGTTGACGGTCGCGTCGGGCAGCCCGACGATCACCGTGCCCGGCAGCCCGCCCACCACGTCGGCCTCGACCTCGATGGGCCGGCCGGTCAGCCCGTCCAGGGTCACCGACACCACGCGCCCGGACATCAGGCCACTCCGCGGATCGCCGCGACCTCGGCCCTGCCGCGGCACGGCACCACCACCCCGACCACGTCGATGCGCACCGCCGGCGGCTCCACCGCGTGCGCCTCCATCCACGCAGTCGCCAGCCGCCGCAGCCGGATCGCCTTCTGGGTGGTGATCGCCTCGAACGGCCGGCCGTACCTCACGCTGGTGCGCGTTTTGACCTCGCACACCACGAGAGTCGAGCCGTCGCGGGCCACGATGTCGATCTCACCGAAACGGCATGACCAGTTGCGGTCGAGGATCACCATGCCGGTCGCGGCAAGATAGTCCGCAGCGAGCCTTTCTCCGTAGGCGCCGAGCGCCCGATTGCGTGCGTAGGTCATGCCTTCGAGACTCGCGGCGGAGCCTGCCGTAGGCGAGAGCCGATTTCGGCCCTGTGGACAACGCGCGCGACGCCCTGTGGATGACGCCGCTCAGGCGGTCGGCGGGACCTTGAGGTCGGTGTCCTGCTGCAACTCCTCGACGTTGACATCCTTGAAGGTCAGCACCTTGACCTGCTTGGCGAAACGGGCGGGGCGGTAGATGTCCCACACCCATGCGTCGGACAGGGTCACCTCGAAATAGGCGTCGCCGGTCTCCGAACGCACCTTCACGTCGACGGCGTTGCACAGGTAGAAGCGCCGGTCGGTCTCCACGACGTATTTGAAGATCTTCACCACGTCGCGGTACTCGCGGTACAGCGCCAACTCCGCGTCGGCCTCGAAACGCTCCAGGTCTTCGGAACTCATATCGCCTTCTCCTCCTGCAGGACCGACCCTGCCTGGCCACGCAGTGCAGCCTGCACGTTCGCGTAGGACATCCGATGTTCCGAGCACGGCCCGTGCGCCCGCAGCGCGGCGTCGTGGACCGCCGTCGCGTACCCCTTGTGCGTCCGGAAATCGTACTGGGGGTACTGCTCGTGCAGATCGACCATGATCCGGTCGCGCGTCACCTTCGCCACCACCGAGGCCGCCGCGATGGACGCGCTGACCCGGTCGCCCTTCCACATCGCCAGGGCCGGTGCCGCCAACCCGTCGACCCCGAAGCCGTCACTCAAGACGTAGCCGGGACGCACGTCGAGCTGGGCCACCGCCCGGCGCAGGGCCTCGACGTTGGCCCGGTGCAACCCCAACCGGTCGCAGTCGGCCGGGCCGATCACCACGACCGCCACGTCGACTGCGCGCTCCAGCACCAGGTCGAAGCAGCGCTCGCGACGCGCCGGCGTCAGCAGTTTGGAGTCGGCCAGGCCGTCGATGCGGCGATCCAGCACCACAGCAGCCGCCACCAGCGGGCCGGCACAGGCCCCCCGGCCGGCCTCATCGACCCCGGCGACCGGCGTGAGTCCGTGCCGCGCCAGAGCGCGCTCGTAGCCGTACAGGCCGGCATCTCGCCGGATCGCGCGGCCGCGCAGTCGGGTGGTCATCGCGCCGGTTCTACTGCGGATCGTCCGGAACGTCGTCGAAGGCGTCGTTGTCGCCGAGGCCGCCGATGCGGTTCAACGGCCACACGCGCACCCAGGCGATGCCGACGACCTCCTCCAGGCGCACCTGGCCACCACCGGGATCGCCGAGGTGGGCGACGGAGTCGGCGGAGTTGTCCCGGTTGTCGCCCATGACCCACAGGTAACCCTCCTTGACCTCCACGTCGAACTCGCGGTGGCGGATCACGGACTGGTCGAGCACGTACGGCTCGTCGATGGGTTCGCCGTTGACGAGAATGTGCCCGCTGGCGTCGCAGCACTGCACGTGGTCGCCGCCGACGCCGATCACCCGCTTGATGAGGTGCCCGCCGGTCGGCAGCAGCCCGACGGACTCCAAGGTCTTGGAGAAGACGTTGGTGGCCCGCTTCTGCTCGCTCGGACCGAGCCATCCCCCCGGGTCGTCGAAGACGACGATGTCGCCGCGATGCGGCTCCCCGGTCCACAGCGACACCTTCTGCACGAGCAGCTTGTCATCGACGAGCAGGGTCGGCTCCATCGATTCGGAGGGGATATAGAACGCCTGCAGGAAGAACATCTTGACGATGATCGCCATGACCGTCGCCACGACGACCAGAAGAAGGGACTCCTGCCAGATCGGCAGGCTGCGCTTATGCCGATGTTGTCTGCTCGTGGCCACCGGAGAAGGGTAACGGGGCGACCCCACCCATCGGTGGAGCCGCCCCGTCAGAGCCGGTGAGGCGCGTTCAGTCCTCGCGCTTCTCCTTGATCTTGGCCGCCTTGCCGCGCAGATTGCGCAGGTAGTACAGCTTGGCGCGGCGCACGTCGCCGCGCGTGGCGACCTCGATTTTCTCGATGATCGGGGTGTGCAGCGGGAAGGTGCGCTCGACACCGACGCCGAAACTCACCTTGCGGACGGTGAACGTGCGGCCGATGCCCGAACCCTGCACCTTGATGCAGACGCCCTGGAAGACCTGGATGCGGGAGCGGTTGCCCTCGACGACCTTGACGTGAACCTTGAGGGTGTCACCGGCCCGGAACTCCGGGAGGTCGTCGCGGCGCTGCGCGTCGGCGATCTGATCGACGATATTGGTCATGTTCGCTCCTCGCTGGTGCCACAGGTCACCGACGGTGTCAGGGATGGGCCGCACGCCGGAGGTCTGGCGGGGCGATCAGCGTTCCCGGTCGCTTCTCCCCTATGGCAGAGACGACGACCACGCCAGCGAATATTGTGCCACACCGCAGGCCGGTCAACGTCATCGCACCGACGCCCGCCGACGGCGGGACGCCCGCCGGAGCGTATCCGGCGGGCGTCCCTGATCCAGATGGGCGAAGGCGTATCGCTCAGTCGAGCGCGTAACCCTCACCGTGGAGCACCGAGTCGATGCCGGCGATCTCGTCTTCCTCCTTCACGCGGAAGCCGATCGTCTTCTCGATCGCGAGGGCGATGACGAAGCTCGCCACGAAGGAGAACACGATCACCGTCAGCGACGACAGCACCTGCGCACCGAGCAGGCTGAACTTACCGTCGGACAGCACGCTCTCCACGCCGACCGTGCCGAACAGGCCGATGTAGACGCAGCCGATGAAGCCGGCGACGAGGTGGATACCCACGACGTCGAGCGAATCGTCGAAGCCGAACTTGAACTTCAACTCGATGGCCAGCGCCGAGATGGCGCCCGAGACCAGGCCGAGGATGATGGCCCACAGCGGGGTCAGCGCGGCACAGGCCGGGGTGATGGCCACGAGGCCGGCGACGATACCCGAAGCGGCACCCACGGCAGTGGACTTACCGTCCTTGAACTTCTCCACCACGATCCAGCCGAACGCGGCAGCGGCCGGAGCGATCAGGGTGTTGAAGAAGATCAGGCCCGTGGAGTCGACGTCACCGCCGTGAACGCCGGTGTTGAAGCCGAACCAGCCGAACCACAGGATCGCGGCACCGATGAGGACGAGCGGGACGTTGTGGCTGACAGCCTCTTCCTTCGAGAAGCCGATCTTGCGCTTACCGAGGACCAGCGCGAGCGCCAGCGCCGCAGCACCGGCCGACTGGTGGATGACCGTGCCACCGGCCCAGTCGAACGCTGCACCCAAGCCGTAGACGTCGTTCGCGAGCCAGCCATCGAAGCCGGCCTCGGCGTCGAGGCCCCAGAGCCAGCGGAACGTCGGGAACACCACGACGATGGAGAACAGGGCCGCGAAGAGCATCCACGGCCAGAACTTCGCGCGATCGGCGACCGCACCCGAGACGAGGGCGACGGTGATGATGCAGAAGGCCACCAGGAAGGCGTGTCCGGCGAACAGGCCGTACGACTCGGGATCGCTGCTGGCGAGGGCTGTAGCCGTGTCACGCAGGGCGAAGTCCGAGAACGGGTTGCCGAAGAACGGGTTCGAGTCCGAACCGTTCTGCGATGCGATGCCAGCACCGATCAGCGTGTAGAGCAGCGCGACGACGATGATCGAACCGAAGCTCAGCATCATCATGGCGACCACCGACTTGGCCTTGACCAAGCCGCCGTAGAAGAACGCCAAGCCTGGCGTCATGAAGATCACGAGAGCTGCACAGATGAGCAGCCACGCAAGTTCGAGAGACATATCAACCTCGTTGTACTGGTTGTGGTGTTTACTTCGGCATCCCACAGCCACTCTGCTGTCGTTGGAGGAGCCGAGAACATCTTTGGCGACCAACGTTTCGGGCAGGTCAACGAATATGTTTCGGCAAGATTACGCACTTCCTATACCGGTAAAATCCAGTGACACTCAGGTGAACCGGGTCACTCCGGAAGTAGATCGGGGCGCCGCGCGCGGGTGCGCTCCAGCGACTGCTCGCGGCGCCAGGCGGCGATCTTCGCGTGGTGCCCCGACAGCAGGATCTCGGGCACCTCGCGGCCGCGCCAGAGCGCGGGCTTGGTGTAGACGGGATACTCCAGCAGGCCGTCGGCCCCGTGGGACTCCTCCACGATGGACTCCGGGTTGCCCATGAACCCCGGCAGGAGACGCACGACGGCCTCGATGATCGCCAGCGCGGCGACCTCTCCCCCGTTGAGCACGAAGTCGCCCAGCGAGATCTCCTCGACCCTCCAGCGCTCGGCGGCCTCGTCGATGACCCGCTGGTCGATGCCCTCGTAGCGTCCGCAGGCGAACACGAGGTGCGACTCGCCGCTGAGCCGTTCGGCATGCCCCTGGCGAAACGGCAGGCCCGAGGGGGTCGGCACGATCACGACGCTGTCGGGGCTGGTGACGGCGTCGAGCGCCCGGCCCCACGGCTCGGGCTTCATCACCATGCCGGCGCCGCCGCCGTAGGGGGTGTCGTCGACGGTGTGGTGGCGGTCGGTGGTCCACTGGCGCAGGTCGTGGACGGCCAGGTCGATCAAGCCCCCCTGGCGTGCCTTGCCGGGCAGCGACAGGTCCAGCGGAGCGAGGTAGTCGGGGAAGATCGAGACGATGTCGATCCTCACGAGCCGCTCTCCCCGTCGGCGCGCACGGCGAGGGCCGCGTCCGGATCGAGAAGGCCGGGCAGGTCGACGACGGTCAGGGTGCCGACATCGAGGTCGATCTCGGGGACGAGCGCTTCCACGAAGGGCACGAGCACGTCGCGGCCACTGACGTCGATCACGAGAAGGTCCTGGCTCGGCAGGTGGTCGACGCGGCGCACAGTGCCGACGGTGCGGCCTCCGGCGCAAACTTTCAGGCCGATCAGTTGCCGGTCGTAGAAGGCATCGTCTCCGGGGGTTTCGGCGTCGTCGACCTCGGCCTCGACGATCTGCCCGTGCAGAGTCTCGGCCTCGGTGCGGTCGGCGATCTCGGCGAAACGCACGACCAGCCGGGCACCGTGACGGCGGGCCGAAGCGACCGTCAGCGTGCGCCCGGCACAGACGACGGACGAACCCGGCGCGAATCTGCGCTCGGGTTCGTCCGTGCGGATCTCGACGGCCAGTTCACCGCGAATGCCGTGGGCGCGGCCCACACGTCCGACGACGACCTGTGCTGCGGTCATCGAATCGGCTGCCTACCGGTGCCGGTCGACGTCGACGAAGTCGATGCGCGTGGCATCACCGGCAACCGCAGCCGTCACCGTGCGGATCGCCGAGGCCGTGCGGCCTTGGCGGCCGATGACCTTACCCAGGTCCTCGGGGTTGACGCGGACCTCGAACAACTCGCCGCGGCGCGTCTGCTTGGCGCGCACGTCGACCTCGTCGGGGTGGGCGACGATGCCCGAGACGAGGTGTTCGATGATCTCCGCCGTCGGTGCGCCCATGCTCAGGCCTCGGCGGGCGTCTCGTCGGCAGCCGGGGTCTCCTCGGCGGCGGTCTCCTCGGCCGGAGCATCGGCGGCCTTGGCCTTCTTACTGCTCTTCTTGGCCTCGGTGGTGGCGTCGACCTTCGGCTCGGCGTGCAGCTCCTTGAGCGCGGCGTCGAACAGGGCGGCCTTGTCAGCCTTCGGCGCGGGCTGCTTGAGCGAGGCCTCGCCGCCGATGTCACCGGTCAGCTTGAGGATCGCGGCGACCGACTCGGTCGGCTGCGCGCCGACGCCGAGCCAGTACTGCGCACGCTCGGAGTTGACGTTGATCGTCGACGGATCGGTCTTGGGGTTGTAGGTGCCGATCTCCTCGATCACACGACCGTCGCGCTTGGTGCGCGAGTCGGCGACGACGATGCGGTAGAACGGCGCGCGGATCTTGCCCATCCGCTTGAGGCGAATCTTGACGGCCACGGGTGTGGTGTCTCCTTGTAGGTGGATGCTGATGACGTCCGCAGCGCGTGGGGACACGCTCCGGGTGGGTCGGGGGCCGGCGCCGGTGAACTGGATAGAGGGTCCTCACCGCCGGTCGGACACGAAGACCCATTGTGCCAGATGCTCAACCTTCGGCGAGAAACGCCTCCGCGCGCTCCTTGGGACGGCCGATAATCGCCCGGTCACCCCGCACCAACACGGGACGCTGCATGAGGCGGGGATGCTCAACCAGGAGGTCGGCGACCTGCTCGGGTGTGGTGTAGCCGGCGGCGTCCAAGCCCTGTTCGGTGAAGAACGTGTCCTTGCGGACGAGGTCGGCCGGGTCATCCTCAAGCTTGGCGATGAGGTCCAGCAGCGCGGCGCGGTCCAGGGGCTTCTTGAGGTACTGCACCACCTCGATGCCGACCCCGGCGACCGCCGCCACGTCGACGGCGTACCGCGAGGTCGAGCAGGCGGTGTTGTGCAGGACCGTCGTCTCGCTCATGGCGTCACTGTACGTGGAGAGCCGATCAGAACGTGCGCGCATAGATAGGTCCGCCGGCTGAGGTGCGCCCTTCGAGGCCGCTCCTTCCTCGCGGCACCTCAGAACCCGTGAGGAACGAGCGAGCCGAGTCCTGAGGTGTGAGGCCGCCCGCGGCCGAGCCTCGAAGGGCGAAGCCTGCGGTGGTAGGTCCCTTCGAGGCTCGCTTCGCTCGCACCTCAGGGACCGGTGCGGCGGCGTCAGACGGCCAGGCCGAGCAGCAGGACCACGGCGAGTCCGGTGACCGACAGCAGCGTCTCCATGAGCGACCACGACGTGATCGTCTGCCCGACCGTCAAACCGAAGTACTCCTTGACCAGCCAGAAGCCCGCGTCGTTGACGTGCGAGAAGAACACCGAACCCGCACCGATGGCCAACACCAGCAGCGACACCTCCGGCGTCGACAGCTGCTCGGCGAGCGGTGCCATGATGCCCGCCGCCGTCACCGTCGCCACGGTCGCCGAACCGGTCGCCAGGCGGATCAGCACCGCCACGAGCCAGGCCAGTAGCAGCACCGAGAAGCCGCTGTCCTGCACCCAGTCGGCGACCACCTGAGCAATGCCGGTATCGACCAGCGTCTCCTTGAAACCGCCGCCGGCACCGACGATGAACACGATCCCGGCAATCGGCCCCAGGGACGACTCCAGCGTCGCCATCACCTCGTCGCGGCTCATGCCCGCGCCCCGGCCGAGGGTGAACATCGCGACGATCACCGCCAGGAGGAGCGCCACCAGCGGCGTGCCGACGAAGTCCAGCACCCGGCGCAGCGCCGGCTCCTCGTCGCCGTACAGCACGTCGCCGAGAGTCTTAGCGAGCATGAGGACCACCGGCAGCAGCACCGTCGTCATCGTCAGCGCGAACGACGGACGCTGCGGGCGCGCCCGGCGCTCCTGCCCGCCGAACAACTCCGGCGTCGGCACGTCAACCCACCGCGCCGCGACCTTGGCGAACAGCGGCCCGGCCACGATGGCGGTCGGCACCGCCGCCAGGACACCGAGGCCCAGCGTCAGGCCGAGGTCGGCCTTGAGCGCGTCGACGGCGGCGAGTGGTCCGGGATGCGGCGGCACGAAACCGTGCATGACCGACAGCCCCGCGAGCGCCGGGATGCCCAAGGCGATGAGCGACTGGCCCGAACGGCGCGCCACCAGGAAGATCACCGGCATCAGCAGGACCAGGCCGATCTCGAAGAACATCGGCAGGCCGATGATCGCGCCGATGCCCGCCATCGCCCAGGGCAGCGCCACCGGGGAGGCCTTGCCGACGATGGTGTCGACGATCTGGTCGGCACCGCCGGAATCGGCCAGGAGCTTGCCGAACATGGCACCGAGGGCGATGAGCATGCCCACGCCGGCAACGGTCTTGCCGACGCCGTTGGAGAAGCTCGTCACCACGTCGGCCAGCTCACGGTCGGCCACGACGCCGACCACGAGCGAACCCAGCGTGAGGCTCAAGAAGGGGTGCAGCTTGACCACCGTGATGAGCACGACGATCACGGCGATACCGACCAGCGCGGCGGTCACGAGCTGACCGTCACCGGCGGCGGGGACGATGGTGTCAGTGGCACTCAACAGACTCATGCGGGCTGTCCCTTCGGGTCGAGTCCTACGGCGGTGAGGAAGTCGTCGACGATCTGCTCGGGGTCCGCCGCAATGTCGAAGACCCAGCCGCGCTCATCGGGCTGCAGAGGTTCGAGCGTCTGCTCCTGCGAGACCAGCAGCGACGGCGGCATGAAGTGCTCACGGCGGCGCATCCGGTCGAGGATCAGCGCGTGGTCGCCGTGCAGGTGGCAGAACGCCGTGCGCGGTGCCGCCTCGACCAGCAGGTCGCGGTAGACCCGGCGCAGGGCCGAACAACTGATGACCCCGCCGGAGCCGTCGTGGTCGGCCAGCCAGGCCCCGATCAGGGACAGCCAGGGCCACCGGTCCTCGTCACTCAGCGGCGTGCCGGAGGCCATCTTGTCGATGTTGGCCTGGGGATGGAAGTCGTCGCCGTCGGCGTAGTCCAAGCCGAATCGGTCGGCGATCCCGTGCCCGATCAACGACTTGCCGACACCGGAGATGCCCATCACGACCACGAGCGGAGACTGCGTCACACAGCCGACCCTAGACCGTAACGAGGGTCACGGCTAGGGCCTGCTCAGAGCAGGTCCTTGAGCTCCTTCGGCAGCTCGAAGTCGGCCGGCGACTGGGCGGCGTCGCCGAAGCCGAAGGCACCGGCACCACCGGCCGAGGGGGACGCCGACTTCTTCTGCGCCTCCTGCGCCGCGCGCTTGGCCGGATTGCCCGAGCCGCGCTTGGCCTTCTTCTTCTGCGGCTTCTGCCGCGCCGCCGCACGCTTGCCGGGCATGCCCGGCATCCCACCCATACCGGGCATCCCGGGGGCTCCCCCGCCGCGGGCCATCTGCTGCATCATCTTGGCGGCCTCGCTGAAGCGCTGCACCAACTGGTTGACGTCGCTGACCTGACGGCCCGAACCGGCCGCGATGCGCGCGCGGCGCGAGCCGTCGATGATCTTCGGATTGGCCCGCTCGGCGGGGGTCATCGAGCGGATGATCGCCTTGACCTTGTCGAGTTCGCGGTCGTCCAGGCTGGCGAGCTGGTCCTTGAACTGACCCATGCCGGGAAGCATCCCGAGCATCTTGGTCATCGACCCCATCTTCTGCAGGGCTTCGAGCTGGGCCAGGAAGTCGTCGAGGGTGAACGCGCCGCCGGCGAGTTTCTCGGCAGCCTTGGCGGCCTCATCGGCGTCGAAGGCCTTCTCGGCCTGCTCGATCAGCGTGAGCACGTCGCCCATGTCGAGGATGCGCGAGGCCATCCGGTCGGGATGGAAGACCTCGAAGTCGGTCAGCTTCTCGCCGGTAGAGGCGAACATGATCGGCCGGCCGGTGACCTGGCGCACCGACAGGGCCGCGCCGCCACGGGCGTCGCCGTCGAGCTTGGTCAGCACGACGCCGGTGAAGTCCACGCCGTCGGCGAACGCCTGCGCGGTCTGCACGGCGTCCTGGCCGGTCATCGCGTCGATGACGAACAGCACCTCGTCGGGATCGACCGCGTCACGGATGTCGGCGGCCTGCTGCATCAGCTCGGCGTCGATGCCGAGGCGGCCGGCGGTGTCGACGATCACGACGTCATGCAGCGTGCGGCGGGCCTCGGCGATGGACGCCTTCGCCACCTCGACCGGGTTGCCGACGCCGTTGCCCGGCTCCGGGGCGAACACCGTGACACCGGCCTGCTCGCCGACAACCGTCAACTGGGTGACGGCGTTGGGGCGCTGCAAGTCGCAGGCCACGAGCATGGGGCTGTGGCCGTTGTCCTTGAGCCAGCGGCCGAGCTTGCCGGCCAGCGTCGTCTTGCCCGCGCCCTGCAGACCCGCGAGCATGATGACCGTCGGGGCGGTCTTGGCCAGCCGGATGCGCCGGGTCTCGCCGCCGAGGATCGTCACGAGCTCCTCGTTGACGATCTTGATGACCTGCTGCGCCGGGTTGAGCGCCTTGCTGACCTCGACGCCCTGCGCCCGCTCGGCCACGGCGGTCGTGAAGCCGCGCACCACCGGCACGGCGACATCGGCGTCGAGCAGCGCCAGCCGGATCTCGCGGACCGTCGCCTCGATGTCGGCCGCGCTGAGCTTGCCCTTGCCGCGCAGGGACGAGAACGCGGACTGGAGGCGGTCTTGCAGGGAGTCGAACACGAGAGCAGTCTCCGGACGTGGGTCGGGTATCGGCGCGAGCCAGCCTAGCCGAGCGCCTCCGACACCGCCTGCCGCACGACCTCGGCCGCCGCCACGTCGAGCGCGTCGCCGCCCTTGTCGACGACATAGAACACATCGCGCGCCTCCGGGCCGAAGGTGCTGACGTGCGCCGAACGGATCGAGAAACCGCAGCGGCGCACCGCGCGCGCAACGAGGTAAACCAACCCGCGCCGGTCCAGCGCCCGCACCTCGATCATGGTCGCCGAGACATGCGCCCGTGCGAGGATGCGGACCTGGGGATCGTCGTCCCCCTTCGCCGGCCGGTCCAGGCGTACGTCCAGGTCGAGATCCCCGGCCAGCGCACGGCGCACCCGCTCGGTCACCGCCGCAGTATCGAGGTCGGCCCGCGGCGTCTCCCACAGCGACACCGCATATCCGTCGCGTGTCACGGTGCGCAGCGAGTGCAGGTCGACCCCGGCGAGCGCCAGCGCCCCGGCGATATTCGCCAGCACACCGGGGCGGTCCGGCGTCACGATGGTCAGCAGCGATCCGCCCAGGTGCGCCTCGACCTCCAGCCGCAGCGCTCCCACCCCGCGTGTGGACGGGAACGGCACATGCTCGGGCCAGCCCTCGTAGCGGTCTGGATCGTGCTCTCCGGCCAGACCGAGCCGGACCTTCGTCACCAGCGCCTCGATCAGCCTGCGGCGCCACCGCGAACCGGCCTGGCTACTCGTCGCCGCACCGTCAGCGAAGGTCAGCGCGGCGAGCAGGTCGAGGAAGGCCTCGGTCCGCACCAGATGCGCCACGTTCGCGGCCGTTCCCGGGTCCTCGATGTCGCGGCCGGTGGCCACCGTCGGCAACAGCAGATGCCAGCGCACGAGTTCGGCGATGACGTCCGCATCTCCACTGGAAAAGCCCCACCGCATCGCCACGGCGTGCGCCATCGGGGCACCGACCTCGCTGTGGTCGCCGTCGCGGCTCTTGCCGATGTCGTGCAGTAGCGCGGCCACCATGAGCAGGTCGGGACGTTCGACTCGGCGAATGTGGGCGCGGGCCTGGACGCAGGTCTCGATACTGTGCCGGTCGATGGTGAAGCGGTGGACCGGCGAGGACGAACCGCGCAGCCGGATACCGGCCCATTCGGGCAACCAGCGATCCACCAGGCCGGCCACGTCGAGCTGATGCCAGACGTCAACCAGCCCCGGTCCGGAACTCAGCAGGTCGACCATGGCGCGCCGGGCGCGGTCGTCCCATCGGGGACCGAGGCCCACATCGGCTGCGGCCAGAGCCGCGACGGTCGCCGGACTCAGGAGCAGCCGCGACCGAGCTGCCACCGCTGCGGCACGCAAGCCGAGCACCGGATCACGGGTCCGATCGGCCCGCGCCGCCAAGACGATCTCCCCGGTGACGCCGTCGCCGTCACGGGCGATACCGGGTGCCATCGGCACCCGCCCGACCGCCTGCCGCCGCGAGCGCGATGCCGACAGAGCAAGGGCCTGGTCGAGCCGGCGCCAGGTCAGCCGCGCCAGGTGATCGAGCCGGCGGCCGGCATCGCGAACGGCCACCTGAAGCTCACCCGGAGCCATGTCGAACTGGGCAGCGACCTCCGGCACGAACTGCGGGTCGAGTCGCTCCATCGGCCGCCCTGCCACCGTGTGCAACACATCGCGGACGTCCAGCAGGAAGGCGCGCAGCGGCTCGACCTGTGCCATCGGCGCATCCACGAGCCAGGTAGCCATCAGGCCCCGCAGCACCACCGCGTCCCGCATACCTCCGGCGGACGCCTTCAGATCGGGCATCGCCTCGTAGGCCAGCCATCCGGAGCGTTCGTGCCGCCGGTCCCGGTCGCGCCGCAACGACTCGATGGCGCGGCGCGATCCGCCTCGCCAGTCGGCCAGGACGCCCGATCGCAGGCCGAGCACCAGGCCGGTATCCCCCGCGACCGTACGCGCGTCGAGCCAGCCCATCGCCGTCTTGACGTCGGCACGAGCCGCCTCGCGCATCGCCGGGGCCGAGCGCACCGCGTGGTCCAGGCGCAGTCCGGCATCCCAGAGGGGGTACCAGAGAGCCGAGGCGATACGGGCGATCTCGGCCTCCGCGATCCGGTCCTCATGCACCAGCACGACATCGATATCGCCGTACGGTGCCAACTCACGGCGCCCATAACCCCCGACGGCGACGACCGCGATCCCGCTGCCGACCCGCGCGTCCTCACCCGTAGCCGTCGCGTCCCCGTAGGCCACCCGGATGCGCCGGTCAATATCGAGCGTCCGCTGCTCCCGATCGGCGCGCAGCGCCTCGCCCGCGCTCAGACCGCCGCTTCGTCGGTCTCGCCCGTGCGCACCCGCACGACCGATTCGACACCGACAACCCACACCTTGCCGTCACCGATCTTGCCGGTCTGCGCGGCCGAGGCAATAGTGCTCACCACCGTCTCGACGTCGGCGTCGTCCACGACGACCTCCAAGCGGATCTTCGGCACGAGGGACACGTCGTACTCCGCGCCTCGGTAGACCTCCGTGTGACCCTTCTGCTGGCCGTAGCCGCTGGCTTCGGTCACCGTCATGCCGGCGACCCCCGCCGAGGCCAGGGCCTCGCGGACTTCTTCCCATTTGTGCGGCTTGATGACTGCGGTCACGAGTTTCATCCCTGCTCCGTTCTCAGAAGTGTGAACTGCCCGTAGGGGCGGCCATGTCGTAGGCGGACTCTCCATGCTCGGCGAAGTCGATCCCCTCGATCTCTTCGTCCTCGGTAAGGCGCCAGCCCACCGTCACCTTGATCGCCAGCGCCACGACCGTCGTCAGGACGCCGGTCCACACCAACGCGAAGGCTGCCACAGCCGCCTGATTGCCCAGCGACTCCAGACCTCCCCCGTAGAACAGCCCGTCGATGCCGCCGGGGGCGTCGGCGGTGGAGAACAACCCGATGAGGATCGTGCCGACGAGTCCGCCGACCAGGTGGACACCGACAACGTCGAGGGAGTCGTCAAGGCCGAACTTGTACTTCAGGCCGACCGCCCACGAGCAGGCGGCACCGGCGATGGCACCGATAGCGATAGCACCGTCCAGGCTCACCGCACCGCAGGCCGGGGTGATGGCCACGAGACCCGCGACGATGCCCGAGGCGGCACCGAGGGAGGACGCCTTGCCGTGCTGCACCTTTTCGACAGCCAGCCAGGTCAGCAGCGCCGCCATCGTGGCGATGGTCGTGTTGAGGAAGGTCACGCCGGTCTCGGACATGAACTGCGCCGTGTCGGCGTCACCACCGTCACCCGCAGCGAAGACGATCGAGCCGACGTTGAAGCCGTACCAGCCGAACCACAACAGGCCCGCGCCGATCATCGTCAGCGGCAGGCTGTGCGGCTTCATCGGCTCGCGGCCGAAGCCGAGGCGCTTGCCGACGATCAACGCGAGCACACCGCCGGCGACGCCGGCGTTGATGTGGACGACCGTGCCGCCGGCGTAATCCTGCGCCGGAAAGTGCTCGGCGAGAAAGCCGCCGCCCCACACCATGTGCGCCAGCGGGAAGTAGCAGAGCGTGACCCAGATCGGCAGGAACAACACCCAGGCCGACAGCTTGACCCGGTCGGCGACGGCACCGGAAATCAGCGCGGCGGTGATGATGGCGAAGGTCATCTGGAAGCAGACGCCCACGTACGACCCCCACTCGACCCCGTCGAGGCCGAAGAGCGTGAACGGATTGGCGAACAGGCCGCCGGCCAGTTCATCGTCGCTGAAGGACATCGACCAGCCCCACAGCACATACACCAGCCCCACGACCGCCGCAGCGACGTAGGACATCATCATCATGTTCAGCACGGACTTCGAGCGCGTCATCCCGCCGTAGAACAGCGCCAGTCCAGGCACCGTCATCAACAGAACGAACGCGGTCGCTACGAGCATGAAGGCGTAATAGCCGTCCATCGTTCCTCCATCGCATGTGCGTCTGAACGAGACGCCCGCAGACCTCTCGTCCTCGGTGCCGCGACTCTAGGGGCATCAGGTTTCACCAATCGGCGCGAACTGTTACAGCCATGTGACGACCGCTGCGAGATCATCGAGACCGGCCGGTCGGCACGACCCGTCAGCCGCGCCCACCGAAGGCCACGGCACGATGGAGCCATGAGCGAGTCCGTGCCCCCGTCCCCCGCCTTCACGAGTGTCGACGATGTCGTCACGCGGCTCGCCGAGGCCGGCTACCTCGCCTCGGACGCCGTCGCCACGACGGTCTTCCTGGCCGACCGGCTCGGCAAGCCCCTGCTCGTCGAGGGACCCGCCGGCGTCGGCAAGACCGAACTGTCGCGGGCGGTGGCCGCGGCGACCGGGGCCGAGCTGGTCCGCCTGCAGTGCTACGAGGGCGTCGACGAGGCCCGCGCCCTATACGAGTGGAATCACGCCAAGCAGCTGCTGCGCATCACCGCCGGACACGAGGAAACCTGGGACGAGGCCCGCTCGGACATCTTCAGCGAGGAGTTCCTCCTCCCCCGTCCGCTGCTCACCGCGATCCGCCGTGACGAGCCGACCGTACTGCTGATCGACGAGACCGACAAGGCCGACGTCGAGATCGAAGGCCTGCTGTTGGAGGTCCTCGGCGACTTCCAGGTCACGGTGCCCGAGCTGGGTACGATCACCGCGGCGCGACGCCCGTTCGTCGTCCTGACCTCCAACGCCACCCGTGAACTGTCCGAGGCGCTGCGCCGCCGATGCCTGTTCCTGCACGTCGACTTCCCCGACGCCGAGCTGGAGCAGCGCATCGTCCGGCTCAAGGTCCCCGATCTCGATGAAGCCCTGGCCGCCTCGCTGGTGCGCGTGGTCGACGCGCTGCGGCACCTCGGGCTGCGCAAGTCGCCGTCCATCGCCGAGAGCATCGACTGGGCGCGCACCCTGGTCGCCCTGGGCGCGTCGACGCTGGATCCGGAGGTCGTCAACGACAGCCTCGGCGTCATCCTCAAGCACACCGACGACATCGCCAAGGCCCGCGCCAAACTCGATCTGCCGTCGATCCTGACCCCGTCGGCCAACTGAGGCCATGAGCGAGGATCAGGCCGCCCGGCTGGTCGAGTTCGTCGACGCCCTGCGCAGCAAGGGCATCCCGGCCGGGCCGAGCGAGACCGTCGACGCCGCCGAGGTGATGCGCGTCCTCGGCTACGACGACCGGCTCCGGCTGCGCGACGGCCTTGCCAGCGCCCTGGTGCGCCGTGGCGGCCAGCGCGAGGTCTTCGACATGACCTTCGACCTGTTCTTCCCGGCCGGTGTCGGCTTGGGAGCGACCGTCTCTCAGGTCGATGCCGAGTCCGTCGAGGACCTGCGCGATCTGCTTCTGCTGGCCCTCGCCGAGGGCGACCAGCGCACCATGCGTCACGTGGCCGAACTGGCCGTCGACACCCTCGGCAACGTCGCCGCAGCGGGCAGCAGCGAAGGCGGCTGGTCGGCCTACCAGACCCTCGACCGGCTCAACCCGCGCACGCTGACCGCCGCAGCCGAGGCCATGCGGGCCGAGCAGCGCCGCGAGGGGGCCGGCCAGGGGCCGGGGGCCGGAGCGGGCACCGGCGTCGGCGGATCGGGAATCGACCGGCCCGCCGACGTCTCCGATTCGCTCGTGCGCGACGAGGTCCGCCGTATGATCGACCTGTTCCGCACCATGGTCGAGGCCGAGGCGAGGCGGCGCACCGCCGAGGTCCGCGGCCGCGACCTCGTGACGCGCCACGCCGTCCGCCAGGGTTCGGGCCAGATCGACTTCCTTTCGGCCAACGCCCAGCAACTCGAGGAACTGCGCCGCTCGGTCCAGCCGCTGGCCCGCAAGTTGGCGACCCGGCTGTCGGCGCGCCGACGGCGCGCCCAGCGCGGACGCATCGACGTCCGGCGCACCATGCGTCGCGCCATGTCCACCGGCGGTGTGCCGATGCGCCCGGTCTACGCCCCGCCACACCGCACCCGTCCGGAACTGGTCCTGCTGTGCGATGTGTCCGGTTCGGTCGCGGGATTCTCCGGCTTCACGATGATGTTGGTCCAGGCGCTGCGGGAGCAGTTCAGCAAGGTGCGGGTCTTCGCCTTCGTCAACACCGTCGACGAGGTCACCGAGATCGTGCGTGACGGCGACGACCTGCGCCGGCGCATCGCCGAGGAGGCCCGCATCACCAAGTGGCATACCAGCAGCGACTACGGGGAGTCCTTCGCCGACTTCGCCGGCCAGTACCTCGATGCCGTCGGGCCGCGGACGTCGGTACTGATCCTCGGGGACGCCCGCAACAACAATCAGGCGCTGCGGCTCGATGCCCTGCACGAGATCGCCCAGCGTGCCAAACGGTGCTTCTGGCTCAATCCCGAGCACCCCGGCTCCTGGGGGCTGGGCGATTCGGTCGCGCCGGAGTACGCCGAGGTCGTCCAGATGCACGAATGCCGCACGATGACCCAGCTCGAACGCTTCATCGCCCGCCTCCTCCCGGTCTAGGAACGAGCGAACCGAGTCCTGAGGTGTGAGGCCGCCTGCGGCCGAGCCTCGAAGGGTGCATCTCAGGGACCGGCTCCGCCTATCTGCGGCGGCTACTGGGTCAGACGGTAGGCGTCGTAGACGCCCTCGACGGTGTGCACGGCCTTGAGCACGTGACCCAGGTGCTTGGCATCGCCCATCTCAAAGGTGAAACGGCTCCGCGCGACCCGGTCGGCACCGGTCGTCATCACGGCCGACAGGATGTTGACGTGCTGCTCGGACATGACCCGGGTGATGTCGCTCAGCAGCCCGGGGCGGTCTAGCGCCTCCACCTGCACCGCCACCAAGAAGGTGCTCGTCGCACTCGGTGCCCACCGGACCTCGACCAGGCGCGCAGGCTCCTCCTCGCGCAACTGCTCGAGGTTGACACAACTGGAGCGGTGGACCGAAACACCCGAGGTGCGCGTCACGAACCCCTCGATGGCATCGCCGGGAACCGGGGTGCAGCAGCGCGCCAGCTTGACCAGCACACTCCCGTCGAGTCCTTCGACCACCACGCCGGCATCGCCGCCCTCGCGAGTGCGCGAGGAGCGCCGGGCGGTGGGGACAGTCGCCTCGGCGAGGTCCTCCTCGGCCCCCGCACGACCACCGGAGAGCGCCAGCACCCGCTCCACGACGTTCTGGGCGCTGACATTGCCTTCCCCCACAGCCGCGTACAGGGCCGCGATGTCGGTGAGATTGAGGTCGGCCGCGACAGCGTCCAGGGTGCGCTGGCGAAACAGTCGCACCAGCGGCAGGCTCTCCTTGCGCATCTGGCGCGCTATGAGGTCCTTACCGTGCTCGATAGCTTCCTCACGGCGCTCCTTGGTGAACCAATGGCGGATCTTGTTACGCGCCCGCGGACTAGCCACGAACTCCAGCCAGTCGCGACTCGGACCGGCATCGGGCGACTTGGAGGTGAAGATCTCCACGACATCGCCGGTTTCCAACTTTGACTCCAACGATACGAGCCGGCCGTTGACTCGCGCGCCGATGCAGGCGTGCCCCACCTCGGTGTGCACCGCGTAGGCGAAGTCCACCGGTGTCGAACCGTCAGGCAACTGAATGAGATCGCCGCGCGGCGTGTAGGCATAAACTCCGCTCTGCCCCATCTCGTAGCGCAACTGATCGAGGAAAGCGATGGAGTCCTCGGTTTCGGACTGCCAGTCGAGTAGTTCGCGCAGCCACGCCATCTCCGAGGCGATGGAGGATGCCGCCTCCTTCTTGACGGCCCGCTTCGCGGTCGGATCCTCCTTGTACTTCCAATGCGCCGCGACACCGTATTCGGCCCGGCGGTGCATCGCGTGCGTGCGGATCTGCAACTCGACGGCCTTGCCCTGCGGGCCGATCACTGTCGTGTGCAGTGACTGGTACATGTTGAATTTCGGGACACTGATGTAGTCCTTGAAGCGTCCCGGGATCGGATTCCAGCGCGCGTGCAGAACGCCGAGCACCGCATAGCAGTCGGCGACGCTGTCGACGAGGATGCGCACGCCGACCAGGTCGAAGATGTCGGAGAACTCACGCCCACGCACGAGCATCTTCTGGTAGATCGAGTAGTAATGCTTGGGGCGCCCGGTGACCGTCGCCTTGATCTTGGCCAATTTCAGGTCCGATTCGACATCACCGATCACCCGCTCTAGAAAGGTCGAGCGTGACGGTGCCCGGTCGGCGACGAGCCGTACGATCTCGTCGTAGACCTTGGGGTGCAACACCCCGAAGGCGAGGTCCTCCAACTCCCACTTGATCGTGTTCATGCCGAGCCGGTGGGCCAGCGGCGCGAAGATCTCCAGCGTGTCGGTGGCGATGCGCTCCTGCTTGTCCTGACGCAGGTAGCGCAGCGTGCGCATATTGTGTAGCCGGTCGGCGAGTTTGATGACGAGCACCCGGATGTCACGGCTCATCGCGATGACCATCTTGCGGATGGTCTCGGACTGCGCGGTGGCCCCGTAGGTGACTTTGTCGAGTTTGGTGACGCCGTCGACCAGGTGCACGACCTCGTCGCCGAAGTCTGCCCGCAACTCCTCGAGCGTGTACGGGGTGTCTTCGACGGTGTCGTGCAGCAGTGCCGCGCACAGCGTGGGAGGGGTCATGCCCAGCTCGGCCAGGATCGTCGCCACGGCCAGCGGGTGCGTGATGTAGGGGTCCCCGCTCTTGCGGGTCTGCCCCTCGTGCATCCGCTCCGCCACGGCGTAGGCCCGCTGGATCAAGGCGACGTCGCCCTTGGGATGAGTCGTGCGATAAATCTTGAGCAACGGCTCCAGCACAGCCTGATCGTCGGGGGTCCTGCTACCGATCCGCGACAACCTCGAACGCACGCGAGCTGCGGCGGGGGCAGTGTCGACCTCGGTGGGCGCGTGGCCGGCCGGCGGGGCGACCTCACCACGTTCGGCCACGGCGACCTCTTTCCTCGACTCCGGGACGCCCAGTCTACGGACAGGGTCAGGACAGTCCGGACAGCAGGGAGGCTGCGACGCCCATCACCAGCAGTACAACGAGCACCAGGGCCACGACGCGCATCTGCGAGGAGTTCATATCGGTCTCGTCTCTCCATAGGTGCGTAGGGCCAGACAGGGCACGTCGAGCACGCCGCGACCACCCAGGTCCGACAACTCCATGAGCACTGCCACCGCGACCGGATCGGCACCGCAGCGCCGCACGAGGTCACAGGTCGCGCTCATAGTGCCACCGGTGGCGAGAACATCGTCGACGATCACCGCCGTTGTGCCGGGTGCCAGCGCGTCGGTGTGGATCTCCAGCGTCGCCGTGGCGTACTCCAAGTCGTAGGTGACCTCGTGCGTCCGAGCCGGCAACTTACCCTTCTTGCGCACGGGGACGAAGCCGACGCCCAGCCGCAGGGCGAGCGGGGCACCGACGATGAAGCCCCGTGCCTCGACACCGACCACGGCACCAGGCACCGGACCCGCCTCGGTGACCCGCGCCGCGAGGGCGTCGATCACCGAGGCGAAGGCCGACGGATCGCCGAGCAGCGGTGTGATGTCACGAAACGTCACACCGGGACTCGGCCAATCTTCGATGGTGCGCGTCGCCTCGTCGATGAGCGAGGCGACATCAGCGGCGTTCAGGACTAGCTCAACTCCACGCCGCACTCATCAGAGGCGTGCTCCTCGATCGCGTCGCCGGCATCCTCGTACTTGGCGTCGTTGAGTTCTTCGAGATCAGCCATGACCTCGGCGAACTCCGATGCATCGACACCCTCGGGCAGATCACTCTCGCTGGACATGCTCGCGAACTCCTCGACGGTCATACCGAGGTCATCGACGGCGTCCACGAAGATGTCCATGCCCTCCATGACGGTCTCCCAATCGCTCTCGATCTCCGACGGCGCCGCGTCGGCTAGCGACTCGAAGGTGTCGAGGATGTCGGAAAAGTCGGAGAAGTCGCCTTCGTCGAACTCCTCGAACTGCGCCTCGGCGTCCTCAAGGAGATCGCAGTAGGACGGCGCGGCGTCCTTCTTGCTCTCGGAGTCCTTCGAGTCATCCGAATCAGAATCGCCGCACGCCGACAGGATCAGGGCGGTGGCCAGCGCTGCGCTGGTGAAAAGAATCTTCTTCATAAGATCACATCCTGGCATGGAAGCTCGACCAAGACCCGAGCGACCCGGACCAACTCAAGGCGTGGCGGTCGGGGAGAGCTGGAAATCGGCGATCCCACAGTTCTCCTCGGCGTCCTTGGTGATCGCGTCGATGGCTTTGGTCGACTCGTCATCGGCCAGCTTCTCCTGCACTGCGGCAGCCTCGGCCTGCAGGGCCGGGTCGATGTTGTTCAGCGCGCCGGACTGCACATCAGTCGCGAACTTCTCGATGGAAGCCGAGTCGGTGAGGTCATAACCGACCTTCTTGAACACCTCGACAACGTCGACCAGACGCTGGTGGAACAACTTCCAGTCGGCTCGTAGGTCGTCCGGACCCTCCTTGGAGAATTTCTTGGCCCCGTCGATGCGGCGGTCAATGCCTTCGGCGAGTGCCTTGGCCGACGTTGCCAGATCGGCGTCGGGAGCGATGGTCTCCTTGCTCTTGTTGACCCACGACTTGAGGTCGTCGCAGTAGGCGCTGCGCCCGTCGCGCAGGACGAAGAACCACGTGCCGGCAAGCAGCGCGATGACGACGATCCCGGTGATCGCGAGTACCTGAGGGCGGCGCCACGCGGGCGCGGACGAAGCGGACGACATATCTCTCCTTGAATGGGTCACCGACACGGTACTGGGTCGCGGACAAGGCTGCGGCCCCAGCGCCGGTTCCTAGCGACGCTGGCGTTGCTGGCGGGTGGTGCGTTTGGGCTGACGGCGGCCCGCCGCGCCTGAGACGGCGACCGGGCGATGGACGACCGGGGCCGGTTCCTCCGTGGCGGGCTTCTTGGTCCGGCGCTCCAGCACCTTGGCGGTGTGGGCCTTGACCGCAGGGTCGAGGTCCTTGAGCTGGGCGGCCAGCGGCGTGGCGATGAAGATCGACGAGTAGGTGCCGACCGCCATACCGACGAACAGGGCCAAGGCGAGGTCCTTGAGCGGGCCGCTGCCGAGCACGCCGACACCGACGATGAGCAGCGCCGCGACCGGCAGCAACGCCGTGACCGAGGTGTTGATCGATCGGACCAGCGTCTGGTTGACCGCGAGGTTCGCCTGCTCGGAGTAGATGCGCGACGTGGACGACAAGATGCCACGGGTGTTCTCGCGGACCTTGTCGAAGACGACCACAGTGTCGTAGAGCGAGTAGCCGAGGATCGTCAGGAGGCCCGTCACCGTGGCCGGCGTGACCTCGAAGCCCGACCAGGCATAGACGCCGACGGTGATGACGATGTCGTGGGCCAGGGCGACCATCGCGGCCACCGACATGCGCCACTCGCGGAAGTACGCCCAGATGAACAGCACGACGATGACGAGGAAGACCGCCAGGCCGGTCGCGGCCTTCTTGGCGACCTCCTTGCCCCACGACGGGCCGACGAGATTCTGGCTCACCTCCGAGGAACCGGCCGCGACCAGGGCCTCCTTGACCTGGGTGGTCTCGTCCTGCGACAGCGGTCCGGTCTGGATGCGGATCGTGCTGTCGCCGGAGGTGTTGGCGATGGGGGCGGCCGCCGCGTGCAGGCCGGTGTCCACGACGGCCTGGCTCAACTTGTCGACCGAGGAGGCGTTGGCCTTGTCGACGCTGGCGGTGAACTCCACGCCGCCCTTGAACTCTACGCCGCGCTCCAGGCCGTGAACGGCCAGGCCGGCCGCCGAGCCGACCAGCAGCACGAGGCTGATGACGTACCAGATCATGCGGCGACCGACGAAGTCGAAGGAGACCCGCCCGGTGTACAGGTGCTGGCCGAAGGTGCTCAGTCGTCCCATCAGGCTCGACCTCCCGGAGTCGAGGCGATCTCGGTGACTCTTCGATGTCCCTCGATGCCGAGGTGGGCGGCGTCCATGCCGGAGAGTTTGTGCCCCTGCCCGAAGAACTTCGTGCGGGCCAGCATCGACATGAGCGGCTTGGTGAAGAAGAAGACGACCGCGATGTCGACGAGGGTCGTCAGGCCGAGGGCGAACGCGAAGCCGCGCACGACGCCGATGGCGAAGATGAACAGGATCAGGGCGGCCAGGAAGGAAACCGCGTCGGCGGCGAGGATGGTCGACTTCGCGCGCGCCCAGCCGGCCTCGACGGCGAGTCTCAGCGACTTGCCGTCGCGTACCTCGTCACGGATGCGCTCGAACATCACGATGAACGAGTCCGCCGTGATGCCGATGGCCACGATGAGGCCGGCGATACCCGGCAGCGTCAGCGTGAAGCCCATCGACGTGCCGAGCAGCAGGACCAGGACGTAGGTGATCGCTCCGGCCATGCCCAGCGAGGCGAAGACCACCAGCCCGAGGCCGCGGTAGTAGAGCAAGCAGTACAGCAGCACCAACGCCAGGCCGATGCCGCCGGCGATCAGGCCGGCCTCCAACTGCGTCCCGGCAAGCGTCGGCCCCTCGACCGAGACGCCGTTGACCGTGAAGGTCAGCGGCAGGGCACCGTATTTGAGCTGGTTAGCCAGATCGACGGCGCTCTCCTGGGTGAAGCTGCCGCTGATCTGCGCCTGGCCGTTGGTGATGTGCGCATTGGAGCGCGGGGCGGTCAGCACCTCGCCGTCGAGAACCACGGCGAAACGGCTCTGCGCGGGCGTCAGCGCTTCGGTCACCGTGTCGAAGAGTTTCGCACCGTCGTCGGCGAGTTTGATGTCCACGACCCACTGGGCGGTGTTCTGCGGCATGCCCGCACTGGCGTCCTTGACCTGCGACCCCTCGATGACCGCAGGGCTGAGCACCATGACCTCGCCGGTCTTCGGGTCACAGGTGACGATGGGCGCGTCCTTGGGATCTTCGACCGCCAAACCGTCGCTCGTGCAGGCGAAGGCCTGCGCCTGCTGCGTCAGCGCCGCCACGGCGGCCTGAAACTCCTGCGGCAGGCTCGTGGTGCCCTGGGTCTCGGCGGCGATCATCTGCTGCAGCGTCAGCGACGACCACGGCACTGCGTCGATGCTCGCCTGCACCTGCTGAGCCGTGGCCTCGTCGAGCGCCTGCCCGGTCGAGGTCACCTGCTGCTGCCAGACGAGGCGGAACTGCATCTGCGCGGTACGGCCCACCTGGTCGACGATGTCGCCGCGTTCCTTGCCGGGGATCTCGATGACGATCTGGTTACCGCCCTGCGTAGTGACCTCGGCCTCCGAGACACCGGTCGCGTTGACACGCTGGTCGATGATGTCTCGCGCCTGGGCGAGGTTGGCCGACGAGACCTTGCCGTCGCTCGACTCGGCCTGGAGCGTGATGCGGGTGCCACCCTGCAGGTCGAGGCCGAGCCGCGGCTTCCAGGCACCGTGGCCCCCGCCGTCGGTGACGTCGATGACACCCACGAGCACGAATAGCGCGGCCACCCCGGCCAGGAACAGCACCAGGGCACGGCCCGGTCGATGGATATTGCGTCCGCGCGGTGCGGCCATCAGGCTTCGTCCTTCGTCTCGGCGGTGTCGACCTGCGGTTCCTCGCCGGTCTCGACCGGCACGACGCGGGCAATGGCCTGGCGCAGGACGCGGATCTCCACGCCGTCGGCGATCTGCAGGCGGGCCTCGGTGTCCTCCAGCGCGACGACCTCGGCGAAGACGCCGCTGACCGTGACGACCTGGACTCCCGGTTCGAGGTCTTCTTGCAGTTCTCGGTACTGCTGCTGGCTCTTGCGGGCCGGACGGACGATGAACAGCCAGAAGGCCAGCACCATCGCCAGCAGCATCAGCAGAAGGCCGGTTGATTCAGGCACGCGAGAACTCCACGAAGACAGACGACCGCCTCGGCGCGCAGCGCCGAATACGGATTGGCCGGAGGGCCAACGGGAAGTGTAGACGGTACGACCAGCGACGTGACTCACCGCACGGTCGCATCGCGAAATGATTCTGCAGAGAGGTCCCGCCGGCTGAGGTGCGAGCGAGTCCCGAAGCCAGCGATGGCCGGGTCATTTCGCCCTTCGAGGCCACTCGTTCCTCGCGGCACCTCAGGACCCGGCTCCGCTCGTTCCTCGCTACGCACCTCAATGAGCGGCCCCGACCTACAACCAGCGGATCCCTATCTCCCGGCACGGGGTTCTATTCCTCGCCGAGGCGCAACTGTTCCTCGGCGACCGCCGGAGCGCTCAGGCCGAGGTGCCGCCAGGCGGCGGGCGTGGCCACCCGGCCGCGAGGGGTGCGCGCCAGGAATCCGAGCCGCA
Source organism: Aeromicrobium sp. (assembly GCF_047607065.1). Lineage (GTDB taxonomy): Bacteria > Actinomycetota > Actinomycetes > Propionibacteriales > Nocardioidaceae > Aeromicrobium. Next base: position 27,681 of record NZ_JASGDU010000048.1, read on the forward strand.
CGAGGTACGGCTCGGCGATCTCCTCGACCGTCTCGCGCTCCTCCCCCACGGCCACCGCGAGGGTCGCCACACCGACCGGACCGCCGCCGAAACTCGAGCAGAGCGCCCGCAGGACCGCGATGTCGAGCCGGTCCAGACCGAGGTCATCGACCTCGTACAACGCGAGCGCCGTGCGGGCGGCTTCGAGATCGAGCACGCCCGCCGTACGAACCTCGGCGTAATCACGCACCCGCCGCAATAGGCGGTTGGCGATCCGGGGCGTCCCACGGGAGCGGCCCGCGATCTCGGCAGCGCCACGGGCGGTCAGTTCGAGGCCGAGCAGGCTCGCCGACCGTGTCACGATGCGCTGGAGTTCGGCCGGGGCGTAGTAGTCCAGTTGCGCGGTGAAGCCGAATCGGTCGCGCAGCGGGCCGGGCAGCAGGCCGGCCCGGGTGGTGGCCCCGACCACCGTGAACGGGGGGATCTCCAGCGGAATCGCGGTCGCCCCCGGCCCCTTGCCCACGACGACGTCGACCCGGAAGTCCTCCATCGCCATATAGAGGAGTTCCTCGGCCGGACGCGACATGCGGTGGATCTCGTCGATGAAGAGGACATCTCCTTCACTGACACCGGACAGGATCGCCGCGAGGTCGCCCGCATGCTGGATCGCCGGTCCGCTGGTCAGCCGCAGCGGCGCCGACAGGTGGTGCGCGACGATCATGGCGAGCGTGGTCTTACCGAGGCCGGGAGGCCCGGACAGCAGCACGTGATCGGGCGTCGATCCGCGGGCGACGGCCGCTTCCAGCACCAGGGCGAGCTGTTCGCGCACCCGCTCCTGACCAACGACCTCATCGAGGGTCTTTGGCCGCAGAGCCGCCTCGTAGGCGCGGTCCTCGGCTCCGGCAGCCGGTGCCACGATCCCGGCGTCCTCCTCGCTCATCGCTTCCTCGCCAGGGTGCGCAGCGCATCGCGCAGCAGCGTGGACACTTCGGCCATCTCCCCCTCGGGCAGGTCGGCGGCCACGGCATCGACGGCCGATTCGGCGTCCCGTGCGCTCCAGCCCAGGCCGAGCAGCGCCTCGTGAACCTGCTCGCGCCAGGCGGGCGCTCCCGTAGCGGCGGTTGCGGTGGCCAGCCCGACACGATCCTTGAGTTCGACCACGATGCGTTCGGCACCCTTGCGACCGATGCCGGGAACCGACGTCAGTGCGGCGTAGTTGGCCTGGGCGATGGCCGAGCGCAGCCGGTCGGGATCGAGCACCGACAGCATCGCCAGCGCGACCTTCGGACCGATGCCGCTGGCGGTCTGCACCAGCTCGAACATCTCACGTTCCTCGACGCTGGCGAAGCCGTAGAGGGTCATCGAGTCCTCGCGCACGACGAGGGTGGTGGCGACCGCACACTCCTGCCCGAGCCGTAGCCCGGCCAGCGTGCCCGGTGTGGTGCGTACGAAGTAGCCGACGCCGCCGACGTCGAGGACGGCCCCGTCGAGGGTCAGCGCGGTGACGGTGCCGCGCAGTGAGGCGATCACCGGCTCACCTTGGCCAGAGCCTCGGCAATGCGCTGCTGGGCACCACCGCGCCAGACGTGGCAGATCGCGATGGCCAGCGCATCAGCGGCATCGGCGGGCTTGGGGGCCTGCGGCAACCGCAGGATGCGGGTCACCATCTGGCCGACCTGGGCCTTGTCGGCGCGACCGCTGCCGGTGACCGCAGCCTTGACCTCGCTGGGCGTGTGCAGATGGACACCGATACCGCAGCGCGCCGCCACCGCCATCGCCACGCCACTGGCCTGCGCCGTGCCCATCACGGTGCGGACGTTGTGCTGACTGAAGACCCGCTCGATGGCGACGGCCTCGGGCCGGTGGCGGGCGATGGCCTCCTCCATGCCCTCGGCCAGCAGCCCGAGGCGCCGGGCCACGTCGAGGTCGGCCGGCGTGCGCAGGACGTCGACATGCACCATCGACAGCGGCCGCCCCACCGCCCCTTCGACGACGCCGACGCCGCAGCGCGTCAGACCGGGGTCGATGCCCATGACTCGCAACTGTCCCGAACTCATGTTCGATACCTTACGCGGACCGGCAGCCACCGCCACCCCGACACGCCCGCCGAGGTCCCTACCTCAGGCGTGGACCTGCTCCATGACCTCGTCGCTGGCGTCGTAGTTGGCGAAGACGTTCTGCACGTCGTCGCAGTCCTCCAGCGCGTCGATGAGCTTGACGACCTTGGTCGCACCCTCGAGATCGACCTCGACGTTGACCGACGGCACGAAGGAGGCATCAGCGGACTCGTAATCCAGGCCGGCCTCCTGTAGGGCCGTACGCACCGCGACCAGGTCGCCGGCCTCGCACAGCACCTCGAAGGAACCGTCGAGATCATTGACCTCCTCGGCTCCCGCGTCCAGCACGGCCATGAGGATGTCGTCCTCGGTCGTCGGGCCGGACTCCTGCGCGGCCGAGACGATGATGACACCCTTACGGCTGAACATGTACGACACCGAACCCGGATCGGCCATCGTGCCGCCGTTGCGGGTCATCGCGGTGCGAACCTCCATCGCGGCGCGGTTCTTGTTGTCGGTCAGGCACTCAATGAGCAGTGCCACACCGTTCGGCCCGTAGCCCTCGTACATGATCGTCGTGTAGTCGACGCCGCCGCCTTCGAGGCCGCCGCCGCGCTTGACCGCCGAATCGATGTTCTTGTTCGGGACCGACTGCTTCTTGGCCTTCTGGATCGCGTCATAGAGCGTGGGATTGCCGTCGGGGTCCGCCCCGCCGACGCGCGCGGCGACCTCGATGTTCTTGATGAGCTTGGCGAACAGCTTGCCGCGCTTGGCGTCGATGACAGCCTTCTTGTGCTTCGTGGTCGCCCACTTGGAGTGCCCGGACATGGGTGGTCCCCTCTCTACTCACCTGACGAGGTCGACGAACAGGCCGTGGACCCGATCGTCGTCGCCGACCTCGGGATGGAAGGCGGTCGCCATCACGCGGCCCTGTCGAACCGCGACGATCCTATCTGCGCCCGCTACCTCGACCGACGCCAACACCTCCACGGCCGGCCCGGCGCGTTCGATCCAGGGTGCCCGGATGAACACCGCGTGGACCGGATCGGCCAGCCCGGCGACGTCGAGGTCGCCCTCGAAGGAGTCGACCTGGCGGCCGAAGGCATTGCGCCGGACGGTGACGTCGAGGCCGCCGAAGGTCTCCTGACCGCGTATGCCCCCTTCGATCCGGTCGGCGAGCAGGATCAGTCCCGCGCAGGTGCCGAAGGCCGGCATGCCGGCTGCGATCCGCTCGCGGATCGGCTCGAACAGCTCGAAGGTGCGGGCGAGCTTGGCCATCGTCGTCGACTCCCCGCCGGGGAGCACCAGCGCGTCACAGCGGTCGAGTTCGACGCCCCGGCGCACCGCAACAGCGCTGGCACCACACCGTTCCAGGGCGGCGAGATGCTCGCGGACGTCCCCTTGCACGGCAAAGACACCAATGATCGGGCGGGAAGTCACCGGCCCACCTTACGAGATTCCAGCGGCGGCAAGTCAGGACCAGGCACCGCAGGTGAAGTTCGGCAGGAGCGCGCCAACGGTGAGGGTCCGGGTCGAGGTCGCCGTCCAGTTGGTGTTGGGCAGCGTCGCCGTAACGTCAATGTGCAGTGTGGTGCCGAGAAGATTGCTGAGATCCAGCAGGCCGTTGGTGACCGTGGCCGAACGGGTGGTGCCGCTGGACGTCACCGTCAACGAGGTCCCCGTCTCGCGGACGACCGCCGTGTAGGTCAACGTCGTGGGCGTCGTGGCGGCGGTCCAATAGGTCGTGAGCGTCTTGGTCACCAGGCCGTTGCTCACCGCACACTTGGGAGACGTCTCGGCCGGCTTGGTCACCGAGCCGGCCGTGAGGCTCCCGGAGGTGAGGACAGACGTGTCGGTGAATCCGGCCATGGTGGGTGTCACGCTGTGCACGGCCGCGAACGAGGCCGCGACGGCCAGCGCCGCCACTGCGTGCGCTCCGGGATGCCTCCCCGCACGCCGGCGGCCCCGGCCGTCGCGCCGTCGACGCCCTCGCAGCATCAGCGGACTGACGATGAGTGCAGCAAGGAAAGCCACCAGCGTCAGGCTCACCAGCGGACTCTTCAACTCAGTGGCGACCCGCCCGAGCCAGGGCACGTCGAAGAAGACCCGGTGCGCGCCAGTCACGACATACGTCTCAGCATCGGGGGTACGGTTCGCGTCGCCCTTGAGGGTCAGCCGGACCGCCGAGCCGTCCGGCTCGATATCGATGACGCGGTGCGTGACCTGCTGCCCGTCGCTACGGGTGACATTCACCACATCCCCGACAGCAATGTCCGAGGCATTCACCGGCCGCGAGAATCCCAGGGAACCGGTCGGGATCCCCGGGGACATCGACCCGGAAGTGAAGACCAGAGGCCGGACCGCGCCGCTCAGCGCGAGCAGCGCCGCCAGAAGGCTCAGGATCCCGAGGACCGCACCGATCCACAGCGCAGCCTCCGCGATCCAGTAACCTGCACGCCTCACGATGCCGCCTGGGTGGCCGTGAAGGAGAACGACAGCGACCCGGTCTTGCTCTGGTTGTCATTCGTGGCAGAGGAAGCGATACCGACGACCATGCACATCTGATGCGACCCGCCTGCGGCGACGGTGGGGGCACTGGTGATGAGCGACTTATTCGTGGTGTCGACAGTCTGCGCCGTACCGAGGGCTGTACCCGAGCAGGTGTCCTGCTGCGGATAGACGGTGTCCGCCTGGGCCGTGCCGTTGAAGAACTGGACGGTGACGGGCGTGTCGACGTAGGTCCAGGTGGGGCTGGACCCCTGGGTGACGGTGGCGGTGTACGTGAACGGCGGGTCGCCGACATTGTTGACGGTCAGGTCGAAGGCCTTGCTCTCCCCTGGTACCAGACCCGTCCAGGTGATCGCGCTCTTGGTGTATCCCGTGCTCAGGCCGATGGCCCCGGTGGTGTCGAAGCGCATATCCATCGAACCCGACGTGATGGTGCCGCCGGTGATGGACGCCTGATCGGTCCAATAAGCGGTCGTGCCGATGGCACCGAAACCAGCCAGCAGGCCGAGCGACAGCAGCGCCCGCGCCGTCACCGCGCGGTGACGGCGCACGGTAGCGCGACGATGACGTGCCTCAACCATGGCACGCCTGCCCACGTCGACGCCGCATGATCCAGGACCCTGCCGCGAGCAGAGCCGCGCCGGCCGCTGCCGTCCATACCGAAATCGCCGCGCCGGTGGTCGGCAGCAGGCCACCGGAGTTACCGGCTGTGCCGGAGCCGTCACCTGCATCGGAGGCCTCGGTCAAGGTGACGTCGAAGTCGACCGCGAGCCGCTTGGTCTGCGACTGATTCGCCGAGGCCGCATCGAAGGTCGCATTGACCTCCACTTCGACGACCGCGCTGCGGGCGAGCGGCTGATCGACGAGGCGCTGGCTCGGCACGCCGTTGTCGAGGACCACCCAATCCTCACCCCCGGCGATCCGCGCCCGCAGGTCGATGTCACCTGAGGCCAGCAGCGCGTCGGCGTCGGTGCTGCGCGCCTCGATCGTCAGATATGCCGCGCTCGGCCCCTGGTTACGCACGAAGAAGGAGCCAGTCTCCGAATCGCCCGGGATCCAGGTCATCTCCGGATCGAACACCGGATGGGCCAGAGCAGAGGTCCACGTGACGCCGTCTGCGCTCACGCCAACCGCACCGTCGGCCGCGTGAGCGGCCGAAACGGTCAGCAATGGGGTCGCCACGGTCATCACACCGATGAGACGACCCAGATGCGCCAGCATGACGTCACTTCACTCCCTTCGTTTCTTCGTCTCGGCCTGGACTCCCGGCGAGGCGTTCCCTCAACGCCCCGCCGAACATCCAGGCCGCGTAGCCCAGCAACAGCCCCGCAACCGCGTAGACCGCTATTTGGCGCTGTGAACCGGTCAGCGCGTTGTTGACATACCCGAGATAGGGCACCGAGTACCACGCCCTACCACGAATCTGCACCGGCATCACCGGGGCAGCGTCGGCCACATCGTTGGCATCCCCCTGGGTGACGAACAGCGGCTCACCCTTGAGCGAGGTGCCCATCCCGGTGATCCGGTGGGTGACGACAGGCGACTTGCCCGATTCCAACTGATAGGTGATGACGTCGCCAATGCTCAACTCTTGAGCCTTGACCGGCTTGACGACGACCAGCGTCCCCGGCGGCATACCAGGACGCATCGACCCGGTCAGCACCGTATACGGCGTGGCTCCGGTGACCCTCGGGATCAGCACGGCGATCACGAGGACCACCACGACCCCGAGGATCACCAGCCAGGCGGCTACCCGCCCCAACCAGCCGACCATCGGTCAGGCTCCGGTCAGTTGGCGTCGTCCTGGTGGTCCTGGACTGCGGTGACCGTAATACTGCTCAGCGTGGTCGACAGGTCGCCGTTGAGATCGTTGTCGGCAGCACTGCCGTACGGCCAGGTGACCGTGATGACGACGGGGATGTTGTTGGTCCCCTGGTTGACGGCGATGTCGTCACCGCCGGTGGCCGAGCCGTTGACCGTCGCACCGACCGTCAATTCGTCCCACGGGGCAGCCAAGGTGCCGGTGGGAGTCGTGGCCTCGATGTCGACCTGAGTAAAGTGAGTGCCTTCGACGTCCACAACGATGTTGCAACTCTTGGTCAGCGTGTCACCGGGGATCAGCGTATCCGTGGAGGTGTCGAAGGTATCGCCCTCGAGACTCCAACCGGACGTGCCCTCACACGCCGAAGCGTCGAGCGTCAAGTGGCCGCTGGTGATCTCCGCACCGGTGATGCTGCCGTCGGCAGTCCAGTACGCGAGCGTACCGGCACCGCCGAGCAGCAGGACGGCGGCAGCAGCAGCTGCCAACGCACCTTTAGTGGACTTGTTCATGGACTTCTCCCTCATTCGTGAGCGCCGATATGCGCCTCTGCCAGTATGACGGCAATGTCGCCGGACCATGACGCCGAACCGGCGCAGCGGCGATAAATAGTTCTTTCGGGCTAGTCCTCGCCTCCGAACAGAGCCAGAACGGGCTACCAGCCGCGGGTCTCCAAGCGGTGCGGCTCGGGAATCTCATCGACGTTGATGCCGACCATCGCGTCACCGAGGCCGCGCGAGGCTTGCGCCACGACATCAGGATCGTCGTAGAAGGTGGTGGCCTTGACGATGGCCGCAGCACGCTGCGCGGGATTTCCGGACTTGAAGATGCCCGAGCCGACGAAGACGCCCTCGGAACCCAGCTGCATGACCAGGGCGGCGTCGGCGGGGGTGGCAATGCCGCCGGCGGTGAAGAGCACCACGGGCAGTTTGCCGGCCTCGGCGACCTCCTTGACCAGCTCGAACGGTGCCTGCAACTCCTTGGCTGCGACGTACAACTCGTCGTCACGGAGCGTCTGCAGGCGGCGGATCTCGCCGGTGATCTTGCGGATGTGGGTCACGGCGTTGGAGACATCACCGGTACCGGCCTCACCCTTGGAGCGAATGAAGGCGGCACCCTCGGTGATGCGGCGCAGCGCCTCGCCCAGGTTCGTCGCACCGCAGACGAAGGGCACGTCAAAGGCCCACTTGTCGATGTGGTTGGCGTAGTCGGCCGGCGTCAGCACCTCGGACTCATCGATGTAGTCGACGCCGAGACTCTGCAGGATCTGCGCCTCGGCGAAGTGGCCGATGCGTGCCTTGGCCATAACCGGGATCGAGACGGCCTCGATGATGGCGTCGATCAGGTCCGGGTCACTCGCCCGTGCCACACCCCCCTGCGCCCGAATATCAGCCGGAACGCGCTCCAGTGCCATGACAGCCACGGCACCGGCGTCCTCGGCGATCTTCGCCTGCTCGGCGGTGACGACATCCATGATGACGCCGCCCTTGAGCATTTCGGCCATACCGCGCTTGACGCGCGCAGTGCCAGTCTGGGTCTGGGCGGGGGAAGGCTGTTCAGTGCTCACCTCGGAAGCTTATCGAGCGGCCTTCGCGGCCTTCGCCGTGTCCATCATCTGGCGGCGATCAGCAAGCTCGCGGCGCGGTTTCCCCTCGGCTCGCCTGCACCTGCAAGCCACGGCAGGAGTTCACCCTGGAACGCCTGACTGAGCACTTCGGCATCGACGGCGAGGGCGAGTAGCCGGCATCGGGAACGTCGGCCTCGCCTGAGAGGCGCTGCCGAGTTCGCCGACGGCATCCTCGGCGAACTGGCGTCGCGGGCCGGGACAATGGGTGCCATGAACGCTTCTCCTGCCCCGTCGCGGTGTCCGTGTACGAGCGGGCTGCCGTTCGGGGCCTGCTGCGGGCCGGTGCTGGCCGAGCACCCGGCAGCGACGAGTGCGGAGGCGCTCATGCGATCCCGCTTCACGGCCTTCGCTCTCGGCGACGCCGCCCACCTGCTGCGCACCTGGCATGCGTCGACCCGGCCCGACGAGCTGAGTCTGGACGCATCGCTGCGCTGGACCCGTCTCGATGTCGAGCGCACCGCACCCAGCGTGGTCGAGTTCACCGCGTTCTTCTGCGGCCCCGACGGCCCCGGACGCCTGCACGAGACGAGCCGCTTCGTGTACGAACGCGGCCTGTGGTTCTACGTCGACGGCGTCACCGGCGGCTGATCGCCAGCCTCGGCCGGGACGTCCGGGCGGTCCTCGGGATGGCGCAACTCGTCATAGGCGGCGTTGATCGAGGCGCCGATCAGCACCGAGATCGACAGGACATACAGCAGCAGGAGCACCGCGATGGGAGCGGCCAGCGGCCCGTAGATCGACGTCCCGCCAGTGCTGAACCCGAGCACCGCCCGCACCAGGTAGGCCCCGAAGATCCACATGCCGACGGTGAAGAACGCCCCCGGCAGCCCCGAACGCCAGGTCTTCTTGACCGGAACCGCAAGGTGGTAGAGCGTGCACAGGAAACCGACCGACAGCAGCAGCACCGTCGGCCAGTACAACTGCGTGAGGAAATCGACCCGATCGGGCGTGATCGCCTGCACGACGTCCGGACCGGCCAGCACCAGCGGCACCAACACGATCCCGATGACCAGCGCCACGACGTAGAGGCTGAACGACAGCGCCCGCGTCTTGACGATCCCGCGCACCCCGCCGAGGCCGTACATGATCGTGATGGTGTCGATGAAGACGTTCAGCGCCCGCGACCCCGACCACAGCGCCAGCAGGAACCCGATGGAGACCACGTCGAAGCGCCCGCCCTTCAGCACCTCGTCGAGCGTCGGCACGATCACGGCGTCCACGGTGCTGTCGGTCAGCGCGTGCGCCGCCAGGTCCATGACCCGGTCCTTGAGCACGTCGACCTGCGAGACCCGGAACCGCTCGGCGACGAAGCCGATGGCACCGGCCAGGCCGAAGATCAGCGGCGGCAGCGACAAGATGGCGAAGAAGGCCGCCTCCGCCGCCAGGCCCGTGACCCGGTTGCGGAAGCAATTGCCGAAGGCGTGAACCGTGACCTTCGGCACCTGTCTGACGAAGTCAGGCCAGCGGGTTCGGACGGCCGACATGGGCCTACCGTAGCCGTATGGACCCGCGTCAACGACGACCGCAGAACCAAGCCGTCCCGCTCGTCGGCTACGACGTCGTGCGGGAGGACGCCGCCCTGGTCGATGCCGTGCAGGCGTTCTCCGGTGACGGTGGTGACGCCGTGCTGGCTTCCCTGAGCGATCTGGGACGCCTCGCGGGGTCGCCGGAGGCCCGCGAACACGGCATGGCGGCCAATGCCCACGAGCCCGTCCTGCGCACGGTCGACCGGTACGGCAACCGCATCGACGAGGTCGACTTCCACCCTTCGTGGCACTGGCTCATGGAACACGGCATCGGCTTCGGGCTGACCGCAGCCCCGTGGACCTCCGGCGAACCGCACGCCCACCTGCGCCGCGCGGCCGGATTCGTCGCCTGGAGCCAGACCGAGCCGGGCCACATGTGCCCCATCACGATGACCTATGCCGTCGTCCCGGCCCTGCGTGCCGATCAGGCCACGGCCCAGGTGTGGACCCCCGGCCTCGCCTCCACGACCTACGACTTCGGACTCCGCGCTCCCGGCGAGAAGGCGGGCCTGCTCGCCGGCATGGGCATGACCGAGAAGCAGGGCGGATCGGACCTGCGCACCAACGTCACCGTGGCCCGTGCCACCGGCGCCGCGACGCCGTGGGGGCACGAGTACCTGCTGCGCGGCCACAAATGGTTCACCTCGGCCCCGATGAACGACATCTTCCTCGTGCTCGCCCAGACCGACGCGGGAGTGACCTGCTTCGTCGTACCGCGCGTGCTGGCCGACGGCACCCGCAACCCGTTCTCCATCGTCAGGCTCAAGGACAAGCTCGGCAACCGCTCCAACGCCTCTAGCGAGCTGGAGTTCGACGACACGGTCGGTTACCGGCTCGGCGAGGAGGGGCGCGGCATCCGCACGATCATCGAGATGGTCTCGGCGACCCGCATGGACTGCGTGCTCGGCTCGGCCGCGCTGATGCGCAAGGCGGTCAGCGAGGCGGCCTGGCACGCCTCACACCGCGCCGCGTTCGGTGCCACGCTGGCCGACCAGCCGGCGATGGTCAACGTGCTGGCCGACCTAGCCGTCGAGAGCGAGGCGGCGACGCTGCTGGGCCTGCGCCTGGCCGCAGCCCTCGACTGCGGCGACGACCCGCACGAGCAGGCACTGCGCCGCATCGCGTCGGCGCTGGCGAAGTTCTGGGTCTGCAAGCGCACGCCCTTCCTCGCGGCAGAAGCCCTCGAATGCCTCGGCGGCAACGGCTACGTCGAGGACTCCGGGATGCCGCTGCTGTTCCGCGAGTCGCCGCTGAACTCGATCTGGGAGGGCAGCGGCAATGTCAACGCCCTCGACGTGCTGCGTGCGCTGCAGCGCGAACCGGAGACCCTGGACGCCTGGCTGACCGAGGTCGGGGCCGTGCGGGGCCTCGACGCCCGCCTCGATGCCGCGGTCACCGAGGTACTCGACGACCTCGCGGACCTGTCCGACATTCAGACCCGTGCGCGGCGGATCGCCAGCCGCATGGCGGTCGTGCTGCAGGCGACCCTGCTGGTGCGTCACGGGCATCCGGCCGTCGCGGACGCCTTCTGCGCCTCGCGCCTCGGCGGCGATTGGGCGGGGGTCTTCGGTACGCTCCCGCGGGGCCTCGATCTGACGACCATCGCCAAGCGGGCCACGCCGACAGGAGCCTGACATGCGCACGCTGACCTCCGCCGCCTTGCAGGGCGGCTTCCTGACCCTCACCGTCATCGCGGCGCTGCGCGCCTGCGATCCCGTCCTCTCCGTCGCGGTGGTCTCGGCCGTCACTGTCACCCTGGCCTGGTTCGCGGCGCTGTCGCGTGACGACACCGCCAGCGGGCTTGATGTCACGGGAACGCTGCCGGGGGTCGCGCTGGCCCTCGTCGGCCGGGCCTCCTGGGGCAATCTGCTGCCGACGCTGGCGATGCAGGCAGTCATCGCGGTCGCCCTGGGTGCGGGCGCGAAGGCCCTCGACGACCGGCTCGGCCCCACTCTCCTGATCGCCACCGGTGCCCCGACCCTGGCCCTGGCCGGGATCGCCGGCGGCCTGGCCGGGATCGCGACGGCCTGGGTGAACCTGGCCATCGACGGCGACGGACCCATCGCGCTCGCGGCCGTGCCACCGCTCCTCGCCGGTGCCACCGGGCCGCTCGCACTGCTGGCAATCTTCCATCCGGCCGCCGCGCTCGGACTATCCACCGCCGGTGTGCTCCCGTGGGACGTCACTGCCGTCGGGCTCAGTGCCGCGCTCCTCGGCACCGTCCTCGGCACCTACGCCATCGGAGCGCTCCTGCCTTCCGAGAACGAGTGAGACGGCCCGGCGGACGGAGCATCGCCCCGAAAGTCTTGTGACGCAGAGCACAGAGCATCCTGGGATTGCAGGGACTCCTCACCCCGCCGTCCGAAATACGGATGGGTATTCCACTATGCGAGATATCCGTTTGGCGAACCACAGGGCGCGCCGACACACTCGTCCCATGCTGACCGCACACCCCGTCTGGCTCGTGGAGCGTCTCCACGTCGACCTGGGTCGTGCTCGCTCCATGATGTGTCGCTGATCTCGCGCCCCTTCGTCTCTTCCACCACACGGGCGCGCGACGGCCCTCACCCGGCCAGATCGTGCGCTCTTCCGCCCCGAGGATCCTCCACATGGCCCCCACCGAAACCGCTCGCCCCCGACGACCGCGCCAGAAGCGCGGCGAGGGTCAGTGGGCGCTGGGCTACCGAGAACCGCTGACCCCCAACGAGCAAATCAAGAAGGACGACAACCCGCTCAACGTCCGGGCCCGCATCGAAAACGTCTACGCGCACCGTGGCTTCGACTTCATCGACAAGGCCGACCTGCGCGGGCGCTTCCGCTGGTGGGGCCTGTACACCCAGCGCAAGCCCGGCATCGACGGCGGCAAGACCGCCACGCTGGAACCCGAGGATCTCGAGGACTCCTACTTCATGCTGCGGGTGCGCATCGACGGCGGCCAGCTCAACGTCGAGCAGTTGCGCACGATCGCCGGCATCTCGACGGAGTTCGGACGCGACACTGCCGACATGACCGACCGCCAGAACGTCCAGTTGCACTGGATCCGGGTGGAAGACATGCCAGAGATCTGGCGTCGCCTGGAGGCAGTCGGCCTGCACACCCAGGAGGCCTGCGGCGACTGCCCCCGCATCATCTTGGGTTCCCCCGTCGCCGGTATCGCGGCCAACGAGATCATCGACGGCACCGACGTCATCCGGGAGATCGAGTCGACCTACATCGGCGATCCGGAGTTGTCGAACCTGCCCCGCAAGTTCAAGACCGCGATCAGCGGCAATCCCGATCACGACACCGTGCCACAGATCAATGACATCGCCCTCGTGGGCGTCGAACACCCCGAACACGGCCCCGGCTGGGACCTGTGGGTGGGCGGCGGACTCGCGACGAACCCGATGCTGGCGCAGCGGCTCGGCGTCTGGCTGTCCTCGGCCGAGGCTCCCGAGGTCTGGGCCGGTGTCTGCAAGGTGTTCCGCGACTACGGCTACCGCCGCCTGCGCACCCGCGCCCGGATCAAGTTCCTCATCGCCGACTGGGGAGTGGAGAAGTTCCGTCAGGTGCTCGAGGACGAATACCTGGGCCGCAAGCTGACCGACGGCCCCGCACCGGCTCTCCCCCAGCGCCCCGGCGACCACATCGGCGTCCATCCCCAAAAGGACGGCAAGTTCTACCTGGGACTCGCGCCGGCCGTCGGTCGCGTCTCGGGGACGATCCTGGGCCGACTCGCCGACATCGCCGAGAAGTACGGCAGCGACCGCATCCGAACCACCGCCCATCAGAAACTCGTCCTGCTCGACATCGCCGAAACAGACGTCGAGTCTGCCGTAGCCGACCTGGACGCGATCGGACTCAAGGCGCGGCCCTCGGCATGGCGACGCAACACCATGGCATGCACGGGCATCGAGTACTGCAAGCTCGCGATCATCGAGACCAAGCAGCGCGGTCTGGACCTCATTAGCGAGATGGAACAGCGAGTTCCAGAACTCGACGCGCCCATCACGGTCAATATCAACGGCTGCCCCAACTCCTGCGCCCGTATCCAGGTGGCCGACATCGGCCTCAAGGGCCAGCTCGTGCTCAACGACCAGGGCGAACAGGTCGAGGGCTTCCAGGTCCACCTCGGGGGCGCGCTCGGCCTGGAGGCCGGCTTCGGCCGCAAGTTACGCGCCCACAAAGTCACGGGCGAGCAGTTGGCCGATTACGTCGAACGGCTGACCCGCAGTTATCTGGACCAGCGTGAAAACGACGAGACCTTCGCCCAGTGGGTCGCCCGCGCCGACGAGGAGGCTCTGCGATGAGCCTGCGCGCGGTGCCGTTCCACTGCCCGTACTGCTCCGACGAGGACCTGCGACCACACGGCGAGACGCACGGAGCCTGGGAGTGTCGCGCTTGTCTGCGCGCCTTCAAGCTCGGTTTCATCGGACAACTTCACCCCACCCACATCGCGCCCCAACCGGGGGCCGAGGATCACGAAAGGAGGACACCATGAGCGCACCCGCACTCATTGCCCTGGCGCATGGCAGCCGCGACCCGCGGTCGGCCCGCACCATCACAGCCCTGACGGAGATGGTCGCGTGCATGCGTCCCGACCTCCGCGTGGCCCCGGCCTTCCTCGACCACTGCGATCCGAGCCTGGAGGCCGTCGTCGACCGGCTGGTGGCCGAGGGACATTCGGAGATCGTCGTCGTGCCGCTGCTGCTGACCGAGGCGTATCACGCCAAGTACGACGTGCCGGCTGTCGTGGCGGCGGCCGAGGCACGCCATCAGGGGCTGCGCATCCAGACGACCGACGTGCTCGGCATCGAGGGTGCCCTGTTCAAGGTGCTCGACACACGACTGCGTGAGGCGCTCAAGGCGCGCCGGGTGCGCGAACTGGACGCGCTGGTGCTCGCCGGTGCCGGATCGACCGATCCGGTGGCGAATGCGGCCATCGCACGGGCCGCACGGGCGTGGGGCAACCATCACAAGCTGCCGACCATCGCGGCGTTCGCGTCGAGCGTTCCGCCGGCGGCCGGCGAGGCAGTGCGGGCACATCGCTCGGACGGACGGCGGCACATCGCGGTCGGGACGCTGTTCCTCGCCCCGGGCCAGTTGCCCGACCGGGTCAAGGAACTCGCCCTGGAGGCCGGGGCCGTGGCCGTGGCCGAGCCGCTGGGCGTGGACGCCGAGATCGCCTCGATCATCCTGGCCCGCTACGCGGTCGGCGCGGTCGCGCTGGTCTCCTTCGAGAGCCTCTTCGCAGGAATCTGAGACCTCCTACGCCCGGCCGGGCGGGTTTCGCGTCGAAGCCCGTCCCCGGCCGGTCGTAGGCTGGTGTCATGTATCCCGCAGCCGATCTCGCCGAGCGCACCGTCGGCCCCATCGAGCACGTCCCGTTCAACGGGCAGGAACTCTGATGGGGTACGAGGTCGAGAAGTCCGACGACCAGTGGCGCGCGCAGTTGAGCGCGGCGGAATATCACGTGCTGCGTCGTGGCGGCACCGAGCAGCCGTTCAGCCATCCCTACGAGACCGACACGACCGTCGGCGTTTACGCCTGCCGGGCCTGCGGAGCCGAACTGTTCGCCAGCGAGACGAAATTCGATGCGCAGTGCGGATGGCCGGCCTTCTACAGCCCGCTGGCCGGGGACCGGGTCGAGTACATCGAGGACCGCTCGCTGGGCCGGGTGCGCACCGAGGTCCGGTGCGCGTCCTGCGGCTCGCATCTGGGTCACGTCTTCGAGGGCGAGGGGTTCGACACTCCGACCGATCAGCGCTACTGCATTAACGGGATCGCGCTGAAGTTTTCGCAGGCCGATGACGCCTGAAGGGCTGCGCCAGTAGGCCCGCTGGCTTGAGGCTTCCGAGTTCCGACCGGGACCGTCAGCAGCCGATGTGGTGGGCCTCGATGCCCTGCTCACGCCACATGGTGACGACGCGC
The DNA here is from genome assembly GCF_047607065.1 of Aeromicrobium sp. Classification (GTDB taxonomy): domain Bacteria; phylum Actinomycetota; class Actinomycetes; order Propionibacteriales; family Nocardioidaceae; genus Aeromicrobium. The sequence continues at coordinate 43,107 of NZ_JASGDU010000048.1, forward strand.
TCCTTGTCGTCCCAGGCCTCCACCACGCGGTAGCCGTCGGCCTCGATGTCGTCGAGGATGTCGCGCTTGACCTCCACGTCACGCCGGTAGTCGCCGACGATCCGCAGGTACACCTCGTCGCGCGGCACCTCGTGGCGCACGAGCCAGTCGAGCGTCGGGTCGAGCCATACGAACTCCCGCGACGACACGATCAGGACCGCCCGGCCCGCAGCCGCCTGCTCGCGGGCGATCTCGACCATCGCCGGACTCGGCGGGCAGGCCACGGCCGCCGCCTGGAAGGCCGGGAAGTCGGCGTTCTCACCCCGGATCAGGTGCTCGACGCCGGAGGTGTCGACGAGCGTCCCGTCCAGATCGAAGATCACGGCGTCACGGGTCATGCCCCCATCGTGCCGCACGGCGGATCCATGCGATGGATCATCGGACTGCTCCTGACCTGCATGTGTCGCGCGGCGGGCCAACGGACCGTTGTGTACCACCTTCCATTGCCCACCGCACTCCACAACTTGGCCTCACGTAGGGAGGGCGGGGCTCGAACCCGCGACCCAGGGATTATGAGTCCCCTGCTCTGACCGGCTGAGCTACCTCCCCGCATCCGCACGGGGCCGCGAGGCGGCGGCCGGAACGGAAACGGCTCGGCTCCCCAGGGAACCGAGCCGGTCGCTCCCCCACTTGGACTCGAACCAAGAACCCTTCGTTTCCGGCGGTGGAGCATGTGGAAATGTCACATGGCTGACAGACTACCGCGCACGGCTGGCCGCATCGTGATGCGGATCGACCATCAGGAATGCCAGGAATGCGAGACCGGCTTCCACGGGACTCGCGCGCAGGCCCGCCGCAGCGGTTGGGAACCAGTGAGGCACCGGACCCAGCGCGACATCGACACCGGCCCGATGGCATGTCCCACCTGCATCGGTCATCTCCTCGACAACACACTGGCCGCAATGCGTAGGTGAACCGCCCTCCAGAAGCAGCGTCCCCGGAGACTTTCCCTGCCTGACGCCGCCGGAAACACACTCAACTACTGTATTGACTTTTGTACAATACTTAGGCATACTTCTTGGTATGGCTTACGGCATCGTGATCGCCCGTAAGGCGGCGAAGGCTCTCCGGCTGATCGACGCCCGACAGCGCGCCAAGATCGAGGAGAAGATCGACGCGCTCGCGGTCGAGCCGCGACCGGTCGGGGTCAAGAAGTTGACCGGGCTTGACGCCTACCGCCTGCGTGTCGGCAACTACCGTGTCGTCTATGCAATTGACGACACGGTGCGTATTGTCGAAGTGACCCACGTCGGCACCCGTCAATCCATCTACAAGGAGGTCTGAGCATGGACCGGTTAGTGCCCATCAGCGAAGCCCGCGCGACGCTCGGTGACCTCGTGGACGAAGCCGCCGAGCACGAGGTCTACCTGTTGCGCCACGGACGCCCCGTGGCCGTGATGATTTCCATCGCGGCCCACGAGGCGATCCTTGAACGCCTCGAAGACCTTGAGGACCGCCTCAGCGTCCACGAAGCCCACGACTTCGTACCGTGGGCCGAGGCCCGCGAAACCGCAGCGACCGCCTGACCACAACAAAGCAGCCCCACCCGTTCGGCGGATTCAAGGGCTTCTCACATACCCCCGCAAAGGCGGGGAATATTACTACACTGCGAGCCACAAGGGCCATCCCCGCTGACGCGGGGAAGCGTGCGCCTCAACCCTTCGTTTCCGGCGGCGGAGCATGTGGAAATGTCACATGGCTGACAGACTACCGCGCACGGCTGGCCGCAATGCGTAGGTGGGCCGATCACCAGGAATGCCGACTGCGAGGCACCGGACCCAGCGCGACATCGACACCGGCCCGATGGCATGTCCCACCTGCATCGGTCATCTCCTCGACAACACACTGGCCGCAATGCGTAGGTGGGCCGCGCAGTAGGTTTCCAAGGTGCATTCCTGGCAATCCCTCGTCGACGCCTACACCACACAGCTAGCGACAATCAACCGCTCCGCCGGGACCATCCGCCAACACCGCAACTACCTCGCCGCACTCGCCCGAGCACACCCGAACCCACTCGACGTCACACGAGCCGACCTACTCGCCGAACTCGGCTCCCACGGCTGGGGACCCTGCGGCAAGAAATCCGCCCGCACCGTATGGCGCGGCTTCTACAAATACCTCCACGGCGAAGGCCTCATGGAGACCTGGATCGGCGAGACCCTGCCCGCCATCACCATGCCCAACGGCATCCCACGACCCGCAGACGCCGCCAGCATCAACCGCGTCTGCACAGACCCAGACGACCGCATCCGACTCATGTCCCTCCTCGCCGCCAAAGACGCACTCCGCGCCGGCGAGATCGCACGAGTCCACTCCGACGACTACGACCCACACCAGCGGGCACTGCTCGTCCACGGCAAAGGCCGCAAACAACGCCTCATCCCCGTAGCGTCCGACCAACTCCACGACATGCTCTCCGCGCTCGACGGGTGGGCCTTCCCATCCCCGCACCCCAGATGCGACCACCTCACCCCCGGCACCATCACCAAACTCCTGTCCGACGCCCTCGGACCCAAATGGACAGCCCACAACCTCCGACACGCCGCCGCCACCGCCATCGTCGACGACACCGGCGACCTCATGGCCGCCCGCGACTTCCTCGGCCACGCCACCGTCGCCACCACCCAGATCTACTCCAAAACCTCACTCAAACGCCTCTGGGCCGCCGCCGAAGCCGCCGCACACCCGAGATGAAAACCCGCGTCATACGCGACACCATGATCTCGGAGTCGTCCACCTTGCATGAATATAAGTCTTGAGTTATTATCTGGGGGTGTGGTCGGTGGTGGTGCTCAGCGAGGTGGAGCAGTGGTTCCTCGCCCTCGCGGCCGAGGACAGCGACCTCGCCGACACTATCGAGGCCGCCATCGATGTGCTGGAAAGCGAGGGGCCGACCCTCGGGAGGCCGCTCGTGGACCGGATCAAAGGCGCGGCGCTCCACAACATGAAGGAGCTACGACCCTCCGGAAGCAGCGTCCGCATCCTGTTCGTGTTCGACCCCGAACGCCACGCCGTGCTCCTCGTCGGAGGGGACAAGGCCGGGAACTGGTCAGGCTGGTACGAGAAGAACATCCCAGTCGCAGAAAAGCGGTACGAACGGTGGATCGAGAAAGGTGAGTGAGATGGCAGCGAAGAGTTGGCGTGAGGTCCGTGCGGCCGGGCACGCCGTCCGAGAGGTCGACGAGGCCAAGATCGCAGGCCTGCGCGATGACATGCTGGCCGAGGTCCGTGCGCATCGGCTAGCCGAGGTTCGCAAGGCGCAGCGTGTCTCCCAGGCCGAGGTCGCCACGGCCATGGGAGTGTCACAGCCACGGGTGTCGCAGATCGAGCGCGGCGTGATGGACGCGGCCGAACTGGGCACCCTGCGGGCGTACGTCGAGGCGTTGGGCGGAAGGCTACGGGTCGTCGCGGACTTCGGCGACCAAAGCCTGACCGTCGGATGACCCCGCATCCGAACTCAGCACAGGCGGGATTGAGCAACAAATGCCGCTTCACCCCTGGGCCAAATGCCGTCTAGCGTGATTGACACCGTAGTGCCTCATGTCAATATGCCCGCGAAAGGTTGACCGTGCCTCACGAAGTTTTGCCCGCGAACGAGGGGTGTCAGCCGGCAGCTTTGACTCGGATGCCTTTGCGGATGTCGGGTAGCAGGGTGGGGATGCTGGCGAGGTAGATCTGTTCGGTCTTGTCGGCGGCGGGCCGAGTGAGGATGGTTTGGAGTTCGGCGATGTCTCGGCCGATCTGGGCGGGATTCAGGCTGGCCCTGCAGGGGGTCATCTCGGTGGTCTGTGCCGGGGACAGGATGTCGGCGGCGATGAGCAGCAAGGAGCCAGATATGACAGCACAGACTTACTCCGTCGAAGTTCGCCGCGATGGCCGCTGGTGGGTGTTCGACATCCCCGAACTCGGCACGGGCGGGCAAGCCCGCAGCCTTGCCGAGCTCTCCCATGAAGCACAAGGCGTCGCGGCGATGTGGCTCAATGTTGCCCCTGAGACTGTCACGGTCGAGGTGACCATTCACGTCGGGGACATGTCATGGAAGGTCACCCGGTCAACAGAGGAAGCACTCGAACCGATCTTCGGGGAAGGATGGATGGACAAGTGAAGACCTACAAAGTCACAGTCACCCGCGAGGACGGCTACTGGGTCGCCGTCGTCGACGGACTACGCGGCGGCGCGACAGAGGCCCGCACCCTGGCCAAACTCGACGTCGAAGTCCGCGACCTCATCGTCGGCCTCACCGATACCACCGAAGACGACTTCACCGTGGACTACGCGCTGCCCACCGACATCGAGAACGCGGTGCGGGAATGGGAGGCTTCGGCGGCCGCTGCCGCATCGGCACGCGCCGCCTACGAGGCAACTCAGACCAAGGTCGCCCGACACCTCGCCGGACAGCACGTTTCAGTGCGAGACGCCGCCAGGCTCGTCGGAGTGTCCCACCAGCGCGTCGCACAACTCCTCGCGGGATAACTCACCTTCTTCGCCGTACACCACGAGACGTCGTCACGGTCCCGCGCGAGCATCCCAAACGCCCCGACGGCCACAAGCAAGTCCCCGCCGCAGTTCTCAATCAACTCAAGCGGGCCGGTGTCCCGATCCCCCGGCCGAGGCGATGAGCAGCAAGGAGCCAGATATGAACATCACCGCCACCGAGTACCACGAGAAGCGGCTCGCCGCGATGACCCCCGAGGAGCGAGCCGAGTTCGACCGCGCTTCCATCGAGTCCGACCTCGCCCTCGACCTCGCCCAAGCCATCTACGACGCTCGAACCGCCGCGGGCATGACCCAGGCACAGCTCGCCGAGGCGATGGGCGTCACCCAGTCCTACATCTCCGCCCTCGAAGGCGGCGGCAGCGTCCCCACGGTGCCCACGCTCGCGAAAGTCGCCCACGCGGTCGGCGGGAGCCTGCACGTCCAGATCGCAGCAGCCTGAACGCGCTATATCAGCCGCACCCGAACAAGGACGGCCAGCCATACGTGCGAGTGCCCCCAACCCGGTTCCGGGTTGGGGGCACTCGTAGGTTGCGGGCGGTCAGCAGTAGTGCATGTCCACGCGGACCAGGCTGCTGCTGACCTGGGTGAAGTGGTACTCGTTGACCGTGCCGTAGTAGCTGGTCAGCTTCTCCCATGCGTAGCCACCGTCCGCAGTGACGCTGCGACAGACAAAGTTGAAGTTCGTCTGCCCCACCCCGGCACGGGCCATTGCTTGCGCAACCGTGAATGGTGCGGGTTGCGGGTCTCCACCGCCAGACGATGATGACCCGCTGCCGGACGTACCTCCGCCGCCGGAGCCGCCACTGTTTCCTCCACCGCCGGTGGCGCTACCGCCACTGGTTCCGGTGGTGCTCTTAGTGCCGCCTGTGCTGCTGGTCTTCTTCTGCCCGCTCCCGGCCCCTGACGTCGCCTGGCCACCACTGCCGGTGGCTTGGGCGGCGGCCTGGGCGGTGTAAGTGTCGTGGCTGGCCTGGACCGCCGCAGTCTTACCTGCGAAGGCGTCGAGCGCGGCGCGGAGCGCGGACGTGACGTCATCGACGGCAGCCTGCCGGGTGGGGGCCGGGGTCTGAAGGAGCGTGTTCGCAGCGGCGAGGTGGGCTTCGAGGTCGGTCCAGGCTGCGGGGTCGGCCACTTGGTCGCGGGTGGAGTCCAGGAGTGCCTGGGCTTCGGAGACACGGGCGGTCAGGTCGGTCTTGGCCGTCTCGAACGCGGTCAGGTCGACGTCCTCGGCTATCGCCTCGGCCTGCCGTGTGGGCTGGTCCTCGCCGGTACGGGTGGCGGCATAGGCTCCGCCACCGCCGATCAGCACCACTGCGGCCACGACCGCGGTAGTGAGGGTTTGCTTCTTGGTCGGCTTCATCCTGTGCTCCTGCTGATGATCGGGTCAGTGTGTCGGATCGTAGGGGGCGGCACCGACAAGATTGAGCGGCACCTGTGCGGGCCGGGGCGAGGTCGCTCACCGCTCGGCTGCTTCGAGGAGGTCGGTCAGCGTTACGGTGGTGGCCCTGATGTCGTCGAGCAGCCCCGCACGTTCGGCGGCCGGCGCGCCAGCAGCGGTCGAGGCGAGTTCGGTCGCCGCGCGCAGCGCGGCCTCCAACTCACCCGTCTCGGTCGAGCTGGCCGCGGCGGCGACGGCAACGAGGTGGTCCGCGGCCTGGCCGATAGCCGTATCGAGATCGGCGAGCGCAGCATCGACGTCGGAAGCCGTCACAACCGTCGTGTCGCGCTGGGGCTGATCACCAGCCGACAAGGTGAGTGCTGCTGTGGTGATGCCTGCGGCGATGAGCAGCACGCCGCACACGAGCAGGAGTCGGAGACGAGTCATAGATCTTGCCTTTCAGGTGTCCAAGTGGGAGGGGAAAGGGGGGTGGACAGCCGACCGGCCGCCCACCCCCCTTGTTGGTACTGCGGTCGATCAGGCCGTCATGCCGTGACGGAAGCGCCGCAGCACGATCACACCGCCACCGGCGGCCACGCCCGCGGCGAGGACCGCGAGCAGGCTCACCGGCGCGCCGGTGCTGGGCAAACCCCCGCCCGACGCGGCGGCAGGCGACGTCACTGGCGTCAATACGCCACCGGAGACGCAGAACCGCTGCTTCACGTCAGCGAAGCTGCTGGTGCCGGCTTCCACGCGATCATCACCGTCGAAGGAGTAGACGCCGACGTAGCAGTGGCCCTCGGTGAATCCGGTGACCGGGTTCTCGTCGTCATAGCCGATCTCGTAGACACCGTTCTTCGCCGGGACGACCTGGGACCAGTGGACCGGAGTCCCGGCCGGGACCTCGGTCGGGATCTTCGTGCCCTTGTACTTGTCCTTCGGTCCCATGTCGTAGACCGTGATGAGCGCGTCATCACGGTCCGGACCGATGACGCTGCCCTCAAAATCGCCGCCTTCCCAGTCGCCGTGGTTCTCGGGGAACCCGCCGATGGTGTAGGTGTCCATATGACGGCCGTCCGCATCGACGTTCCACTCCCGCGCCATGCTGAAGTGCGTCCACTGATACTTCTTCACCACCGTCTCGCCGAGCGTGAACCACCCATCAGACGCATCATCACGGATGTACTGCGCGTAGTCGCCCTGGTTGGCCTTGACGACCTTCCAATGGATCGTGTAAATACCACCGACCAGATCGCCACAGTCATCGGACGTGATCCGCACGCCCTCCTCCGGCCCGTTCTCGGCCAAATACTCCATCCGGCACGCAACCTCATCATCGACCGGCACGTCCGCCTCAGGAGCGGACTCCTCAAGGTAGGGGCCGTAGACGTCCGCCTCAAACAACACCGGCACCGGCGTCAACACACCGTCAATGTCAACCTCGATCCATTCATCGCCTTCGGCGGCCGAGAACGACAAGCCGTCGACGAGCGCGGCGGCGCCGCTGTCAGCATCGAGCACAACCTGCTCGACCTGCGTACTGATGTCGATAGCGAAATCGTGCACTGCCATCTGCGGGTCGGTAGCACCGTTGAGCTGGTCGTTACCGGCGTGCACCGTGGTCACAATCTGGTAACCCGCACCCTCAGCGGCATGGCTATCGACATAGTTCGACGGCACTTCGGCGGCCGCCGACACCGTAAACAGGCCGTTGCCCGTCGAGGTGAGCGCGAAAGACTGCGCACTACTACCGGACGTGACCGTCATCGAGTTCGTCCCGGTCGCATCAAAGACCACCGGCCCATCGATCGTCAAGGTCATCGACCGGCCGGGCATCCAACCGCCCGCAGCCTGCACACCCACACCGTCCAGCGTCCACCGCAGCCCGCCGCCATTGGAAGCATCCGACACCGTCAACGGGATAGACCGGTCACCACCCCACGCAGCAGCCTCAGCAAGGATCTGCTGCACTCGCTCACCCACACCCACATCCGGGGTGCTGTTCTCGTGGTTGTTCGGGACCGCCGAATCGGTCTTCACGATGTACGCCACAGCCGCAGCCGTCACATTGTCCACGCCCGCCGTGGCGTAATTGTTCAACGCCCACGCACTATTCGGCGCGTAAACAGCGGTCGCCGGCGTCAAGTACGTCGGCACCGCGTGACCATTGCCCGAGCAGACGCCATACGACCCATGGAAATCCTCGATCCCCATATACGTGTTCGCGTGCGCGATGCCCGCGACCCGCGTCACCTCAGCCTGCGCCGCCGAGACCGACATCTGCACACTCAGCACGCTCGCCACGAAAGCCAGCACCACCAGCAGCCGCGACACCACAGGCCGCCGACCACCACGCCCCGCACGGGGGTCAGGATTCAACATCACAGGGTTCTCCCTTGATTCGGTCGGGCCACCGGACGCGGCCCGCTCTCACACCACTGGTGGACACCCGACGCCACAAAACGGCACCCTCGCACCCCCGATAGGCAAGATGTGGCGTAGATCACGCCGGCCGGTAGCTGGTGGTGAGGCCGCCGGGGAGGTCGCGGGCTTGCGTGATCCGGCGGCGACCGGTGGCGGCGCTGAGGCCGAAGCGGGCCGCGACCTCACCACCAGTGACCTGGTGACCAGCGTCGATCCGGTGGCGAATCCAGGCAATCTGCTCGGCGACCTCGCCGCCCGCCGGCGCGGGTGCGGGGGGTGCGGGGGGTGCGGGTCCCGTGCCTGGCGGCACGCTCACTGCGGGCGTGGCCGCCACAACCTCCGCTGCGGACGCAGACGGTGAGGAGGGTGGGGCCAGGCGGGGGGAATGGGGGGTGTCTGGCACAGGCGGAGTTGTGAGGGTGGTGGGGGTTCGCGTAACAGCGGAGGCCGACCGGGCCTCCATGACGATGACGAGCAGGTGCGAGGCGAGCAGCAGCGCCACCGCCGGCACCGCGCTCACGATGCAGGCGGTCGTCGTCGTGAGCACGGTGAGATCGGCGGTGGTTCGAGCGTGCAGCGCGTTACCGGCGATGCTCACCGTCGCGGCAGCGGCCAGAGCCAGCCAGGGGTACCACGATGCGCGACCACGACCCCGCAGGACCACAGCCGCGACCGTGGCCACGACGATGAATCCATCAACGATCACCGGCCACAGCCACGCCAACCGCTCACGCAAGCCCGCCGCGATAGCGAGCGTGCGCAGCGCGTCGAACGACAGCGTGAACGCTCCGGCCGCCAAGATCGTGACGCCCACCATGAGCGCCCACACCAGGGGGCCGCTCACACGCTCATGCGCACGGTGATCGTTCGTCGGGATGCTCATCGAGGTCGCCTTCCAGGTCGAGGGTGATCGCCCATGAGTGGACAGTGAGCACCACACCCACACCCCTTGAGCGCTCACCGCTCACCGCTCACCGCTCACCGCTCACCCCTTGAGCGCTCACGCTCACCGCTCACCCCTTGAGCGCTCACGCTCACCGCTCACCCCTTGAGCGCTCACGCTCACCACCCACCTGAGCGCTCACCCCTTGAGCGCTCACCGCTCACCGCTCACCCCTTGAGCGCTCACCGCTCACCGCTCACCCCTTGAGCGCTCACCGCTCACCGCTCACCGCTCACCGCTCACCCCTTGAGCGCTCACCGCTCACCGCCCACCTGAGCGCTCACCCCTTGAGCGCTCACCGCTCA
>NZ_JASGDU010000049.1:0-72362 GCF_047607065.1 Aeromicrobium sp.
CTCGCGCGGCGCACGCCCGGCATCGGCCGCCTCACGCGCGCCCCGGCTCGCCGCCGCCGCGACCGATAGGATCGTGCCTTCCTTCGGGTCGCCGACGGCCTCGTAGGCCGCAGCCGTCGCCCGCTCGAAGGCCGCCGCCACCTGCTCGCCCGTGACATCGCCGTCGAGTGGCAGACCGGACAGGCACCCGCGAACCAGTTGCGACATGATGACGCCGGAGTTCCCGCGCGCCCGAGTCAGCAGACCGTCCCGGTAGGCCTTGACCTGCTCGGCCAGCGAGGCATCGGCACCCAGCGAGGCCACCGCCTCGGCTCCTGCGGCGAAGGTCACGAAGGCGTTGGTCCCGGTGTCGGCGTCGGGCACCGGGAAGACGTTGAGGGCGTCGATCTCGGCGCGCGCCGCAGCCAGGGCGTCGGCACACAGCCGGGTCCAGCGGGCGAAGGGCACCGCGTCCAGGCGCAGGCCGCTCACTGCCGCACCTCGATCCCCGCCGGCACCCCGGCAAGATCGGACATGAGGTGACGGTGACTGCTCCGGCCCGGCTGGCGCTCCCTCATGCCGCCGAGGGTATCGGGCCGTCACAGCGACCCGTGCCCGCGGCAGGACCTCTCCCGATTCGCCTCCCGCCCGGCGGGTCGGCTATTCTTGAGCGGTTGCCTGCGCGACTCGGCGTCCGCAGCGCCCCTAACTTCGTCCTTCCCGAGATTCTTCAGAGGTGATTACCGTGGCAGCGGTCTGTGACGTGTGCAGCAAGGGACCCGGCTTCGGTCACAACGTCTCCCACTCGCACCGACGCACCAAGCGTCGTTTCGATCCGAACATCCAGCGCGTGCGCGCGGTCGTCGACGGCACGCCCAAGCGGCTCAACGTCTGCACCTCCTGCCTGAAGGCCGGTAAGGTCTCGCGCTGACCCTGCGCTATAGGGTCTGCGCGTGAGCACCACACAACAGACCCCCCGCGTCCATGCCTTCGGCGACGACGCGCTCGGCGACCTCGACGCTGTCGGGGTCGCCGAAGCCATTTCCCGTGGCGATCTCAGTCCCGCCGAGGCCGTCGAGGCGGCCATCGTCCGGGCCGAAGCCGTCGATCCGGCGTTGAACGCCATCGTGAGCCGCGACTACGAGCGCGCCCGTGTGAACGCCGCAGCCTCGCGCGGCCGGCGCACCGAGGGCGTCTTCGCCGGCGTCCCGACCTTCATCAAGGACAACGTCGACGTCGTCGGGCTGCCGACCGGCCACGGTTCGGCGGCCGTCATCGCCGCCCAGCCGGCGCGCGCGAACGATCCGTTCACCGACCAGTTCCTCGCCACCGGCGCGATTCACCTCGGCAAGAGTTCACTGCCGGAGTTCGGCTTCAACGCGACGACCGAGTTCGAGGACGCCGAACCGACCCGCAACCCGTGGCACACCGGCTACTCCTGCGGAGCGTCCTCGGGCGGCTCGGCCGCGCTCGTCGCGGCCGGCGCGGTGCCCTTCGCCCACGCCAACGACGGCGGCGGCTCGATCCGCATTCCCGCTGCGGCCTGCGGCCTGGTCGGGCTGAAGTTCACCCGCGGGCGCGAGGCCATCGGTGCCCAGGCCAAGGCCATGCCGGTCAACATCATCTCCAACGGGATCGTCAGCCGGTCGGTGCGCGACACTGCGGTCTTCCTCGATGCCGTCGACCGGCATAGCCCCCATCGCTCGCTGCCGCGCACCGGCCTGGTGGCCGGTCCGTCGGATCGGCGTCTGCGCATCGGCTTGATCGTGGACTCCCTCCACGCCACGACCGACGACCAGACGCGCGCCGCCGTGCTGGACCTCGCCGCCCGGCTGGAGAAGGCCGGACACGAGGTCGTCGACGTGCCGCTGCCGGTCGCTTCCTCCTTCGAGGAGGACTTCCTGCACTACTGGGGGCTGCTCGCGTTCTCGATGCACCACTTCGGTGGCCGGCTCCTGCACGCGACCTACGACCGCAGCCGCAACGATGCCCTCGTCAAGGGCCTGGCCCGCGACTTCAAGCGTCGTGCCTGGCGCACGCCGGTGGCCGTCCTCGGCCTCAAGCGCGCCGAGGCGACCTATCGCGCCACCTTCCGCCGCGAGCGCGTCGATACGATCCTCTCCCCCGTGCTCGGGCACACCACCCCGGAGTTGGGCTACCTGTCACCGGCGAACGGCTACGAGACGCTGCTGCCGCGCCTGCTGCAGTACGCGGCCTTCACGCCGGCCAACAATGCCGCAGGCGGCCCGGCGATCAGCCTGCCGCTGGCGCAGACCGACGACGGCCGCCCGCTCGGCGTGCATTTCTCGGCCGACCACGGCAACGAGCGCACGCTCCTGGAGCTGGCCTTCGAGCTGGAGCAGAGCATCGGCTTCCCTCGCATCACCGCATAGGAGATCGCGGGGCGGTGGAATCCGATCCCTGAGGTGCTGCGACGAAGGAGCAGCCTCGAAGGGCGAAGGGGCCTGCATCACAGGCTTCGCCCTTCGAGGCTCGGCCGCAAGCGGCCTCGCACCTCAGGGCACGTTCCTCGCGCATCGGGAGCGGCCGGTCTCAGCGGTGCGGGAGTCGGGCGCGCAGTTCGGCGAGTTGTTCGGCAACGCGGGCCTGAGCGGTGCCGCCCCGTGCATCACGCGAGGCGATGGAGCCGTCGACGGTCAGCACGTCGCGCACGCTGCGCCCCTCCTGCGGGGCCAGATGCGGGGAGATCGCGGCGAAGTCGTCGTCGCTCAGGTCGTCGAGTTCGATCCCTCGCTGCTCGCACACCTGCACGCAGGCACCGGCGAGTTCGTGGGCCACACGGAACGGAACGCCGTTCTTGACCAGCCACTCGGCGATGTCAGTGGCCAGCGCGAATCCCTGCGGCGCCAACTCGGCCATACGGTCGGTGTGGAAGGTCAGGGTGGCGACCATGCCGGTAAACGCGGGCAGCAGCACCTCCACGGTGTCGACCGAATCGAAGACCGGCTCCTTGTCCTCCTGCAGATCGCGGTTGTAGGCCAGCGGCAGGCCCTTGAACGTCGCCAGGAGACCGCTCAGATTGCCGATCAGACGTCCCGACTTGCCGCGCGCGAGCTCGGCGATGTCGGGGTTCTTCTTCTGCGGCATGATGCTCGATCCGGTCGAGTAACCGTCGTGCAGCGTGACGAAGCCGAACTCACGGGTGTTCCAGACGATGATCTCCTCGGCCAGCCGCGATAGGTCGACGCCGATCTGCGCGAGCACGAAAGCGAACTCCGAGACGAAATCACGGGCCGCGGTGCCGTCGATGGAGTTCGGCGAGGACCCCCCGAATCCCAGGTCGGCCGCGACGGCCTCCGGGTCCAGGCCCAGCGACGAGCCGGCGAGTGCGCCCGAGCCGTACGGCGACTCCGCGCCGATCCGGTCCGCACACTGCCGCAACCGGTCCAGATCGCGCACCAGCGGCCAGGCGTGCGCCAGCAGGTGATGCGAGAGCAGCACCGGTTGGGCGTGCTGCAGGTGAGTGCGGCCCGGCATCGGCGCACCCAGATGGGTCTCGGCCTGGTCGGCCAGCGCGATGACGAGGTCGCGCACGAGATCGGTGATCGTCGCGGCATGGTCGATCAGATACATCCGGAACAGCGTCGCCACCTGGTCGTTGCGGGAGCGCCCCGCCCGCAGGCGGCCGCCCAGATCGGCACCGAGACGTTCCAGCAGTCCGCGTTCGAGCGCGGTGTGGACGTCCTCGTCGTCGGGGTCGGCCGCGAAAGCGCCCGCAGCGACGTCGGCGGCGAGCGCGTCGAGTCCGGCCAGCATCGCGGCCAGGTCGTCATCGGTCAGCAGGCCGGCCCGGTGGAGCACGCGGGCGTGGGCGCGGGAACCCTCGATGTCGTAGGGTGCCAGTCGCCAGTCGAAGTGGGTGGACCGCGACAACTCGGTCAGCTCCGGCGACGGGCCGGAGTCGAAACGCCCGCCCCACAGGCGGGTCTTGCCCTGCGGCTCGTCGGTCCCTGGGGCGTCGGCTTGCTCGGTCACGCGGATTCCTCTTCGTCGGGTCGGGCGGCTTTGGCCAAGGCGGTGAAGCGCGCCGCGACCTCGGCACCGCCGTCCGGGTCACGGCAGATCACCATGACAGTGTCGTCACCGGCAATCGTGCCCAATATCTCGGGCATGGCCACGTGGTCGACCGCCGAGGCGAAGTACTGGGCCGCGCCGGGCGGGGTACGCAGCACGACCAGGTTGGCCGAGGCCTCCGCGCCGACGAGGACTTCCCGCGCGATGCGGGCGAGCCGGGTGTGGGCCGCGGCGCTGTCGGTGGCCGGCTGCGGCGTGCGGTCGCCGCCCTCGGCGGGCACGGCGTAGACCAGTCCCCCGTCGGCCTGGCGGACCCGGACGGCGTCCAGGTCGACCAGATCACGCGAGATGGTCGAGGGCGTCGCCTGAACCCCGCGCTCGGTCAGCAGGGCGACCAGATCGCCCTGGGAGCGTACAGCGTGGCGCTGCAGCAGTTCCACGATGAGCTGCTGCCGGGCGGCCTTGGTGTCAGGAACGTTCATGTCACGCCTTGACCCGGACGAGTCTGCCTCACGCCCGCTCCAGCAGCCAGGTGAGCACGGCCTTCTGGGCGTGGAGACGGTTCTCGGCCTCGTCCCACACGACGCTCTGCGGCCCGTCGATGACCTCCGCAGCAATCTCCAGGCCGCGGTAGGCCGGTAGGCAGTGCAGCACGATCGCGTCCGGCTCGGCCAGCGCCACCGCATCGGGGGTCAGGGAGTACGGCCCGAACACCGTCAACCGCTCCTCTTTGGTGTCCTCCATGCCCATCGAGACCCAGGTGTCGGTGATGACGACATCGGCACCGGCGAGGGCCGCAGCCGGATCGTCGGTGACCATGACCGAACCGCCGGTCGCGTCCGCGATGCGCTCGGCGTCGGCCACCACCTGCGGATCGGGCTGGTAACCCTGCGGAGCGCCGATGCGCACGTGCATACCGGCCGTCGCCCCACCAAGCAGGTAGGAATGCCCCATGTTGCAGGCACCGTCGCCGACGAAAGCCGTGGTCAGGCCGGCCAGCGACCCCTTGTGCTCCAGCACGGTGAGCCAGTCCGCGAGGATCTGACACGGGTGGAAGTCGTCGCTGAGCGCATTGATGACCGGCACTCCGGCGTGGGCGGCCATCGTCTCCAGATCGTCCTGCGCGTAGGTGCGCCACACGACCGCGCTGACCATGCGACCGAGCACCCGTGCGGTGTCCGCGACCGGCTCGCCGCGGCCGGCCTGGGTGGCCCCGGCGTCCATGATGAGCGGCGATCCGCCGAGATCGGCGATGCCGACGGCGAACGACACCCGGGTCCGGGTCGAGGACTTGTCGAACAGCACCGCCACGGTCTGCGGGCCGGCCAGCGGCGTGCGCGAGTAGGGCGCGGCCTTCAGCTCAGCAGCCAGCGCCAGCACCTCGGCCTGCTCGGCGGGACTCAGATCGTCGTCGCGCAGGAAGTGCCTCATGCGTCAACCTCCTCTGAAGTCCCTTCGAGGCTCGCAAGCTCGCACCTCAGGGACCGACGCTCCCGGTCCCTGAGGTGCGACGAGGAACGAGGAGCCTCGAAGGGACACAGAATCTCGATCGTCATGCCAGTACCTCGTCCAGGAGCATCGACAGGGTCGAGACGGCGTGCCCCGCCTCGTCCTCGGTCACGATGAGCGGCGGCGCGAGCCGGAGCCGGTCGGGCCGGGGCGCGTTGACGATCAGCCCTGCGTCCAGCGCGGCGCTCTGCACGTCGGCAGCACGCGGCTCGGTCAAGGCGACGCCGCGCAACAAGCCCCGACCGGTGACCTCCGCGACCCGCAGATGACGCCTCAGACCGTCGGCGAGCTGGTCACCACGAGCGGACACATGCGCCAGCAGGCCCTCGGACTCGATGGTGTCGATCACCGCGAGCGCGGCCGCCGTGGCGACCGGATTTCCGCCGAAAGTCGTGCCATGCTGGCCCGGCCCCAGCAACACAGCCGCCTCGCCGAGGGCGATCATCGCTCCGATGGGCAGGCCGCCGCCGAGTCCCTTGGCCAGAGTGACGATGTCGGGGACGACCCCGGACGCGGTGTGCGCGAACCAGTCGCCGGTGCGGCCGATGCCGGTCTGCACCTCGTCCAGCCACAGCAGCGCACCGTGCCGCGAGGTGATCTCCCGCGCGGCGGCCAGGTAGCCCTCCGGCGGATCGACGACCCCCGCCTCACCCTGGATCGGCTCGACGACGAAGGCCGCCACGGTCTCGTCGACGACCGCCTCCAGCGCGGCAGCGTCGCCATAGGGCACGAACACGACCTCGCCCGGCAACGGCTCGAACGGCTCGCGGTACGCCGACTTGGAGGTCAGCGACAGCGCTCCCATCGTCCGGCCGTGAAAACTCCCCTCGGTGGCCACGACCCTCGTGCGGCCGGTGCGGCGGGTCGCCTTGAGCGCGGCCTCGTTGGCCTCCGTGCCGGAGTTGGCGAAGAAGACCCGGCTCTCCGGCGCGCCGAGCAGTCCGATGAGCCGCTCCGCGAGACGCACCTGGGGTTCGGAGATGAAGAAGTTCGAGACATGACCGAGCGTCCGCAACTGGGTCGTGACCGCCTCGGTGATCGCCGGATGGCCGTGACCGAGCGCGTTGACCGCGATCCCGCCGAGAAGGTCGAGGTAGGCGTTGCCGTCGGCGTCCCACACCGTCGATCCCTCACCGCGCACGAGCACCCGCGCGGGCGTACCGAAGGTGTTCATCACGCTCGCGGTGTACCGCTCGGTCCACTCCCGGCCGGTGACCGGCGTGCCCGCCCACCCGGCGGGGCGCTGCGGGGTACTCACGGCCGGCCCTTGTCGACGCTGGTGGCGTACAGGGCGGTGCGCAGCCGGGTCGGCACGCCGGGCACGACCTGCGTGCCCACGCCCTCGTCGGTGAAGATCTCCAGCAGCACCGCGTGCGGTTCGCGCCCGTCGATCACCGTGGCCCGCTTGACGCCGCCCTGCACGGCCTGGAGGCAGGCGGTCATCTTGGGGATCATGCCGCTGGCCAGGCTGGGCAGCATCTCCTCGAGCGATTCGGGGCTGATCTCACCGATGACGTCGGTGGAGTTCGGCCAGTCTGCGTACAGGCCCTCGACATCGGTCAGCACGAGCAGCTTCTCGGCACCGAGCGCGACCGCCAGCGCTGCGGCCGCAGTGTCGGCGTTGACGTTGTGGACCTGGCCGGCGGCATCCGGCGCGACGCTGGAGACGACCGGGATGCGACCGGCCTCGATGAGGTCGTGGACCGCCTCGGGACGCACACCGACGACCTCGCCCACCAGACCGATATCGACCGGCTCACCGTCGACGACCGGCATCGTCTTCTCTGCGGTGAACAGGCCGCCGTCCTCGCCGGACAGGCCGACCGCGAGGTCGCCGTGATGGTTGAGCAGGCCCACGAGTTCGCGGCCTACCTGGCCGGTCAGGACCATGCGGACGACCTCCATGGCCTCCGGCGTGGTGACCCGCAGGCCGCCACGGAACTCGCTCTCGATGCCGAGCCGGTCCAGCATCGCACTGATCTGCGGGCCGCCGCCGTGGACGACGACCGGCTTGAAGCCGGCCAGCCGCAGGAAGACGATGTCCTCGGCGAAGGCGCGCTTGAGCGTCTCGTCGGTCATGGCGTTGCCGCCGTACTTCACGACGAGGATCTTGTCGTGGTACTTCTTCAGCCAAGGCAGGGCATGCGCCAACGTGGCGGCCTTCGTCGTGGCCTTCTCCCAGTCGTCGGGATGCCACTCGTCGGGCGTGGTGGTCGTAGCGTCGTTCGTCATGTCGAGTAGGCGGAGTTCTCGTGGACGTACGCGTGCGTGAGGTCGTTCGTCCAGATCGTCGCCGCCTCCTTTCCGCTCTTGAGGTCGATCGTGACGCTCACCTGGCGAGGGCCGAGGTCGATCAGGGCCGGGTCCTCGGCCGGCGCGCTGGCCCGGCAGACCCACACGCCGTTGAGCGCGACGTCGAGATCGGCCGGGTCGAAGACGGCGTCGGTGGTGCCGACCGAGGCGAGCACGCGACCCCAGTTGGGGTCCTTGCCGAAGATCGCGCATTTGAACAGGTTGCTGCGGGCCACCGACCGGCCGACCGCGAGCGCATCGGCCTCGGTGGCGGCGTTGATCGTCTCGATGGCGATTTCGTGATCGGCGCCCTCGGCGTCGGCGAGCAGTTGCAGCGCGAGGTCGCGGCACACCTCGGTCAGCGCCGCAGTGAACTCGGCCGCACCGGGCCGCACGCCGCTCGCGCCGCTAGCCATGAGGAGGACGGTGTCGTTGGTGGACTGGCAGCCGTCGGAGTCGAGCCGGTCGAAGGACTGCGCGGTGGCGGCGCGCAGAGCCGTGTCGAGGTCGGCCGCGGGCAGGTCGGCGTCGGTGGTGACGACCACGAGCATCGTCGCCAGCGCCGGGGCCAGCATGCCGGCCCCCTTGGCCATGCCGCCGATGGAGTAGCCGGATCCTTCGCGCACGGCCTGCTTGCTGACGGTGTCGGTCGTCATCATCGCCGTCGCCGCGTCGGTTCCGCCCTGATCGCTCAGGGCTGCGGCCGCCGCACGCACGCCGCTCAGGAGGTCGTCGCGATCGTTGAGCAGGCCGATCAGGCCCGTCGAGCAGACCTGGACGTCGATGGCACCGACTTCCAGCAGGCCGGCGGCCAGTTCTGCGGTCGCGTGGACGATCTGGAAACCGTCCGCCCCGGTGTAGCAGTTGGCTCCACCGGAGTTGAGCACCACGGCGCGGGCGCTGCCGGTCTTGATCGCCTCCTCGCTCCACAGGACCGGATTGGCCTTGCAGCGATTGGAGGTGAAGACTGCGGCTGCGGCCGAGGACGGCCCGTCATTGACCACGAGGGCGACGTCGGGGTTGCCGCTGGCCTTGAGTCCTGCGGCGACGCCCGCCGCCCGGAACCCCTTCGGGGCGGTGACGCTCATGGGGCGACTCCTTCGGTGGGCAGGCCCGTAGTCTCGGGCAGGCCGAGCGCGAGGTTCATGGACTGGATCGCGCCGCCGGCCGTGCCCTTGACGAGGTTGTCGAGGGCGGTGACCGTCACGAGCCGGCCCGCCTTCTCGTCGACCGCCACTTGCACGTGGGCGGTGTTAGCACCCAGCGTGGCGGCCGTGGTGGGCCACTGACCCTCGGGCAGCAGACGGACGAACGGCTCGCCCGAGTAGGCCTGCTCGTAGGCGGCCCGGATCGCCGCGGGATCGGCACCGGGGCGCAGCCGCGCAGTGGCGGTGGCGAGGATGCCACGCGACATGGGGACGAGCGTCGGCGTGAAGCTGATCGAGACCTCGCTGGCACCCGCGTGGCGCAGGTTCTGGGCGATCTCGGGAATGTGCCGGTGGGTGCCGCCGACGGCATACGGACTCGCCGCACCCAGGGCCTCGGAGGCGAGCAGGTGCGGCTTGAGCGCCTTGCCCGCGCCGGAGTAGCCGTTGGCGAGCACCGCGACCAGATCGGCCGGCTCGACCAGGCCGGCGTGCACGGCCGGCTGCAGCCCGAGGGTGACCGCCGTGACGTTGCAGCCGGGCACGGCGATGCGCTTGACCCCCGCGAGTGCGGTGCGCTGCAAGCCGTCCGCGGTCAGCAACTCGGGCAGGCCGTACGGCCAGGTGCCGGCGTGGTCACCTCCGTAGTAGGCCTGCCAGTCGGCGGCGTTCTCGAGCCGGTGGTCGGCACCGCAGTCGATGACGAGCGTGTCCGGCCCGAGTTCGGCGGCCACCGCTGCGGACTGCCCGTGCGGCAGCCCGAGGAAGACCACGTCGTGCCCGGCGAGGGTCTGCGGCGTCGTCGGCTCGATGACCCGGTCGTGCAGGGCCGCCAGATGCGGCTGGTGCTCGACCATCGGGCTGCCCGCGCTGGAGGCCGCCGTGAGCGCGCCGATCCGGGCCTCCGGATGCCCGAGCAGCAGCCGCAGCACCTCGCCGCCGGCATACCCGCTGGCCCCCGCCACCGCAATGGAGTACGTCATCAGTCCGCCCCGAACTCCATCGCCGCCGCGTCCACGGCTGCTGTTTCGTCGCCCTCGACCTCCGGGTTGGCCTCGATCCGCAGGGCGCCACCTGCGGGCAGGTCACCGAACAGCGTGCCGTTCTCCACGAGCACTTGCCCCTGGTCGAGCGGCTGCGCGGCGTACATCTCCAGCTTGGCCCGCGAGTCGGCGATGTCGAGGTTGCGCATCGTCAGCTGGCCGATCCGGTCCGTCGGGCCGAAGGCGGCGTTCTCGGTGCGCTCCATCGACAGCTTCTCGGGGTGGTAGGAGAAGGCGGGTCCCTGCGTGTCGAGGATCGTGTAGTCCTCGCCCCGCCGCAGCCGCAGCGTGACGTCACCGGTGACGACCGAGGCGATCCAGCGCTGGACCGACTCGCGCAGCATCATCGCCTGCGGGTCGAGCCAGCGGCCCTCGTACATGAGCCGGCCGAGCCGCCGTCCGTGCTGGTGGTAGTTGGCGATGGTGTCCTCGTTGTGGATGGCGTTGACCAGCCGCTCGTAGGCGGCCCACAGCAGCGCCATGCCGGGTGCCTCGTAGATGCCCCGGCTCTTGGCCTCGATGATGCGGTTCTCGATCTGGTCCGACATGCCCAGGCCGTGCCGGCCGCCGATGGCGTTGGCCTCCTGGACGAGCGCGACCGCATCGTCGACACGAACCCCGTTGATGGCGACCGGCCGGCCGGCCTCGAAGGAGATCGTCACGTCCTCGGCATCGATGTCGACCGACGGGTCCCAGAACTTGACGCCCATGATCGGCTCGACGGCCTCCAGCGAGACGTCGAGGTATTCGAGCGTCTTGGCCTCGTGGGTGGCCCCCCAGATGTTGGCGTCGGTGGAGTACGCCTTCTCCTGGCTGTCGCGGTAGGGGAGGTCGTGCTCGGTGAGCCACTGGCTCATCTCGGCCCGGCCGCCCAGCTCAGCGACGAAATCGGCGTCCAGCCAGGGCTTGTAGATACGCAGATCGGGGTTGGCCAGCAGGCCGTAGCGGTAGAACCGCTCGATGTCGTTGCCCTTGAAGGTCGAGCCGTCGCCCCAGATGTTGACGTCGTCTTCGTGCATCGCGCGCACCAGCAGCGTGCCGGTGACGGCCCGGCCGAGCGGCGTGGTGTTGAAGTAGGCCTTGCCCGCCGAGCGGATGTGGAAGGCACCGCAGGCGAGGGCGGCCAGGCCTTCGTCGACGAGCGGCCGCTTGCAGTCGATGGCCCGCGCGAGTTCGGCACCGTACTCCATGGCCCGGCCGGGGACGCCGGAGATGTCCGGCTCGTCGTACTGGCCGAGGTCGGCGGTGTAGGTGCAGGGGATCGCCCCCTTGTCTCGCATCCAGGCCACCGCCACCGAGGTGTCGAGGCCGCCGGAGAACGCGATGCCGACCCGCTCGCCGACGGGAAGGGAAGTCAAGACCTTGGACATGTCTCATATTCTTGCATACTTGCGCAAGAACTTGCAGTGACCCCTCTACTCGACTGAGATGGCCCCGCCGAACTGGCCGATGACCTCGATGTCGCCCGAACCCGGCGGCACCCGCACGAGGACCTGATGGGCGAACCGGACCGTGCCGGCACCGGTGATGCCATCGGGGGCGAGCACCGCCTGCGCCGTGCCCGCCGGCCAGGTCACCGTGTGCCCCGAGGCGACCTGGAACACGTCGTTGCGATAAAGCGTGGCGAACACCAGAGCACCGCCGTCGGCGTTCCGCAGGACGTACTCGACCGGATCGGCGCTCCAGGTCTGGGAGAACTGCAGATCGGGCAGCATCGTGTTCTGCTGGTACGACTCGCGCATCTGTTGCACGAAGCCGTCGTCCCCGGCGATCTTCGTCTCCGCCGACGCCGCCGGCAGCGCGCCGAGGGCCGCAACATAGGCCGCCACGGCGTCGTCGGCCGACATCACCATGCCCCGGCCGTCGTCTGGCGCGACGGTCACCGCGCTCGCGTCGCGCGGCGTACGCAACTCCGGCAGGCCGACGCCCGAGGCGATCTGGGGACTGGCCACCAGCGTCCAGGTGTCGATGGAACTCGCACGGGCGAACACCTGGACGCGCCGCTCGCTGCTGGACGCATCAGAGGCGACGGCTACGAACCACAGCGGATAGGTCTCAAACCTCGGCACGGCCACCTGGTCGGCGCTCAGGTTCGAGACCTTCACGGTGCCGCCCTCGACACCGAAAGCGACCGTGTCGATGGCCAGGACGGCATCGCTCTCGACCACCGACAGGGGCTGCGCGGTGCCGATGTCGACGGCGGTGTTGTAGACCTCGCGGTAGCGGTCGTAGACGGCGTCGACCTCGGAGTCCTCGATGGCGGCCTTCGAGATCGAGGTGTCATCGCGCTGATGCGGCACGCTGCAGCCGACCAGCGCCAGGCTCACGAGCAGGGCGAGCGCCACCCGCGTCATCGGCCTGCTCATCGCGCCTCCTGCGGGGGTTGCTCGTCGTCGACGATCTCGTAGTCGGCCAGTTCGTCCTCGCCGATCTCGTGCTCCACGCCGTGCTCGTCCACGACGACGTAGACGACACGCTCCTCGACGCGCGGCGTCGCGGGAGCGGCTGGCTCCGGCTCCGGCTCCGGCTCCGGCTCCGGCTCCGGCTCCGGCTCCGGCTCCGGCTCCGGCGAGCCTTCCACGATCTCGAATTCGTCCAGCTCGTCCTCGCCGATCTCGTGCTCGACCCCGTGCTCATCGACCCAGACGAACACCTCGACCTCCTCGGTCTGGCCTGCGGCACCACGGCGCGCGAAAACCCCGTGCAGGCCGCCAGAACGACTGGTCTCGAGCACCGGCGTCAACAGGCGGTCGCGCAGTAGCAGCACCCCGAGCCAGGCCAGGCCGATGCCCAGCAGCACGACTCCGGCCGCCCGTCCGAAACCGCCCTTGATCCCGTAGGCGATGGTGACCTCGACGCCGGTCAGGTTGGTCGAGCCAACAGCCACGACCGCCACCGACACCGGCTCGTCGGGCAGCGTGACGGTGATGTCGGCACCGCCCAGGCCGGCCTGCGAGGCGATCCACCAGTCCAGCGCGGTCGGCGCCGACGGCACGTTCGGCTCGCCCGCAACGTCGCGCATACCGACCTTCCAGGGCGTCTCGAAGGAGGTGATCTCGACCCTACCGGTGTTCTCCAGGTAGTTCTCGACATCGACGGTGTTACCCACGCCGACGAACACCGGCTTCTCGATGGGCACCTCAACCAGCACGTCCAACTGCACGCCGGCGTATTTCACGACGCGAGGGGCGGTCACCACCGCAGCAGCATCGGTGTCGATGGGGTGCGGGCCGGTGGTAATGCGCCCGTCAGGGCCGAGCATCGCCATGACTGCGGCACCGCCGAGCACGGCCAGCGCGCCGACCGCGATCAGCAGCCAGGCCCCCATCTTGCGCATCGATTCCCTCTTCCACCATGGTCACCGGCCGCCGGGGGCCGCGACGACGACCCTACTACCCGAGCGGCGTCACCAGGTGCCGCGACGAGCCGCAAGCGCGTCGCTCAGAACAGCGCGGTCGCCAGGGCGCGGCGGGCCTGCGCCACCCGCAGGTCGTCGCCGCCCACGACGACGAACAACTCCAGCAGGCGCTCGCGCACCCGGTCGCGGTCGTCGCCGCTTGTGCGCCGCACCAGGGAGATCAGCCGGTCGAAGGCGTCGGCGACGTGCCCGCCGCTGATGTCGAGATCGGCGACGAGCAGGTGCGCGTCGAGATCGTCGGGGGCGTCGGCCGCGGCCGCCCGCGCCTGGTTCAGATCGGCACCCTGCGTGCGGGACAGGAGCTTGACGCCCGCGAGACGCTCGGCGACCTCGGCGTCGCCAGGATGCTGGGCGGCGAGCTTCTCGTAGGCGCTGATCGCCCCGGCCAGGTCGCCCACAGCGAAGGCCGCATCAGCCTCGGCGAAGCGCGGGTCGTCGGCCGGTTCCTCGTCCGGGGTGGCCGAGTGACCGACGGCCGGTGCCCGGCCGGTGACCCCGTGCTGGGCACCGAGGCGGATCAACTCCTCGAAGTAGCTGCGGATCTGTTCATCGGGCACGGTGCTCTGGAACAGCGGCACCGGCTGCCCCTTGACCAGCCCGACAACGAGCGGCACCGAACTCGCGCCGATGGCCTGGCCGATGGCCGGATTGGCGTCGACGTCGACCTGCACCAGCAAGATCTGACCGTCGTAGGAGTTCGCGGCGGCAGCGAGCCGGGCGTTGAAGTCGGCGCTCTGGGGGGCGCGCGGCGACCACAGGCTCAGCACGACCAGGTGCTGCAGGGAGGCTTCCAGCGCCACCTGCTGAAAGTCCTGTTCGGTGGCGTCGACCACCCAGGAAGCCCCTGGTGCGTCACCGGCCGCCGGTGAGTTCGGCGCGGACGAAGGACGAGCCAGCGCGGACAGATCAAGTGCTCCCGGACGCGAGAAGTTCATGACCCGATTCTAGGGACCCGCTGATTTATCGGTTGATGCCGCTCATTCTCCCCCGCAAGCGGGAGGTATCCCCCGTGCGCAGCGAGGAACGAGCGAGCCGGGTCCTGAGGTGCGAGGCCGCCTGCGGCCGAGCCTCGAAGGGCGAAGCCTGCCGTGGGAGGGTCATTTCGCCCTTCGAGGGCGCTCGTTCCTCGCGCCACCTCAGGACCCGGTGTGCTGCGCTCGCACTTCAATGACCGGCTCCGTCTATGCGCGCACGTGCTCAGATGGGGGCGCCGCCGCGGGGGCCGCGCAAGCCGGCGCGCTGCACGACCCGCTGGATCGTCAGATCGCGGGCATCGGGATCGCCGATGTAGCGGATGTCGCGCAAGCCCTGCGCCTGCGCCGCCGACTCGAAGACGAAGTGCCCGTACCCCAGCATGCGGCCCACCAGCGGCTTGTCGACGGTGATGTCCAGCAGGCGGGTGATCGGGATGGTCGCGATGCGCACGTTGAACACCCCCGAAGCCCGGAACACCCGCATATTCGTGATGACGAAGACGTCCCGCCGCTCCGAGGCCAATCGGTACCCGGCGTTCGCGCCCAGGCCCATCGAGGCCAGCAAGAAGAGCCAGCCGATCTGGATGGGCACGAACAACGCCAGCACGAACAACGCCAGAGACCCGATCACATACGCAATCGGCCGTATGTAGACCACCCAGTGATGGCGCACCAGGTCGACGATGTACTCGCCTTCATCATCGAGCAGGTGATTGCCGACCTTCTGCTCGGGGATGCGCTCGAACAGTCTGCGCAGCATGGCGAACCGCTAGCGGAAGAGTTCCTGGACGAAGACCCCCACGGCACCGAAGGCCTCCATCACGGCTTCGAACGCACCTTGCACCACGTCGGCTGCCTGAGCCGGCGCGGTGAGCAGGTAGTACAGGGCAAACGCCGCGACGAGCCCCACGATCGCCTTCTTCGCCACGACGTCAGTTGTAGTGCATCATCGCCGGAGAAAACGGCAGGCGCGCCGAGGCGCGATCAGATCTCGTCGGCCTGAGCTGCGGCGGCGATCTCGTCGAGCACCGCCTCGGCGGCCGTGTACGGGTCGGTGCCACCGCCGAGCACGTCGGCAGCGAGCACGTCCAGGCGCGCCCCGTGCGAGGTGACCGCGAAACGGCGGGTCACCTCGCCGAGCACGATGGCCTCGATCTCGCGCCGGGCACGGGCCAGACGCCGCCTACGGCCTTGAC
Organism: Aeromicrobium sp.; assembly: GCF_047607065.1. GTDB lineage: Bacteria > Actinomycetota > Actinomycetes > Propionibacteriales > Nocardioidaceae > Aeromicrobium. The sequence goes on from NZ_JASGDU010000049.1 coordinate 15,592, forward strand.
CGGACGACTCCAGATACGCCCGGTGCTCGTCGAGCCGCGCGACGACCTCATCGATTCCCGTGCCCGCCGTCGCCACCGTCAGCACGATGGGCGGCTTCCAGGCCCCGTCGGGGCGCTCGGTGAGCGAGAGCATCGCGCGCAGTTCGCGCCGCGTGGTCGCGGCACCGTCGCGGTCGGCCTTGTTGATGCAGAACAGGTCGCCGATCTCCAAGATGCCGGCCTTGGCGGCCTGGATCCCGTCGCCCATGCCCGGCGCGAGCAGCACCAGGCTGGTGTCGGCGAGACCGGCGACCTCGACCTCGGACTGCCCGACGCCGACGGTCTCGACGAGGATCACATCGCAGCCGGCGGCATCGAGCACACGCAGCGCCTGGGGCGCGGCGGCGGCCAAGCCACCGAGATGCCCGCGACTGGCCATCGACCGGATGATGACCCCTGGATCGGTGGCGTGCTCGGACATCCGCACCCGATCGCCGAGCAGGGCACCGCCGCTGAACGGCGAGGACGGGTCCACCGCCAGGACGCCGACCGTCTTGCCCGCCGCGCGCAGTGCGCGCACGAGCGCGGATGTCGAGGTGGACTTGCCGACCCCCGGCGAGCCGGTCAAGCCGACGATGTGAGCGCGGCCGGCGCGGCCCGCCAGCGCGCGGGCGACCTCACGCAGCGCCGGAGAATCGCTCTCCACCAGGGAGATGAGACGGGCGACGGCCCGGACCTTCCTCAGGCCCGGGCCGTCGCCGAGAACCGTCTCGACGAGCGCGTGGACATCGTCGTCTCGGCGCATCGTGTGAGCGAAGGCCTCGTCAGCCCTGCTTCGGCACGCGCACGATCAGCGCGTCGCCCTGGCCGCCGCCGCCGCACAGCGCCGCCGCACCGATGCCGCCGCCGCGGCGCTGCAGCTCCAGCGCCAGGTGCAGCACGACGCGGGTGCCGGACATGCCGACCGGGTGGCCGAGGGCGATGGCACCGCCGTTGACGTTGACCTTCTCCAGGTCGATGCCCAGCTCGGCGGCGGAGGCCATGCCGACGGCGGCGAACGCCTCGTTGAACTCCACCAGGTCCAGGTCGGCGGCGGTGATGCCCTCCTTCTCCAGCGCACGAGCGGTCGAGGCGGCCGGCTGCAACTGCAGCGAGGAGTCCGGGCCGGCGGTCTGGCCGTGGGCACCGATCTCGGCGAGCCAGGTCAGGCCCAACTCCTCGGCCTTGGCCTTGCTCATCACGACGACCGCAGCCGCGCCGTCGGAGATCTGCGAGGCCGAGCCGGCCGTGATCGTGCCCTCCTTGGCGACCGGGCGCAGGCGGCCCAGCGACTCGGCGGTGGTGTCGGCGCGGACGCCCTCGTCGGCCGAGACGATGATCGGGTCACCCTTGCGCTGCGGAATCTCGACCGGGACGATCTCGTCGTCGAACAGGCCGTTCTTCTGCGCGGCGGCAGCGCGCTGATGCGACTCGGCGGCGACCGCGTCCTGCTCCTCGCGCGTGTACTTCTGCGCGGCGGCGTTACAGGCGTCGGTGAGGTTGATCATGGCCTGCTTGGTGAACTGGTCGAACAGCGCGTCGTAGGCCATCGAGTCCACGAGGGTCGTGTCGCCGTACTTGAAGCCGTCGCGCGACTTCGGCAGCAGGTGGGGGGCGTTGGTCATCGACTCCATGCCGCCGGCCACCACGACCTCGAACTCACCGGCGCGGATCAGCTGATCTGCCGTAGCGATGGCGTTGAGGCCTGACAGGCACACCTTGTTGATGGTGATGGTCGGCACCGACATCGGGATGCCCGCGCCGGTGCTGGCCATGCGTGCCGGGTTCTGGCCCGAGCCGGCCTGGATGACCTGGCCCATGACGACGTATTCGACCTGTTCGGGGGCGACACCGGACTTCTCCAGCGCCCCCTTGATCGCGATGGCACCGAGGTCGGCGGCCGAGAACGACTTCAGCCCGCCGAGGAGGCGTCCGATGGGGGTACGCGCTCCGGCGACAATCACGGATGTGGTCATGGGGTCTCTCCTTATGGGTCTGCACGCGAGATGCCCTCACTGTACCGACGGGCCGCCGGGCCGATGGCCTACCCTGTCGTCCATGTCCGACCCGACTGACTCCCCCCTGGTTCCCGAGCACCTTCTGATCGCCATCGACCATGTCGGTATCGCGGTCCCTGATCTCGATGACGCCATCGCCTTCTACTCCTCGACCTTCGGCCTGCACTCGGTCCATGAGGAGACCAATACCGAGCAGGGCGTGCGCGAGGCCATGCTGGCCGTCGGCGACTCCGGCTCGTGCATCCAACTACTCGCCCCGCTGTCGCCCGAGACGACGATCGGCAAGTTCCTGGCCAAGAACGGCCAGGGCATACAGCAGCTCGCCTACCGCGTGCGCGACATCGACGCGGTTTCGCAGGCGCTGCGCGAGCGCGGGATGCGCCTGCTGTACGACGCCCCCAAAAAGGGCACCGGCGGGAGCCGGGTCAACTTCGTGCATCCCAAGGACGCCCGCGGCGTGCTGGTCGAACTCGTCGAGCCGGCCGCCGGCGCCGCCCACTGATTCACCGCCGGGAGACCCGAATCACCCGGTGCCGCGTGGCACCGGAAGTTTCTCGCGGGTAACATCGCCGCAACCCATCGACCCTGGAGGCCCCGTGCAGCACATCCTCGACGCGATCTTGGCCGGCGACACCGCCGCCGAGGACTTCGCCAACATCGACGTCCCCGACCATTACACCGCCGCTACCGTCCACAAGGACGAGGCCGACATGTTCGAGGGCGTCGCCAGCCGCGACAAGGACCCGCGTAAGTCGCTCCACGTCGAGGACGTCGCCTTGCCCGAGCTGGGTCCCGGCGAGGCCCTGGTCGCGGTCATGGCCAGCGCGATCAACTACAACACCGTCTGGACCTCGATCTTCGAGCCGGTCCCGACCTTCGGCTTCCTGGAGCGCTACGGCCGCCTCTCGCCGCTGACCAAGCGCCACGACCTGCCCTACCACGTCGTCGGCTCGGACCTGTCCGGCGTCGTCCTGCGCACCGGCCCCGGCGTCACCAAGTGGAAGCCCGGCCAGGAGGTCGTCGCGCACTGCCTCTCGGTCGAGCTGGAGAGTCCCGACGGCCACAACGACACGATGATGGACCCCGAGCAGCGCATCTGGGGCTTCGAGACCAACTTCGGCGGCCTCGCCCACATCGCCCTGGTCAAGTCCAACCAGCTGCTGCCCAAGCCCGCCCACCTCACCTGGGAGGAGGCCGCCAGCCCGGGCCTGGTCAACGCCACCGCCTACCGCCAGCTGGTCTCCAAGAACGGCGGCAACATGAAGCAGGGCGACAACGTCCTGATCTGGGGCGCCTCCGGCGGCCTCGGCGGCTTCGCCACGCAGTACGCGCTCAACGGCGGTGCCAACCCGATCTGTGTCGTCTCCAACGAGGAGAAAGCCAAGATCGTCCGCTCGATGGGTGCCGAGATGGTCATCAACCGTTCCGAGGAGAACTGGAAGTTCTGGAACGAGGACGGCACGAAGCAGAACCCGAAGGAGTGGCAGCGCCTCGGCAAGAAGATCCGTGAGCTGACCGGCGGCGAGGACATCGACATCGTCTTCGAGCACCCGGGCCGCGAGACCTTCGGCGCCTCGGTCTACGTGACCCGTAAGGGCGGCACGATCACCACCTGCGCGTCGACCACGGGCTACATGCACGAGTACGACAACCGCTACCTGTGGATGAACCTCAAGCGCATCGTGTCGAGCCACTTCGCGAACTACCGCGAGGCGTTCGAGGCGAACCGCCTGATCGACCAGGGCAAGATCCACCCGACCCTCTCGCGCACCTACAAACTCGAGGACGTCGGCCAGGCCGCGCTCGACGTGCACCACAACTTGCACCAGGGCAAGGTCGGCATCCTGGCGCTCGCGCCCGAGGAGGGCCTGGGCGTGCGCGACGAGGAGAAGCGCGCCAAGTACCTCGACAAGATCAACCTCTTCCGAGGCATCTGAGGTACGCCCTTCGAGGCTCGTCGCAAGCTCCTCGCGCCTCAGGGACCGGACCGCTCCCCGAGGTACGAGCGCAGCACACCTCGAAGGGACCCGCCATCGACGGCTTCGAGGTGGGAGTACAGGCCCGGACGGGCGGGCGATCCGAGAACGATGAACGGGGCGCGACCGTGTGGTCGCGCCCCGTTCGTCGTACAGTAGGCGTTGCCCAGTCCTGCGCCTCATCCTTCAAGGAAGCCTGCATGTCCGATCAGTCTGGATTGTCGATCTTCGATGCCAACGGCGCCAACGCCGCAGCATCCTTTCCTCCGGCTCGCCGAGGGGGGTACGACCCCGATGCGGTCGACGCCTGGGTGCGCTCACAGTCGGCTGAACTCGCCAAGGCGGCCAAAGCCGTGCAGGAGGAACGCCGCAAGAACGTCGAGTTGAGCAAGCAGATCGAGCAGCTCAAGGACCGCGTCGAGGCCGTCGAGCACCCCACCTACACAGGCCTCGGCACCCACGCCGCACAACTGCTCGGCCTGGCCGAGCAGGAAGCCGAGGACGTACGTGCCCGCGCCCGCCGCGAGGCCGAAGAGATCGTCACGAAGGCACGTGAGGACGCCACGCTCATGGTGGCGGCGGCGAAGGCCGAGACCGAGGAGTTGCGCTCGCGCACGACCAGTGAGATCGAGGTCAAGCGCAAGGCCCTGCTCGACGAGGCCGAGACCATGAAGGCCGAAGCTCAGGCCTACGCCATCGATCTGCGTGATCAGTCCGAGCGCGAGGCCGAACGGGTCAAGGTAGCCGCCGAGCAGGACGCCCAGTCGATGCGGCTGACCGCCACGCGGGAGGTCGAGAAGGCCCGTGCCGCCGCCGACCGTGAGGTCACCGAGGCACGCCGCGTGCTGGCCGTCGAGAAGGAACGTCTGGCCCGTGAAGCAGCCGAGAACCACGAGGCTGCGGTGGCCAAGACCAGCAAGCTCGTCGCCGATGCCGAGGCCCGCGCTCAAGCCGCCGATGACCGTTCACGCGAGGTGCTGGCCAACGCGACCAAGTCGCGCGACGACGCCGCCCGCGAGTCCGCGCAGCTGATCGAGAACGCCAAGACCGAGGCCGCCAACATCTTGGCCCAGGCCACCGCCGAGGCCGAGAACGTCCGAGTCACGACCACGACCGAGGTCGAGCGCCACACCCGTGCACTGCGCTTGGAGGTCGAGGACCTCGAGCGCAAGCGCAACGGCATCGTGTCGCAGATGGGTCAGTTGCGCGACATCGTCTCGACCTTCGCCCCCACGGCGGCCAAGCCGGAGGCCGAGGAGTCCCCGGCCAAGCCGGCAAAGAAGACCTCCGTGACCCCGGCGGATCCGCCGACCGACACCAGCGCGTCTGCGGCACCAGAGGAGCCGTCGACCGACGCCTGATCGACACCCCGGCCCACGAGGCCCCGCGACCGGTAACCGGTCGCGGGGCCTTGTCGCGTTTGAGCAGCTGGGCAACCCCGGTCATTGAGGTGCCGCGACGAAGGAGCGGCCTCGAAGGGTGAAATGACCCATAGGCAGAACCCGGCCCCTGAGGTGCGTAGGCCGCTCGCGGCCGGAGCCTCGAAGGGACCCTGCTCAGGGGGCCGCAGCCTTTGCCGGCTCAGGGGGCTGCGCAGTAGGAACGCACCCAGCCCTCGCCCGCCGAGGCACCACTGAGGGCCTGGTCGAAGGTCAGGACCCCCACCGAGCCATCGAGCCACTCGAAGACGATGCTCTGCGCCAGTGACGGCGTCGGGGAGCAGGTCAGACCCGCAGCCTCGACATCGGCCACCACCTGCGCGACGAGGTCGGAGCGAGAAGGGGGCACCACGAGCAGATCGTGCTCCGAGGAGCTGTACCGGCCTGCATTGAACAAGACAAGTGTCAACGCGGCCGCAACTCCGGCGATCAGGATCGACCAGGTAGCACACCTGACCCATCGCGCGATCCGCTCTACGGTCATCGCCTGCGCCAACTCCGTTGTCTCATGCAACGATAACGAGGCCGGTCCCCCTCGGGTTACCGGCCTCGTTGTGTGACGTGCGCGTCAGCGGCGACTCAGTAGGTGTGGAAGCCCGCCTTGGTCTTGCGGCCGAGCTTGCCCTCGGCGACCAGCTGTTCCAGGAGCGGTGCCGGCTTCCAGCCCTCGTGGCCGAAGGCACCGACGAGGGTCTGCTCAATGGCCAGCGAGACATCGTTGCCCACGACATCCAGCAACTCGAACGGCCCCATCGGCAGCTTGGCGTTCTCCTTGATGGCGGTGTCGATCTCCTCCAGGGAGCCTCCGCCGGCCTCGTGCAGCTTGATCGCGTCGTTGAGGTAGGGGAACAGCAGCGCGTTGACGATGAAGCCCGCGCGGTCACCGCAGGACACCGGATGCTTGCCGACCTTGAGGCTGATCGCCTTGGCGGTTTCGGCGACCTCGGCGCTGGTGGTCTCGGCCGAGACCACCTCGACGAGTTTCATAATCGGTGCCGGGTTGAAGAAGTGGATGCCCACGACATCGCCCGGTCGGCCGGTCTGCGAGGCCAGGTCGGCGATCGACAGCGAGGAGGTCGTGGTCGCCAGGATCGCGCCCGGCTTGGCGATGCGGTCCAGGTCGCGGTACAGCTCGCGCTTGATCTCCAGATCCTCGGCGATGGCCTCGACGACGAGGTCGACCGAGCCGAGCGCCTCGCGCTCGGTGGCACCGGTGAGCCGGCCCAGGACGGCGGCCTTGCCGTCTTCGTCGAGCTTGCCCTTGGCGACCGCACGGTCGAGGTTCTTGGTGATGTAGGCGACGACGCCGTCGAGCTTGTCCTGCGAGCGGCCGACGAAGGTCACGTCGTAGCCGGCCTGCGCGAAGACCTGGACGATGCCCGAGGCCATGGTGCCGGTGCCGACGACGCCGACCGAGGTCACGTCGTGGCGCAGCTGCGGCGCGGCTTCCTCAGCATCGGCGGCACCGGCCAACTCCGACAGGATCGGCGCGGGCACGTGCAGCGGGTCTCCGGTCTGCGCGTGCAGGGCCTCCAGGCCGTCGATGACCGTCTGGGCACCCAGGCCCTCGATCAGGGCGATGGGGCCGATCGGGTAGCCGCACCCGAAGCGCATGCCGGCGTCGATGTCGGCGCGAGTCGCGTAGCCGCTCTCCAGCATCGTCGCGGCGTGGTTGAGGTAGGGGAAGACGAGGGTCCGGGCGATTTCAGCGTCCCGGCCCTCTGCGGTGAGACGCTGCACGATCTCCTGCATGGATACTCCTGGGTAACGAAAGGGGTCGTGTCAGACTAGCGTGACGTTTCGCGCCTCGACTGACAGGGAGCAGAGTTGCGACATACACATGCCGGGATCGGCGGCCTGCTGCTGACGACTTCGCTCGCTTGGGGATCCTGCGGCAGCGGGGAGTCCGAACCGGCGTCCCCGCCGCCGAGCGAGGCGACGACGGCCCCCACTCCCTCCCCCGAACCGACCGCGGCCGGCATGCCGGCCACCGCCGCCGACCTCGTGGGCACATGGCGCGACGACGACGCCGACTGGACCGTCCACTTCCAAGGCGACGGCACCTTCACCTGGGATTATCAGGGTGTCACCGATTTCCTGAGCGGCACCTACGCGCTGGCCGACGGCGTGGTCACGATGGCCGGACTGGACGGCAACGATCTGGTCGGCCAGGTCACCGAAGCGGGCCTGGTGTTCACCCTCGGCACCCTGACACGCCGCTGATGCGCCTCGTCGTCGCACGCTGCCAGGTCGACTACGCCGGGCGGCTCACCGCACACCTGCCGATGGCCACGCGCGTCATCATGGTCAAGGCCGACGGTTCGGTGCTGATCCACTCCGACGGCGGCTCCTACAAGCCGCTCAACTGGATGAGTCCGCCGTGCCGCCTCACCGAGGGGCAGGCCGAGGACGGCGTGACCGAATGGACCGTCTCGGCGACGAAGTCCGACGACACACTGCGCATTCGCATCGAGGAGATCGTGCACGACAGCGCCCACGACCTCGGCGTCGATCCCGGGCTGCGCAAGGACGGCGTCGAGAAGCACCTGCAGGAGCTGCTGGCCGAGCACACCGCCGCGCTCGGCGACGGCATGAGCCTGGTGCGCCGCGAGTACATGACCGCCATCGGCCCCGTCGACCTGCTGTGCCGCGACGCGGCCGGGGCCGCAGTGGCCGTCGAAATCAAGCGTCGCGGCGAGATCGACGGGGTCGAGCAGCTGACCCGCTACCTGGAGCTGATGAACCGCGATCCGCAACTGCGTCCCGTGCGCGGCGTCTTCGCCGCGCAGGAGATCAAGCCGCAGGCGCGCACCCTGGCCACCGACCGGGGGATCGAATGCGTCGTCGTCGACTATGACGCCCTCCGCGGCATCGACGACGCCGAGTTCCGGTTGTTCTGACTCCGAAAACCTTGTTTTCCGGGTCAGAGCGGTGCCCGGTCAGGCACCGGCGATGGGTGGGGCGGTCGGGTCACTGCCCTCGCCCTTCTCCTCGCGGGCGACCCAGTCCTCGATGCGGTCGACGTTGTCCTTGGCGCGGGTCACGACGGCCAGCAGGTCGCTCATCTTGGCGACCTCCTCGACCTGCTCCTTGATGAACCACTGCATGAACTGCTCGGAGGCGAAATCGTTGGCATCGCGTGCCAGGCGGGTCAGCTCGTTGATCTGCGCGGTGACGCGCTTCTCCTGATCGAGCGCCAACTGCACCGGCTCGACCACGTTGGCGAAGTCCATGACCGGCGCTTCGAGCGCGGGGATCTTGATGTCGGCGTCGGCATCGAGCAGGTATTGAATCATCATCATCGCGTGGTCGCGCTCTTCGACCGCCTGGCCGTAGAACAGCGCCGCCATCTGCGGCATCGTCAGGCCGTCGAAGTAGGTGGCGATGGCAACGTACTGCTGGTGCGCGCCGAACTCGTATCCCAACTGCTCGTTGAGCTTCTCGACGAAAGCGGGTGCGGCCATGATGTGTCTCCTTGTCATAGAGGTCAGGCTAACCTCTCCGGTACCCTCGTGAGGTGCCGAAGAAGCCGAAGAAGAAGTGCTGCAGCAGCAAGCCGCGTTGCAAGCGCTGTCCCATCGCCATGTTGGCCAAGGGCACTCTTCCCGCCGGCTACACCGTCAAGAAGCGCAAACTCGTCAAGGTCAAGAGGGCCAAGAAGAACAAGGCCGGCTCGTCCAAGGCGAAGGCTGCTGCGTAGCATCTCCCTCCTCTCCACCTCGACAGTAGGCGCTCGGAGGCCGGGATTCCAGCAAGGAATGGCTGTACTCAGCAAGGCTCGGCTTGCCTGCGCCGAGTCCGAGGGCGGCTCAGTCGAGCTTGTTCGCCTTGCGGATCTCGTCGACGACGCGGTCCATGATGTCGGTGATGCCGAAGTCCTTCGGGGTAAACACCGCAGCGATGCCGGACTCCTCCAGCTTGCGGCCGTCCGAGTCGGGAATGATGCCTCCGACGATCACCGGCACGTTGTCCATGCCCGCCTCCAACATGAGCCGCTGCACCTCGGGCACCAGCTCCATGTGCGAGCCGGACAGGATCGACAGGCCCACGACATCGACGTCCTCGGCGACGGCAGCCGAGACGATCTGGCTCGGCGTCAGGCGGATGCCCTGGTAGATGACCTCAAAACCCGCATCACGCGCCCGAACGGCGACCTGCTCGGCACCGTTGGAGTGCCCGTCCAGGCCCGGCTTACCGACGAGGAAGCGCAGACGACCACCCAGGTCCTCTCCGGTCTTCGCGACTTTCTCGCGCACCGCCGTCAGTTCCGCGCCCGCCTCGGTCACGCCGACGACACCGGAGACGCCGGTAGGTGCCCGGTACTCGCCGAAGACTCCGCGGAGCGTGTGCGCCCACTCCCCCACCGTCGCGCCCGCACGCACCGCAGCGAGTGTGGCCTCCATGAGGTTCGTGCTGGTCTTGGCCTCGGCGGCGACCCGCTCCAGCGCAGCCTCGACGGCGGCGCGGTCCTGCTCGCTGCGCCACTGCCGGACGTCGGCGATGGCGTTGGCCTCCGCCTGGGGATCGGCGACCATGATCGCACCGTCGAGGTCGGCGGTCAGCGGCGACTGCTCGGTCTCGGTGTAGGAGTTGACGCCGACGACCTTGAGGTCACCGGCTTCGATCTTCGCCCGGCGCTCGGCATGCGAGGACACGAGCGCCTGCTTCATGTAGCCCGATTCGACTGCGGCAATCGCGCCGCCCATCGCCTGCACCCGGTCGATCTCGGCCTTGGCACCCTCGATCAACTCGGCGACCTTGGCCTCGATGACGTGGCTGCCGTCGAAAATGTCCTCGTACTCCAGCAGATCGGACTCGAAGGCCAGCACCTGCTGCAGGCGCAGCGACCACTGCTGATCCCAAGGGCGAGGCAGACCCAGCGCCTCGTTCCACGCCGGCAACTGCACGGCGCGGGCGCGGGCCTTCTTGCTCAGCGTGACGCCGAGCATCTCCAGCACGATGCGCTGGACGTTGTTCTCCGGCTGCGCCTCGGTCAGGCCGAGGGAGTTGACCTGCACGCCGTAGCGGAAACGGCGCATCTTCGGGTCGGTCACGCCGTACCGCTCGCGGGTGGTCTCCTCCCACAACTCACCGAAGGCGCGCATCTTGCACATCTCCTCGACGAAGCGCACACCGGCGTTGACGAAGAACGAGATACGCCCGACGACCTTCTCGAAGTCCGCCTCGGCGACCTGGCCGGAGTCCTTGACCGCGTCGAGCACGGCAATCGCGGTACACATCGCGAAGGCCAGCTCCTGCACGGGCGTGGCACCGGCCTCCTGCAGGTGGTAGCTGCAGATGTTGAGCGGATTCCACTTCGGGATGTTGTTGACCGTGTAGGCGATCATATCGGTGGTCAGCCGCAGCGAGGCCTCCGGCGGGAAGACGTACGTCCCGCGCGACAGGTACTCCTTGATGATGTCGTTCTGCGTAGTGCCGGCCAGGCTCGCGGGCGCGGCACCCTGCTCCTCGGCGGCCACCTGGTACATGGCGAGCAGCCACATGGCGGTGGCGTTGATCGTCATCGAGGTGTTCATCTCTTCCAGGGGGATGTCCTGGAAGAGGCGGCGCATGGCACCCACGTGCGGGATCGGCACGCCGACCTTGCCGACCTCACCACGGCTCAACTCGTGGTCGGGGTCGTAGCCCGTCTGGGTGGGCAGATCGAAGGCGACCGACAGACCAGTCTGTCCCTTCGCGAGGTTCTTGCGGTACAGCGCGTTCGACTCGGCGGCGGAGGAGTGTCCGGCGTAGGTGCGCATCACCCAGGGCTTGTCAGGCATAACGGTCAGATTACCGCGCGGCTGCCTCGGGGCGCACGCAGAGTGCCGGTACGGGCCATGACTACAGTCACCTTCATGGTCAACTTGACTCGCATCTACACGCGCACCGGTGACGACGGCACGACGGCGCTGGTCGACATGAGCCGCACCTCCAAGAACGACCTGCGGCTCGTGGCGTACGCCGACGTCGACGAGGCGAACAGCCACCTGGGAGTCGCGCTGGCACTGGGCGAACTCGGCGACGACATCGCTGCGGTGCTGACGCACGTGCAGAACGACCTGTTCGACGTGGGTGCCGACCTCGGTGCGCCGGTCGTGGACAACCCCGAGTACCCGCAGCTACGGGTCGAACCGGACTACATCGACCGGCTGGAAGGGTGGTGCGACGAATACAACGACCGGGTCGAGAAGCTGCGCTCCTTCATCCTCCCCGGCGGTACCTGCGCCGCCGCCCAGCTGCACGTGGCGCGGACCGTGACCCGTCGCGCCGAGCGCTCGGCCTGGGCGGCCATCGAGGAGCACGGCGAGTCCATGAACGTGCTGACCGCGAAATACCTGAACCGGCTCAGCGACCTGCTGTTCATCCTCGCGCGCGCGGCCAACGCTGCGGCCGGCGGCGGAGATGTCCTGTGGGTGCCCGGCGGCAACCGCTGAGCGCTTGTGAGGACTCACCCCCTGAAACTCGGCCGGCCCTTGACCTCTCCCCAGGCGGCGGTCCCGCTTCTCAGAGCACCGTATTTTTCACAGCACGGTCTTCATGCCCCGGCCCGGAGGTGACGATTCCAGCCACGCCAGCAGACCGGTCAGCGCCGGCGGCGTCAGCGCCAGACGCAGGTAATGCTCCTGCGGACCCACACAGTCGACCACGATCGACCCTGGTGCTAGTAGGTCGGCCTCGGCCCGGCTCGGTGCGCGCCGGCCAGTGACCTCCACCCCGCGGCGCGGCAGCACGAACGACGCCCGCCACGACAGCGAAAACGTTCGGAACCATTCCAGATGGTCATCGTGATAGACACCCGTGCCCAAGGTCCAGCCGGCCGCACCCTGCTCACGCCGGTTGACCGTCAACTCGAAGGCCCCCGTGCGCCGGCCGATGGCACGCCGCCGCACGACGATCAGTGCCAGCAGCACGATGACGAGCGCCACCATGCCCAGGAGGGAGTCGACGAACCACAGCCACAACGGCACGAGTCGCGCCTCCCTTCGTCCGGATCAGGCCTGGTTCAGAACACGCAGTTTCGCCTCGACGCGCCGCACCGCCGCGTCGTCCCCGTCAGCGACCGCTCGGTCTAACTCGGCCTTCAGCGTCGCCTCGTCCAACTCGTCGGCCAGATGGGTGTCCTCGCTGAGCACCGAGACCCGGTTGTCGGCCACCGACAGGAAGCCGTCACCGACCGCCGCCCGCAAACGCTCGCCACCGGTCGTCTCGATCTCCACGACGCCCGGTACCAGCACCGACAGCAGCGGCGCGTGGTTCGCGAGCACGCCGAGGTCACCCGAGGCTGTGCGGGCCAACACCCGCTCGGCCTCACCGGACCACACGACGCGGTCGGCCGCAACGAGCTCGACCTGCAGCGCGCCGGCCATCAGAGGTTCTTCTGGATCTCGGCCCACTTCGCGTCGACGTCGTCCAGACCGCCGCACATGAAGAAGGCCTGCTCGGCCACGTGGTCGTACTCGCCGTCGCAGATCTTGGTGAAGGCGTCGATCGTCTCGTCGAGCGGGACCGTCGAGCCCTCGATGCCGGTGAACTGCTTGGCGACGTAGGTGTTCTGGCTCAGAAAGCGCTGGATGCGACGGGCGCGCGAGACGATCGTCTTGTCCTCTTCGCTGAGCTCGTCGACACCGAGGATCGCGATGATGTCCTGCAGCTCCTTGTTGCGCTGCAAAATGCCCTTGACGCGGTTCGCCGTGGCGTAGTGGTCATCGGCGATGTAACGCGGGTCGAGGATGCGCGACGTCGAGGTCAGCGGGTCGACGGCCGGGTAGATGCCCATCGAGGCGATCTCACGGTTCAGCTCGGTCGTGGCGTCCAGGTGCGCGAACGTCGTGGCCGGGGCCGGGTCAGTGTAGTCGTCGGCGGGCACATAGATCGCCTGCATCGAGGTGATCGAGTGGCCGCGCGTCGAGGTGATGCGCTCCTGGAGCACGCCCATCTCATCGGCCAGCGTCGGCTGGTATCCGACGGCCGAGGGCACGCGACCGAGCAGCGTCGAGACCTCCGAACCCGCCTGCGTGAAGCGGAAGATGTTGTCGATGAACAGCAGCACGTCCTGCTTCTGCACGTCGCGGAAGTACTCGGCCATCGTCAGGGCCGACAGGGCCACACGCAGACGCGCTCCCGGCGGCTCGTCCATCTGGCCGAAGACCAGGGCGACCTTGTCGAGGACGCCGGCCTCCTCCATCTCGACGATGAGGTCGTTGCCCTCACGGGTGCGCTCTCCGACGCCGGCGAACACCGAAACGCCGTCGTGGTCCTTGGCGACACGGGCGATCATCTCCTGGATGAGCACCGTCTTGCCGACGCCGGCACCGCCGAACAGGCCGATCTTGCCGCCCTGCACGTACGGCGTCAGCAGGTCGATGACTTTGATGCCGGTCTGGAACATCTGCGTCTTGGACTCGAGCTGGTCGAAGGCCGGTGCCTTGCGGTGGATGCCCCAGGTCTCGCCGACCTCGAGCGTCTCGCCCTCGGCCAGGTTCATCACCTGACCGGTGGTGTTGAACACCTTGCCCAGCGTGGCGTCGCCGACGGGCACCGAAATCGGTCCGCCGGTGTCGGTGACGGTCGAGCCGCGCACGACGCCGTCAGTCGGGCGCAGGCTGATCGCACGGACCAGGCCGTCGCCGATGTGCTGGGCGACCTCGAGGGTCAGCGTCTCGGAGACACCCGCGACCTCGGTGTCGACCAAGAGCGCGTTGTAGATCTCCGGCATGGCATCGGACGGGAACTCGATGTCGAGAACCGGGCCGATGACCCGCGCGACACGACCCGTGGTGGTGGTCTTCTCTTCGGCAGTGGCAGTCATTTCTCTCACTCACTCCTGACCAGCGGCGGCGTCGGCGAGCGCGTTAGCGCCGCCCACGATCTCGCTGATCTCCTGGGTAATGCCGGCCTGGCGGGCCTGGTTGGCGATGCGGGTGTACTTCTGGATGAGGTCCTCGGCGTTGTCCGTCGCGGACTTCATGGCCTTCTGGCGGGCGGCGAGCTCGGAGGCGGCCGCCTGCAACAGGCAGTAGTAGATGCGGCTGTTGACGTACTTCGGCAGCAGCGCGTCGAGCACCTCGGCGGCCGACGGCTCGAACTCGTACAGCGGCAGCAGGGACTCACTTTTCTCGACGATCTCCAGGGGAAGCAGCCGGATGACCTCCGGCTCCTGGGTCAGCATCGACCTGAACTGCGTGAACACGACATACAGTTCGTCAACGGAACCCTCGGCACCCTCCTCGGCCGTGAAGGCGCTCACCAAGGTTTCGCCGATGGTGCGGGCGTCCTCATACTGCGGCTTGTCGGAGTACCCGGTCCACGAGGTGACGAACGCGCGCTGCCGGAAGTTGAAGTAGCCCTCAGCCTTACGGCCCGACAGGTAGAAGTCGATCTCCTTGCCCTCGCTGCGCAACTTCTCGGTGAGTCGCTCCGCCTCCTTGAGCACACTGGAGGCGTAGGAGCCGGCCAGACCACGGTCGCTCGTGATGACGAGCACCGCCGCGCGGGTCGGGTTCTCCTTCTCGGTCGTCAACGGATGGTCGACGTTCGAGAACGTCGCCACCGCCGAGACAGCACGGGTCAACTCGCGCGCATACGGTGCTGCCGCCGCCGCGTGCTGCTGCGCCTTGATGATGCGCGAGGCGGCAATGAGTTCCATCGCGCGCGTGATCTTCTTGGTCGCCTGAGTCGACCTGATCTTCGCGCGAAGTTCTCGTACCGACGCTGCCATAGGTCAGCCCCGCTTCTGCTTGACGATCTGCTCCTGCTCGACGTCCTCGTCGGCCAGAGCCTCGAACTCCTCGTGCCCGGCCTTGATCGAACGACCGTCACTGGTCTCGAACTGATCGAGGAAGACGTCATAGGCCGACTCGAGCGCCTGGGCGCTGTCGTCGTCGAACTTGCCGGACTCGCGGATCGCGTCGAGCACACCGGCGTGCGAGCGCTTGACGTAGTCGAGGAACTCCGACTCGAAGCGGCCGATGTCCTCCACCGGCACGGCGTCGAGCTTGCCGGCCTGAGCGGCCCACAAGCTCACGACCTGCTGCTCGACCGGGAACGGCTGGTACTGACCCTGCTTGAACAACTCCATGATCCGCTGACCGCGGGCCAGCTGCGCCTTGGAGGCCGCGTCGAGATCGGAGGCGAACATCGCGAAGGCCTCCATCGCGCGGTACTGCGCGAGTTCGACCTTGAGCGAGCCGGTGACGGCCTTCATCGACTTGGTCATCGCCGCGCCGCCGACGCGCGAGACCGAGATGCCGACGTCGACTGCGGGACGCTGGTTGGCGTTGAACAGGTCCGACTGCAAGAAGATCTGGCCGTCGGTGATCGAGATGACGTTGGTCGGGATGTACGCCGAGACGTCGTTGGCCTTGGTCTCGATGATCGGCAGGCCCGTCATCGAACCGGCACCGAGGTCGTCGCTCAGCTTGGCGCAGCGCTCCAGCAGCCGACTGTGCAGGTAGAACACGTCGCCGGGGTACGCCTCGCGGCCCGGCGGGCGGCGCAGCAGCAAGGAGACGGCGCGGTAGGCCTCGGCCTGCTTGGACAGGTCATCGAAGATGATGAGGACGTGCTTGCCCTGGTACATCCAGTGCTGGCCGATGGCCGAGCCGGTGTACGGGGCGAGGTACTTGAAGCCGGCCGAGTCCGACGCGGGTGCGGCGACGATGGTCGTGTACTCCAGCGCGCCGGCCTCTTCGAGGGCACCGCGCACCGAGGCGATGGTCGACCCCTTCTGACCAATGCCGACGTAGATGCAGCGGACCTGCTTGGCCGGATCGCCGCTCTCCCAGAAGGCCTTCTGGTTGATGATCGTGTCGATGGCGATGGCGGTCTTGCCGGTCTGCCGGTCGCCGATGATGAGCTGGCGCTGGCCGCGGCCGATGGGCGTCAGCGAGTCGATCGACTTGATGCCGGTCAGCAGCGGCTCGTGGACGCTCTTGCGCTGCACGACGGTCGGCGCCTGCAGTTCCAGGGCGCGGCGGCCGTCCGTGGCGATCTCGCCGAGACCGTCGATGGGGTTGCCGAGCGGGTCGACGACCCGGCCGAGGTAGCCCTCGCCGACGGGCACCGAGAGCACCTCACCGGTGCGGCGGACCTTCTGGCCCTCCTCGATGCCGGCGAAGTCGCCGAGGATGACGACGCCGATCTCGCGGACGTCGAGGTTGAGCGCGAGGCCGAGCGTGCCGTCCTCGAACTCCAGCAGTTCGTTGGCCATCGCCGAGGGCAGGCCCTCGACGTGCGCGATGCCGTCACCGGCGTCGGCGACGATGCCGACCTCCTCGGTGCTGGCCGCGCTGGGGGTGTAGTCGGCCACGAACTTCTGCAATGCGTCCCGAATCTCCTCGGGACGAATCGAGAGCTCCGTCATGGTGTGCCTGCCTTACTCTGCGGTGGAAATGCTGGTTCAGCCTGCGAGGCGCCGGCGGGCGGCCTCGAGGCGAGAGGACATGGTGCCGTCGATGACGTCGTCGGCCACGCTGACCGACAGGCCACCGATGACGGACGAATCGATGACGACGTTGAGCTGGACCGGACGGCCGTACCGCGCGGTGAGCGCGGCGGCGAGCCGGTCGTGATCGGCCTTCGCCAGGGGGTTCGCAGTCCGGACCTGCGCGAGCAGGCGTCCCCGGCGCGCGGCCACCAGATCGGCGAAGCCCTCCAGCGTGCGTTCGAAGGAGGCGCGCCGGGCGCGAGCCGCCTGACGGACGATGGCTGCGGTGACCGGCTGGGCTTTGCCGTCCAGGAGCGAGCCGATGAGGTCGGCCTTGGCTGCGGCCGGAGCCGCCGAATCGCTGAGGGCGCTGCGCAGTTGCGGCGTCTCGGCGACGACGCGGGCGACCTCGAACAGTTCGCCCTCGACAGCATCGAGCACACCGGCGGCGTCGGCCGCAGCGACCTGAGCCACGACTCCGGCGACCTCCAGGCCGTCGGCGAGGTCGCGGCCGGCACTCCACCGGCCAGCGACCGCCGCATCGACAACCGCGAGGGTCGCTGCCGAGAGCACCTGACCGAAGATCGACGACGCGAGGGAGGCCTTGGCGGCGGACTCGGTCGACGGATCGGTCAGGACCCGGCGCAGCGCCGGAGTGGCGTCGAGCGTGCCGACGACCCCGAACAACTGCTCACCGATCTCGGCGGCCGCGTCGGTGCTGCTCGCGTCGACGGCCGCCAGGACGGCCTCCAGCGAGGCAGCCGAGGCACCGCGAAGATGCCCAGTGACTGAAGCGGTCATCAGTTGGCCGACTCGCTCTCCAACTCGGCGATGAACCGCTCGACGGTCCGCTGGCTGCGCGCGTCATCGGTGAGCGACTCCCCGACGATGCGGCCGGCCAGCTCGGTCGCCAAAGAGCCGACCTCACCCTTGAGCTGGGCGACGACCTGCGCACGCTCGGCCTCGACCTGCGCGTGAGCCGCAGCCCGGATGCGCTCGGCATCCGCCTGGGCTTCGGCGCGCAGCTCCGCGCCGATCTGGGCGGCCTGCTCCTTGGCCTCCTCGCGGATCCGGGCCGCCTCGTGGCGGGCCTCTGCGAGCTGCGCCGTGTACTGCTCCAGCGCGGCCTGCGCCTCCTTCTGCGCCGACTCCGCCTTCTCGATTCCGCCTTCGATGGCGGCCGTACGCTCGGCGTAGGCCTTCTCGAAGCCCGGAACGACGAACTTCTTGACGAGGACGAGAATCAGCAGGAAGACGACAAGGCTGAGGACGATCTCCGCAGTGTGCGGGATCAGAGGGTTGAGATCCTCTCCCTCAGCTGAGGCGACGAGACGTGTCGAGATCATGCGTGTGCCTTCTGTTGTCGTGGACTACTGGTACCGGGTTCAGGCTTTGAGGACGAACGCCAACGCCAGCGCGATGATGAAGAACTGCTCGGCGAGAACGAAGCCGAGGATCGCGATCTGACGGAGCTTGCTGTCGGCCTCGGGCTGACGGGCCACACCGGTCACGTACGCGGCGAAGATCAAGCCGACGCCGATGGCCGGGCCGATCGCGGCAAGGCCGAGACCGATCATGTTTGCGGTGCCTCCCACGGCATTTCCTTTCGTTGGCGACACGGAGTGTGTCGTATTGGGGTGTGATGTGAAGTTGTGGAGCCGGTGCGCCCGACGCCGTCGAGCGATCCGGTGGATCAGTGCTCGTCGGCGAGGGCCTCACCGATGTACATGGCAGCCAGCAGGGTGAAGACGTACGCCTGGAGGAACATGATGAGGACTTCCAGGAAGCTGATGCCGATGAACAGGATCACCGAGGCGATGCCGGCGGGAATGGCCAGCGTGTTCTCGGAGTGCAGCAGCAGGTACTCCCCGCCGAGGGAGAACAGCGTCAGCAGCAGGTGGCCGGCGAACATCGTGGCGAACAGACGCAGGGTTAGCGTGATCGGCCGCAGCAAGATGTTGGACAAGAACTCCAGCGGCACCAGCAGCAGCAGGATCGGACCGGTCATGCCGGCCGGCACGGTCTCGTGCTTGAGGTAGCCGAAGAAGCCCTTCTTGGCGATGCCGGCACCGTTGTAGACCAGCCAGGTGATGACGGCGATGGCCAGCGGGAAACCGATGTGGCTCATCGTCGGGAACTGCAGGAACGGGATGAGGCCGTAGTAGTTGTTCACGAAGACGAACACGAAGATCGAGAACAGGAACGGCACGAATCGGCTGTAGTCCTTCGAGCCGAGGTTGTCGCGGGCGATGCCGTTGCGGACGAAGCCGTAGACCAGTTCGCCGGCGAACTGCAGGCGGCCGGGGACCACGGCGGCCGGGCGGGCCGCAGCGGCGAAGAGCACCACGACGATGAGCAGCGAGAAGACTGCCAGCAGCATCGGCTTATTGAGAAACAGACCGTCCGAGAGGCCGAAGTCCGAACCCCAACCGCGAACCGGCTCATCCCACGGGAGGATGGACGGCAGATTGAAGTCGTGCGGGCCGGGACTCGGAGGACTCGGGTGGTCGCCTGAGGCGGCAAGCGTGGAGGCGAGCGTCACTCGCATTCCCCTTCGTAATCATGGCGCGGTCGCGCGACCTAATGTCGCGATCCGGGCGTACGGCCAGCGTCATTGAGCGGTGTGATGGAGGTAACCATCACGGCGCTGCCCGAAGGTTATCAGGCCGCGCCGCGAACCCCTACCCCAGGTCGTATATCGGGGTTCGCACTCGGCGCAACGCCCGGAAATGCAGGGTGACCCAGGTCAGCGCGGTGATGATCATCGCCGCCGCGACGGCCCTCGAGGACAGCTGCGGACCCCGGCCGTCGTCGCCGAGCAGGAGCATCAGAACCGCCACCGCAGCGACGGCCTTGACCGTAAAGAAGCCGAGCGCCACCGGAAGCGAGGCAACGGGGCTGGCTTTAGCCACGGGGTCGAGCAGGCCGGGACTGGCACCGAGGAAGGCCAGCGTGAGACCTCCCCCCACAGCGGCACCGCCGAACGCCTCCCGGCCGCCGGCGATCCCGGAGCCGACGATCACCGCCACCACCACGACCAGAGTGGGCACGAACACCCGCCGCACGATCCGCATGACCCGAATCCTGTCACCCCGTCCCGCGCTCCTCTCAGGGACCGAGGCGGGAACTTCCGCAGTTTGAGGTCGCGCCCTTCGAGGCTCGGTCGCAGGCGGCCTCGCACCTCAGGGACCGCGAGGCACGAGTGAACCGAGTCCTGAGGTGCGACGAGGAACGAGGAGCCTCGAAGGGCGAAGCCTGCCGCGGGCGGGTTATTTCGAGGCTCCGGCCGCAGGCGGCCTACGCACCTCAATGACCGGATTCCACCTACCCGGCCCCTCACGAGCCGACGCGGGAGACGAACTTGGGTGCGAAGACGACGGCTGCTGCAGCGCCGGCGATCAGCAGCGCGACGGCGACGATGGACTCCCAGCCGCTCAACAGGCTCATCACCACGCTACCGAAGGCCACCAAGCCGGCAACGGCGTACATCGTCAGGACCGCCTGGGGGTGGGAGTGCCCCAACTCCAGCAGGCGGTGGTGTAGGTGCTCCTTGTCGGCGCTGAACGGCGAGCGTCCCTCGCGGGTCCGGCGGAACACCGCCAGGATCATGTCGACGAACGGGACCGCCAGCACCGTGAACGGCAAGATCAGCGGCAGCAGCGCCGGCAGGAAACTCGCGTCCGCGTCGCCGACGCCCTGCGCCAGGCTGCTCGGCGGGAACTGGCCGGTGAGGCTGATCGACGAGCACGCCATGACGAAGCCGATGAGCATCGATCCGGAGTCGCCGATGAACATCTTGGCGGGGAAGAAGTTGTGCGGCAGGATGCCGATGCACACCCCGGCCAGGGCCACCGTCAGCATGGCGGCGGCCATCGCGCGGGTCTCGCCGTTCTCGACGGCCAAGATGAAGGCGTACACGAAGAAGGCGACCGCGCCGATGGCGACAATGCCCGCAGCCAGCCCGTCGAGACCGTCGACGAAGTTGACCGCATTGGCGGTGCCGACGATCAGCACGATGGTCAGCAACATGGCCTGCGCCTGGTCCAGGCCGATGAACGTGCCCGGCAGCGGCAGGTAGACGAACTGCACCCCCATCGACACCACGACGACCCCGGCGAGCACCTGGCCGGCGAACTTCGTCAGGGCATCCAACTCGATGAGGTCGTCGATGATGCCGACGACGCAGATCAGCGCACCGCCGGCGACGATGGCACGGATGTCGTGCATGGCCGTCGGATCGGCCGTGCCGAGGAAGGGCATGCGGTCGGCCACGAGGGTCGCGGCGAGAAGGCCGCCGAGCATGGCCGGTCCGCCGAAGTAGGGCGTCGGCACGGCGTGGACATCGCGCTCGCGCACCCGCGCTTGAGCACCGAAACGCACCGCCACCAAGCGCGCGATGGACGCCAGGAGGTAGGTCACGCCGACCGCGATACCGAAGACCGCCAGATATTCACGCACGCGGCGACTCCGGCTCGATGGTGTTGTTGAACTCATGCAGCACGGCCAGGTCGATGGCACCCTGACGCAGGATGCGCGGGGTCGGGCCGGTGGCGTCGAGCATGGTCGACGCCACCGTGCCGCGCGACGGCCCGCCGTCGAGGTAGACCGCGACCGACTCCCCCAACTGTTCGCGGGCGTGCTCGACGGTGGTCGCTGCGGGCTGCCCGCTGAGGTTGGCGCTGCTGACCGCGAGCGGGCCGGTACGCCCGAGCAGGTCGCGGGCAATCTGGTCGTCGGGCACGCGGACCGCGACGGTGCTACGGGTGTCGCCGAGATCCCAGTCCAGGGAAGCCTGCTGGTGGCACACCACGGTCAGCGCGCCCGGCCACAGGGCGTCGGTCATCGCCTTGAGCCAGGCCGGCACCGCCGCCACCAGCGAGGGCAGCACCTCCGGCGCGCCGATGAGCACCGGCGGCGGCATCGAGCGGTCGCGCCCCTTCGCCGTGAGCAAACGTCGGACGGCGGCGGGGTTGAAGGCGTCGGCGGCGACCCCGTAGACCGTGTCGGTGGGGATCACCGCGAGTTCGCCCGCCCGCAGTGCCGTCTGGGCGGCGTTCAGGCCCTGGTCACGTTGCTCCGGTTCACGGCAGTCGAAGATCACGCCGTCATCGTAGGCGAGATCGACGACGTGAGTCCGTAGGTAGGTGAACTCGGCCACTGTCCCCCGCACGCGGGAGGTGCCCCCAGCGCGAGCGCGGCACACCTCGAAATGACCCCGACAACGGCCCGCTGTCTGGGTCATTTCGAGGCTCGTCGCAAGCTCCTCGCACCTCAATGACCGGGAACTGCGGGAGTCCTACGCGAGTCCGTAGGCGGCTCCAGCGATGACCGCGAAGCGGGCCGCCCGGCCCACGAAGACCGCGAGCGCGAAGACCCGCGTGCGCATCGCCGAAGCACCGGCGACCACCGCGACGGCCAACAGCGGCGGAATGCCCACGAAGGCCGACACCAATACCGTGAGCACCGCTCGCACCGGATCGTCGAGCCAGTCGATCAGCACCTCGCCGGCCTTGCGCACCGCCCGGCCGAACCGGCTCTTCGGCTCCTTCGCGGTCCGCGACGAGGACGCGGCCAGCTCACGGCCGGCGCGCGCCGCGCGGAACAGCACCACCTTGCCGACCACCGTCCCGATGGTGACCGCGACCACCATGAGCGCCGTGTCGCCGCGCCCCATCAGCACGGCCGCCCCTGCCACGTAGGCCTCGGCGTTGACCACCGGGATCAGCGCCGCGGCCACCCCATAGCCCAGCGCGGTGAGCACGAAGAAGTCGCCGATCACGGCTGCGTCTCGTGCTCGCGGATCCGTCGCAGCGTGCGGCGGGCGCTGGCCATCTTGACCCCCAACTGCACGAGCACGATGACGAGCGCCAGCGGCAGCGAGCCGACGAGCACCGCCACGACGATCCCGATGTTGTTGAGCGCCTTGGCCGGGTGCGACCAGTTGTACCGGTAGACCACGGGATCGACGACGAAGAAGTAGTTCGGGCTGACGATCGGCCACAGCAGGAACGACAGCGACAGCAGGCAATCGACCACCATGAAGTTCAGCAGGAAGACCGCAATGGGCACCGCGAGATCCGGCTGCAGGAGCATCAGGTTGGCCGCGCACAGCGCCGTGCAGAGCCGATCGCTCAAGATGTCGTGGACGGCCCCGGCACGGGTCTCCTGGCCCAGCAGGCGTGCGGCCAGGCCGTCGGCACTGTCGCCCAGGTAGTAGACGAGATACGCGGCCACAATCCACGGCAGCGGCTCGTCGGCCTGCAAGGCGATGACCGACAGGGCAACGCTGGCCACCGTCCGCACCACAGTGATCGCATTGGGAACGGTCCGGATCGGGCCGATGCCGGCTGCCGTCACGACGGGTCGTGTCACACATGCACAGTAGGCCCTGCCGCCCAAGGCCCGCCCCCGGTCCCACCGCCAGGTCCCTGAGGTGCGAGGAGCCGGTCCCCGAGGCGCGCCCTTCGAGGCTCGCTCGTTCCTCGCTCGCACCTCAGCCAGCGGACCTCTCAGCGGAATCCCTATGCCAGCCCCTCGTCAGGAGACGGCGGAGTGCAGGAGGAAGGCGATGGCGAGGTACTGCGCCGTGCGCCCGATGAAGACCATGAGCGAGAACAGCCACATCGGCTGGCGTGACGCCCCGGCGAGGATCGTGACGATGGCCAGCGGCGGCACCATGAAGGCCGACGATACGAACACCGTCGTCGCCCCCAGATACGGCCGGTCCAACAGCCCCAGCATCCCGTCACTGAACTCGCGGAGCTTCGCGGCGAACGCATTGCGCGGGGGTTTGCGCTCGCGCTGGCCGAGTTTCTGCCGCCCCTTGCGGGCCAGGTCGAAGACGAAGATCTTGCCGACCACCGTCCCGATGCTGAGCGACATGATGAGCCAGAACAGGAAGACCGGGCTGCTGGTCAGCGTGCCGAGGGCGATGACGTACGCCTCGGCGTTGAGAAACATCGGCAACACCGACGAGCCGACGCCGAAAGCGCAGGCCGTAGCGACCAGTGCGAGGTCCCCTCCCATGCGCCGAAGACTAATCCGCGCGACGGGCGGCACTCAGCACGGCACGGTGACGGGGGCACCGGGTGCCTCCAACGGGGCATCGACCAGCCAGTCCCCGTCTTCGTGGACCATCGTCAGCACGATGGACGACAAGACGCAGGTCGGCTGGATCGAGCCGCCCTGTCCAACCGTCTGCAGCGCGTAGAGCGTGACCGCGACCTTGTCCGACGAGGAAGCCTGCGGCGAGGAGGCCAGCACCGTGCCGCTGGAGGACGCCGACAGGGCCGCGTAGGTCTCCCGCGTGTTGTTGATGTACTCGTCATAGTCGGACTGAAACTTCTCGGTCGCGCCGTCCTTCGCCCATGCGGCGTCGTCATCGAGCGTTGCCGAGGTCCAGGTGAGCATCTGCACGGTGCGCTCCTCAGCGACCTTGCGGGCGTCCTTTTCGGCGTGGTACCGCGCCGAGGCAGCGTGCCACTTCCAGGAGACCACCAGCAGCGCGATGAGCGCCACCGCCAGCGCCACGGCCAGGGCCGTGACGAGCGGTGAACGCTCCTGCGCCTTGAGGCGGCGAGCAATGTCACTAGCGGTCGCGCTCACTGGAGAGCCACCTCGAGCGGCACCGGCCCCGGCGCATGCGCCGATCCGCGCTGCTGAATAGACGAGGACTCACTACTGCACGTCCGCGAAGTGTCAATGAGCGGATCGGAGTCACTGGCCACCTGGTGAGCATCCGGGCTGGTGTCGGCGACATACGCACACACTTCCGCATCGAAGTTCGGCTCCACGAACATGACCGCGTTGAGGTAACCGCCGTTGATCGTTCCGGCGAACTGTGAGAAGCCTCCCGGAACCTTGTCGAGGAACTCCCACAGGTGCGGGCGGTACGGCAACGTCATGTCGGTGAACTGACCCATCGAATTGAGCATGTCGGGCAACTTCAGCCCGACCTTCGACGTGAAGGTGCGCAACTCCTCGACCTGGGCCGGCGTCTGCGCCAGCAGTTCACGCGCCCGCGGGTCGTAGGCGACCAGCCACTCGGTCAGGCTCTTGGCCGCCGGCGCGAGCGTCTGCAACTGCGGCCCCAGGTCGACGCCCATCTGCAGCACGGTCTGCGAGTTGGTGATGACGCGCTCGGTCTGCGGCCAGTTCGCGTCGAGCGTATCGAGGATCTGCTGGCCCGAGTCGACGATGTTCGACAGGTCGTCAGGATCGGCGAAAGCCGTGCTCAACTCGTCGAGCGTGACCCTCAGATCCTCCGGTTCGACCTGTGCCATCAGAGTGTCGATAGCGCGCAGCGACTCGGCCACCGTGGTCGGCGTCGTGGTGTCGGCAAGTTTGATCTTGTCGCCGTCCTTGAACGACGGGCCACTGGAGTCCTTGGGCTGCAGGTCGATGAACTGCTCGCCGGCCGGCGACAGGTTACGGACCACGGCCTTCGACGAGGCCGGAACCTCAACCCCCGGGTCCAGAGCAAGGACCGCCTCGACGCCGTCCTCGGTGGTTCGGATCTCGGTAACCGAGCCGACCTTGACTCCCCGGTAGGTCACCGAGGAGCGCTCGAACAGACCACCGGTCTCGCTCAGTTCGGCCGTGACCTCTGTCGGGCGCTTGGCGATGGAACCGCCCAGGAAGCCCTGGTAGACGTAGACGCTGGTGATGACGAACACCGCAACGAGAGCGAGCGCCGCGACCACGAGCCGCAGAGGAAGCTTCTTCATCAGTTACCTCCACCGGTCAAACCACTGAGCAAAGGGGTAAGCGCCGTGTCGCTGCTAGAACTGCTGCCTTGTCCGGTCAGTGCGCTAATGAGGGGCACCTGAGTCAGGTCCGCCACCGCGTTGGAATCCTGCGACGTATCGGCAGTCGTGCTGGTGATCCCCAGAACCGAGGTATCACCCAGGCCGGTGTTCAGCGGACGGAACTTCAGGTGCGTGTTCAGGTAGACACCCGGAACCGCACTGTTGAGCGCCTCGACGAAAGTCATCACCTGAGCAACCCCGTCCGCGAGGCGCGGCTCGACCGCAGCCACCTCGGCGAAGACCGGGCCGGCCTGCGCGGCCATCTGCGAGATGTCGTCGCGGGTCTGCGCGATAGTCGGCACCACGACGTCGCCGAAGGTGTCGATAGAACTCAACAGGTCAACCAGGGCCGCAGTGTTTTGATTGAGCACCTCCGCAGCCGGGCCGATCTCGGTGAGCGCCCGGTCGATGGTGTCCTGGCGCGACGAGAGCACCTCCGAGGCGTTCGACAGCGCGGTGAGCGCCGAATCGATGTCACTGCTCATGGCGTTGACCGCCGTCGCAGTGCTGTTGACCCTCTGCAGCACGTCACGCAGCGTGTCTTCACGTCCGCCGACCGCAGCGTTCGTCTCGTTGACGATGGTCTGGATTTGGCCGAGGCCGCCACCGTTGATGAACAGCGAAGCAGCCGTCAGCGTGTCCTCCACCGTGGGGGCCGAGGAGGTCAGTTCCGCGCTGACCTTGGAGCCGTCCGTCAACTTCGCCTGACCAGCCGGATCGTCGACGACATCGACGAACAACTCGCCGAGGGCCGTGGTGGCACGCAGCCGGAAGTCCGATGTCGTGGCCAGCTTCGTGTCGGTGCTGATATCCATCGTGACGACGGCTTTGAGATCCTTCACAGTGATCTCGTCGACGCGCCCGATCGCGACGCCGTCCAGTTTGACCGGCGCGCCCGAGGCGAGATTCAGGGCGTCATCGAAGGTCGCGGTGATCTCGTAGGTGTCACCCGGCATCGACGTACCCGGAAGCGGCAGGTCGCTCGCGGTCGTGCCGCAGGCACCGAGGGTTCCGGCAGCGACAACGGTCGTAGCGGCGATGGCAGCCGCACGGAAGAGGTTCATCCTTGGATCCCTTGCAGAGCGGACAGGAGGTTCGTCAGCGGTTCCAGACCCTCGACCGGCACCAACTCGCACAGAGCAGGAGCAGCGACACACAACTCGTTGGTCGGGTTGACCAGGCTCAGCGGACGTGTGCGGAAGAGCAGCCGGCCCTCGTCATCGATGGCGTTCGGCAGGTTCTGCATGAGCAAGGGCGCGTTCTGCAGCAACTGGGTGATCTCCTGCTCGTGGGCCTGCAACTCGTTCGCCAGAGCCACGAAGTCGTCGATCTGACCGGAGATCTGGTCCGAGTGGGCCGCCGAGAAGTCGGCCACGCCCTGCAGCATGGCCGCGATGGAGTCGAAGGTGACCTGGATCTGGCCCGTCTGCTGGTCGAGCATGACCGCTGCGGAGGTGATCTGGGTCGTGAAGTCCTTCACCAGGGCCTCGTTGCTGGCCAGTGTCTGTGTCAGCGTGTCGAGGTTCGTCAGGTTCTCCTCGACCGCAGGCATCGTGCCGGTCAGCGCAGTGAGCACCTGCGATAGGTCGGACAATCCGTTGGCGATGGTCTGCCCTTGTCCGTCGAGGGCCATCGCCGAGGAGGCCAGGATGTCGTGCAGCGGACCGTCGGAGCCGTCCTCGGCACCGAGCGCGTTGGAGATGTCCTGCAACGAGCCGAGGAGTTCCTCGAACTCCACCGGCGTCTTGGTCTTATCAGCCGCGATGACCGCACCGTCTTCGATGACCGGCCCGGAGGTGTAGGCCGGCGTCAATTCGATGTAGCGGTCCGTGGCCACCGAGCGCGACACGATCACCGCGCCGACGTCCTTGGGCAATTTGATGTCGCCGTCGACCTCGATCTCGACGTTGACGTGGCTGCCGGACGGCTCAATGGAGATCACCTCGCCCACGGGCACACCACGGATGCCGACATCATTGCCGCGGAACAGGCCCGTGGCATCGGTGAACTGAACCGTCAGGTGCTTCTTGCCCGAACCCAGGACCCCGCAGCCTGCCACCAACGGCAGCGCGACGAGAAGGACCACCATGCCCTTGATCCACCAGTGCTTCATCACGGCAAGGCCTCCCCGGTCGGAAGAATCCCCGCAAGGTTGTCGGGGTTGATCGACGGCACGTTCAAGTCGACCCACGGGCCGTTGCCGGTCGCGTTGGCGAGATAGACCGTCATGGTCGACAAACTGGTCACGGTCTCCATGATCGAGTCGCGCACCTGATAGAGATGGTCGAGTGACTGCGACAGGTTCGCCATGAGCGGGTCCAGGTCGTCGGCGGTGTCGGCGAGGATCCCGTTGACCGCGTCGGCGAGCGCCTGGGCGTCGACCAGCAGCGAGTCGATGGCCTGCTGACGAGCGTTCAGTTCCTGCAGCACGACGCTCGACTGCTGCAGCAGCGTCATAATGTCGGCCGACTGCGAGTTCAGCAGGCCCGTGAAGGTCGCCGAGGCGTTCAACAGGGACTGCAACTGATCGGTGCGCTGCACGGCGACCGAGGACAGATTCGCCACCCCTTCGATCGCCGCGCGGGCTTCCTCGGGAGTCTGGCCGAGCACGTCGGAGACGACCGTCATGGCGTCGGCCACGGCCTTCTCGTCGATCTCGGTCAGTGCCGTATCGGCACCGTCGATGACGTCCTGCAGGTTGTACGGAACACTCGTGTTCTTGATCGGGATGGTGTCGTTCTTCAACGACCCTGTACCCGAGGGTGTGACCTCGAGGTAGTGAGTACCGAGCAGCGTCGCCACCTTGACCGCAGCCGTCGTGGTGGACCCGAGATCGATGTCGGAGTCGATGGTGAAGTCGACCTCGACGGCCTTGTCGGTCAGGCGGATCGCGGTGACCTCGCCGACGCCGACGCCGGCGACCTGCACCTCCTCCCCGACGCGCAGGCCCGCCGTGTGCTCTAGCACTGCGGTGACCCGCTGCTTGCCGAACTGCGCGGTACTCAAGCCGAACACCAGCAGCGCGAAGAGCAGGAGTCCGATGACGCCGAGCAGACCCACGAAGCGAGGTTCTTTCAGCCGTGCGGTGACGCTCATGAGCACACCTCCGAGAAGGGACCGTCCGCGCTGCCGACCGGGATCTCCGCCCCGGTGCTGAGTTCCAAGGAGATCGCGCAGATGTACATATTGAGGAAGGTTCCGGTGTTGGTCGGACGGGTGAAGGAGTCGAAGCCCGTCGGCGCGCTGGCAAACAGACTGTCGAGGGCGTCCTGATGACCGACCAGCGTCTCGACCGCGCCGCGCAGCGATGAGACCGCTGTGTCGACATCGGGCCGCAACTGCTGGGTCAGCGAGGCCGTGGCCTGCGCCAATTCCGACATGCCGTCGAGGGACCCGAAGATCGTGTCCTTCTCGGCGGCCAATCCGTTCATCAGGGCAGTCAACTGATCGACCGTGGTGGAAAACTCCGCACCCTTGGCCGAGAAGTCCTCCAGGACCGGGGTCAGGTTGGTCAGCACCTCGCCGATCACGGCATCCTTGGAGGCCAGGTCGTTGGTGAGGATCGCCGTCTGGTTGAGCAGCGATTCGACCGTGCCGCCCTCGCCCTGGAGCACCGCGACGAGGGAGGTAGCCAGCTGGTTGACCGCAGCCGGCTCCAAGGTGTCGAACAGCGGCTCGAAGCCGTTGAGCAGCGCGGTGAGGTCGAAGCCTTCCTTGGTCTGATCGTTGCTGATCTTCTTGTCGGCGTTGATCGCCTTACCGGCTGTCTCCCCAGGTGCCAGCGACAGATACCGCTGACCCAGCAGGTTCTGGTACTTGATGGTGATCGTCGTGGTGTCGGTGATCTTCTGCCCGGCTCCGAGGGTGAACTCCACCAGGGCAGTGTTGTCGTCGCTGAGTTCGATCTTCTCGACACGACCGACCCGCACGCCTGCGGCGCGCACGTCGTCGCCGGGACGCAGACCCGTGACCGAGTCGAACTCGGCCTGATAGTTCTGCGACTCGCCCGAGACCCGGTTGACCATCGTGTTGTAGATGATGACCATCAAGATCACCGCGATGATCGAGAACAGGATGAACTTGACGCGGACTCCGTAGTTCACTGTCCGTCACCTCCGACGAAGCCGCGAGTCAACAGGTCACCCATGCCGTTGGGGTCTGCTGCCGAGACCGATTCGAGTTGAGCCAGCAGGCTCTGGATCTGAGCCACGAGCGCGGCGTCGTCGGAGGATGTCGACGACGCCTCTGCGCCCGTTCCGCAGTTGTCGGCGACCGCCTGGTACTCGGCCGGACCGAACGTGGCGCAGTCCGCTCCCGTATAGGCCGTCCTCTCGCCGTCGTTGGCCACGATGTCGACGTTGGTCTCCAGGAAGCCGCCCGGCTGGTTCGGGTCCGGGTTGGTGACGGCCGCCGACCCCTGCGTGGCCAACTCCACGAGCGAGTCGAAGGTCTGCGAGAAGCCCGCGCGCTTGTCGTACATCGTCTCCACGATGGGTGCCGACTGCGTGATCGCCTTGATGAAACTCTGCTGGCTGTTGCTGAACAGGCTGTTGGCCTCGTCCACCAGGGCGTCACCGCCGGAGAGCACCGCCGCGAGATCGGACTTGCGCTCCACGATGGTCTGCGTCGTGACGAAGGAGTTCTCCAGTGCGTCGAGGAGGTCTGGTGCCACCTGCGAGACCGTGTTGAGGTTCGTGGTGAGCAAGCGCAGATCCTGCTGCACCTGCGGCAACTGCGGCTCCAAACGAGTCAGATAACTGTCGAGGGTGACCAGCGATTGGCCGAGGGAGTTGCCGCGGCCGTCGAGCGCTTCAGCGAAGGCACCGAGCGTAGCCGACAGACGCGACGGCTCGACCGCCGTGAGGATCTCGTAACTCGCATCCAGCGCGTCTTGCAACTCGCGGGTCTCGGTGGTCTCGTCCTGCGCGATCACCGCTCCCGCCTTGAACTTACCGTGCGGGTTCTCCGGCGGGACCAGGTCGACGAACGAGGTGCCGAAAACCGTGGCCGGGAGCACGCGCGCGGTGACACCGGCCGGCAGCCGGTCCGCCTCGTCCGGGTCGAGCGTCAGCCCGAGCCGCACGCCGCCGTCCTTGGCCTCGATCGAGGTGACCTTGCCGATGATCGCGCCGCGCATCTTGACGTCGTTGCCGGCAACGAGCGCGCCGCCGATGTCGTCGAGCTGGGCGTCGATCTCGACCTGCTTGCTGAACAGGCCGCCGCGCACCGCGAAGAAGGCCACCGCGAGCAACGCGAGGATGACGACGGCGGCGATGCCGCGCTGAATGAGTGTTCCGCGCTGGGTCTCCAGGTCGCGGGAGATGAATCCTGCAGTCATAGTGTCCTCGTCACCCCGAGATCCTGACACCGGGGTCGTTGCCCCAGAAGACCAAGGTCAGCGCCATGTTGAGCACGACCACCGTCACGATGCTGGCGCGGATCGCCTTACCGGTCGCCTCACCGACGCCCTCCGCGCCGCCGGTGGCCATGAAGCCGTACCAGCAGTGAATGATCGTTACCGCGAAGGCGAAGATGAGGATCTTGATGACCGCGAAGATGACATCGGAGACCGCGATGAAGGTGCCGAAGTAGTGCTCGTAGGTGCCCGGCGGCTGGCCGAACATCATCGTCACCGCCATCTGCGAGGCCAGGTAGGAACCGGCCAGGCCGATCATGAACAGCGGCAGGATCGCCATCATCGTGGCGATGACACGGGTCGTGACCAGGTAGGGGATCGACGGGACCGCCATGACGCTCAGCGCGTCGATCTCCTCGCTGGTGCGCATGGAGCCGAGCTGCGCGGTGTAGCGGCAGCCGACCTGCGCGGCCAGGGCCAGCGCTGCCACGAGAGGTGCCAGCTCGCGGGTGTTGACGACCGCCGAGACGAAGCCGGTCAGCGGCGACAGGCCGATGGTCTCCAGGCCGTTGAAGCCCTCGATACCCAGCGACGTACCCGCCGACAGGGCCAGCAGGACCATGACGCCGATGGTGCCGCCGCCGACGAGGATGGCACCGGTGCCCCAGCTGATGTCGAGCAGGATCCGGAAGGTCTCGGCGCGGTAGTTGCGCAGGGTGCCCGGAATCGCAGCGACCGTACGCAGCAGGAACGTGGCGAACGTGCCGGCCGAGACGAGCTTGTCACCACCGGACTTGACGGCCGATTGGGCACCGGACTGCAACCGGGTGCCGATGCCTGGGCGCGCTTCGCGCTCCACATCCGTACTCATGCGATCCTCTGCGGTACGAGCATGACGTAGCCCTGCGTGATCGCGACGTTGACGAGCGCGAGCACGATGACGGCGATGACGACACACTGGTTGACGGCGTCTGCGACGCCCTTCGGTCCGCCCTTGGCGTTGAGGCCCTTGTGGGCGGCGATGATCGTGGCGAGGAAGCCGAAGATGACGGCTTTGCCCTCGGCGAGCAGCAGGTCGGTCGGCTGCGCGAAGGACACGAACGAGGCGATGTAGGCACCCGAACTGACGTGGCCGCCGCCGACGTTGATGAAGTAGCCGGTCATCATCGCGGTCACCGCGACGACAATGTTGAGCACGAAGCCCACCGCCATGGCGGCCGCGACGCGCGGGGTGACGATGCGCTGCACGGGGTTGAGGCCCATGACCTTCATCGCGTCGACCTCTTCACGGACCGTCTGGGCGCCGAGCTGGGCGCAGATGGCCGAGCCGACCGCACCGGCCATGAGCAGCGAGGTGACCAGCGGCGCGGCCTGACGCAGGATGCCGATGCCGTTGACCGCGCCGGTGAAACTCACCGCGCCGATCTGCTGGGCGACCGAGCCGACCTGGATGGCGATGATGATGCCGAACGGGATGGCGACCAGCACCGTCGGCATGAAGGCGACGCGGATCATAAACCAGGCCTGGTCGAAGAACTCCCGCCAGGAGAACTTCCGGCCGATGATGTCGGTGGCCAGATAACGCAGCGACCCGAAGGCCAGAATCGTCATCGCACCGAAAGTGTCGACACCGTCGAAGAACTTGCCGCGCAGCGATGAGACTGCCGACCCTGCGCGCGCGGCCACACTCCGCGAGGGGGTGCCCTCCTTTACCGTCATGCGTCCCTTTCACCATCGCCTTGAAACCGTCCCGTATCCGAGGACGACAGTCACCGTAACGCTCCGTGACACCCGTCACAACGACCGGGGTCGTATTCCGTCACGCCTCATGTGTCGTCGGACACGAAAACTTCGCCGCCGCAGTCCCTGAGGTGCGCAGGCCGGCCTCGGAGGGAGAGCCGGCGGTAGGTCCCTTCGCCCTTCGAGGCCGCTCGTTCCTCGCGGCACCTCAGGACCCGGCTTCGCTCGCAAGTTCCTCGCGCCTCAGGGACCGAGGCGGCAGGCGGTGACGAAGCGGGGGCGGCCGGCGAGGTCGGGGTGGTCGCGTACCTGCGTCCACGCCGGCGGCTCGCCGCAGAACACCGCCGGGGCGCTCTGGCCCTGCGCGTCGGCGTGCTCGGCAGCCACGACGCCCCCCGGACGCAGCAGCCGGCGGGCCACGCGCTCGACCACACGCATCGCGTCGAGGCCGTCGCTGCCCGACCACAGCGCGAGGGCCGGGTCGTGGTCACGGGCCTCCGGTGCCACCGACTCCCAGGCGTCGATGGGGATGTAGGGCGGGTTGGCCACCACCGCGTCGACCGTGCCGTCGAGATCGGCGAAGGCCTCGGCCATGTCGCCCAGGCGCAGGTCGACGCCCGTCCCGGCCAGATTGCGCAGCGCCCACGAGTGCGCACCCTCGTCGAGTTCGACCGCGTGGACCCGTGCGCGAGGCACCTCGTGGACGAGGCTGAGGCTGATCGCACCGGACCCCGCGCACAGTTCCACGACGACCGGCTCGGGCAGGCCGGCGATCTGATCGATGATCCAGCCGGTCATCACCTCGGTCTCGGGACGCGGCACGAACACGCCCGGCCCGACCTCGACGTCGACGTAGCGGAACGCCGTGGTCCCGGTGAGATGCTGCAGCGGCACCCGGCGGGCGCGGGCGGCGATCATGTCGAGGAAGGTGCGCCGCTGCGGCTCTTGCACCGGGGCGCGGCGCACGAGGGCGCGCGGGGAGCCGGTGACATGGCTCAGCAGCGTCTCGGCGTCGAATCGCGGCGAGGGCACGCCGGCCTGTTCCAGCGCGGCCTCGGCCTGCTCCAGCAGCCGCTCGGCCTGCGGACGGACGCCGCTCACCGGTCCTGCCCTGCGGCCAGCGCATCGAGGCGCTCGGCGAGGTCGGCCTCGACCAGCGAAGCGATCACGTCACTCAGGGCACCGTCCATGACCGCGTCGAGGTTGTAGGCCTTGAACCCGGTGCGGTGGTCCGAGATGCGGTTCTCGGGGAAGTTATAAGTACGTACTCGCTCGGAACGGTCAACCGTGCGCACCTGGGAGCGGCGCGCCTGCGAGGCCTCGGCGTCGGCTGCGGCCTGGGCCGCCTCCAGCAACCGCGAGCGCAGGATGCGCATGGCCTGGTCCTTGTTCTGCAACTGGCTCTTCTCGTTCTGGCAGCTCACGACGATGCCGCTCGGCAGGTGAGTGATGCGCACCGCCGAATCGGTCGTGTTGACGCTCTGGCCGCCCGGGCCGGAGGACCGGAAAACGTCGATGCGCAGGTCGGCGTCATTCACGTGGACGTCGACCTCCTCGGCCTCGGGCAGCACCAGCACGCCGGCCGCCGAGGTGTGGATGCGGCCCTGCGACTCAGTGACGGGTACCCGCTGCACGCGGTGGACGCCGCCCTCGAACTTCAGCAGCGCGTACGGTGCTTCCCCAGGGTCGACCGCACGGGTGGCCTTCACCGCTGCGGTGACCGACTTGTAACCGCCGAGGGCCGTCTCGGTGGCGTCGAGGATCTCGACCTTCCAGCCGCGGGCCTCGGCGAAGCGCGTGTACATGCGCAGTAGGTCGCCGGCAAACAGGGCCGACTCCTCGCCGCCCTCACCGCCCTTGATTTCGACGATGACGTCTTTGCCGTCGGCCGGGTCGCGGGGCACGAGGAGGCGCTGCAGGCGCTCGGCGAGGTCGGCGATGCGCGGTTCCAGTTCAGCGGCCTCGTCGGCCAGGTCCAGCTCGCGCGCCGCGTCCAGGTCGCCGGCGGCCTGTTCCCACTCCCGATAGGTGCGCACGATGCCGC
This sequence comes from Aeromicrobium sp., assembly GCF_047607065.1. GTDB lineage: Bacteria > Actinomycetota > Actinomycetes > Propionibacteriales > Nocardioidaceae > Aeromicrobium. The sequence goes on from NZ_JASGDU010000049.1 coordinate 50,418, forward strand.
CGAGTTCGGCGTAGCGCTGGCCGACGCGCTTGGCGAGCGCAGGGGCGGCGTGTACCGCCGGATCGGCGAGCCGCCGCTCGAGGTCGGCGTACTCGGCCAGCAGCCCGGTCACGACCTCGAACACGGCATCTCCTCTGGGTCGGCGGATAAAGACGACAGCGCCGGCCAACTCCCTGAGGAGATGGCCGGCGCCGCAGGGCAGCTACTTCTTCTTGCCGTAGCGCTTCTCGAACTTGGCGACGCGCCCGCCGGTGTCGAGGATCTTCTGCTTGCCCGTGTAGAACGGGTGGCAGGCCGAGCACACGTCGGCGCGGATGACGCCGTCGCCGGCGGTGCTGCGCGTCGTGAACGTGTTGCCGCAGGTGCAGGTGACCTGGGTTTCGACGTAGGTGGGGTGGATATCGCTCTTCATGGTGTCCTCTCGTGGTCGCTGGGTCGCCGACCGGTGTCGCGCGTGAACCAGAACCGGCGCACCAGTCTGCCAGCCCCGGCAAGCGAACCCAAATCCGGTGCCGGTCAGGTCCCGTGGCGGCAGGTCCCTTCGAGGCTCGTCGCAAGCTCCTCGCACCTCAGGGACCGGAGGTGCGAAGCCGTCTGCGGCCGAGCCTCGAAGGGACCCCCGCCGGTCAACGACTGCGGGCCTTCGTCACCCGAAGGTGACGAAGGCCCGCAGCGTTCAGACCGGGATCAGGCCACGGATGCCCGGCGGCGCGTCAGACGCAGCGCCAAAGTGCCCATGACACCGGCGAGCAGGCCCGACAGCAGCAGGGCCTGCGACGTGCTCAGGCCCGTCGTCGGCAACGCTGCCGGAACGGTCGTCACCGTCGAAACCGTAGCCTCGGCACTGGTGACCGCATCGCCGTCGAGCGTGGTGCCCGTGGCAACCGCCACATTGGTCACCGCGCCCGCAGCCACATCCGCAGCCGTCACCGTGTACGGATCCGCCGTGAACTCCACCGGGCCGGCCACCGACTCGCTCGGCGGCTCCGGATCGCCCTCGGCCGACAACAACGCCACCGACTCCGGCGTCAAACCTGACACCTTCGCGTCAACCACCGTGACGTCCTGCAGCGTCAGATTGCCCGTGTTGCGCACCGTGAACGAGTACACGATCGTCTCACCCTCATCCGCAGTGCCGTTGCCGTTGGCATCGTTCAACTGCGCGCTCTTGACGATCTCCAACTGCGGATCCGGGTCGACGCCCAACTCAACCGCGTAATCCTCCACCTCGCCCGAGGTCGAAATGCCCGTCGGCGAGGAGACCGCGTCCTCATCGGCACCGATGCGCACCCGCAGGTAGCTGTCGGCGATGGCGTCGTCGAACAACTGCACGGCGTCATCCGGGATCGTCCACGTCAAGTCGACCGAAGAGGCATCCGCGCAGGAGACCGTTCCCGAACCTTCACCAGCGTCGAACGCCCCGCTGAGGTTCCAGTCGATCCAGCCTTGGACCACGCCGCCCGTGCAGGAGACGTCCGACAGCGTGTAGGAACCACCGCGAGCCGTGGGGATCGGGTCGGCGTCTAGCGTCACGCCGTCGTCACCGGCGGTGTCACCGTCTGCCGCAGCATTGCCCACGTACGAACTGTCGCCGGTGATCTCGTCACCGAGACGCACGTCAACAACCGGATCGGCGTAGTCCACGGCGTAATCACCATCGACGGTCGCCGGCATCAACTGCTGCGTGACGCCGTCGGTCAGCTCCGTGCCGCCCGAGAAGGTCGGCGAGAACACGGCACCGGCCACGTCATAGGACGTCGGCGCGTCCCCGAAGTCCACCGGCAGCACCACGCCCAGCGTGATCGCCGTCCGGCCATCGACACCATCGGGGTTGATGGTGAAGTCGAGCGAGGAAGCACCCTGCGCATACGCCACCAACGCCGGACCCGAGCCGCAGCGACCATCCGGCGCGATCACGCGAAGCGTGTCGTCCGTACGAGTCACGTCAAGCGGCTGGTCGTTGCAGTTCGCGTAGCCGTCGATCAGGCTCCACTCATACGAACCGCTACCCGTAGGGGTGACTTCGTAACCCTCGCCGGAGTTCGACGCCTCGCCCTCGCTCACCACCAGGCCCGTGATCGGGACCTGAACACGGTTCGAGGACGTGCTTCCCTCATCTGTCGGGAAGAGGTAAGACTCGCAGTCGAGCGACGCCGAGATAGCCCCCCCGTCGTCAACGTTGGACAGACCGGAAATCAACTCATTGTCTGTACCAGTGCCACCGATGTTGTACATATCGTCGAACCCGTCGCCGCCGTACTGGCCGGGAGCATAGGAGAGGAGATGATTGTCGGTGTTGTCCGTGGAGATATCACTGACCGTGCAGTAAGTGCCGAGCGTCTGGGTGCCGAGTTCCCGCTCACTGACTCCGACATAGCCCTCGTCCACCTGGACCGGGGTGGTGGTCTCGCCCCATTCGATCCAGTCGATCTCCCCCTTGTACTGACCCGCACCGCCATCGGCATAACGCGCCTCGGCGGGTGCCACTGCGGTCACCGCTAAGCCGACACCGACCAGAGCGGTCACGGCGGCCGTAGCAAGAGCCTTTTTCATGAATCCCTCATCCCTCCATGCTGATCCCCAGTGAGGACTCAGCGGCATCTCAGAAAAGTCGATAGAACCTATCACAGAGTCGAGGAACCTCCGCTCGAACCCACAGATCCTGAGGCGCGAGCGAGGACGAACGACACCTCGAAGACCGGCCCCGGCCCCCGGCTTCCGCTCAGGCAGCGAGCGCCTTCTCGATGTCGGCGGCGATGGCCTCGGGCTTCACGTTGGAGCCGTAGCGCTTCACCACCTGGCCGTCACGGCCGATGAGGAACTTGGTGAAGTTCCACTTGACCGTCCCGCCGAGCACGCCCTTCTTCTCCGACTTGAGCCACTGGTACAGCGGGTGTGCGCCGGAGCCGTTGACCTCGACGGTGCCGAACATCGGGAAGGTCACCCCGTAGTTGCGCTCGCAGAAGGCCGCAGTCTCCGCGTCGTCGCCCGGGTTCTGGTGCAGGAACTGGTCGCACGGGAAGCCCAGCACGACGAGGCCCTGGTCGGCGTACGTCGCGTACAACTCCTCCAGGCCCGCGAGCTGGGGGGTGAAGCCGCACTTGGTGGCGGTGTTGACGACGAGCAGCACCTGGCCGCGGTAATCGGCCAGGTGCCGCTCGGCCCCGTCGATAGCGGTGGCCGTGAAGTCGTAAGCAGTGGTCATGCCGTCAGACTAAGGGCGTGCGCGCGTAGGCGCACCTCGGTCCCTGAGGCGCGAGCTTGCGAGCCTCGAAGGGCGAAGGGACCCCACCTCCGCTGGCTTCGAGGCTCCTCGTTCCTCGTCGCGCCTCAGCCAGCGGGTGCGCGCCGGTCCCTGAGGCGCGAGGAGCTTGCGACGAGCCTCGAAGGGACCCGCCATTGCAGGCTTCGAGGCTCGCTCGTTCCTCGCTCGCACCTCAGCCAGCGGGCACGCACACGATCAGGCGGTGATGCCGGCGAGGATCGTCGCCTCGTCCTCGGCGCTCTCGGCGTCGGCGACGGCCCGGCGCACCTGGGTGGCACGGGCGATCTCGTCGGCGGACTGCAACAGGTCGTCGCGACGGGTGCCCGAATCGGAGACGTCGACGGCCGGGAAGGCACGGCGCGCGGCCAGCGCACGGTCCAGGCGCACCTGCGTCGTCGCGGTCGGGGCGATCTCGGAATAGATCGACTCGTCAACGCCGGACCACGTCTCGACCTGAGCCGTGGCAAGGATCGTCAGCGAACCGCCGTCCTCGATGTTGCGCGCGGCACCGAAGATCCGCTTCGGACCCGACAGCGCTGAGGCGTCGGCACCGTCGACCAGCACACGGTTCTGGCCCGCAGCGACCTGGTGGTAGGCCCGGCCCAGGCGCGTCAGACCGTCGAAGAGCACGACGACGTCATGGCCCAGCTCGACCAGGCGCTTGGCCCGCTCGACGGCTAACTCGGCGACCGTCGTGTGGTCGCCGGGTGCCCGGTCGAAAGCCGAGGCGATGACCTCGCCGCGCACCGACCGCTGGAACTCGGTGATCTCCTCGGGACGCTCGTCGACGAGCACGACCATGAGGTGACATTCGCTGTGGTTGGTCGTGACGGCCTCGGCGAACTCGCGCAGCGCCGTCGTGGCACCGGAGGCCGGCGGCGCGACGAGCAGGCCGCGCTGGCCCTTGCCGACGGGCGCGACCAGGTCGACCACGGTGCCGGTGCCGGCCGCGCCGCCGGCCGCCAGTCGCAGCCGCTCGGTCGGGAACACCGGGGTCAGCGCGGCGAACTCGGCACGCTGCTTGGCCTCCTCCAGACTCATGCCATTCACCGAGTCGACCCGCACCATCGGGTTGAACTTCTCCTTGCGCTCCCCCTCACGCGGCTGGCGCACCTGGCCGACAACAGCGTCCCCACGGCGCAGGCCCCACTTGCGGACCATCGACAGCGACACGTAGACGTCGTTCTCGCTCGGCAGGTAGCCGGTCGTACGGACGAAGGCGTAATTGTCGAGGATGTCGACAATGCCGGCGGCGGGCACGAGCACGTCGTCCTCGGCCACCTGGACCTCGCCATCGGCAGTCCGGCCTCCCCGGCCACGGCCCCGGCGGTTACGGCGGCGGCCCTGCGGGTCGTCGTCATTACCGTTCTGGTTGCCGTTCTGGTCGGCGTCGGCGTTGCCCTTGGCTTCGCCGTTCTTGGCCTCCCCGGCTTCCTCGCCGGGTTTCTTGGCAGCCTTGCCCTGGTTCTCGCCGGTCTTCGCCTCACCGACGGCCTTGTTGGCCTTCGGCTTGTCGCCCTTATTCTGTTCCTTGCCCTGGGTCTTATTCTGCTCCGAGGGCTGCTGTCCGCCCTCGTCCTGACCCCTCGTGGGCTGGTTCTTCTTCGGCGCGTCGGGGCTGTTCTTCTCGGGTGCCGCCTGCGGCTCGGCAGTAGGGGCCTCGGCCTGCTTCGGAGCTGTGGGGGCGTCGCCGCGGGCGGCCTTGATGGCCTCGATCAGCGCGCCCTTGCGCATCGAGGTCGCCCCCTCGATGCCCAGCTCGGCGGCGATCTCCTGCAGCTCGGCGATGACCTTCCCGCCGAGACCGCCACCGCGACGAGTGGTGCGGCGGACGGCGGGAGCAGGGGTCTCGGTGGTCGACTCCTCGGTGGAGGGAGCCTGGGTCGTATCGGTCACAGATGAACATCCTCAATAGGTCGTCTCGCCACATCCCGCGCGACGGCGGCAGAAAGGAACGGTCCGATGGAAGACAGTCCGTGGCGGGCCGGGGAGTGGTCTCGACTCCGGCGCGGTCAGCCTAACACCTGCCCCGGCGCACGGATCAGAGGTCCCTTCGCCCTTCGAGGCTCGTCACACCTCGGGGACCGGAGTCCCGCTGGCTGAGGTGCGAAGGCCGCCCGCGGCCGAAGCCTCGAAGCCAACCACGTACACCGGCAGGTCCCTTCGAGGCTCGCAAGCTCGCACCTCAGGGACCGGGTGGCGAGCGGGTCCTGCGGTGGTGAGGTCCCTTCGCCCTTCGAGGCTCGTCGCACCTCGGGGACCGGAGTCCCGCTGGCTGAGGTGCGAAGGCCGCCCGCGGCCGAAGCCTCGAAGCCTGTCGTGGTGGGGCCGTCAGGGGTGGACGGTCGCGCCACGGGCGTCGACGTCGAGATGGTGCAGCGCCCAGCCGTCCGGAAGGGCCGCATCGATGCCACGGGCGAAAGCGAGCACCGTCGGCCCCGCCCCGGAGATCACTGCGGGAACACCGTCGACCCGCAGCGCGCGCACCAGCCGGTACGACTCGGGCATCGCCGTGCTGCGGTAGCCCTGATGCAACCGGTCCTCGGTCGCCGAGATGAGCCGTTCGGGTGCCTGGGTCAGCGCCGCCACCAGCAGCGCCGCGCGCCCGGCGTTGAACACCGCGTCCCCATGCGGCACCGAGTCGGGCAGCAGGCCGCGCGCCTCCTGCGTCGAGACGGGCGTCGGCGGCACGAACACGGTCACCGGCACCTGCACGTCGAGACGCTGCACGGCCGCAGCGGCCCCGTCGACCCACGAGATCGTCAAGCCGCCGAACAGCGCGGGTGCCACGTTGTCGGGATGCCCCTCGATGTCGGTAGCCAACTGGAACAGCGCCGCGTCATCGAGCCGGTCCTCGCCGCGTGCCAGCGCCCGCGCGGCAACGATGCCCGAGACGATGGCCGCCGCGCTCGACCCGAGGCCGCGACCGTGCGGGATCACGTTGCGGCAGGTCAGCCACAGTCCGCCCGGCCGCTCCCCCAGCAGATCGAAGGCCAGGTTCATCGACCGCACCACCAGATGCGAGTCGTCCAGCGGCACCTCGCCGGCGCCCTCGCCGATCACGTCGATGTGCAGGCCCGACTCGGTCGCCTCGACGGTCAACTCGTCGTAGAGGTCCAGCGCCAGGCCCAGCGCGTCGAAGCCCGGACCGAGATTGGCGCTGGTCGCGGGAACGCGCACGGTGACCGGGCCGCTGCGGATCGTCATCGCCGCCCCCTCAGCGCAGACCGGCCGCTTCGGCGGCCGCGTCCACCTCGGCGTCGATGACCGTGCCGATCACCGCGCCGCGCCGCGACATCGGCGTGTCGATGTCCTTCAAGCCGTGACCGGTGACCGTGACGGTGATCGTCAGGCCCGGCTCGACCTCACCGGCCGCCGCAGCGGCCAGCAGGCCCGCGACCCCCGTGGCCGAGGCCGGCTCGACGAAGATGCCCTCCCGTGCGCCCAGCTCGCGCTGCGCGGCGAGGATGCGCTCGTCGTCGGCCATGCCGATGCGGCCGCCGGACTCGTCGCGCGCGTTCTCCGCGAGCGTCCACGAGGCCGGATTGCCGATGCGGATCGCGGTGGCGACGGTGTCCGGCTCGGGCACCACCCGGCCGAGCACGATGGGCGCGGCACCGGCGGCCTGGAAGCCCCACATGCGCGGACGACTGGCGGCCACCCCCGCCTCGGCGTATTCGACGAAGCCCTTCCAGTACGCCGTGATGTTGCCGGCGTTGCCGACCGGCAGGACGTGGATGTCGGGAGCCTTACCCAGAACATCGATGATCTCGAAGGAGGCCGTCTTCTGCCCCTCGATGCGGATCGGATTGACCGAGTTGACCAGCGCGACCGGGTACTCCTTGGCTAGGCAGCGCGACAGGTCCAGGCAGTCGTCGAAGTTGCCGCGCACCTGAATGATGTCGGCCCCGTGCATGAGCGCCTGGGCCATCTTGCCGGCGGCGATCTTGCCCTCGGGCACCAGCACGATGGGGGTCAGGCCGGCGCGGGCGGCGTAGGCGGTCATCGACGCCGAGGTGTTGCCGGTCGAGGCGCACACGACCGCCTTCGCGCCCTGCTCGACCGCAGCGGTGATCGCCGTGGTCATGCCGCGATCCTTGAACGAACCGGTCGGGTTCTGCCCCTCGACCTTGACGAAGACATCACCGCGGACGAGGTTCGACAGCCACGCCGAGTGGATCAGCGGCGTGCCGCCCTCCCCGAGTGTCTGAGCCGCCACCCCCGCCTCGAAGGGCAGCCAGTCGCGGTACTCCTCGATGACTCCGCGCCACGGTGCCGCCATCAGAATCCACCTTCCACACGCATCACCGAGGAGATCGCGCGCACGACCTCCAGGCCTTCCAGCACATCGACGGTTGCCGACAATGCCTCGTCGCTGGCCTCATGGGTCACGATCACCAACGTCGCGTCCGAGCCGTGACCCTCCTGGCGCAGATTCTGGATCGACACCCCGAAGCGGGCGAACTCCGCAGCGATCACCGCCAGCACGCCCGCACGGTCCTCGACGTCGATGGCCAGGTGGTAGCGCGTCGTGGCGCGACCAACCGGCAACAACTCGACCTGGGCATGGCTCGTCTCCCCCGGCCCGACGTCGTCGCGGGCGCGGTTACGCGCCACCGAGACCAGATCGCCGAGCACCGCGCTGGCGGTCTGCACGCCTCCGGCACCGGCACCGTAGAACATCAGCTCCCCGGCCGCCTCGGCCTCGACGAACACGGCGTTGAAAGCACCGCGCACGCTGGCGAGCGGGTGGGAGTCGCGGATCATCGCCGGATGGACCCGGACGCCGACGGCCGGGCCGCTGTCGGTGTCGTACTGCTCGCAGATCGCCAGCAACTTGACGACGCAGCCCATCTGCCGCGCCGAGACGATGTCGGCGGGCCGGACCCCGGTGATGCCCTCGCAATGGACGTCCTCGATGGTGACGCGCGTGTGGAAGGCGAGCGAGGCGAGGATCGCCGCCTTGGCGGCGGCGTCGTAGCCCTCGACGTCGGCAGTGGGATCGGCCTCGGCATAGCCGAGCCGCTGCGCCTCGGCGAGGGCTTCCTCGAAGGACTGCCCGAGGGTGGTCATCTGGTCGAGGATGTAGTTGGTGGTGCCGTTGACGATGCCGAGAACGCGGCGCACCCGGTCGCCGGCAAGCGATTCGCGCAGCGGGCCGATGATCGGGATGGCCCCGGCCACGGCGGCCTCGTAGGCGACATCGCGCTCCGCCTTGGCGGCGGCCTCGAAGATCGTCGCGCCGTCAGCGGCGAGCAGCGCCTTGTTGCCGGTGACGACCGAAGCGCCGGCCTCCAGCGCCGCCAGCACCAGTTCGCGCGGGCGGTCGACGCCGCCGATCAACTCGATGACGACATCGAGGTCGCCGCGGGTGACCAGGGCGAGGGCGTCTGTGGTGAACAGCGCGGGATCCAGATCGAGACCGCGGTCGGCACCCAGGTCGCGCACCGCGATGCCGACCAGTTCGAGCGGGGCACCCACCCGGCGGGCCAGTTCCTCGGCGTCGCGGTCGAGCAGACGAGCGACCTGCGTGCCGACCGACCCGCAGCCCAGCAGGGCGATACGCAGCGGACGGGGCGAGACGGGGCGCGGATTCACCGGTCCACCTTATCGGCGGCGGCTGAACGTACCCACCAGGGCGGTGGCCCGGCGCAGGCAGGAGGTCCCTTCGAGGCTCCGGCCGCGGGCGGCCTACGCGCCTCAGGGACCGGGATGCGAAGCGCGTCAGATGACGTCGAGGGCGAGCAGGTCGTCGGTCGTCTCGCGGCGCACGATGAGCCGCGCCTCCCCCTCGCGCACGGCCACGACCGCCGGGCGCGGCACGTGGTTGTAGTTGCTGGCCAGCGACCGGCAGTACGCCCCCGTACCGGGGACGGCGAGCAGATCGCCGGGGCCGAGGTCGGCCGGCAGGTACTCGTCCTTGACCACGATGTCGCCGGACTCGCAGTGTTTGCCGACCACACGGCTGAGCACTGCGGGTGCCTCGGAGGCGCGCGAGGCGAGCGTCGCGGAGTAGTCGGCGCTGTACAGGGCCGTTCGGATGTTGTCGCTCATGCCGCCGTCGACCGCAACGTACCGGCGCGACGCCCCGCCGTCGAGCGCGACGTCCTTGGTGGTGCCGACGGTGTAGAGCGTGAAGGTCGACGGCCCGGCGATGGCCCGGCCCGGCTCGATGGACAGCCTCGGCACGCTGATGTCGAGCGCGTGGCACTCCTCGTCGACGATCTTGGTGATCTCGCGGGCGAGGTCGGCGGCCGAGCGGGGATCGTCCTGGGTCGTGTAGGCGATGCCGAAGCCGCCGCCGAGGTCCAGCTCCGGCAGCGTGACGCCGAGTTCGCGCTCGATCTCGGCGTGCAGCCGCAGCACCCGGCGGGCCGCGACCTCGAAGCCGTCGGTGACGAAGATCTGTGAGCCGATGTGCGAGTGCAGGCCGAGCAGCTTCAGGCCCGGGGTCTCGGCGATGCGCCGGACTGCGGCGAGCGCGGCACCGCCGGTGATCGACAGGCCGAACTTCTGGTCCTCGTGCGAGGTCGAGATGTACTCGTGGGTGTGCGCCTCGACCCCGGCGGTCACCCGCACCATGACCCGCGCGGTGACACCGAGTTCGGCGACAAGGGCCGCGAGCCGGTCGATCTCGTCGAAGGAGTCGACGATGATGCGCCCCACCCCGGCCTCGACGGCCTGGCGCAGCTCGGCGGCGGACTTGTTGTTGCCGTGGAAGGCGATACGGGCCGGCGGGAACTCGGCCTTGAGCGCGACGGCCAGCTCGCCGGCGGTGCAGACGTCGAGGTTCAGGCCCTCCTCGGCCACCCAGCGGGCCGCGGCAACGCACAGGAAGGCCTTGCCCGCGTAGAACACGTCGGCCTCGCCGAAGGCGTCGCGGAAGGCGCGGGCGCGCTGGCGGAAGTCGTCCTCGTCCACGACGTAGAGCGGGGTGCCGAACTCGGCCGCAAGCTCCGGCGCCGACTCCCCTGCCACGGTCAGGACACCGCCGGCCTTGGCGGCGTTGCGCGACCACAGGTGGGTGACGAGTCGGTTGACGTCGTCGGGGTGGCGCAGCCAGGCCGGGCCGCGGTCGCCGGCCTGACCGTGCAAGGCACCTGCCTCGTGTGCTCGCATCATCGACTCCTGTCCCGACAGCCTTTTACCGACATGTGGGTCCCTGAGGCGCGAGCGAGGAACGAGCGAGCCTCGAAGGGACCGGACGCACCCTTCGAGGCTCGGGCCGCAGGCGGCCCTCACACCTCAGGGAACGAAACCTCAGGCTCTCACATCCTGTCCGGGGCGCTCACGCCGAGCAGCCGCAGCCCGTTGGCGAACACCTGGCGAGTGGCCGCGACCAGCACGAGCCGGGCGCGGTGCGCCTCGGAGACCTCCTCGTCGCCCTGCGGCAGCACCCGGCACACGTCGTAGAACTTGTGGAAAGCCGAGGCGGTGTCCTCCAGGTAGCGGGCCACCCTGTGCGGCTCGCGCAGTTCGGCGGCCCGTGCCGCGACGCGCGGGAACTCCGCGAGCGCCCGCAGCAGATCGCCCTCCTGCGGCGTGTCGAGCAGCGCCGGATCAAAGGCCTCGGTGTCGACGGCCACCCCTAGGTCACCCGCGTTGCGCAGGATCGACGACAGCCGGGCGTGCGCGTACTGCACGTAGTAGACCGGGTTGTCGCTGCTGGCCGAGGCCCACAGGTCGAGGTCGAGGTCGATGTTCGAGTCGGTGGAGTACCGGGCGAGCGCGTACCGGGCCGCGTCGACGCCGATCGCGTCGACCAGATCCTCCAGCGTGACGACCGTGCCCGCGCGCTTGCTCATGCGCAGCGGCTGGCCGTCACGCAGCAGGTTGACCATCTGGCCGATAAGCAGTTCGAGGTTGACGCCCGGGGTGTCGCCGAAGGCCGCGCACATCGCCATCATGCGCGAGACGTAGCCGTGGTGGTCCGCGCCGAGCATGATGAGGCAACGGTCGAAGCCGCGCTCGCGCTTGTCGAGGTAATAGGCCAGGTCGCCGGAGATGTAGGCCGGCTGGCCGTCGGACTTGATGACGACGCGGTCCTTGTCGTCGCCGTAATCGGACGTGCGCAGCCAGCGGGCACCGTCGGAGTCGTACATCTTGCCGAGTTCGTCCAGGCGAGCGATGGCCCGGTCGACCGCGCCGGAGGTGTGCAGGTCGTTCTCGTGGAAGTAGACGTCGAAGTCGACCCCGAAGTCGTGCAGGCTCGCCTTGATCTCGGCGAACATCAACTCCACGCCCTCGGCCCGGAAGACCTCGGCGGCCTCCGCCTCCGGCAGGCTCAGGGCCTCGGGGCGCTTGGCGACCACCTCGGCGGCGATGTCGGCGATGTACTGCCCGCCGTAGCCGTCCTCGGGGGTCGCCTCGCCGCGCGCTGCAGCCAGCAGCGAGCGGGCGAACCGGTCGATCTGCATCCCGTGGTCGTTGAAGTAGTACTCGCGGGTGACCTCGGCCCCGGCGAACTCCAGCAGCCGCCCGAGCGAGTCGCCGACCGCCGCCCAGCGGACACCGCCGATGTGGATCGGGCCGGTCGGGTTGGCGCTGACGAATTCGAGGTTGACCCGCTGGCCCGCGTAGACGTCGCTGCGGCCGTAGTCGGCACCTGCGGCGAGCACGTCGAGGGCCAGCGCACCCTGGGCGCCTGCGGCGACCCGCAGGTTGAGAAAGCCCGGCCCGGCGACCTCGGCGGCGGCGATGCCGTCATGGGCGGCCAGTTCGGCGGCGAGATCGGCGGCCAGGTCGCGCGGCGGGCGGCCGGCCTTCTTGGCCAACTGCAGCGCGATATTCGTGGCGTAGTCGCCGTGCTCCTTGACCTTGGGCCGCTCGACGAGCACCGTGGTCGGCAGCGGCTCGGGCAGGCTCAGACGGCCGTCGGCGGCGAGGCGGCCGAGGGCGGACACGATCACGTCACTGAGTTGCTCGGGAGTCACCGCAGGAGTCTATCGACGCCCCGGCGCGGTCAGATCGGCCACGGTCTGCACGAGGTAATCGGGGTCGAAGGGCTTGACGATGTAGGCGTCCACTGCGGCGTCGCGTCCCTGCTGGATCATCGCCGGATGGCCCTGGGTGGTGACCATGACGACGACCAGGTGCGCCAGGCGCGGATCGGCCCGGATGGCCTGGACGACGGCGAAGCCGTCCAGCCGGGGCATCATCACGTCGACGGTCACCGCGTCGGGCGGCGGCTCTCCCGAGCGCAGCGCCTCCAGCCCGGCAACGCCGTCGACCGCCTCGGTCACCTCAAATCCCGCGAGTTCCAGGTTCATCCGGATGAGAAAGCGGATCGAGGCGGTGTCGTCGATCACCAGCACTCGGCGTCCGTTTCCCTCCTCCACGTGACCACGGTATCGCCGGTCCGGTAGGCTCCATCCGGAAACGCGCGGGTGGGCTTCGCCTGCCCGCTGCAGGCCCCCGTAGCTCAGGGGATAGAGCACCGCCCTCCGGAGGCGGGAGCGCAGGTTCGAATCCTGCCGGGGGCACCAACGGCGTCACGTATCGAACGCGGGAGGCGGGACGCTTTCAGCCCGACCCGCGCGCAGGCCGGCGGCACGACCCGATTCCCGCGTCACGTCGACCTCCTGCTCGGCACCGGGCACCTGTCCGACGACGCGCGCACATCCCGCCCGATCCGGGCGATGTCACTCGACGTCGTGACCGGTGGCCACCTGGCCCTCCACCTGCCCGTACCCGTCTCGATCCCCGCATGCTGATCCCCGGCTAGGAACCCCGATGACCATACGCATCCTCCACGTCGTCACCAATGTGGCCCACTACGACGATCCCTCGCACGCCACAGGCCTGTGGCTGTCCGAACTCACCCACGCCTGGGAGGTGTTCGCCGAGCACGGCTTCGAGCAGACGCTCGTCAGCCCGGCCGGCGGAGCCGTACCCCTCGAGCCCCGGTCGCTGAAGTTCCCAAACGAGGACAAGAGCGCCAAGGCCTGGCAAGCGGACCCGGACAAGATGGCGCTGCTGGAGAACACGCTGCGGCCCGACCAGGTCAACGCGGCCGACCACGACGCGATCTACTTCACCGGCGGGCATGCCGTGATGTACGACTTCCTCGGCAGCGAGGGACTACAGCGCATCACGACGGAGATCTTCGAGCGCGGCGGCATCGTCTCCTCGGTCTGCCACGGCTATTGCGGGCTGCTCGACACAAAGCTCTCCGACGGGTCGTACCTCATCGCCGGCCGCCAGATGACCGGCTTCTCGTGGACCGAGGAGGTGCTCGCCCGTGTCGACCAGCTCGTGCCGTACAACGCCGAGGAGGTCGCGAAGCAGCGTGGTGCCCGGTACCGCAAGGCGAAGCTGCCGTTCGTGCCCCACGTCGTGGCCGACGGCAACCTCGTCACCGGCCAGAACCCCGGCTCGGCCAGGAAGACCGCCACTCGGGTCGCGGCTTTACTGTCCCGCGCCTGACACGCGCCTCACCGCTCGCGCCGGGGAAAGGTTCCCCGCTCAGCGCTCAGGGAGCGGATTAGGCTGGCGGCGTGAAGTGGTCGGTCGATGCGGCGCTCGTCGCGCTCGGCGGTGCCGCCGGAACACTCGCGCGATACGGACTCGACCGTTCGGTCGGTGAGGTCGGCTCTGTGCCCGTGTCGACCTTGACGGTCAACATCGTCGGTTCCTTCCTCATCGGCGTGCTTCTCGGGCGCGAACTGCCCTGCCGCGTCCGGCTCTTCACCGCGACCGGTGTGCTCGGCGGCTTCACGACCTACAGCGCCTTCGCCGTGCAGAGCCGCGAGTTGCTCGGCAGCCATCCCGTCGCGGCCGCCGCGTACGCTGCCGGCTCGGTGGTGGCCGGCGTGCTCGCCGCGCTCGCCGGGCTGCGCTGGAGCCGGTGCCGCCGGAGCACTCCGTGAACGGCCCGGCGCTGGCGTTGGCCGTGGCCGGAGCCGGTGGCGCGGGATCGGCGCTGCGCTTCGCGGTCGACCTGACGATCACCGAGCGGAGCCGGGTCCCGTGGGCGCTGCTGGTCATCAACGTCACCGGCTCGTTCGCCCTCGGGCTGTTGACCGGCCTGAGCGGCCACCAGACCTGGCACGCCGTCGTCGGCACCGGCTTCCTCGGCGGCTACACGACCTTCAGCACGGCCTCCGCCGACGCGGCGCTGCGCTGGCTCGAAGGAGGTCGCACCGACGGCCTCCGCGCGGCGGCGGTCATGGCGCTGGCCTGCGTCGCCGCAGCGTCACTGGGCGCGTATCTGGCCTGACCGGGCCGAGATAGCGCGGAAACCCCGTCCGGCTCCCGTGAGCCTCGTGACCGGTTACCCATACCGCGGAACGAAACGAGGTCGCGAGCGTTAGTCTGGGCACAGTTTTCCCGTTCCCGTTGCACTGAATATTCGGAAGAGGCGATCTGGGCCGTGGCCGAGTCCTCCACCACTGACAACTCCCCCTCCTCACTGCCGGACTTCGGCACTAATCAGTGGCTCGTGGAGGAGATGTACGAGCGCTATCAGGCCGATCCCGCCTCGGTCGACGCCTCCTGGGCCGACTTCTTCGCACGGGGAGGTTCCCCGAACGGCGTGAGCGCCCCGGCAGCAGTTCCTGCGGCTCCGGCGGCCGCTCCCGCGCCTGTGGCGGCGGCTCCGGCGGCCCCCGCCCCCGCCGCGAGCGCCCCCGCTCCGGCTCCCGCCAAGCCCGCCGCCCCTGCGGCCAAACCGGCCGCCGCCAAGCCTGCGGCTCCCGCGAAGCCCGCCGCATCGCCGTCCGGTGCCGGAGACGTCGAGAAGGTCGTCCTGCGCGGTGCCCCCGCCCGCACGGCGCAGAACATGGACGCCAGCCTCGCGGTCCCGACCGCCACCAGCGTCCGATCGGTCCCGGTCAAGTTGCTGTTCGACAACCGCACGGTGATGAACAACCACCTCGCCCGCGCCCGCGGCGGCAAGGTGTCCTTCACCCATATCATCGGCTTCGCGGTCGTCCGCGCGATCTCCTCGATGCCGGAGATGAACACCGGCTACGAGGTCAACGAGGCCGGCAAGCCGGTCCAGCTCAAGCCCGAGCACGTCAACTTCGGCCTGGCCATCGACCTGCCGAAGCCCGACGGCAGCCGCCAGTTGCTCGTGCCGAGCATCAAGGCCGCCGAGACGATGAACTTCGCGCAGTTCTGGCAGGCCTACGAGGTCATGGTCAAGAAGGCGCGCGACGGCAAGCTCGAAGTCGCCGACTTCCAGGGCACCACCGTCAGCCTCACCAATCCCGGCGGCATCGGCACCAACCACTCCGTGCCGCGGCTCATGGCCGGCCAGGGCGTCATCGTCGGCGTCGGCTCGATGGAGTACCCGCCGGAGTTCCAAGGCGCATCGCAGCACACCATCGCGCAGCTCGCCGTCTCCAAGATGATGACGCTCACCTCGACCTACGACCACCGCGTCATCCAAGGTGCACAGTCCGGCGAGTTCCTCAAGCGCGTCCACCAGCTACTGCTCGGCGAGGAAGGCTTCTACGACGAAATCTTCCAGGCCCTGCGGATCCCCTACGAGCCGATCCGCTGGGCGCAGGACATCGCCGTCAGCCACGACGACGACCTCGACCGCCAGGCGCGCGTACTCGAACTGATCCACGCCTTCCGCGAGCGCGGACACCTCATGGCCGACACGAACCCGCTGGAGTACAAGCAGCGCAGCCATCCCGACCTCGACACCGCCAGCCACGGCCTGACCCTGTGGGACCTCGACCGCGAGTTCCCCACCGGCCCGTCCTTCGGCAACGGCCGCCGCTACATGAAGTTGCGCGAAATCCTCGGCGTCCTGCGCGACTCGTACTGCCGCACGACGGGCATCGAGTACATGTACATCGAGGACCCGAACGAGCGGCGCTGGATCCAAGAGCGCGTCGAGCAGGGCTACGTCAAGCCGCCCCGCGAGGAGCAGCTGCGCATCCTGTCCAAGCTCAACGAGGCCGAAGCCTTCGAGACCTTCCTGCAGACCAAGTTCGTCGGTCAGAAGCGCTTCAGCCTCGAAGGCGGCGAGACCACCATCCCGCTGCTCGACGAGATCTGCGAGGAGGCCGCCGCCGACGGCCTCGACGAGGTGTGCATCGGCATGGCCCACCGCGGCCGGCTCAACGTGCTGGTCAACATCGCCGGCAAAAGTCCCGCCCAGGTGTTCCGCGAGTTCGAGGGCAACCTCGACCCGCGCACCGTGCAGGGGTCCGGCGACGTCAAGTACCACCTGGGCGTCGAAGGCGAGTTCACCTCCGAGCAGGGCGACACGATCAAGGTCTCCGTGGCGGCCAACCCGTCGCACCTGGAGGTCGTCGACCCGGTGCTGGAGGGCATCACCCGCGCCAAGCAGGACATGCTCGACCAGGGCGAGGCGTTCCCGGTGCTGCCGGTGCTCGTGCACGGCGACGCGGCCTTCGCCGGCCAGGGCGTCGTGCTGGAGACCCTGCAGCTGTCGCACCTGCGCGGCTACCGCACCGGCGGCACGATCCACGTCATCGTCAACAACCAGGTCGGCTTCACCACCAGCCCGTCGTCCTCGCGCTCGTCGACCTACTGCACCGATGTCGCCCGCACGATCCAGGCACCGGTCTTCCACGTCAACGGCGACGACCCCGAGGCCTGCATCCGCGTGGCGGACCTGGCCTACGAGTACCGCAAGACGTTCCACAAGGACGTCGTCATCGACCTCATCTGCTACCGCCGCCGCGGTCACAACGAGGGCGACGACCCCAGCTTCACCCAGCCGCTGATGTACAACACGATCGAGAAGAAGAAGTCGGTGCGCAAGCTGTACACCGAGGCACTCGTCGGTCGTGGCGACATCACGCTGGAGGAGGCCGAGGCGGCGCTGGCGGACTACCAGACCCGCCTCGAGCACAACTTCGCCGACGTCAAGGCCGCCGAGAAGCCGGACCTGGACTACACGCGCACCCCGGACTACCCCGAGAAGCCGGAGATCCCCGGTGCCCTCGACACTGCAGTGACCCCCGAGGTGCTCAAGGCCATCGCCGACGCCTACACCAATGTCCCGGAGGGCTTCACCGTCCACCCGAAGGTGCTCCCCCAGTTGCAGCGCCGCGCGGCGTCCATCTCGGCCGGCCCGATCGACTGGGGCACCGGCGAGATCCTCGCCTTCGGCTCGCTGCTGCTCGACGGGCGCCCGGTGCGCATGGCCGGCCAGGACTCGCGCCGCGGGACGTTCTCCTCGCGCTTCGCCACGATCATCGACCGGGTCAACGCCGACGAGTGGACCCCGCTGGCCAACATCGCCGAGGGGCAGGCACCGTTCTACATCTACGACTCGCTGCTGAGCGAGTACGCGGCGCTCGGCTTCGAGTACGGCTACTCAGTGGCCCGTCCCGAAGCGCTGACGATCTGGGAGGCGCAGTTCGGCGACTTCGTGAACGGCGCGCAGTCGGTCATCGACGAGTACATCTCCTCCGGTGAGACCAAGTGGGGCCAGAAGTCCGGTGTCGTGCTGCTGCTGCCGCACGGCTACGAGGGCCAAGGGCCGGACCACTCCTCGGCGCGCATCGAGCGGTTCTTGACGCTCGCGGCCAACGACGAGATCACCATCGCCCAGCCGTCCACGCCCGCGTCGTACTTCCACCTGCTGCGCAAGCACACGCTGGAGGCCGAGCACCGCCCGCTGGTGGTGTTCAGCCCGAAGTCGATGCTGCGCAGCAAGGCGGCGGCCTCGCAGCCGGAGGACTTCACCAGCGGCACCTTCCGTCCGGTCATCGGCGATGAGAGCATCGAGGCCGACCGCGTCGAGCGGGTGCTGCTGTGCACCGGCAAACTCGCCTGGGAGCTGTTCGCCGAGCGCGCCAAGCGCAGCGACGAGCGGACCGCCATCGTGCGCGTAGAGCAGTTGTACCCGCGACCCGA
The DNA here is from genome assembly GCF_047607065.1 of Aeromicrobium sp. Taxonomy (GTDB): domain Bacteria; phylum Actinomycetota; class Actinomycetes; order Propionibacteriales; family Nocardioidaceae; genus Aeromicrobium. The sequence goes on from NZ_JASGDU010000049.1 coordinate 68,527, forward strand.
GGCCGAGGTGAAGGCCGAACTGGCGCGCTTCCCGCGTGCCCAGGAGGTCCGCTGGGTGCAGGACGAGCCGGACAACCAGGGTGCCTGGCCGCACATCAAGCACCATTTCACCGATGCTTTCGACGGCCTGCGGCTAGTCGGTGTCACGCGGCCGGAGTCCTCGACCACGGCGGTCGGCTCGCACCCGCGCCACGTGGCCGAGGCCCGCGAGTTGCTGGACCGGGCCTTCGCCTGAGCCGCCGTGTATTTCACCGATCGCGGTATCGAGGAGTTGGCCGCCCGCCGGGGTGACGAAAGCGTCACCCTGGCGTGGCTGGCCGAGCGGCTCAGTGAGTTCGTCGACGTCAATCCCGAGTTCGAGGTTCCCGTCGAGCGTTTCGCGACCTGGCTCGCCCGCCTCGACGACGAGGACTGAGAACGTACGCGAATAGGTGGGACTCGGTCATTGAGGTGCGAGCGCAGCACACCTCGAAATGACCACCACCGCAGCCTTCGAGGATCCGGCCGCAAGCGGCCTACGCAACTCAGCCAGCGTCCATCCGCGCATCCTCTGACCACCCACTTCCAGACCGTCGTCGGGCGATTCGGACTCGTCACACCCGCAGAACGTCGAGTTCGTTGAAGGCTTCCGCGATCAGGTCGAAGTCACCGTCCTGGGTCACGACGGCCAGACCGTTGTCGACCGCGCAGGCCGCGATCAGCGCATCGGCGATCTTGACCTTCCGTTGGATACCGGCTCGCCGACAGGCGGCCACCATGCGCGCCCAGGTGATCATGGTGGACTCCGTCAGCGCAATCGGATCGCTGGCCTTCGCGCGCGACAGCGTGTGCGCGCGCCTGGCCTTGGTGTCCGCATCGACGGCATTCTCAACGCCCAGATGCAACTCCCCCAAGGTCACGACGCTGATGGCGACGTACTCCGGAAGAAGCCCGAGTTCCCGGCCGCTCTCCTGCGCGATGAACACCGACGTGTCGAGCAGTCCATAGCGAACAGGACACGTCACAAGTTGTCCAAGGTCTGCCCGGCAAGCTCGTCGAGTTCGCTCGCCAACGCGGGATCGGCCTGATCGGTCAGCAACGCCTCGCGCACGGCCTCGCCGGATAACCATCGAGACCGTCGCGCATGCGGCACGATGTCGGCCACACGCTCACCGCGCACCGTCAACGTCACCCGCTCACCGGTTTGTACCGCAGCGATCACGCGGGCCGTGTCATTGCGCAGCTCCCGCACCCCGATATCCATGTGCGACAGCGTAGCACCTGATGCCCATGAGTCCGGGTGCCGCGAGCGTCCGGAAGAATCGGCCCATGAGCGCCATCGATCAGACCGTCAGTTATTCCGTGACCGGCCACGTCGCCGAGATCACGCTGCAGCGCCCCGACGCCGCCAACGCCTTCAACCTGCCGATGGCACGGGGCTTCCTCGCCGCCGTAACCCGTGCGGTCACCGATGACGACGTGCGGGTAATCCTGCTGGCCGGTGCGGGCGCCCGGTTCTGCGCCGGCGGTGATCTGGCCTCGATGATCGACGCGCCCGACCCACAGGCCGCCCTCGCCGAGTTGGCCGATCTCGCCCATCAGAGCGTCCGTGTGCTCGACGCCGCAGGCGGCAAACCGGTCGTGGCCGCCGTCCAGGGCGCGGCGGCCGGCATCGGCATGTCCTTCGTGCTCGGTGCCGATGTCGTCGTGGCGGCGCGGTCGGCGCGCTTCGTGACCGCTTACACCTCGGTCGGTCTCACGCCCGACGGCGGCATGTCGTGGCTGCTGCCCCGTGTGGTCGGACAGCGCCGTGCCGCCGAACTGCTGCTGACCGCACGGCCGGTGAGTGCCGAGGAGGCCGAGCGGATCGGCATCGTCTCCCATCTGACCGACGACGATCCGCTCGTGGAGGCGCGTACGCAGGCCGCGGCGCTGGCGGCCCGGCCGGCCGAAGCGCTCGCTCAGGCGCGCCGGCTCGTGCGGTCGGCGTGGTCGCGCGACCTGTCGGCCCATCTCGACGACGAGGCGGCCACGATCTCCCGCATGGTCGGCACCGAGCCGACCCAGGCCCTCATCACCACCTTCCTGCGCCGCTGAGGCTCCGCGAGGATGCAGGCACCTACCCGGTCCCTGAGGTGTGAGGCCGCCTGCGGCCGAGCCTCGAAGGGACTCAAACCGCAGTTGGCATCGACCCCTGAGGCGGGCACCTACCGGGTGAGGACGATCTTGCCGAAGACCGAGCCGTCGATGACGCGGGCGAGGCCGTCGGCGGCGTCCTCCATCGGAATCTCCGAGTCGATCAGCGGCCGCAGGCCCATCACGTCCATGAACTGCGCGAGCCTGTGCAGTTCGTCGCGGGTGCCCATCGTGGAGCCGTGAACCCGCATCTGCTGGAAGAAGATCCGGGTCAGCTCCGCCGGCGGCGCGTCGCCCGACGTGGCACCGGAGATGACGATGGTGCCGCCCGGACGCATCGACTTGACCGAGTGCGACCACGTGGCCGCGCCGACGGTCTCCATGACCGCATCGACCTTGACCGGCAGGCGCGCGCCCGACTCGAACACCTCGTGCGCGCCGATCTCCAGCGCCTTCGCGCGCTTGTCCTCGTCGCGGCTCGTGGCGAACACCCGGAAACCGGCGGCACGCGCCAGCGAGATAAGCGCCGTCGCGACGCCGCCGCCCGCGCCCTGCACGAGCACCGTGTCGCCCTGCTGCAGCCCCGACTGGGTGAACAGCATGCGGTAGGCCGTCAGCCAGGCCGTCGGCAGGCAGGCGGCCTCGGCGAAGGACAGGCCCGCCGGCTTGGCGACGACGTTGCGGCGCGGCACCGCGACCTTCTCGGCGAAGGTGCCCTGGTACCGCTCCGACAGCAGCGACCGCTTCGGGTCGAGCGTCTCGTCCCCACGCCATGCCGGATCGCTGATGACGGCGTGCACGAGCACCTCGTTGCCGTCCTCGTCGTACCCGGCCGCGTCACAGCCGAGGATCATCGGCAGTGATTCGGCGCGCAGGCCCACGCCGCGCAGGCTCCACACGTCGTGGTGGTTGATCGAGGCGGCCTTGACCGTCACCGTCGTCCAGCCGTCTGGCACCTCCGGGTCGGGACGCTCCCCCACCACCAGCCCGTCGAGCGGGTTCTCGGGATTGATCGATCCGGCGTAGACGGCGAACATGCGGCTCTCCTGGTCAGTAGGGACGACGGGCGACGCCCTCGCGGCGGGCGGTGTCCGTGACGGCCTTGGCGACCGCCTGCGCGACCCGCGGGTCGAAGGGCGACGGGATGACGTAGTCCTCGCGCAGATCCTCCTCCGCGATGAGGTCGGCGACCGCCTGCGCGGCCGACAACTTCATCTGCTCGGTGATCTTCGTGGCCCGCACGTCGAGCGCGCCGCGGAAGATACCGGGGAAGACCAGGACATTGTTGATCTGGTTCGGGAAGTCCGAGCGGCCCGTGGCCACGACGCGCGCGTACTTGTGCGCGACGTCGGGATGTACTTCGGGGTTCGGGTTCGCCATCGCGAAGATGATCGAATCGGAGGCCATCGCCGCGACGCCCTCCTCGGGCACCGTGCCGCCGGAGACGCCGATGTAGACGTCGGCACCGTGCAGGGCGTCGACGACGGTGCCCTCCTTGGCGTAGTCGGCGGTGGCGTCGGCGATCCACTGCTTCGCACTGTTGAGGTCGGTGCGGCCCGGGTGGATGACGCCCCTGCGGTCGGTGACCTGGATACGGCGCACCCCGGCGGCCTGCAGGATCTTGGTGATCGCCACGCCCGCCGCGCCGGCACCGGAGATGACGACCTTCAACTCGGCCATATCCCGCTCGGTCAGCTTGACGGCGTTGATGAGCGCCGCGA
>NZ_JASGDU010000050.1:0-35960 GCF_047607065.1 Aeromicrobium sp.
CGGTACACGGCTCGATGGCGTTACCCTCCCCGTCGAGACCGTCAAACTCATACTCGACCGGCTCACCCGCAGCACCAACACGAATCGACCGATCCACCGAATCGTCGTAATCACCATCATTATTGACATCGATCTGCAACAAATGCCCGCCGAAAAAACTATCGCCGAGGTCATAGGAAAACGTACCCGCAGACGTCGACGCGCTGGTAGGAGTGAAATCGAAATCATCGGCTGTCAAGGTCGTCGGATCCACCGGATCGGGCTTGATGACCTGGGTTCCGGCGGCCCCGTCGACCCAAATGGGTGCCGTTACCGGCAGGTCGTCGGCCGGCTCCTCGAAGAACAAGCGGTACGGATCGGCGCAACTCATGTCGAGGGCGGGGTCCGTTTGCTCCTTGGACTTGTAGGACGGCGTGCACTCCAGCCCGCCCGAGGTGCCCGCAGGCAGACCCATAGAGTTGGCGACGATGGTGGAGTTGATGCCGTTGTAGTTGAGCAAACGCAGCGAGTACTGGTACCCGGTGTCGTTGAGCATCCAGAAGTTGACGGCGCGGGCAGAACTCTGGTCGATGTTGTAGGTCTCCACCCAGACGCGGCCGGTGATCTCACTGACCCCGGTCGGGAGCGTGACGTTCTGCGGGTTGCCCGTGAAGGAACCCGGGTTGCCGTCCCAGACGGTGAAGGCCCAGTAGTAGATCTCCGTCGGTTCAGAGACGGTCCAGACACCCGCTTCGCCGGCACCGACCTGACGCACGGCCGTCATCGATGTGGAGTTAGCCGCCGCAGTCTCCGTCTCGCCATTCGGCTTGGTCAGGGTGACTTGGGCTGAACCGCCCCCCCAGAACTGGATGTACTCGCCCTCCTCCACGTATGCGTAGAAGGTGATGTTCCCATCGATCTGGTAGCCGCCGCCGTACGTTTGCGGCGAGATATTGGTCCAGATCCCGGCAGCGTTGGCACCGGTGGCACCGAGACCGACGAAGGCGGCAATCGTCACCAGTGCGAGCACAACGACATGTCGCACGAGGCCGAATACGCGATGGGGCATGGAGAAGTCCTTCGATTAGGGCACACCTACAAGCGGACGTCCGAGACGCCACCGTGGCAATCGTACCCGGTTCAGCCTCATCACCTTCTTCAGGAATTCTCATCGCTCGCGGGGCCGTGACCGCGCGCAGCGGCCCGGTCAGGGTGGGTGCTCATTTCGAGGCTCGGCCGCAAGCGGCCTCACACCTCAATGAGCGGGAGCCGGCCGGTCCCTGGGGTGCGAGCGCAGCGTATTCGAAGGGACCCGCCATCGCAGGCTTCGAGGCTCGCTCGTTCCTCGCTCGCACCTCAGCCAGCGGGACCTGCTGGCGGACCTTCTAGCTCGCCAGGCCGAGGCGGTCCATGCGGGCCGCGTGCGCCTCGGTCAGCCGGGTGAACATGCGGCCGATGGCCGCCAGATCCATACCCGGTGAGTCCACCCCGCCGACGAGCAGCGCACTGAGCTCGTCGCGCTCGGCCACCACCATCTGCGCCTGGCTCAGCGCCTCGCCCATAAGCCGCCGACCCCACAGCGCAAGACGGCCGCCCACCGTCGGATCGATGACGATGGCCCCGCGCACGGCATCCACGACGAACTCGCTCGACCCCGTGCCGCTCATCGCATCGAGTACGAGCTGGCGCGTGCCGGCGTCGAGGAAGGCGGCGATCTCGCGGTAGAAGTCCGCAGCCAAGCCATCGAAAACGAACGCCTTGACCAGACCCTCCAGCCAATCGGCCGGGGCGGTCTTGCGGTGGAACGCCTCGAAGGTCTCCGCGAACGGCTCCATGCGCGCATACGGATCCTCGCCGAGGGCCACCAGGTGATCGCGCAGCAGCCGGAAGTGCGCGAACTCCGAGGCCGCCATCGCCATGATCTCGGCCTTGGCGGGCAGGTCGGGGGCCATCGCGGCGTCCTCGGCCAGGCGCTCGCAGGCGCTCATCTCGCCATAGCTGAGCAGACCGAGCAGTTCCACGACGCCCGTGCGGTACTCGGGGTCGTCGAAGGCGGGATTCGGGGTGGTGACCGGGGTCGATTCGGCATCGCTCATAGTGTTCGCAGCGTAGCGCGCACCGCCGATTTTGCGGCGAATGCGGCCTCAGGCGCTTGTCGCGGTAGACTAGCCCTGCCCGTTCGGGCGGTATCTGGGTCGTGAACTCATCGGACGACGTTGTCTGCACCATCACGACACGCTTCGATTCATCCCGTTCCACCCTTTTTTGAGATTCGAGAAGACACTGACCACGTTCACCGACTTGGGCGTGCAGCCCGAGATTGCCGAGGCGCTCGCCGCCGACGGCATCACCAGCCCGTTCCCCATCCAGGAGATGACCCTCCAGGTCGCGCTCGCCGGCACCGATCTCATCGGCCAGGCCCGTACCGGCACCGGCAAGACGCTCGCGTTCTCCATCCCGCTGATCCAGAACGTCCTGACCCCCGGCGATGCCGGTTACGACGAACTGGCCGCCCCGCCCGGCAAGCCGCAGGCGCTCGTCATCGCGCCCACCCGCGAGCTGGCGCTCCAGGTGGCCAGCGACATCAAGCTGGCCTCGAAGAACCGTGGCACCCGAAACCTGACGATCTACGGCGGCGTGCCCTACGAGCCGCAGTTGGAGGCGCTGGAGGCCGGCGTCGACATCGTCGTCGGCACGCCCGGCCGCATCCTCGACCTGGCCAACCGCGGCTCGCTCGACCTGGGCTACGTGCAGTGCCTGGTGCTCGACGAGGCCGACGAGATGCTCGACCTGGGCTTCCTGCCCGATGTCGAGGCGATCCTCGCCAAGACGCCCGGGAGCCGCCAGACGATGCTGTTCAGCGCCACCATGCCCGGTGCCATCGTGTCGCTGGCGCGCAAGCACATGCGCCATCCGATGAACATCCGCGCCGAGAGCGCCGAGGCCAACCAGACCGTGCCGGCGACCTCGCAGTTCGTCTTCCAGGCGCACGATCTGGACAAGCCCGAGATCGTCGCCCGCATCCTGCAGGCCGAGGACGCCGGTCAGGTCATCGTGTTCACCCGGACCAAGCGGCAGGCCCAGCGGCTCGCCGACGACCTCGCCGAGCGCGGGTTCTCGGCGGCTCCCCTGCACGGCGACATGGCCCAGGGTTCGCGCGAGAAGGCCCTGCAGCGGTTCCGCGAGGGCAAGGTGACGACGCTGGTCGCCACCGACGTCGCCGCGCGCGGCATCGACGTCGCGGGCATCAGCCACGTCATCAACTACACGTGCCCCGAAGACGACAAAACCTACGTGCACCGTATCGGTCGCACGGGGCGCGCCGGGCTGAGCGGCGTCGCCGTGACCTTCGTCGACTGGGCCGACGTGCAGCGTTGGAAGCTCATCAACAAGACGCTCGACCTGCCCTTCGACGAGCCGCAGGAGACGTACTCGAACTCCGAGCACCTGTACCACGATCTCGGCATCCCCGAGGGCACGAAGGGCCGGCTCACCCCGGCCGCCCCGCGCGAGGACAAACCGAAGAGCGGCGGCGGACGGGGGCCGAAGGCCGGCCAGGGCAGCGGCCGTCGGCATTCAGGCAGCCAGCAGAGTCGTGACGGGGAGGCAAAGGCCGGGGGTTCGGGCAGCAGCCGGAACCGCCGCCGTCGCCGTACCCGCAGCGGTGCCCCGGTGCAGGCCGGCGAACCCACCGCCTCCTGAGAGCTACGGGGTTCCGCCGATAGGCCCGCTGGCTGAGGTGCGACCGAGGAACGAGGGAGCCGGGTCCTGAGGTGTGAGGCCGCCTGCGGCCGAGCCTCGAAGGGCGAAGCCTGCGGTGGTGGTCATTTCGAGGCTCGCAAGCTCGCGCCTCAATGACCGGAGTCCACCTATCCGCGCACGTTCTACGGGATGACGATCTCCATCTCGCGGATACGGGGACCGAAGTCGCGCTTGTTGCCAGTGACGAAGCGGTCCGCGCCGGCCACAATCGCCGTAGCCAGGTGGATCGCATCGGGCGTCTTGAGCCGGTAGCAACCTCGCACGGTGGCGGCGACCTGGGCGATCTCCCGTGTCACCGGGAGCAGGCGCATCCGACCCAGCAACCGATGGAGGCGCGGACCGTACGGCTCCCCCACGCCCGGAACCTGGGTCTCCGTGACCAGGAGAACCGATCCGATCGCCCCCGACGACTGCGGCATCGACGACCGGAGCGCCTCCACCAGCAGGTCACCGCGCCGGTCCTCCTTGCTGGCGTAGATCAGCACGTCGGCATCGAAGGCGTCCATCACCAGGAGTCACGATCACGCCGCAGCGCCTCGACCAGTTCGTCGGCCGTCGGCCCCTCGCCGGACTGAGCGGGAGGGAGCGGTTCATCCCACGCCGGAGCCATCTCGACCGCCAAACGGCTGGCGGCGTACATGAGATCCGCCGTGCGGTCGGACCACGAGGCCGGTTGAACGAGCCGCGCGGCGGGTCGACCGTGACGGGTGATGACGACATCTTCACCCCGTTCGACGGCATCGAGCAGCGCCGCCAGATTCGCCCGAGCCTCGCTCATCGTATGTACAGCCATGTACATCACCGTACATCGCAGGCGAGGCTCAAGCCAGGAGTTGAGCGGCGATCTCGCGGTAGGCCTCGGCACCCTTGTGGTTCTTCTGCGTGCCGAGGATCGACCGGCCGATGGCGGGCGCCTCGGCGAAGCGGATCGACTTGGGGATCGCCGGGGAGAGGATCGGCAACTCGTACGTCGACCCGATGGCCTCCACCACGGCCTGCGCGTGCCTGGTGCGCCCGTCGTACATCGTCGGCAGCACGCCCCACACGGTCAGGCCGGAGTTGATGAACTGCTGCACGTCGGTGACCGTCTCCAGCAGTTGACCCACACCGCGGTGCGCCAGCGTCTCGGCCTGGAGCGGAATCAGCACCTTGTCGGAGGCCGACAGCGCGCCGACGGTCAGCACGCCGAGCGTCGGCGGGCAGTCGATGAGGACGAAATCGTAGTCGCCGGCCACCTTGTCCAGCGCAACCCGGAGCCGCTGCTCGCGCCCAGTACGGCTCACCAGACCTTCCTCGGCCTGCGTCACGGTGATGTTCGACGGCAGCAGGTGGACGCCATCGTCGGTGACGACGATGGCGTCGGTCGCGCGATGAGTGCCGAGCAGCACATCACCGACGGTGACGTCGAGGTCCTCGGGATCGATGCCGAGCGAGAAGGTCAGGCCGCCCTGCGGATCGAGGTCGACCAGCAGCACCCGCTGTCCGCGCTCGGCCAGGGCCACGCCGAGGGAGGCGACGGTCGTCGTCTTGCCGACCCCGCCCTTTTGGTTCACCACGCTGATCGTCGTCGTCACGCGCGCCATGGTAGCTCGTGGGACAGGTGCGGCATGCTGGACCACATGTCTTCTCGTGCCCTCGTGACCGGTGCCACCGCCGGCATCGGCAAGTCCTTCGCCTTCGCCCTCGCCGCCCGCAGTGACGATCTCGTCCTCGTCGCCCGCGACGCCGCACGGCTCGAGTCCATCGCCGCCGAGCTGCGCGCCGCACACGGTGTCGAGGTGGACGTGTTACCCGCCGACCTGACCATCGAGGAAGACCTGGCCCGCGTGGCCCGTGCCGTCGCCAGCACCGAACGGCCGGTGGACCTGCTGGTCAACAACGCCGGGTCCTCGCTGGCGGGCTGGTTCGGCACCACCGAGATCACCGACGAGGACCGGCAACTCGACCTGCTCGTGCGCGCGCCGATGCACCTCATGGATGCCGCGATCAAGGCCATGTCGCTGCGGGGGCACGGCGCCGTCGTCAACGTCACCAGCGTCGCGGCGTTCACCCCGCGCGGCGCCTACTCGGCGCACAAGATCTGGCTGACGAACCTGTCGCAGTGGGCCGACTGGCAGTACGCAGCGCAGGGCGTCCGGGTCATGGCGCTCGCGCCGGGCTTCACCCGGACGGAGTTCCACCAGCGCGGCAACATGGACGTCTCCGGCGTGCCCCGGTGGATGTGGCTCGACGCCGACCGGCTCGTGGCCGATGCCCTGCGCGACCTCGACCGCGGCAAGTCCCTGTCGATCCCGAGCAAGCGGTACAAGGTGCTGTCGCTGCTGGCGCGTCACGCCCCGACCGCGCTCGTGGCGCGAGCGGCCAAGCGGGGGCGCTGAATGAGCATGCCCCGCACGCTGACGATCCCGGCCGGGGTCGAGGCGACACGGATCGAGACCGAGCGCGGCTCCTTCGCGGCCCACATCGCGCCCGTGCCGGACGCCCGCAGTCACGTGCTGCTGGTGCCCGGCTGGACCGGCAGCAAGGAGGACTTCACACAGGTCCTGCCGCACCTGGCGGAAGCGGGCTTCTCGGCGACCGCCTATGACCAGCGCGGGCAGTTCGAGACCCCTGCCGACGCCGGGGACGACTTCTCGCTGCCGGGCCTGGCGGCCGACGCCGCTGCCGTCGCCTGGGCGGTGGCAGACGGCCCGGTCCACCTGCTCGGGCACTCCTTCGGCGGCCTCGTCGCGCAGAACGCGGTGATCGAGCACCCCGGCCGCTGGCGCAGCCTGAGCCTGCTGTGCACCGGACCGGCGGCCCTGGGCGATTCGGACGTCCGGCCGCTGCGCCGCATCGTCGAAGCCCTGGACACCATGCCGCTGGCCGAGGTGCACCGGGTCCTCTCGGCGAGCCTGGCCACGCCGCCGACGCCCGAGATCGCCGACTTCATGCGGCACAAGTTCCTCAGCAACTCCCCGACCTCACTGCGGGCCATGACGAGGCACCTGCTGGAGGCACCGGATCGGATCGCCGAGGTGGCGGCGACCGGCCTGCCGGTGTGGGTCGGCTACGGCGCGAAGGACGACGCCTGGCCGCTGGAGGTCCAAGGCGACATGGCCCGACGTCTCGGCACGGCCCCGGTGGTGCTTCCGGGCCTCGGCCACTCCCCCGGCGTCGAGGGTCCCGCTGCCCTCGCCGCCGCCTGGCTGGAGTTCCTGACCGCTCACTGAGGCAAGTGCTGATTTATTCGGGTTGTGTGCCGCCTGCCGGTCCCTGAGGTGCGAGGAGCTTGCGACGAGCCTCGAAGGGACTCAAACCGTAACTCATTTCGGTAGTGGTCATTTCGAGGCTCGCAAGCTCGCACCTCAATGACCGGCTCCGCCTATCTACAGGATCTCTTCGCCGAGCAGGCGGGCGAACTGTTCGGGGTCGGTGAGGTTGGCACCGAGGCAGAAGGCCGCGTTCTTGCCGGTGCCGTGATAGTCGCTCGACCCGGTCGTGACGAGGCCGAGGTCGGCGGCGATGGCGCGCAGGCCACGGCGGGCAGGCTCGTCGTGATCGTTGTGATCGACCTCGATGCCGTCCAGGCCCGCCTCGGCCAGCAGCGCGAAGGCCTCGGCCGTGAGCACCCGGTCGCTACCGCGTGACCACGGGTGGGCGACGACCGCTTTGCCGCCGGCGGCCTTGAGCAGCCGCACCGTCTCGACCAGAGGTGCCGCGTAGCGGTCGACGTACGCCTTACCGCCGGCGTTGAGCCAGCCGTTGAAGGCCTCGTCGCGGTCGGCCACATAGCCCTTGGCGACCATCGCGTCGGCGATGTGCGGTCGCCCGGAGGCCGCCGCGTCGCCCGAGTATGCCGCGACGTCCTCGGCGGTGATGACGATGCCGTGCTCGGCCAGCCGGGCGAGCACCGCCGGCAGCCGGCTGTCGCGCCCGTCCAGCACCCGCCGCAGCTCGGCGACCAGCGGCTCGTGGTCCGGATCGAACTCATAACCCAGCAGGTGCACGCTCTCACCGCGATAGCGCGTGGAGATCTCGATGCCGCGCACCAGCCGGATACCCGCCCGGTCTGCCTCGGCCTGCGCCTCGGCCCAGCCCGTCGTGGCATCGTGGTCGGTCAGGGCGACGACGTCGAGCCGGGCGACCTCGACCGCATGGCGCACCAGCTCGGACGGGGTATCGGTGCCGTCGGAGCGGTTCGAGTGGGTGTGGAGGTCGATGCGCATGACGCCAGGCTAACGCCGAGGACCGACCGTTTCGGCCTGTGTCGCCGGGACATTCCACCGCACGACGGCCGGAAGGCCGCGGTCGTCGCCCAGTTCGCTCCACGTCGCGGTGTCCAGCAGCAGATGGCGTCCCTCGGCCACCGGCAGGCCGAGCCAGCGGGCCGCCAGGGCGCGGCCGGCGTGACCGTGGGTGAACACCAGGGTCACGCCGCCGCTCTCGCGCACCCGTGCCACCACCCGGTCGAGCCGCGCCGCCACCTGCTCGGCGTCCTCGCCGCCGGGGGCCGGGTGGGTCCAGATCGTCCACCCCGGCACGTCCTCGCGGATGCGCGCGGTCGTCACGCCCTCGTACGCGCCGTAGTCCCATTCGGCCAGATCGGCGTCGAGGACCGGATCGGCGAAGCCCGCCAATTCCGCAGTGTTCCGCGCGCGCAGCCGGGGGCTGCACAGCACCGTGTCGACGGCGAATCCGGCCAGCACCGGGGCCAGCGCCCGCGCCTGATCCTCACCGAGCGGCGTCAGCGAGACCTCGGTCGTCGAGGTGTGCCGGCCCGTGCGGCTCCACTCGGTCTGGCCGTGACGGACGAGGATCAGGCGGGCGGACTGCATCGGTTCAGCGAGGAACGAGCGCCCACAGGTCGAGGTCGAGCAGCACGCCGGGGGCGTACTTGCCGTCCTCGCCGCGCAGCGTCATGGATTCGTCGCGGCCCTTCGTAGCGACGAGACGCAGCCGCAGCGCGCCGACGCCGGGAGCATCTGTCTCGGCCTTGTCGAGCACCTCCGACCAGGCGTACACCGTGTCGTCGGCGAAGGCCGGGGCCGTATGCGAGCCGCCGTTGATCGCCGCGATGAGCTGGGCATTGGCCAGGCCGTTGAACGACAGCGCGCGGGCCATCGAGATGATGTGACCGCCGTAGACGAGCCGGCGGCCGTCGGGGCGGGCCTCGGTGTTGAAGTGCACCTTGGCGGTGTTCTGCCACAGCCGCGTGGCCATCATGTGCTCGGCCTCGCTGAGCGTGACGCCGTCGACATGGTCGATCTTCTCGCCGATCTCGTAGTCGTCGAAGCGGTGCGGCTCGCCGGCGGCGGTGAAGTCGTAGCCGGTGAAGTCCAGGCCCGCCGGGACCGGCAGGTCCGCCGGTGCCACGACACTCGCCAGTTCAGGCACCACGGTCTCCGGCGCGGGCAGGCCCTGGTCCCGCTTGTGGACCATGACCCAGCGCGCCCAGTCCAGCGCGACCTCGCCGCGCTGGTTCGTGGCCGTCGAGCGGACGTAGACGACGCCGCTCTTGCCGTTGGAGTTCTGCTTGAGGCCGATGACCTCCGACGAAGTACGCAGCGTGTCGCCGGCGAGGACCGGCTGGTGGAAGCGCAGCTCGGCGTACCCGAGGTTGGCGACGGCGTTGAGCGAGACGTCCGGCACGGTCTTGCCGAAGGCGATGTGGAAGGCGATGAGCTCCTCGACCGGATGGGCCGACCCGTCGGTCGCGGCCAGGCCCACCGACGCGGCGAACTGCGCCGAGGACGGGATCGAGAACCGAGTCGGGTAGATCGCGCCGTAGACCGCCCGGTCGCCGTCGGTAACGGTGCGCGGCGTGGCGTGCTCGAAGACCTGACCGATCCGGAAGTCCTCGAAGAAATGGCCGGGGTTGGTCTTGCTCATGGGTCTCCTCACGGGCGGCGAACGGGCACCCCCAATCATCGCCGACGCCCTCGCTCTACCCTTCCTCGCCCCTCGCCTACCGGTACTGTGCCCGCATGGACCTCGGAGCGATCTTCAGCAGCGTCGACCCCAAGAAGCTGACCCAAGTCGTCGACCTGGTGTGGAACCAGAAGGACAACATCACCAAGAGCGCCGCGATGGCCGCAGACCTTCCCGACCTGATCCGCTCGCTCGCGAGCGGGCTGGAGGAGGCCGGCAAGCAAGCGCAGCTCGCCTCGGCCGCGCTCGTCGGCAAGGACGGCACCTCCGGTGCCACCACGCGGCTCAGCGGCAGCGCCCGCACCGTCTCGGGCATCTCCGAGGACATGGTCAAGGTCGTGGGCCTGATCTCCTCGGCGGTCGACCAGATCGAGAAGGTGCCGCTCATGGGTGCCCCGGCCAAGCAGCTCGGCAAGGCGGTCACCCTCGTCGAGGACACCACGGGCGGCCTCGGCTCGCTCGCCGACGACCTCGCGGCGATCTCCGACGTACTCGGCCAGGTCGGTCTCGCGCTCGGCAAGCTCGGCGACGCGCTCGACCGCTCCGGCAACGACACGAAAAAGTCCTTCGCCGCCTTGTGAGAGGTCCCGCCGGTCGGCGAGTCGGCCCCTGAGGTGCGAGGCCGCTCGCGGCCGAGCCTCGAAGGGACTCAACCGCAACTCATTTCGAGGCTCCGCTCATTCCTCGCTCCGCACCTCAATGAGCGGCATCGACCTCTCAGGCGGGTTGGTGGCGTCTGACGATCCGTATGACGGAGACGCCGGCGAGGGCGAGGAGCAAACCCAGGAACAGGTGGCCGGGCGTGATGCCCAGTCCCGTGCGCGGCAGGGCCGCTCCGGCCGTCGCGGTCGAGACCGTGGATTCATCGGAGGTGTAGGACCCGCCCAACGGGTCGATACCCGTCGCGGTCGCCACATTGTCGACGCTGCCACGCCGTACGTCGTCAGTCGTGATCGTGTAGTCATCGGCCGTGACCGTCTGCACCTGTCCCGGTGCCAGCGTGAACCCAGTCGGCGTCAACCCCGTGACCAGCGGATCGACCACCGAGATGCCGGTCATCGTCACATTGCCGGTGTTCGTCACCTCGAAGGAGTAGGCGATGGTCTCGCCCGCGTCACCCAGGCCACTGCCGTTAGCGTCGTGCAGGGCGGCGGCCTTCACGATCGTCAACTCCGTGACAACCTCAGGGGTGTCGACAGTGACGACATCCGGCGGGGACGTGACCTCCCCGCCACCAGGACGCAGACCAGTCGCGGTCGCGGAGTTCAGGACCTTCCCGGCGAGCACATCGGCCTCGGTCACCGTATACACATCAGCGGTCACCGCCTGGTCCTCACCGGGCGCGAGCGTGAAACCCGACGGCGACAGACCCGTCACCCGCGGGTCGGTGACGGACAGATCCGTCAAGGTGACGTTACCGGCGTTGGCCACCGTGAACGAGTACGTGATCGTCTCCCCCACATCGGCCACACCATTGCCGTTAGCGTCGTCATGGTCGGCGGTCTTGTCGATGACCAGGCTCGGCGTGACGAGCGTCGTCGTCGTGGTCGTGGTATCCGGCGGCGAAACGACCGGATCGTCATTCGGGTCAACACCCGACGCGGACGCGGAGTTATGCACCCACCCGGCGAGCAGGTCGGCCTCATCGACCGTATACACGTCAGCAGTCACCGTCTGGCTCTCACCCGGCTCGAGCGTGAACCCCGACGGATCCAGGCCCGTCACCAGCGGGTCGTCCACCGAGATATCGCTCACGGTCACATTGCCGGTGTTCGTCACCACGAACGAATACGTGATCGTCTCGCCCGCGTCGGCCGTGCCGCTCTCGTCGGCGTCATCCAGGACAGCCGTCTTCTCGATCAGCAGCTTCGGCGTCACCGGCGGCGTCGGTGTCGTGGTCGTCGACTCCGGGGACTCGACCGGATCGCCGCCCGAACTGGTGCCCGTCGCGGTCGCCGAGTTGTGGATATCCCCGGCGAGCACGTCGGCTTCGGTCACCGTGTACGGATCAGCGGTCACCGTCTGGTTCTCGCCCGGCTCAAGGGTGAAACCAGTCGGATCAAGACCCGACACCCGCTCGTCGGCCACCGACACATCAGTGATCGTCAGATTGCCCGTGTTCGACACCTCGAACGAATACGAGATCGTCTCACCCGCGTCCGCCACACCATTACCGTTCACGTCGTCCAGGTCGGCGGTCTTCTCGACCAGCAGACGCGGCTGCGCCGGCATCGTCGTCGTGGTCGTCGTATCCGGATCAGACACCACCGAGTCGCCACCCGGCGTGGACCCCGTAGCCATAGCCGAGTTGTCAACCGACCCGGCCAGCAGGTCGGCCTCGGTCACCGTATACGGATCAGCCGTCACCGTCCGACTCTCGCCCACCGCCAGATCAAAACCCGACGGAGACAGCCCCGACACCAACGCATCGACCACCGACACGCCGCTCAACGGCAGCCCGCCAGTGTTCGTCACCTCAAACGAATACGCAATCATCTCACCCACGTCAGCCAGATAGTTACCATTCGTGTCATCCAAGATGGCCGTCTTGTCAATGGCCAGACCCGGCAGCGGCACCGTCAACGTCGCCGTACCCGGCAGATTCAGACCGGCCACATCACTGATATTGCTCGGACCGTTGGCATACACATGCCCCGGCGTGGCATCCAACGGGACCAACACATCGATCTCGGCCACACACGACGACTGCCCCGCCGTCAAGTCACCCGTCAGGCTCACCGAAGCGTCACCGGCCGCGCCGCCGACGACACTATTCGCACACGACGACGAGAAATCCGGCGTAGGAGCGACTGTCAAACCCGCCGGCAACGTATCCGTAAACCCCCACCCTGCCTTCGCCCCCAACTCCGACGTATTCGTCACCGTAAACCGCAGCCGCGCCTCCGTCCCCGGAACACCACTACCCGCAACAAACTCCTTATCCAACTGCGGCGACACATCCAAGACCTTGATGTCGTCGATGGCGCCGTCATTACCCGCAGCGGTGGCCGTCATGTTGCGCATCTCGATGCCCAACTCATCACCGGAGAACAAGAACGCACTGTCGGCCGTCAGAGTGGCAGACATGTAATAAGGGCCCGACGGGTTGTTCGACGTACCCGTGTTGACGTACCCCGTACACGGGTCCAGATCGGTCGCGCTGACCCGGTGCTTCTCGGTTCCATCGACGAGGAAGAACCGCATCACGGGATGCGCCGCCCAACAACTGGTAGCCGCAGCGTTGACCGAGAACGAGATGAACCGGTTCTGCGCCTCGATCGGCAGGGGCGCGGTGGTCGCGAACTGGACAACGTTGCCCGGGTGAGGAGAGCCGCTCGTGTAGGCCGCGAGGACGTGGTTGTCCGCCACCGGATCGGTGCCGTTCAATGTCCCCAGGGTGGTGGCCAAAGTACGCAGCCCGTCTTTCGCGGAAGTATTTCCCGTGGGGACACCGACGGCCTCCATCGCGGCGTTGGTCGAGTTCCCGTCGTAGACCAGCCCATTCCAGCGCGCAGGCGTGTCCCACGGGTAGTCGGCCGTGTAGGTCTCGCCGTTCTGGCCCACGTAGCCACCCGAACCCGTGTCGACCAGCGGGACCACCTCGCCGGAATCCAGACCGCTCTCGAAGTCCTCATGCCACAGCTCGACGGGATCCGACGGGGTCCCCGGACTACCGGGCGCAGCGGAAACCGGAGCCACGACGGCCCCGACCACCATGACCAGCGACCCACCAACGAGCGCAGCCGCGAGACTCAGAGGGGCAAGACGGCACGTTCGAGACATAGACACTTTTCCCATTCACAGGCAGAACAAAGCAGCGACACAAACGCCGCCGCACCCGCCAGCCTAAAAGCAGACCCCCCCCCGTCAAACCACCGGCGAGAACGTCTCCGCAGAGTGATGGTCACGGTCGCCACCACAACCTTGACCCATCACTCTGCGTCCCCCTCAGAGTCCCTTGAGCTTGCGGCCGACTTCGCGCCGGGCCTCGTTCATGGCGTCGCGCTCGCGGATCGTCTGGCGCTTGTCGTAGGCCTTCTTGCCGCGCGCCAGGCCGATCTCGACCTTGGCGCGGCCGTCCTTGAAGTACAGCCGCAGCGGGACCAGCGTCAGGCCCTTCTCGCTCAGCTTGCGTTCGATCTTGTCGATCTCGGTGCGATGCAGCAGCATCTTGCGCCGCCGCCGGGACTCGTGGTTAGTCCAGGTGCCCTGGGCGTACTGCGGGATGTGGACCTGCAGCAGCCAGGCCTCGCCGCGCTCGATCTCGCCGAAGCCGTCGACGAGCGACGCCCGGCCCTCCCGCAGGCTCTTGACCTCGGTGCCCATGAGGACCAGACCGGCCTCGAAGGTGTCCTCGATGTGGTAGTCGTGGCGCGCCTTCTTGTTCTGGGCGATCAACTTCAGGCCGGTCTCCTTGGACATGGAGCCATTCTCGCACCCCGGCGCGCGTTCTCAGAGGATGCGCTGACTGAGGTGCGTAGGCCGCTTGCGGCCGGAGCCTCGAAGCCTGCCGCAGGCGGGGTCCCTTCGAGGCTCGCAAGCTCGCACCTCAGGGACCGGCTTCGCGTTCTTATCCGATCCAGTTGGCGGGGTTGGTGTGCGAACCGTTGACGAGAACCATGAAGTGCAGGTGACAGCCCGTGCTCGATCCCGTCGTCCCGACGTAGCCGATCACCTGACCACGCGACACATGCGAACCGGCACTGACCGCGAAGCGCGACAGGTGGTTGTAGGTCGTAACGATGTTGGCCCCGTTGATGACCCCGTTATTGAGGATCACCCGGTTGCCGTAGCCGCTGTTGTAGTACTGGCTGATGACCGTGCCATCAGCCGCCGCCAACACCGGCGTACCACAACTCGCCCCGAAATCCATGCCGTCATGCATCTTGTAGCGTCCCGAAATCGGGTGGACCCGGTAGCCGTAGGGCGACGTGATACGGACCGAACTCAACGGGTAGGAGAGTTTGCCGCCACTGCTGCTGCCGCCACCGCCGCCGCCACTGCTGCCGCCACCGCTGCTACTGCTCTTATTCTTATTGGCGTTGGCCAGTTCCTGCTCGGCGAGCTGGCGCAACTGCGTCTCCAACGAGTTGCGCTCCGCCTCCAGCGCGGCGATCGAGGCGGCATCCTCTGCCACGGCGGCATCGGCGGCCGACTTCGCGGCGCTGTTGGTCGAGACGAGTTGCGCGACCGCAGCCTCCTGGGCCGCAGCCTGCTGCTCCAGCGCGGAGATCGAAGCGACGTTGGCGGCCGCCTCGTCCTTCTGCGCCTGCACCTGGTCGCGGAGGTCCTGAACCTTCTGCTCGTTGATGTCGAGCATGACGCGGTCGGCATCGAGCGAGTCGAGCTTGCTCAACTGCACATCGGCAATGGTGCTGTTGACGCTCATCTGCTCCAGGAAGTCCGACGGCTCCTGGCCGAGCAGCAACTGACCGAAGGCCCGCAGGCCGGGGTCACCGGCCTGCACCTGCTGCACCGAGAACTCCGCTACTTCGTCGGAGGTCTCCTCGACCTTGCGCTCGCCCTCGGCGAGATCGGCCTCGGCCTGCGCGAGATCTGACTCGGCTTGCGCGAGCTGCGCCTGAACCTGCGCGAGATACGCCTGCGCGGCGACCAACTGGCCGCGCAACGACCCGAGTGTGGCCTGCGCCGAGGCCAACTGTGCCTGCGAGGCCTGCAACGCCGCCGCCGCATCGGCCGCCGCCGCGCTCGACTCGTCGTAGGACTGCTTGGCCCCGTCGATCTCGCTGTTGACGCCGTTCTTCTTGTTCTCGAGATCGTTCTTGGACTCGGCCAGCGAAGGTCCCGCCAGCGCCGCGATCAGGGCAAACGTCACCGTGAAGGCGGTCATCATCGTGCGGAAGGTGGACTTCATGGGTAAACCTCGACCCTCGGGGGGGAAACTCGCGCCGCTGCGGCGACGAACCAGCGTCGGATACCGGTGACTTAGGCGTTGGCGTCGAGTCTAGGTGACCGAACCAACCCGCCGGGGGACGACACTCCCTCCCCCGGTGGGCAATCGCAGATCAGACGTTGAGGTACTTGCGGGTCAGCAGCAGCGTCGGAATGAGCGCCAACGCCATAGCCAGCAGCGTCGTCCAGCCCATGACGACGAGAGCCTCCTGCCAGCGGACCCAGGTGGTGAAGTCACCGAGTCGCTCGCGCAGATAGTTGTAGACGACAAACCCCATGAAGGCCGTCAGGCCGAGGGCCGCCAGCGCTGCCGAGATGAGCGCCGCCACCAGCGATTCGAGCAAGAACGGCAACTGCACGTGCCAACTGGAGGCACCGACGTAGCGCATGATGCTGATCTCGCGGCGCCGCGCGTGAGCGGTCATGCGGATCGTGTTGGACACCTGCAGCACCGCAGCGAGGATCAGCACGAACGACGTGCCGAGCGCGGCCCACCGCAGGCTGTTCAGCATCGTGAACAGCGGGCCGAGCAGATCGCGCAGGGACAGGACGCTGTTGACGCCGTCCATGCCGCTGACCTGGCTCACCACCCCGTCGAACTTCTCCGGATCCTTGAGCGTGACGAAGTAGGACTCGGGGAAGCGGTCGGGGGTGAGCACCTCTAGCTGCTTGCGGCCGGTGTCGGACTGTCCGTAGAGGGCCTTGGCGCTCTCGTAGTTGTCCTGGGAGGTGCGAACCTCGAAGTCCTCGACCTCGGGGTTGTCGCGCAGAGCCTCCTTGATCGCCTCCTTCTGGGCGTCCGAGGCCGCACCGCCGATGCAGGTCTCGGCCTTGGAGGTGTCGGTACACAGGCTGACCTGCAGCTGCAGGCGGTCGCCGAAGTAGTTCTCGGTGCGGTCGGCCTGCGCTTGCATCAGCAGGCCGAGCGCCGCGAGGAAGAGCGAGACGCTCATGGTGACGACCAGCGAGATCGTCATGGACTTGTTGCGGGACAGGCTGCTGCCGAGTTCCCTCAGGGTGACATTCATGCGGGCCTCAACTCTGGTAGCCGTAGATGCCGCGAGCCTCGTCGCGCACGACCCGGCCATCGTCGAGTTCGATGACGCGCTTACGCATCTGGTCGACGATGGAGGAGTCGTGGGTGGCCATGACGACGGTCGTTCCTTCGCGATTGATCTGGTCGAGCAGTTTCATGATGCCAACGCTGGTGCCCGGGTCGAGGTTTCCGGTCGGCTCGTCGGCGAGGAGGATCTTCGGCCGGTTGACGAACGCCCGCGCCACCGCCACGCGCTGCTGTTCACCGCCGGACAACTCACCGGGCATGCGGTGACCCTTGCCGTCCAAGCCCACCAGCTTCAGCGCCGGGACGAGCAGTTCCTCGATCTCCGAGCGCGACTTGCCGATGACCTGCAGCGCGAAGGCGACGTTCTCGTTGACCGTGCGGTTGGGCAGCAGCCGGAAGTCCTGGAAGACCGTGCCGACCTGGCGGCGCAGCTTGGGCACCTTCCAGCTCGACAGCTTGTTGATCTCCTTACCGGCGACGAACACGCGGCCGCTGCTCGGGCGCTCCTCACGCAAGATCATGCGGAGGAAGGTCGACTTGCCCGATCCCGAGGCACCGACGAGGAAGACGAACTCGCCCTTGGCAATCTCGAAGTTGAGTCCGTCGAGCGCCGGGCGCTTCTGCCCGGGATAGGTCTTACTGACGTGGTCGAAGCGAATCACCCGTCGAGTCTAGGCAGAACACACCAGCGCGTCCGACGCCACCTCGGCAGGGCCGGGCAGGCGCGGGCGGCCCGGCAGGGTGGCCCGCCGGTAGGATGGCCGTCGTGGAGAGCCTGCAGCCTGCCGACCAAGCACCCGATCGCAACCTTGCCCTGGACCTCGTCCGGGTCACCGAAGCCGGGGCGATGGCCGCCGGCCGCTGGGTGGGGCGCGGCGACAAGAACGGTGCCGACGGCGTCGCGGTGGCCGCGATGCGCACCCTCATCAACACCGTCGAGATGAATGGTGTGGTCGTCATCGGCGAGGGTGAGAAGGACGAAGCGCCCATGCTGTTCAACGGCGAGAAGGTCGGCGACGGCAACGGCCCGGAGTGCGATGTCGCGGTCGATCCCATCGACGGCACCACCTTGACCGCCAAGGGCATGCCGAACGCGATCAGCGTCATGGCGGTCGCGCCGCGCGGCACCATGTACGACCCGTCGGCGGTGTTCTACATGGAGAAACTCGCTGCCGGCCCCGAGGTGGCCGACGTCGTCGACATCCGCCTGCCGGTGGCCGAGAACATCGACCTCATCGCGCGCACCAAGGGCGTCTCCCACAGCGACGTGACGGTCTGCATCCTCGACCGGCCGCGCCACGCCGGACTCGTCGACGAGGTCCGCGCTGCGGGGGCGCGCATCAAGTTCATCACCGACGGCGACGTGGCCGGTGCCATCAGCGCGGCCCGCCCGGAGACCGGCGTCGACCTGCTGGTCGGCGTCGGCGGCACGCCGGAGGGCATCATCACCGCCTGCGCCATGAAGGCCCTCGGCGGCGTGATCCAGGGCAAGTTGTGGCCCACCGACGACGACGAGCGCCAGCGCGCCATCGACGCCGGCCTCGACCTGGACCAGATTCTGCACACCGACGATCTGGTCACCGCTGACGACTGCTTCTTCGTCGCCACCGGTATCACCGACGGCGAGTTACTCGAGGGCGTCCGCTACACGCGGGGCCGGGCCGTCACCGAGTCCATCGTCATGCGCTCGCGCAGCGGTACGATCCGCAAGATCCACAGCGAGCACCAAATCACCAAACTCAAGGCCTATTCGACCATCGACTACGAGCACTGAGGCGGTGCTATGAGCAGCACGTCTGCGACTTCGATCCAGGTTTCCGACGAACTCTTCGCGAGCCTTCCGTCGGGGATCGACATCTGTCACCAGAGTTTCGGCGACCCGTCCGATCCGGCGGTGCTGCTCATCATGGGTCTCGGCGGGCCGATGGGCTGGTGGAACAGCGAGTTCTGCACCCGCCTGGCCGAGCGAGGCTTCTTCGTCATCCGGTACGACAACCGCGACACCGGCCGCTCGACCAAGGCCCGGCAACACGTTTTGGGACGCACTGACCTGGTGCGCGCGTTCGTCGGGCTGCCGCCGGTCCGGCTGGGCAAGATCGACCTGGCGGCGAGGGCGCCGTACTCGATCAGCGATCTGGCCGAGGACGCCACCGGACTACTGGACGCCCTCGACCTGGACGCCGCGCACGTCGTGGGCGTGTCGATGGGCGGCATGATCGCCCAGACCCTCGCCATCGAGGCACCCGAGCGGGTGCTGAGCCTGACCTCGATCATGTCGACAACCGGGCGGCGCACCGTAGGCTGGCAGGATCCAAGGCTGCTGCCGAAGTTGCTCAAGCGCAGCGAGCCGACCCGCGACGCCTATATCGAGCACGCGATCGCCACGGCCGAGCTGATCGCGTCGCCGGCGTTCCCGCCCGACCGGGAGGCATCGCGGCTGCGGGCCGAGACCACCTACGACCGCGGCTGGAGCGCCAGCGGGGTCGTGCGGCAGATGATGGCGATCCTCACCCAGCCTGACCGCACCGAGGCTCTCGGCGCGCTGACAATGCCGGCCACGGTCATCCACGGCACGGCCGACCGTCTGGTGCATCCCTCCGGCGGCAAGGCGACCGCCGAGGCCATCCCGGACGCCGAGTTGCACCTGATCGAGGGCATGGGCCACGACCTGCCCCCGGAGTTGTGGGACACCCTCATCGACGCGATCACCGCCACCGCCGCCCGCCGAGCCGCTGGCTGAGGTGCGGTCCCTGAGGTGTGAGGCCGCCTGCGGCCGAGCCTCGATGGGGCCCACCCAGCCAGCGGGACCTACTGGCGGAATCTCTCAGCGGCGTAGCGGGGTGCCGTCGGCAGCGGGGAGCTTGCCGGTCGCGATGAGGATGACGTCGACGAGCGACCAGACACCGAGACCGCCACAGGTCAGCAGTTTCACGATCCCCAGGCCTGTGTAGCCGAGGTAGAAACGATCCACACCCCAACCACCGGCCAGGATCGACAACACCAACGCCGTCGTGAACTGCTTCTCACTGGCCTGCGCGAACAACCCCGGCACCTCGGCCGCAGCAAACCACCCGCCACCATCGAACGACACCAGCGTCTGCGCCACCACCTGCCCCGACCCAGCCAAACTCTGCAACCCGGCCGCATCGTACGGACCCGACGTGCGCCCCATCACCGACACCACATACGACCCCTCCGGCACCCGCACCACAGGAATCGACGGCCGTTCCCGCACAGGTGCCCGCATCACCAGCAGAACGACCAATGCGCCCGCCAAGGCGAGCAGGAAGACAAGATCTCGCAACAGGTCCTGGAGAGGAATCCCTCCCCCACCCCGGTGCCACCAGAGATATCCCTCGAAGTACCAATCGAGGTCGAAGAAACCGATAGACAAAGGAGTATTCATCAAGCGCCACATCAAAGGCAAAACAAGCATAGGCCAGAGAAAGGCCTGCCACACAGCAATACCGATCAGCATGAACGGAACGCGACGCACATGCCCCGTCCACGCCAACGCCAACCCGGCGAAACCCACCACGTTCACTGCCAGCCAATCAAAGAACACGATCCAATTTGACAGGTACAGAGAGTAATCCGACTCCGAGTAATCAGTCTCGGAAATCACCCTCGCCGTATCGACGGCCCTGACCAGGCACCACGCCACCATCGGCAGGCCGACCACCGTCAACGCCACCCGCATCCCCGTCGTCACTCGACGCTTGCCCGCCACCAACTCGTCCTCAGTCATGGCGCAGATTCAAGCCCCCCCCCGCCGACCGTCAATGGGGACAACTCCCCCGTGACCCGCACCGCGCCACGACGACGAAGGAGCAACCTCGAAGGGACCCCGCCCACGGCAGGCTTCGCCCTTCGAGGCTCGGCCGCAAGCGGCCTCACACCTCAGGGTCCGCTCCTTTCACCTCAGGGACCGGGGGTGGCTGTCCGCGCAATGCTCTAAGGTTCCCCTTATGAGCGACAACATCGAATGGCGCATCGAGCACGACACGATGGGCGAGGTCAAGGTCCCGGCCACCGCCCTGTACCGCGCCCAGACCCAGCGGGCCGTCGAGAACTTCCCGATCTCCGGCACGCCCATCGAATCGGCGCAGATCAAGGCGCTGGCACAGATCAAGGCCGCCTGCGCCACGGCCAACGCCGAACTCGGCATCCTCGACGCCGACCTGGCCGCCGCCATCGTCGCGGCCGCCGAAGAGGTCGCCTCCGGCGTCCACGACGCGCACTTCCCCATCGACGTCTTCCAGACCGGCTCGGGCACGTCGAGCAACATGAACACCAACGAGGTCATCGCCACGCTCGCCAGCGCCTCACTCGGCCGCGAGGTACACCCCAACGACCACGTCAACGCCTCGCAGTCGAGCAACGACGTCTTCCCGACCTCGATCCACGTGGCCGCGACCGCCTCGGCCACGCACGAGTTGCTGCCCGCGCTCGACCACCTGGCGCAGAGCCTGGAGCGCAAGGCCGGCGAGTTCGCCGAGGTCGTCAAGTCCGGCCGCACGCACCTCATGGACGCCACCCCGGTCACCCTCGGCCAGGAGTTCGCCGGCTACGCCGCGCAGGTCCGCAAGGGCATCGCCCGGGTCAACTCCGCGCTTCCTGCGGCGGCCGAGGTCCCGCTCGGCGGCACCGCGGTCGGCACCGGCATCAACACGCCCAAGGGCTTCCCGCAGCGGGTCATCGCGATCCTCGCCGAGCGCACCGGCCTGCCCATCACCGAGGCCACCGACCACTTCGAGGCACAGGGCGCGCGCGACGGCCTGGTCGAGCTGTCCGGCCAGCTCCGCACCATCGCGGTGAGCCTGAACAAGATCTGCAACGACCTGCGCTGGATGGGTTCGGGCCCCCGCACGGGTCTGGGCGAGGTCAACCTGCCCGACCTGCAGCCCGGATCGAGCATCATGCCCGGCAAGGTCAACCCGGTGCTGCCCGAGGCGACCCACCAGGTCGTCGCCCAGGTCATCGGCAACGACGCGGCCATCGCCTTCTCGGGCGCGACGGGCAACTTCGAGCTGAACGTCATGCTGCCGGTCATCGCCCGCAACCTGCTGGAGTCGATCCGGCTGCTCGCCAACGTCTCGCGCGTGCTGGCCGACCGCTGCATCGACGGCATCACCGCCAACGTCGAACGCTGCCTGGAGCTGGCCCAGTCCAGCCCGTCGGTCGTCACGCCACTCAACCGCCACATCGGCTACGAGAACGCCGCCGCCGTGGCCAAGAAGGCCGTCAAGGAGCGCAAGACGATCCGCCAGGTGGTCGTCGAGGAGGGCTACCTCGAGCGTGGCGAACTGTCCGAGGCCGACCTCGACGCCGCCCTCGACGTGATGAGCATGACTCACCCCTGAGGCGGTGCCCCTATCGGGGCCGGCCCTCCGGGACGACGAGCGGCGTTCCCGTCACCGGGTCGTCGATCACCCGGCACGGCAACGAGAAGACCTCCTCGACCAACGCGGCGGTCACCACCTCTCGCGGCGTACCCTGAGCGACGATCTCGCCGTCCTTCATCGCGATGAGATGGGAGGCGTACCGGGCCGCGTGGTTGAGGTCGTGGAGCACCGCCACGATGGTGCGCCCCCGCGCATTGAGGTCCCGCAGCAGTTCGAGCAGGTCGATCTGGTGGGCGATGTCCAAGAACGTGGTCGGCTCGTCGAGCAACAAGATCGGCGTCTGCTGGGCCAGCGCCATCGCCACCCACACCCGCTGACGCTGACCGCCGGACAACTCCTCGACCAATCGGCTCGACAGTTCGGCGACCGAAGTGGCCTCCATCGCCTCGACCACCGCCGCTTCATCGCGTTCGGTCCACTGACGGATGAGTTTCTGATGGGGAAAGCGACCGCGCGCCACCAGGTCGGCGACCCGGATGCCGTCGGGGGCCAGGGCGCTCTGCGGCAGCAATCCCACCCGGCGAGCCACCTCCTTGGCCCGATAGGAGCCGATGCCACGGCCGTCGAGCAGGACCGACCCGGCCTGCGGCGTCAGCAGGCGCGCCAGCACCCGCAACAGAGTCGACTTCCCGCAGGCGTTCGGCCCGACGATGACAGTGAACGACCCGTCGGGAATCGTCACCGACAGGTCCTCGCCGACGGCCTTCGGGCCATAGCCGAACGTCGCCGACTCGAGCCGCAGACCTACACGATCGGACATGTCCGTCTCCCTTCGAGACCGCTGTTCAGCCACGGCAACGCGCCTCAACGACGACGAGCCAGATGAGGAACATTCCACCGGCGACCACCGTGACGACGCCCGTCGGCATGCTCACGAACAGGAGATGCTGAGCGACCAGATCGGCCAGCGCCAACAGGAAAGCCCCCGCGAACGCCGCCGGCGCGAGCGTGACGCCCGGCGTGCGGGCCGCCCTTCTCGCCACCTGCGGGGCGGCGAGCGCGACGAAGGCGATCGGCCCGGCCGCCGCCGTCACCACTGCGGTCAGCGCAACGCCCAGCACCATCGCGGTGCGCCTGACCGACTCGACCCGAACACCCGTCGCCGCTGCGGCGTCGTCGCCGAGTTCGAGTTGACGCAGGCTCGGTCCGCAGGCGGCGACCGCCACCAGCAACACCGCCGCAGCCGCCGCAGCCCAGCCGAGCTGCTCCCATCCGGTCCCGTCCAACGACCCCGTGCCCCACACCCCCGCGCGGATCGCGACCTTCAGGTCGGCGTTCAGCAGGAGCCAGGTGTTGACCGAGGCGAGCATCGCCGAGACCGCGATACCGACG
Organism: Aeromicrobium sp.; assembly: GCF_047607065.1. GTDB lineage: Bacteria > Actinomycetota > Actinomycetes > Propionibacteriales > Nocardioidaceae > Aeromicrobium. The sequence goes on from NZ_JASGDU010000050.1 coordinate 23,365, forward strand.
ATGATGAGCCGGAATCCCTGCACGCCGTGTTTCCACGCCACCACGTAGACGACGACGGCCGTCGCCATGCCACCGGCGAAGGCACCGCCGGCGAGTTGGAGGTACGAGCCGCCGAGGACGACGAGGACGACGATAGCCCCCGTGTAGGCACCGGCCGAGAATCCGATGACGTCCGGCGAGGCCAGCGGATTGCCGATCATCGACTGGAACACCGCGCCCGACACGCCCAGGGCCGCACCGAACACCACCGCCGCGAGCGCTCGCGGCAGCCGCCATTCGACGACCACGGTGCGCGCGAATCCCGCCTCCGGGTCGCCGATCAGCGCCGACCACACCTCGCCGGGAGTCAACGCATAGTCGCCGCGCATCAGCGCCCAAACCGTCACCGCGAAGGTCGCCGCCGCCAACACCGAGCACACCACGACGCTGCGCAGCGACCATCGCAGCGCGGCCCCTCCTCGCCGCACCACGACCGACCGATAGCCGAACTCCGGGGCGCTCACAGCCCACTCACCCTCGCTCGCCGTACCAGCGCGATCAGCACCGGTCCCCCGACGAAGGCGGCGACGATACCGACCGGCAGCTCGCCGGGGCGCAGGACCACACGCCCGATGATGTCGGCGATCAGCAGCAGCGCTGGAGCCAGGAGCAGGGTGTAGACCAGAATCCACCGTTGATCGGGACCGGTGAACCAACGCGCCACATGCGGCGTCATCAGGCCGATGAATCCGACCGGGCCTGCCACCGCCGTGGCACCCCCGGCCAGCAACGTCGTCGCCGCGACCACGACGAGGCGGGTCCGGGTCACGTGGGCACCCAGAGACGTCGCCACGTCGTCACCGAGCGCGATGGCGTTGAGCGAGTTCGCCGCCAACGCCGCCAGGACCAGACCGAGGCAGAGGAACGGCAGCACCGGCAGCACCACCTCCCATCCTCGATCCACGATGCTGCCGGCGTACCACCCGCGCATGCGGTCGAAGGTGTCCCGGTCGAGCAGCGCGATCCCGCTCACCAGGCCCGACAACACCGCCGACAGCGCCACACCGGCGAGCGTCAACGGCAACGGATCGACACCACCGCGACCGGACGCGCCAATGAGATACACCGCGACCGTCACCACCAAGGCCCCGGCGAAGGCGAACCAGACGTCGTCGCCGATGGCGCTCGCCCCGAAGGCCACGACCCCGATCACGACGAAGAACTCCGCGCCGGCGTTCACGCCCAGGATTCCCGGATCGGCGAGCGGATTGCGCGTCAGCGCCTGGATCAGCGCTCCGGCGACCCCCAGCGCCACCCCGACGCACAGCCCCACGGCCGTCCGAGGCACCCGCATGTGCCACACGACATAGGCGTCGCCGCGGCCGGTGTCGTGCAGAAGGGCGTCGATCACCTCAGGCAGCGGGATGTTCTTCGACCCCACGGCGACACTGAGCAAGCAGACAACGAGCAGCACGGCGCACGCGAGCGCCAAGCCCGCGAAGCGCCGTGCTGCCAGAGTCTTCCCGCTACTGTCCACTCTGGTTGAGCGCGGACGCTTCGAGTTGCGCCATCACCTGATCGAGCCACCACGCGACGCTCGCCGGGGTCGGCGGATTCACCGCGTACCAGGTGGTGTCCTTGAGATACACGAGCGTTCCGTTCTGCGCGGCGGGCAACTCCGCGACCCGTGGGTCGGCCTCCAGCGAGGCCCTGAACTCGCCCTCGGGATCGACGTACTCGTGCGTGACCAGGAAGACGACGTCGGCACTCAACTGGTCGATGTTCTCCAGGGAGTACTTCGGCGCTTCGGCTGCGTTCTCGCCGCCCTCGCCGCTCGGCTGGCCTTCCCCGAGCGTCAATCCGAGGCCCAGGATGGGGCCGTTGGCGTACTCGGTGAGCCAGAGTTGCTGGTCCTCGTCGCTGAGCACCGCGAGCTGGAAGCTCTTGCCCTGCAAGCCGGGCAGCTTCTCGGCGGCCGCCGCGAGCGTGGCGTCATAAGCCGCGACCGCCTGGTCCACCACCGTGTCGTCGTGCCCGGTGAGGGTTGCGAGGTCGGCCAGGCTCTCCTGCCACGTCGTGGCGCCGCCTTCGGCCTGGGTGTACCGGCCCGCGTAGGTCGGCGCGATCTCGGACAGGTCCTCGTAGAGCTTCTCGTCGATCTGCCAGGGGTTGCTGCCGACGATCAGATCCGGCTCCCACTCGGCCACGGCCTCGGCGGAAATGTTCCAGTCCGCGTCCCACAGGTCGGGGTCGAACTCGCCGTCGTAGTCGAGCCACGGGTAGTCGTCGAGGTCAGCCTTCTCACCGACCACCACCAGCGGCTCCTCACCCAAGACGTCGAGCAGTTCCACCATCGCGGCGTCGAGGACAAGGATCCGCTCCGGCTTCTCGTCGACCGTGATCTCGCCGTAGGCGGTGTCGACCGTGGCAAAGCCGGGACCGTCGTCCTCGGCCGATCCGGAGCAACCGGCCAGCGCGAGGGCCGCCGCCAGGAAGAACGCAGTCAGCGACCTCGTTCGGGTCGTCGTGGTCATCGTCGTCGCCTTTCGCTCGGTCGATTCAAGGGGAGATCGTCCTGGGCAACTGTAAGTTAGTCTTACCTAAAAGATGACCGGAAAGCTCTCACCTGGTTGTCATCGAGCGAGCGGAGGAAGGACCGTGTTGGTCAACACCCCGCCACCCATCCCCGGCTCCCGCCTGCACGAACCGGACCACCTCGATGAGCCGCTCGTGCTGTGGACTCACACCGGCGTGACCCATGTCCGCTTCGGCGACGGCGAACCCCGGCGCATCACGGCGGGGTCGGCCCTCTGGCTGCCGGCCGGGACCGAACACGACGTCTGGAGCGAACCGGGGTCACTGACAATGCCGCTCTGGGGATTCGACGCCCCACCAGGAGGAACCGCCGACCGGGTGAGCGCCTTCGACATGCCCGCGCAGTCCTCGGCGGAGTTGATCGACCACTACACCAGCCAAGGGTTCGGCGACTACACGTGGATTCACTCCTCGACGCCGCCCACCGAAGGCACCTGCCCGCTACCCACCGGCGCGGGCTGTCCCCCGATGCCGCGCAGCGGTCCGGCTCGCCGCGTCGCCCAGGAACTGCGTGACTACCCCGCCCTCGACCGCACCCTGACCGAGTGGGCGACCTGGGCGGCGTGCAGCCCCAACACGCTACGGCGCGGCTTCTCCTCCCAGACCGGCCTGACCTTCGCCGATTGGCGGCTCCTCTCGCGCCTGGCCTACGCAGCCGATCTCCTCGCCGCCGGCGCGAAGGCCGGGGAGGCCGCAGCGGCCGTCGGCTTCGCCTCACGGTGGGGCTTCGCCCAAGCCTTCCGCACCCGCTACCACCTCACCCCGCGCGACTACGCCGCCCAGGCGGCCGAGGCGAGCCGGACCCTCGCCGAGGCACCGGCGGAGAAGGCCGACACCGGTCCGCTGAAGGAGAACGTCATGGTGTGGGTGCGAGCCGGGGAACTGCGCGCCCGCTTCGCCGGGAGAACGTGGGCCGGGCGCACCGACGATGTTGTCTGGCTGCCCGCCGGGTCCGTGGTCGAACACGCCGCCGACTCGTCCCTGCCGTTGAGCGTCCTGTGCACCGAGTGCGTCCAGCTCGCCCAGCCCCGCCGCGCGCGTTTCGCCCGAGGCTGGCACCACTGGCTGCTCTGGGCTTCGGTCAGCACGAACACGCTGCTGCGTCCCGAAGAACACCACGGCCGACATCCCCGGCTGGCTCGACCGCTCCACGCCCACGTCATCAACGCCTTCGAGGCCCAGACGAACGCCGACCGCGCCCGTGCCGTGCCGCTGCCGTCCGACCCGGCCGCGCGCGCCACAGCGCGGACCTTCCTGAGATCGCTGAGCGCCGACGACCGCAGCGGAGTCCGCGAGGCTCCCGCGCAGGTGCGCGAGGCGTTCCGCCGCGAGACGGGCCTGAGTTACGCCGACTGGCGTCTCGCGGCCCGTATGCGCGTGGCCCGCACACTCCTGCAGGACGGCGTTCCCAGCGGGAGCGTCGCGCCCCGCGTCGGCTACACGATGGTCTCGAACTTCTCGCGCGCCTTCACCCGCTTTCACGGCATCGGCCCCCGCGAGTTCCAACTCTTCGAGGGACCCGAGGACCACCCGCTCCTGGACTGAATCAGCCGCGCATGGCGACACCGCGACGCCAGTACCCCATGAAGGCGACCTGGCGGCGATCCACGCCGAGGTCGTTGACGAGATGCCGCCGCAGCGTGGTGACCACCTTGCTCTCGCCGGCGATCCAGACGTACAGGCCAGGAATCCCGTCGGCCGGCTCGTCCAGGTCGGCATCCGACGACGAGAACGTGGGGGTCTCCCAGAGGTCGTCGTCCACCTCCTCATCCGGCACCGGCTCACCGCCCCCGGCCCCGGCCCCGGCCCCGGCCCCGGCCCCCAGATGACCGAGTACCGCCGCGATCAGCCGCTCTCCGAGGTCGGCACCGTCACGCGGCAACCAGGTCACCTCGACTCCCTCAGGTGAGACGATCTCCAACACATCGGCACTGGTCGGCACCTCGCAGAAGGCGTGTCCTCGCACCCCGCCGGGCAAGTCGCCGAGAATGCGGGAGATCGCCGGAACCGCCGTCTCGTCGCCGGCGAGCACCACGCGGACGGCGTCGCCCGGCTCGTACTCGATCCCGCCCCAGTCCGTGCCGAGACGCGGCCCCACCACGATCACCTCGTCGCCGGGCGCGGCCGAAGCCGCCCACGACGACGCCGGCCCCGTCGCCCCCGGTTCCAGGTGCAGCACGAAGTCGACCAGCAGCCGGCGGTCGGCGCCCGCGCCGCATACGTCCCTCACCGAGTAACTGCGCATGGCACCCCGCTCGGCCTCTGGAAGTGCCTCCCAGACCGGGTACCACCGTTCGCCGTGGGGACGCAGATCCGGTAAACGATGACCCGCCGACGGGAAGATCAGCTTGAACCGCTGATCGTAGTGGGGACCGTCCACCCCGAACTCGGCCAGTTCCTCGCCGCCGAGTTCGATGCGCATGAAGTGCGGCGACACCCGCGTCGCGCTGACGACGCGCGCCCTGGCCACCAGGGTCTCCGATCCGGTCATCAGTCCTCCCGAGATAGGTGGAAGCCGCGTACTCCTCAACAGCACCCGCGTCAGGCTAATGCCAGGTGCCGCCCTCGATGACCACCGTCAGGTCAGGTTGTTGTCATCGGGCACGGTGGGCCAGGACGATGCCGTCTGCGGAGTGGAGGGTCGTCCAGGTGCCGCCGTACTTCTCCTCGGCCCACATCTGCGGGTACAGCGGGGAGCCGATGCCGGCCCAGGTGTCGAACAGGACATAATCCGGCGTCACGTCGCCAATGGTGCCCGTCCAGTACGCGCGGTGGTCGGTGACCACGTGACTCAGCAAGGCGATATCGGTCTCGACCGAGGCACCCTCGGGGATCAGCGCGATGGCCTCCCGAGCCGCCGCAGCCCGCGGGGTGTCGCGGTAGAGGCCGGGATCGGCCAGCTCGGTCAGCGGCGACAGCGCGAACAGCACCGCCGAGACCCCCACCGCCACCGGCAGGAGCCAGCGCGTCCGCGGGCGCTGCTCCATCGCCTCGACGGCGGCGCAGAACACCACCGGCATGAGCACAAGCGAGTAGTGCCACTCGATGCCCCAATAGGTCGGCACGTCCCCGGCGAAGCGCCACAGGAAGGTCGGCACGACCACCCAGGCCCAGGGCGACCACAGCGCGGCCAGCCCGGTGATGGCGAAGGTCAGCAGGAGCGTGGCACCCTTGGTGAGCGGCTCGGCCGCGAGCGTCGCCGCCAGTCCGCCGCCACCGCCGAGCGCGCCGGAGTAGGCGTACTGCCCCGAAGCGTTGACTGCGGGCAGCACGACGACCACCGCCAGCAAGAATCCGGCCAGCCCGCACCCGGCCGTGATCGCGCCAAGGCGCCGCTCGCCGGCCCACCACAGCAGCGCACCGATGACGATGACGGTGATACCCAAGTCCTCCTTGACCAGCACGAGCGGGATCGACCATGCCGCCACCGCCGCCGGACGGCGTTCGACCCAGGCCGCTCCGGCCAGCGCCAGCAGCGGCGCGGCGAAGGCGACCTCGTGGAACTCCGCATCCACGGCCGACTGCACGCCGAACGACGTCGCGCACAGCACCCCGATCAGGGCGCCCGGACCCGTGCCCAGCCGGCGCACCGCCAACGCGGTCACCACGAAGATCGCCCACGCAATCAGCGCCACCTGGGCGATCAGCAGCGTGCGCGGGTCCGGGACGAGCCGGTACGCCGGGGCCAGGACGGCGGTGATCGGCGAGAAATGGTCGCCGAGGATGTTGAAGCCCGGCCCCTTCACGTCGACGACGGGGACCGACAGGTGCGCGTATCCGGCGACGGCCTGCTCGAAGATCGCCAGGTCCCACGAGCGGACCTCGAAGCGCGCGAAATGCCGCAGCGCGAGCACGCCGTAGGCGAGAGCCGAGGCGACCGAGACCAGCGCGGCGACCGACCGGGGCGGGTCCAACAGCCAGCGCCTCATGCCAAGGTCAGGTTCTCGCCGGTCTCCGGATCGAACAGGGCGATGTCGCGCTGCGGCAGCACCACGCGCAGCGACTGGCCCGGGCGCACCTGGTGGTCCGACGGCACCTGGGCGACCAGGAAGTCCTGGAACAGGTCGAACTCGAACATGTCCTCAACCTCATCGAGCACCTCCGCGAGCGCCGGATCGAGGTCGAAGCCGAGGAAGGCATACTGCGAACGTCCCCGCCATTCGACATCGTCGACTCCGGTGGTGAACTCGACACCGCCGGTGACGTTCACGGCGTCCTGCGTGGCATCGATGCACTGCTCGGGCCGCACGCCCGCGATGACAACGGACCGCTCGCCGATGGCCTGTTCGATGCGCTGGTCGATGCGGATCGACGCCAGCGGCGTGACCAGTTGGTCGCCGTCGCGGAAGGCCGGCAGCAGGTTCATCGGCGGCGAACCCAGGTAGCCGGCGACGAACATGTCGGCCGGACGCTCGTACAGCTCCTGCGGCGAGCCGATCTGCCGGATGCGTCCCTGGTGCAGCACCGCCACGCGCACGTTGAGGCTCAACGCCTCGTCGACCGAGGACGTGGCGATGATCGATGTCCGCTCGCGGGCGGCCTGCCAGTGCATGACCACCGACCGCAGGTGCGGCCGGATGCGCTCGGACTGCGCCGAGAAGGGGTCGTCGAACAGCCACAGCCGCGCATCGCGCACCAGGGCGCGGCCGATAGCGACCCGCTGCCGCTGGTCCTCGCCCAGCCGGGACGGCTTCAGGCCGAGGATCCCGCGCAACGCGAGGTCGTCGGCGACCTGCTCGACCCGATCGGCCAGTTCGACCCGGTCGTGGCCACGGCGCAAGGTGGCGGCGAAGGTGAGGTTGTCGAGCACGTCGCGGCGCGGGTGCAGCGCATAGTCGGCGAAGACCATCGCCATATCGCGGCGGCGCGGCGCGTGGTGACGCACCTCCACGTCGTCGACGACGATCTCGCCGGAATCCGGCTCCTGCAACCCGACCACGGTGCGCAACAGCGCCGTGCGGGCGGTCGCCGACGGGCCGATGATCGCCACCTGTTCGCCGTCGGCCACCTCCAGGTCGACCTCGTCGAGCAGCGGCAGTCCGGCGGCGGTGGTGACGGTGAGGCCACGCAGGCTCAGAGAACTCATCGGTAAGACCCTCCCAGAAGACGGGTGATGATGCGCGGTGCCACGAGCGCGAGGACCGCGACGGGCGCGGCCCACAGCAGTCCGGCCGCAGCGACGACGGCGCTGGAACCCGGATCGGCAGCGCGCTCGGTCAAGGCGACCGGGAGCGTGGTCGCCTGGCTTCCGGTGACAGCGGTGGCGAGCGCGAAGTCCTGTGCCACCACCACGACCGCGAGCGCCAGTCCGACAAGCAGCGCCGGTCCGACGGCCGGGAACACGACCCGCGTCGCGGTCGAGACCGCCGTCGCGCCGTCGACCCGAGCGGCCTCGGCCAGGGACCACGGCGCGGCCGAAAGGACCGAGGTGGTGATCCAGGTCACCAGCGGCACGGCCACGACAAGCTGGGCCAGCGCCACCCGTAACACGGCATGGTCGGCGAGCGGTCCGCTCTCGGCCAGGCGCAGCACGAGGTCGCCCGCGCCCAGCGCCCAGGCGATCATCGGCACGAGGAAGCCCCCGAGCGCCACCCGGCGGACCAGGTGCCGCCCGCGCCAGCGCGAGCGGACCAGCAGCAGCGCCACGCCGACGGCGGGCGGCAGCGCGGTCACGACCGCCAGCACCGCCGCCACCAGCGAACGCACGGCCGCCCCGCGCAGCACCTCGTCGTCGAGCACTATGGAGATCGTCCCGGTGTGCCAGGCCTCGGGCCATAGCGCGCTCGGTACGCCGCCGTCGGACATCGCCAGGGAGACGACCCACAGCATCGGGATCAGCGTGAACACCGCGAAGATCTCCACCCCGAGCACGGCCCACACCGACACCCGCCGCGAGGAGTCCGCCACGAGCACGCCCCAGGCGCTCGTGGCCATGAGGACGCCCGCAACGCCGACCCACAGCACCCGGTCGGGCGAGGCGATGGTGAAGATGGCGACGTTGGCCAGCCCAAAGCCCAGGACGAAGGCGACGATGGCCGCCGACAGCCGGGAGCGGACCGAGGGGATCGTGGGGGTCATCGCCGCCTCACCACCTGAGTCAGGCCCAGGACGATCCCACCGACCGCCACCGGGATCAGCACCAGCACGACGGCGGCTGCGGCGGCAGGGCCTCCCGACAGCAGGCCGAAGGCGTTGTCGGCGATGAGCGCCGAGGCGCTGGTGCGGAACGAGCCGGGTTCGCGCACGAGCAGAGGTCCTTCGAGCAGACGCCACGAATCGATCAGCCGGTAGGAGGCGACGGCGGCGAGAGCGGGAGCGACGGCCGGCCAGATCACCCGGCGCCAGCGTTGCCACGACGTCGCTCCGTCGGCGACGGCCGCATCCAGCAGCGACGACGGTACCCGTGCCTCGAAGGCGGCGTGGACCAGCACGACGACCAGCCCGGTCGTGCGCCACAACTCGCCGAGGACGACCCCGGCCAGCGCTCCGGCGGCGCTAAAGCCGTCGAGGCCGAACCAGGCCGTGAGGAACCCGCCGTCGACGGCGGCGCGCCCGGCGTGGGCACCGACGATCAGCCCCACACCGGCCGGGACGAGCGCGAGGAAGCGCGCGGGCCACCACAGCCGGGTGACGTGCCAGAGCGCGACGGTGAAGGCCACGCCGAGGACGAGTTGCGCGACGGTCAGGCCGAGCGCGAGGACGGCGGTCGTGCCGATGGCCTCCCACCACTCGGGCGACCGGAGGACCGATACGTAGTTATCGATCCCGGTGAAGGAGCCGCCCGCAGCCACGGTGCCCGCATGCAGCGACCGCCAGACGAGCCAGGCGAAGGGCACCACCAGGACCAGCGCCAGCAGCGCGAGTCCGGGGACCGCGCTGGCCACCTGGGCGCGCGTCGGGCGGCTGCCGAGGGCGTGTGCGTCCCGGAGGGGTACCGCCTGGCGGCTCAGGCTCGTCATGCCAGACCTCCGCTCTGGAGGCGGCGCAGTTCGGCGGCGGTCGTGCCCGGCGTCGCCTCGCCAACGGACGCCAGTGGCCACCACGTCGTCTCGACGGCCCGCGCCAGGAGCGCCGCGTCCGGAGACTTCGGCTCGGGCACACCGCCGGCCAGGCTGGTCGTGACGAGGTCACCGCCACCGAGATCCGCCGTCGTCTCCTCGGCGGTCAGGACGCTCTCCAAGGTCGGCAGGTGGCCGGTGTTCGCCACCAACCAGCGCTGCGACTCCTCACCGGTCAGGCAGGCTACGGCATCCAGCGCGTGCCGAGTGTCGCTTGCATTCTCGGTGACCGCAAGGGCCATTCCGGCCATCGGCGAGACCGGGGTCTCAGCCGCCGCTGACACCAGCGGGTAGGGGGCGACGTGAACCTCATTTCGCACGGCACCGAGCACCGACGACGACAGGAGCGAGACCGGGCCGACCAGGAAGGTGCCGCCGGGTGCGGCGAAGGCGTCTGCGGCCTGTGCGGACGGGCCGGGGCCGACGTCCGAACCGGCGTAGGTGCGCACGACGGCGGCCGCGTCGGCACCGCCCGGTCCGGAGAGGACGGCGGCGAGGTCCCGGCTGTCGCTGAAGCCCTTCCCGTCTTCACCCGCCGCGAGCGCGCCGACCCACTGGGTCATCGTGCCGGCGATCTGCACGGTGCCGCCGATGCGTGCGGCACCGGCAGTCAGCTCGTTCCAGGTGATCGCCCTGGTCATGTCCAGGCCGGCCCGCTCGGCAACCGACCCGCGGTACAGGAGCACCTGGGGTTCGTACCACCACGGGGCAGCGACCACCTTCGAGCCGACGGTTACAGCGTCCACGGCGGCCTCATTGCGGCCCTCCACGAGGTCGGCTGCGGCATCGCCGGGCAGATCGGCCAGCAGACCGGAGCCGGCCAGCTCGGCTATCTCGGCGGTGTCGACTCCGGTGATATCGAGTTGTTCGCCGGTGCGTAGGCGCTGGACGAGGTCGGCGCGGCGCTCGGCCGGATCGGCCGGAGCCTCCACGAGCTCGATCCGGTAGGAACCCCCGGCGTCGTCGGTGCAGGACCGCGCCAGCGGGGCGTAGGTGGATGCATCGGCGAGATACCAGCGCACGACACCGCGCTCGTCACCGGCTCCGGCGCAGGCGCTCAGAGCGCTCGCGCTGAGCAGCAGGCTCCCCGCAACGGCCGCGGCGCGCGCCGTCCTCCCTCGGCTGGTCACGGGTCAACTGTGACACATGCCACGACCTCCCCCGGCACCCGCTGGGCACTGGACTTCGCCAGCCGGGTCGCCGTCAGAGGGTGACGTCCTCCAGCATCTCGGTGACGAGCGCGGCGACGGGCGAGCGCTCCGAGCGGTTCAGCGTGACGTGCGCGAACAGCGGGTGGCCCTTGAGCTTCTCCACGACCGCGACCACGCCGTCGTGCCGTCCCACGCGCAGGTTGTCGCGCTGGGCGACGTCGTGGGTCAGCACGACCTTGGAGTTCGCGCCGATCCGCGACAGCACCGTCAACAGCACGTTGCGCTCCAGCGATTGCGCCTCGTCGACGATGACGAACGCATCGTGCAGGGAGCGGCCGCGAATGTGCGTCAGAGGCAGCACCTCGAGCATGCCCCGGTCGATGATCTCGTCAATGACCGGCTGGGAAGTGACCGCGCCGAGGGTGTCGAAGACGGCCTGCGCCCACGGCCCCATCTTCTCGGACTCACTGCCGGGCAGGTAGCCGAGTTCCTGCCCGCCGACGGCGTACAGGGGGCGGAAGACCACGACCTTCTTGTGCCGCCCACGCTCTAGCACGGCCTCCAGCCCAGCGCAGATCGCCAACGCGGACTTGCCGGTGCCGGCACGGCCGCCGAGCGAGACAATGCCGATCTCCGGATCGAGCAGCAGGTCGATGGCGATGCGCTGCTCGGCCGAGCGCCCGTGCAGCCCGAACGCCTCGCGGTCACCGCGCACCAGTTGGACCTGCTTGTCGGGGGTCACCCGCCCCAGGGCGCTGCCGTGGTCGCTCAGCAGCACCAGCCCGGTGTGACACGGATATTCGGCCGCCGCGAGCAGATCGAGCGTCCCCGCGTCGTAGAGGGTGTCGAGGTCGTCGGCGCTCACCTCGATCTCTGCCAGGCCCGTCCAGCCGGACTCCGCAGCCAGTTCGGCCCGGTATTCCTCAGCGGCCAAGCCCACGGCCGAGGCCTTGACCCGCATCGGCAGGTCTTTGGAGACCAGGGTGACCCTCTTGCCCTCGTCGGACAGGTTCTTGGCCACGCTGAGGATGCGGGTGTCGTTGTCGCCGAGACGAAAGCCCGCCGGCAGCGTCGAGGAGTCGATGTGGTTCAACTCGACGCGCAGGGTGCCGCCCTCGGAGCCGAGGGGCAACGGGGCGTCGAGAGTGCCATGCACGACGCGCAGGTCGTCGAGGAAACGCAGGGCCGAGCGGGCGAAGTAGCCCAGCTCGGGGTGATGGCGCTTGGCCTCCAGTTCGGTGATGACGACGACGGGGAGGACCACCTCGTGCTCGTGGAAACGGGTCAAGGCACCGGGGTCGGCCAGGAGGACGCTGGTGTCGATGACGTAGGTGCGGCGCTGGGTCGGGTTCACAGCCACGGCTGTCTCCTCACGGACCCGCACGCGCCCCCGCGCGCCGGCCCTCACTGATCGGTGCGAGTGGGGCGGTCTGGCTCAGGGGCGAGCGTCAACACCTTCGCAACGTAACCCCGCGTGCGGCCAGACCCCCGGCGACACGCCAGCGCGCGTGTAACGGTCCGATGAACAGATCGGTCCCTGAGGTGCTGCGACGAAGGAGCAGCCTCGAAGGGCGAAGGGACCTACCGCGGGTGGTCGTTTCGAGGCTCGGCCGCAGGCGGCCTCGCACCTCAACGACCGGGGTTGTCCCGGTCCCTGAGGTGCGAGCGAGGAACGAGCGAGCCTCGAAGGGACCTACCGCGGGTGGTGTGGTCGTTTCGAGGCTCGGCCGCAGGCGGCCTCACACCTCAACGACCGGGGGCAACCGGGTCCCTGAGGTGCGAGCGAGGAACGAGCGAGCCTCGAAGGGCGAAC